>JBGVHH010000088.1:0-12127 GCA_045122195.1 Agathobacter sp.
CTTTAGATATGCAATGAGCGGCTCTTTGCTTGGAGTAGAACTTAAAGGAATTTCATCAGCACCAGTCGGATATTTATCAATCATAAAAATGTATCCAATGGATTTTGAAGAGTTTATGGTGGCAAATGGTGTTTCAAAAAAAACGTTAGATATGCTGAAGGATAAATTTGAAACAGTTCAGCCAGTAGATGATTTTATTCATCAGAAATTGTTGTCCCTATTTTTTGTATATCTTATTGTTGGTGGAATGCCAGATGCTGTTAAAAAGTATATTGAGACAAAGGATATCCGTGAGGTTGATAAGATTCAGCAGGATATAGTGGAACTATATAAGGAAGACTTCTCACAATACGAGCATGAGAATAAAAAGCTTAAGCTAAAATCAATATACGAGATAGTTCCTGCAGAATTAAACAAGCAAAATAAAAAGTTTGTTTTCACAATGCTTGATAAGGAACTTAAATTTGATAGATATGAAAATAGCTTTTTATGGTTAAAGGATGCAGGTGTTGTAATACCAGTTTACAATGTGGATTCGCCAGTGATTCCACTTTTAGCAAGCAAGAGTAGTAACGTATTTAGACTTTTTTCAAGTGACATTGGATTGCTTACAAGTGCTTATCCAGCAGAAACAAAAATACAGCTGATTAGTAAAAACGGAGAAGTAAACAACGGTGCTCATTTTGAGAATGCTGTTGCACAACAATTATTAGCCAATGGATTTGAGCCTTACTTCTGCAAAAGGAAAAATGTGGGAGAATTAGACTTTTTAATTGAAATGGGGGGAAAGGTCGTTCCTATAGAGGTTAAGTCGGGCAAGGCATACAAGAAACACAAGGCATTGGATAATTATATGAGTATTACTGATTATCACCTTGAGAGAGCATATGTATTTTCTACGTTTAATGTGGAAAAAGAAGGAGAAGTCATATATCTTCCAATATATATGAGCTATCTGTTAAAGGAGCCCCAAATAGATCATCTAATTGTAGATTTAGATATATCTGGCTTGTAGACAAAATCATTTCATGAATAAATCGTTGACATGAGTAACTATAAGTGATAGAGTAACAAAAAATATAAGGAGAGCAGACAAATGAATCAGAACTTACATTCAAGACGTTATATGTACATGTATTATAGGCATACTGCGTTATAAGCTTTGCAAGGTTAATGCATTGACTTATAGCCGGTAGGTCTATTAGTCTAGTGCATAAAACCAGAATGTAAGTGATGTGTTAATATATATTGCATCGTAAATTGGAATTATCGCACTGGACAATGAATGTTTGGTGCGATTTTTTGTTATGGTGGCGAGGAAAATGATTATCGTGCTTGCACGAGTGACCATTTGACGACCGCTAATTAGAGCGAGATTCGTAGAGCGTATCTCGTCTCTGCGTGGAAGAGGTGCATGGAATGAGTGATTTAATTGAATTGAAATTGGTAACAGAAGGGGAAGCAGAATGTTTGTATAGACTACAGGTAGAAGCGTTTATGCCATTATATGAAAAATATCAAGATGATGACACAAGTCCGGCAAAAGAAAGCCTGAAAAGAGTAACAGAGAAGATTATTGAGGATAAATTAGATTTCTACTTCATTGTGTTTCACGGAGAAAAAGTTGGAGGTGTGAGAGTCAGATGGTATCAAGGTAAAAAGGTATATGAAAATGTTAATTGGATATCTCCTATTTTCGTAATTCCCAAATTTCAAAATAAAGGGATTGCGAGCACGGTGATAGAACAATTATTTGACATTTATCCGAATACAATAGAATGGCGTTTATATACGATTAAGCAGGAAACAGGCAATTGTCATTTATACGAAAAATGCGGCTTTGTTAGAGTTGGCGAGGATATAGAGGTAAATGAAAAGATGACATTGGTTGATTATAGGTTGGACAAATCTAAGGAGGTGTTGATTTAAATGATAACAGACGCATTTGATAAAACAGAGGTCTTGTTTGGCCCAAAAGGTTTTTATGGTGAGCAAAAGCATATATGTGACAAGTGTATTATTATTTTTTCAGAGGTTATATTTGAATATATGCTTGCAACTTATTCATATGAGAAAGTAGGAGAAATACGATGTTGTAATGGGAAAAAAACAGTATATATTTTTGAAATCGCAGGAATGAAAATTGCAGGATATTTAAGCCATATTGGCTCGGCATTAGCAGGAAGTGATGTGATAGATGTAAATTGGCTTACAGGTGCTAGCCAATTTATCATGTTTGGTTCAGCAGGTGCTCTCGACAGTGATATAACTACTGGAAAGTTTGTTGTTCCAACGGAAACTTATCGTGAGGAGGGAATGAGTTATAATTACGTTGCACCAGCAGATTACATAGAGATTAAGAATGCAAAAATAGTGAAAGAAATCTTCGATGAATTGAAGCTTCCAAGTGTGGAAGGGAAGGTTTGGACAACTGATGCAATTTACAGAGAAACAAAAGCCAAGCTTGAAGCAAGAAAAGATGAGGGATGTATAGCTGTAGAAATGGAACTTGCGGGGGTTCAGGCAGTATGTGACTTTTATGGATGGGATTTATATGATTTTCTCGTGACAGGTGATGTACTTGATCAGCCGGTCTACGATGTTTCAGGACTTGTGGATGCAAACCATAATATGGATAAATTGTATATTGCTATTGAAATAGCAAAGAGAATTTAAAGAGTGTGGAAAAGAAAGTAAAAACAATCAAAAAGAATGGGAGGGAGGACAATGAAACATTTTTTGCATTTAAACGATTTTTCAAAGCAGGAAATTATTCAAATATTTGAATTGGCGGATAAGTTAAAAGCAGATAAGGGAGAATGTGATTGGCTGAAGGGGAAAATGATTGTATTATTTTTCCCGGAAAGCAGCATTAGAACGAGGGTTTCTTTTGAAAAGGGGATAAAAATGTTAGGTGGAGATACAATTTTGTTTCCACCGGAAGCACTTGATAAAAAAGAAGATATTAAGGATGTGATAGGATATCTTGAAAACTGGGCGGATATGGTTATTGTCCGTCACAAGGATTTGTCGTTGATAGAGTATATGGCAAAGCATTCAAAAATTCCAATTATTAATGCCATGACAGCAGTAAATCATCCATGCGAGATATTAGCAGATTTGTATTCTCTTTCCAAAAGATATAAGGATTATACAGAAAAAGAAGTCCTTTTCATGGGCGCTAAAGGGAATATTGGAAATACCTGGAAAGAGGCAGCGGAATTAGTGGGATTTAATTTTACACAGTGTTGTCCTAGAGGATATGAAATTGACGGAGCCAGTGTCTGCTATGAAATTGACAAAGCTGTTGTTGGCAAAGATATTATTTGCACAGATTCAATTCCATCAGCAGCGAAGGATGACTTTGAAGGATATCAAATCACATTAGATCGTCTTAGATATGTGAATGCAGATGCTTGCTTAAATCCGTGCCCTCCATTCTTTAGGGGCCAGGAAGTGTCAGCAGATGCTATTGATAGTAAATACTTTGTGGGATATGAGTTTAAGAAATCTTTGATAGAAGTACAGCAGGCGATTATATGCTATTTACTTGGCTATGAGTAAATCTCGTGCCAGTGGTGCGAGATTTTGAATAAATTCTAGGATGTGATATTACTTCGTATGACCCTATTTATCAGTTTAGCAAAGAAGAGTTGGAGAAACGAATCGAGGACGTTCGTGGAATTGTAATGCAACAAATGTCTGAGAATATGGATAACTACATATGGACAAAAATTCGTGATTTACAACAGTTAGAACAAATTCGTATGGATGCTATGAATGTGTTTTTGAATGATTTTGAGACTGGTCTATCAGAAGGACGATATAGATATCACGAACTTCCAAATTGTTTACCGGTAGAAGAAAATTATTATGATATTGGCTTAAGTTCACATTTTCTTTTGCTATATACACAGTTAGGGTTTGACTTTCATGTAAAAGCAATTGAAGAAATGATGAGAGTTTGCAAAGAGGTGAGAATATTTCCTGTTGTTGATCTTGATGCTAATCAGGCAGATATGATTTCAGATGTGATTGACGAATTCAAAAAGAAATATGATGTAGAGCTGAAAGAGACAAATTATCAATTTAAGAAAAATAAAATGCTTGTGATACGGAAGTAGAAAATAAATATACTGATTTATAAAGAATGATAAAACAATTGAAGACAAGACTCTATATAAATATAATTAAAATTAGTACATAGAGTTAATAGGAGAAATAATTTATGAGGTATACATGGATTGACGAATATTTACTTAGTAAGGCAGGAGTAACAAAAGATATCCAGATGGATTGGAACTGGATTCGTTATCAAATAGGTGGTAAAATGTTTGCAGCAGTCTGTCTGGGAGATAATGATGAGCCATATTACATTACTCTTAAACTTGAACCTGCGGAAGGGGATTTTTTGCGCCAGCAGTACAAGGATATAATTCCTGGATATTATATGAATAGAACCCATTGGAATTCAATAAACCCAGATGGTGAAGTGCCGGATAATTTACTTAAAGACTTATTGGATAAATCATATCAACTTGTGCTTGCTGGATTTAGTAAAAAGAAGCAGTGGGAAATATTGGAGGAACAATAAAAGAGAACGTGTATGAATACTAGAGAAGAAGCCTTAGCTTATGGCTTATCATTACCAAAAACATATCAGGATGCTCCATTTCATGATCCAAATTGGCAGCTTGTGAGAGTTTACGGCAGCAAGAAAGCTTTTCTTTGGACTTATGAAAGAGATGGATTAATAAATCTGAATGTGAAAGTGTCCCCAGAATGGAGAGACTTTTGGCGAAATGTTTACGATGCGGTGATTCCGGGCTGGCATCAGAACAAGGAGAATTGGAACACGATTATACTTGACGGGTCAATTCTAGATGAAGATGTGAAGAGAATGATTGCGGAGAGCTATGATTTGGTGACATATAGCCCAAGTAAAAAAATATATGAGGCAGTAAAGCTGATTCCCCAGGGGAAGGTGGCTACTTATGGACGTGTTGCTGAGCTTGCTGGGAATAAAAAAATGGCAAGAGCCGTTGGAAACGCTTTGCATAAAAATCCTGATCCAGACAACATTCCCTGCTACAGAGTTGTAAATTCCAAGGGGGAGTTGGCAGGAGAGTTTGCTTTTGGAGGCGCTGATGCGCAGGCAAAACTTCTAGAGGCAGATGGAATTGAAGTCGTGAATGGGAAAGTTGACCTGAAAAAATATGGATTTTAACATTGAATAAGAAAAACGGATATGATACGATACAACTGTTCTCGCAAAAAGGGAGTAGTTGCATGTAATACATGTCTTAGTTTTCGTCAGGACGTCTTTAGAGACCGGAGGCTAGGTAACAGTTGTTAAACAAGACTTTTTGTGTACATTTATTGTGCACAAAAGGTCTTTTTCTTTTGTGTACAAAATAACATCATAATGATAGAAAAGGAGTAAATGCATGAAAGAAGTTTATCGACAAACCAAACGGGAACTATTTGAAAGTTATGGTAGTTCCAAAGGTCTTACAGAAGAAAAAGTAAAAGAATTGCGACAGAAATGTGGAGAAAATGTATTAGAAGAAAAGGGAAAGAAAAGTGTATTCAGGGTTTTTCTGGAACAGTTTGCAGATTTACTGGTTTTTATCTTGATAATAGCAGCAATAATTTCTATGCTTTCAGGAAATGTAGAAAGTACAATTGTGATTTTTACAGTAATCATACTAAATGCGATACTTGGAACCATTCAGTATGTCAAGGCGGAGAAATCCCTAGATTCCCTGAAACAGATGTCTGCACCGAAGGCAAAAGTTTTACGGGATGGAATAAAAAAGGAAGTAGCGTCAAAGGAAATCGTACCAGGAGATGTTTTATTATTAGAAGCTGGTGATATGATTGCCGCAGATGGAAGGATTATCGAAAGCTACTCCTTGCAGGTAAATGAAAGCTCTCTGACCGGAGAATCAACGAATGTTGAAAAGAAGGATGAAATGATTGTACAGGAAGCTGCACTTGGAGATAGATGTAACATGGTTTTTTCTGGAGGACTGGTTACGTATGGCAGAGCTGAGGTATTAGTAACTGCCACAGGAATGAATACAGAAATGGGAAAAATTGCAACGCTTATGAATCAGACAAAGGATAAAAAAACACCTTTGCAGACTAGTCTTGATGAGTTTAGTAAAAAGCTTGCAATTGTTATAATGATAATTAGTGCAATCGTGTTTGGGCTTAGAATTGTACAAGGGGAACCAGTGTTAGATTCTCTTATGTTTGCAGTTGCTTTAGCGGTTGCCGCAATTCCAGAAGCTCTTAGTTCCATTGTTACAATTGTGCAGGCCATTGGAACAAGAAAGATGGCAGCTGATCATGCAATTATCAAGGATTTGAAAGCAGTTGAAAGTTTAGGATGCGTATCCGTTATATGTTCCGACAAAACCGGTACACTAACCCAAAACAAGATGACTGTAAAAGAAGTTTATATAGATGGAAGGTGTATGTTGCCGGAAGAGATGGATATAACAGAAAGGCTTCATCGATATTTTTTATATATAGCAATTTTAAATAACGATTCCACAATAACTGATGGAAAAGATATAGGAGATCCGACAGAATCATGTCTGTTAAACATGGCAAGAAAATCAGGGCTTAGTGCTGCTGGCATAACAGAAGAGGACATTAGAAGTATGATGCCTCGAATTGAAGAAATACCATTCGATTCAGATAGAAAACTAATGAGCACCAAGTATCTGGTACATGGAATTCCAACGATATTTACAAAAGGCGCTGTGGATGTTTTATTAGATAGAGTTGAGAATATTGCTACAAGTGCGGGAATTAGACCAATTACACAAGATGACAGAGAGCGTATTCTTAAGCAAAATAAGGCATTTTCAGAGAACGGACTAAGGGTATTGGCATTTGCATGCAGAGAGTGTGAAGAAGATGAAGTCTTGTCCATTGACAGGGAATGTGGATATACCTTTATCGGATTGGTATCCATGATTGACCCACCGAGAGAAGAATCTAAAGAAGCAGTTGCAAATGCCATAAGTGCAGGAATCAAACCGATAATGATTACCGGTGACCATAAAGTAACGGCAACAGCTATAGCAAAACAGATTGGAATATATAAACAAGGTGATATGGCTGTAACCGGACAGGAGTTAGACAAAATGCCTGACGGAAAATTAGATGAGATGCTTGATAAAATTTCCGTTTATGCAAGAGTATCACCGGAGAATAAAATACGAATTGTAGATGCATGGCAGAGAAAAGGAAGTATTGTTGCAATGACTGGAGATGGCGTCAATGATGCTCCTGCTTTGAAAAAAGCAGACATTGGTGTAGCAATGGGGATTACAGGAACAGAGGTTTCTAAAGATGCCTCCGGAATGATTTTGGCAGACGATAATTTTGCAACAATTTTAAAAGCCGTATTAAACGGACGAAATGTCTATAGAAATATTATGAATGCAATTCTTTTTCTACTTTCAGGAAATATGGCAGCAATTCTTGTAGTGTTGTTTTGTTCGATTTTTGCACTAGATACACCATTTGAACCAGTGCATTTGCTGTTTATAAATTTGCTCACGGATTCCTTACCGGCATTAGCAATCGGAATGGAACCATGTGATAAGCAATTGCTAAAAAATAAGCCAAGAAATCCCAAAGAAGGAATTCTTACAAAACAGTTTATGATAAGATTATCGGGCTATGGATTATTTATTGCGCTGGTTACTCAGATTGCATATTTTAAGGGATTGCAGGTAAGCCCTGTGGCAGCTAGTACCATGGCATTTGCCACATTAACTTTAGCAAGGTTATTTCATGGTTTTACCTGTAGAAGTGATTCGTCGATAATAAAGATAAGAATTTCGAGCAATTGGTGGAGCCTTGCTGCCTTTGTTACAGGGATATTATTATTAGCAATAATTTTATTTGTACCATTGCTTCATGGTCTTTTTATGGTAGAATCATTAGTGATGGTTCAAATTGGATGGATTGTCCTATTGGCATTTATTCCCACTGCAGGTATTCAGTTGGTTCGAATAATAAGAGGATAATAATAAAAGGAGGGAGCGCATGCATAGAAATAACATAAAACGGATTAGTTTAATAGTTGCGTTTGTTTTTCTTTTGACAGGAATGTATTTTGAAAATTTCAAAATAGATTCTGTGTTTGCGTGTACTCCTTTTCAAACTTCTAATTTAAAAAGTGTAGCTGAAGATTTGGTTATTACAGATACACAGCCTTGTACTGCAGAAATGCTTGGAGTTAGAGGACATACGAGTACAGATCTAATAGCATATCGTTTTTCAAATTCAAAAAGGGATGTTAAAAGCGCCCTGAATTTTCTATGTCTTAATTTCGATTTATCAAATACAATAAAATCATATTCAAGTTCTGAAAAGATACAAAGAGTATCTAGAAATCAGGAACAACTTATCACAAATTATATTCACAATTCTGACGGAAAGAAAAGGATCTAAGTTACCCCATAAGTTTATTGTAAACAAAATATAGATGACGAAGCATACAAAAAGGTATGCTTATTTTGGTGTGCTACGAAATGGAGGAAAAAATGGTTCAAAACACAATACCACCGGTAATTTGGAGCTGGAGGATAGATAACGAATATTCTTTTCAAAAAGAAGAAAGAATAATAAAAAGGAATGTGAGGAATGAGAAATTGAGAAAAACTAAGGTGATTTGTACGCTTGGTCCAGCCTGTGAAGATATCAAAACTCTTTGTGAAATGTGCGATGAAGGAATGGATGTTGCCAGAATTAATTTTTCACATGGGACACAGGAAGACCATAAAAAGAAGATAGAATTAGTTAAGTCGGTCAGAGAAAAAACGAAAAAACCAATTGCAATTATGTTAGATACCAAAGGTCCGGAGTATCGAATCAAAACCTTTGAAAATAAAAAGATAAATCTAAGTGATGGAGATGAATTTTCATTTACAATTGAGGATGTTATAGGAAATGAAAAGATAGTATCTGTCAATTACAAGCAACTTCTTGAAAACCTTGAAGTTGGGGATACCATATTGGTTAATAACGGATTAGTGATTTTCAGGGTTAAAGAGCTTGATGACACGAGGGCAAAATGTGAGGTTTTGTCAGGAGGAGAACTATCAGACCGAAAAAGCATGAACTTTCCCAATAAGGTGATGAAAAACGATTTTCTAAGTGAACAGGACAAAGAAGATATCTTATTTGGAATTAATAACGATGTAGATTTTGTGGCGGCTTCATTTGTCTCAGGAAAGCAGGATGTAGCTGATATGCGTGCTTTTCTGGATGAAAATGGTGGAAGTGACATTGATATCATTGCAAAAATAGAAAATAGAGCCGGTGTGGAAAACATCGATGAAATCTGCGAGATTGCAGATGGAATCATGATTGCAAGAGGTGATTTGGGTGTGGAAATCCCTGCAAATGAAGTCCCTTCTGTACAAAAATATCTGATTCGAAAGTGCAGATTGCTTGGGAAAAGGGTTATTACAGCCACGGAGATGTTAGAATCTATGATTCATAATCCAAGGCCAACAAGAGCAGAGGTATCTGATGTGGCGAATGCTGTTTATGATGGAACTTCAGCCGTAATGCTTTCTGGGGAAACTGCTGCTGGTAAATATCCCGTTGCATCAGTAAAAAATATGGTGGAAACAATAGAATTTACAGAAAAAAATATTTCCTATGAAAGAATATTTAAGACAACAGAATTTACTATTCAAAATAATGTGGATGCTGTGTCTCATTCCACATGTTCTATGGCAATTGATGTGAATGCAAAATGTATAGTTGCAAATTCTTTAACCGGGCATACAGCAAGAATGGTAAGTAGATTTAGATGTCCGGTAGATATCATTGGAATGACAACATCTAAAAAGGCTTGGAGAAAACTCAACATGTGTTGGGGAGTAACACCTGTGTTGTGTGAAAAATATGATTCAATGGAGGAGATGTTTGAAAATGATTTGAAAAAAGCAAGGGAAGTGTTTGACCTAAAGACTGGAGACAATGTTGTGTTAACAGGTGGATTGATGGACGGAAACACAGGAAATACCAACATGATAAAGGTCGAAAGGGTGTAATTTATGAGCTTTAGATACGTTATGGGAGTTCTTGGCGGTTTAGCCTTATTCTTATATGGAATGCAAATGATGAGTACAGGTCTTGAGGCTGCAGCTGGAAATAAAATGAAAGTGATTCTAGAAAAGCTGACAGCGAATAGGTGTGTGGGGGTACCTGTATGACTGCTTTTCTGGCCTCATTTGGGACAAGCAGAAATGCAAAAAGAACAACTCTGATTCATGTAATGTTCAATGTTTTCGGTACAGTGATTTTTACGATTTTGTGTCTGACCACACCATTGATTCCAATGGTGGGTGGATGGACGCCCGGAAATGCACCAGCGCAGATAGCGAATTTACATACTATGTTTAATATCGTAACAACACTTCTTTTATTACCAGTTGGAACCTGGCTTGGAAAAATGGCAACGCTGATTTTAAAGGATGAAAAAGATGATGATAAACCTGAAGGAATGCAGGTTCGATATCTGTTGGATATTAAGCGTATCAATACAGAAAAGTTGGGTTCTTCCGTTGTTTGTATGGAAGGAATAAAAAGAGAGCTTGTGCGCATGATGGATATGGCAAGACGCAATGTGCAGGAAGCATTCGAAGCTGTTGTAAAAAAGGATAAAGATAAATATGAGATTATTGAGCAAAGAGAAGAATATGTAGATTTTCTCAATAAAGAAATATCCAAGTATATTACATTAGCGGTTTCCTTTGAGACAACAAAATCAGGTAGCCAGATTTTCAACTCTCTATTCTCTATAACCAGCAACATCGAACGAATTAGTGATCATGCTATGAATATTGCAAATGAGATGTTAAATATTGCTATAGCTAGATAAATAAATATTGCTATAGCTAGATAAATTGTTGACATGAGAAGCTATAGGTGTTAGATTACTAACAAAAATTCAAGGAGATGGGTGTTCAGGCAGTATGTTGCTATTGAGTTAAGATAGAAAGATAGTATGAAGAGTGAGGTAAAGAAAATGAGTTACAAAGCCAGTAATGGAACAAGACTGTGGGATGGTAGTAAAAAAATGCCTGAAGAAAGAATGGCGGTTAAAATGCAAAGTTTTGCTCGTACGGGGATAGCCCCGGATATTGCGGGAGATGATCTTTCTTATGCATTAAAACTGCAGTATGCCAGATGGAAAGAAAATTCAAAAATATCTGAAAGATGATGTTTGTATATATACAAGTGAAAATATAGTGACTATCTATGCAATTGTCACTGATACCACGGAGAAAAATGACTTGGTTGAAAATGATTATTATTGTTGTCCATCATGTGGAGCCAATAGCAGGATTAAGGAATTGATGACAGGATGTCCTTATTGTCAAACATGACATGGCTACAATAATTCTTGCCCCGTTTTTAATACCGGTAGGGGCATTTATGGGAATTGTGATTGCTGCTATTCCTTTTTTGATATATGTAATACGTAAAGCGGCACAGGGAATCGGAGAGATACGCGATTCAAAAAAGGCAGAAAGAAAAATCGAGAAGCGAATAAAACCTATCGATAGAACATTTTCGTATAAGCTTTTTGAGTCCCAACTGATTTCTTTTTTGAAAATCATATTGTTTTCAAATGATGTGAAGAATCTTGCCTGTTTTCAGGGAACACATATCCATGAAAAGTTCAAAGACTTGGTAGATATGGGGTATCAGGGAGGAGTAATCTTAAAAGATATTGAGACAACAGGAGATGAGATAAGACTTAATATCAATGTTCTTTTGCGAAATACATATTATATAAAAAATAAAATTAAAGTAAAGGATGAGAAGGTAAAGGTGCAGGTGGCAAAAAAAATTTGGGCGCCTAGCTATGCGGGATTTTCCATTAAGAAGATAGAATGTAAAAATTGAGTAGTGTAGCAATGCCAATCATACGGAGCCTTTCATCTCAGTTGGGGAGACTCCCACTTCTATAAGTGGCGAGATGAAACATATTAGTCTCAGTGGAGGGTACAATCCCCCAACTGAGATAAAAGCCTCCGGCGGATTGCAGGAATGCGCAGAGGAAGATGTCAGCAAAGCTGAC
>JBGVHH010000089.1:0-54119 GCA_045122195.1 Agathobacter sp.
TTTTTCGTGCTGTCAAGGGTGGCGGAAAACTGCCACAACCTAAAATATCTACAGTTTTCAAGGTTCATCTGAGCCTTTTTTCTTCAACTCAGTTTTTCATAGGTCATTTGACACTATCCAAATAGAATGAAGGTAGTATAACACTAAATTTTACAACTGACAAGACACCTGTAAAATTTTTCTGTAGACTTTTCTGTTGACATTAGTTCTATGGCATTTTATAATTCCTAAGAAACTTACTAAATTACATTTGAGGTATATTATGATTTCAACAAGAGAATTGCAGGACGAGATTCTGCGTTTAAAAAAAGAAAATGACATCTGTATTCTTGCTCATGCATACCAGTCACATGACATTCTTGAGATAGCAGATTACACAGGTGATTCATATGGATTAAGTAAACAAGCTGCACTTG
This sequence comes from Agathobacter sp., assembly GCA_045122195.1. Taxonomy (GTDB): domain Bacteria; phylum Bacillota; class Clostridia; order Lachnospirales; family Lachnospiraceae; genus Roseburia. The sequence goes on from JBGVHH010000089.1 coordinate 417, forward strand.
CACCCCAGAAAAATGTACTTATGTGCGGTGTTCGTTTCATGGCTGAGACAGTTAAGATTCTTTCGCCAGAGAAAAAAGTATATTTATCAAACAGCGAAGCAGGATGCCCTATGGCAGAGCAGTTAGACCTTGAGCTACTTTCATCTCTCAAGGAAAACAATCCTGATTACACTGTTGTTGCATATATCAACACAACATCAGAGTTAAAAACAATTTGTGATGTATGTGTTACATCTTCATCAGCAGTAGAAATTGTTAAAAATATTGACAACGATAAGATTCTTTTTATCCCAGACTGCAACCTTGGTGCATGGGTAGAAGAACAGGTTCCAGAGAAGACATTTAAGTTTGTTCATGGCGGCTGTCCTACACACCTTCGTATGTCAAAAGTTCATGTAGACAGAGCTAGAAAAGCTCATCCAAAAGCAAAGCTTCTTGTTCATCCTGAATGTCTTTCAGAGGTGGTAAAAGCAGCTGACTATGCTGGAAGTACAACAGGTATTATGGCATATGCCAAAAATAGTGATGCAAAAGAATTTATCATCGGAACTGAAAACAGTATTTTACAGCACCTTCAGTTTGAATGCCCTGACAAGAAGTTCTATCCACTTTCAAAGGACTGTGTATGTCACAATATGAAGCTTACAACTCTCATGGATGTATATAACTGTGTTAAGGGCGTTGGCGGAGAAGAAATCATCCTTGACGAAGATACAAGAATAAAAGCTAAAGCTTGTATTGATACAATGCTTGAGCTTGGAAAATAATCTGTAAAAATAGAACCAAAAATGTCCCACTTTTTTAAAAGTGGGACATTTTTTTATGGAAAAGTATTCAAGAACGTTCTAGCGTTCTTGCTGCGGAATGCGCGTCAGCTTTGCTGACATCTTCCTTTGCGCATTCCTGCAATCCGCCAGAGGCTTTATCTCAGTTGGGGGATTGTACCCTCCACTGAAACGAATATGTTTCGTCTCACCACTTATAGAAGTGGGAGTCTCCCCAACTGAGATAAATTAGTTAAATCCAACTATCTTCTGTGAAACTTTGTAACAGAATATAGAAATCTTTCTTCCAACCTTTCCTGGTAGATTCATTGCAACTCCAAGCAATCGTCTTCTAAGCATCTTGTAGATTCCAATATCTTTTGCCTTTATGTACTCCCACAACGCCTTTTTCTTTGCAAGATTTTCTGGTGTTCCGGAAATGAGAAGCATAATAGATGAAACAGTTGTGATAATCTCAAGATAGTTAAACATGTATTTTCTACACATTTTACTTCTAACCTTACGAAGATTTACATCATCAAGCATAATTTTATTCACACGAATCTGCTGATCAATTCTGCTTATCATTACTGATTCGTTTACAGACTGGTCGTCTCTTCCAATGAAGTATCTGTAAAAATCCACATCCAGATAATACATTTTCTTCACATATGGCATTGGTTTATATACATAGATATTGTCCACATAAAATGTATGTTTTGGAAGCTCTAACTGACATTCCTTTAACATCTGGGTTCTGTAAATAACAGAATGCATCAAGATATAATGTCCGAGATAAACATGCTTTACATCATCCCAGCTAAACACTCTGTTCTTTGGAAAGCCTTTCTGACGCATTACCTTCTTGTGTTTTACGCCTTCTTTCTCATATACATAGTTAGACAACATCATATCAATCTGAGAATCCTCTGCCTCAAATTTTTTCAGTTGCTCAAGTACTTTTTTGTATGCTTCACCATCTACCCAATCATCGCTGTCAACAACTTTAAAATAAATACCTGTAGCATTTCTAAGCCCGGTATTTACAGCCTCTCCATGTCCACCATTTTCCTGATGTACAACTTTTATAATTGATGGATATTTCTTGGCATATTCATCTGCTATTTCTGCTGTACGATCTTTTGTTGAGCCATCATCAACAATGATAATCTCAACATCTTCTCCACCTGGCAAAATAGATTCAATACAATGCTCCATATATGCCTCTGAGTTATAACATGGAATTGCAAAACTTAATAATTTCATATTATCCCCTTTTCGTTCATTTGTATTTGTTCACTTTTCTAATTATACACTTTTTTTTAATTATGTCGACTTGTTTTTCTTTTCTGGTACTTTCGAACTACACACTTTGTTCATATTTTGTTTACAGAAATGTGATTTTCAAAACACAACCATTTCACAATTCCCCCGTATACTAACATCATAGATAACAAATATGAAATTCTCATACTAATCTTTTTCATATACAGCCGATGCCACCACATGCATCGGCTTCCTCTTTTTCTATAATTCAAGAACGCTCCAGCGTTCTTGCTGCGGAATGCGCGTCAGCTTTGCTCATATTATAAATCCTTTCCCCAACATATATTGACAATTTTTTGTCAAAGTGATACGATTTTTTTATCATTTTGATAGGAAAATAGGAGGATTTATACGATGAGTGAATTCAAAAATTTAACACTCGATGTTGCTGATGAGATTGCTGTTCTTGCAATCGCAAGACCTGCTGCTCTCAACGCATTAAACAGCGAAACTCTTGACGAGTTAAATGTTGCATTAACAGAAATTGAAGCTAGAGACGATGTTAAGGTTGTTATCTTAACAGGTGGTCCAGACAAGAAAGGAAACGAATTCAAATCTTTCGTTGCTGGAGCTGACATTGCTGAGATGGTTAACTTCACAGCACCTGAAGCAAGAGCTTTCGGAATCAAAGCTTCTGAGCCATTCTTCAAGCTCATGAACATGCGCCAGATTACAATCGCAGCTGTTAACGGTTTTGCACTTGGTGGAGGATGTGAGATTGCTATGGCATGTGATATCAGAATTGCTTCTGATAATGCCATCTTCGGTCAGCCTGAGACAGGACTTGGAATCATTCCTGGATTCGGTGGAACTCAGAGACTTGCTCGTCTTGTAGGAATGGGACGTGCTAAAGAGATGATTTTCACATGTGACAACATCGATGCAAACGAAGCTTATCGTATCGGTCTTGTAAATAAAGTAGTTGCACCAGAAGAGCTTATGTCAACAGCAAAAGCTATGGCAGCTAAAATCATCTCTAAGGGAAGTTATGCTAACGCTATCGCCAAAGCAGCTATCAACAACGGATATGATATGGATATCAAAAACGCTGTTGAGATGGAAGCAAATCTTTTCGGTGTTGTTAATGACACAAACGATAAAAAAGAAGGAATGGGAGCTTTCCTTGAGAAGAGAAAAGCGACTCTTACAGATTTCTAATTTTTTCTAAAATTCGCCGTAAGGCATAAATATTTAAGACGGTATCTTGCGATACCGTCTTTTTTATTACTGAAATCTTGATGTAATATCCTTCAATTTTTCCGCTGAAGCCTTACAGTTCATAGTTCTCTGATATGTTTCAGATGTAAGCTCTACAACATTGTTTGTCTTCTGTGAAATGTTACTTACTCCTGAAGAACATTCATTGATATTGTTCGTAATAGATGCTATAGACTCTGTTATATTTTCTATCTCATCCCTAATTCCCATAATCTCATGATTTGCATGAGTCATAAAGTTCTGAATCTCTGACGTAGCATTTGAATATTCATCACTTGAATTAATGAAGCTATTATAATCTCCAATAACAGTTTTCTCCATAAACTCAAGTACCTCCACAAGATTCTCAGTAAGAACTGAAACTGAAGCATTTACATACTTTGCTATTTCCAGGATATTGGCACTGGATTCTGTGGTCTGGGCTGCAAGCTTTGAAATTTCATCTGCTACAACCGCAAAACCTTTTCCTGCCTCTCCTGCTCTTGCCGCCTCTATTGATGCATTTAACGAAAGCAGATTTGTCTGATCCGCAATATCCTGAATCTGAACTGCAAGTGTGTTAATCTGTTCCACATCCTTCGCCTTAACAATAGCCTCTTCTGATTGTTTGCGAATATTTCCATACATTTGAATAGTTTTCTCACTTGCATCTTTTGTATTTTCTTTTATATCAACAGTTTTATTCATTATCTCTGTTGTAAGTTTTGTGCCCTCCACAATTTCATCTGCTATATTTGAAATACTAGTATTAATCGTCTGAATATTCTCATTTACCGAATCCGTCGCCTCCGTTGTCTGAAGCATACTCGTAGCAAGAATTTCGTTTGTCTTGGAATTATTGGATGAAGCATCTGATACTTTCTCAGAAATATCATACAACGAATTTGAATCATCAACCAAAACACTTGATATTCCATCCAGTTCCCCTACAATGCTGAACAGTTTTCCCTTCATTCGCCGCACAGCACTAATCATTGCCCCTATCTCATCCTTCGTTTCATGAATCTGAAAATCATTTGACATTTTCAGTTCTGAAATATCGTCAATTACATTCGTCAATTCTGTGATTGGTTTTGTAATCATCATAGTAACAATAAATCCAACTAGCAGACAAATAATAAGTAGCAAGCCTCCGATTACTATACAATAAATACTTATTGTATTTACAGGTTTCATCATATCCGACTCATCCACCTGAACACATACAACCCAGTTGTTTACAGTACACATAAATGCTACATATACATTTTTCCCATCAATTTTACACTTTCTTACATCTGCAACTGTCATCTTATGCTCATTGTTTATCTTCTCTAGTACACCTTGCACCACAGAATTATCGCCTATACTTTCGCCTATCAATTCTTCTCTGGTATGGTAAAGATAGGTACCATCTGTATCTACCAGATAACACACACTCGAATCCATAGTTGATACACTGACATTGCTGAGAATGTATTTCAACCTGAAATTCTGTTCATTTCTTTCTGTATCACCATAAAAGCTTTCATAAAGAGTATCCGATGCTGAAATGCATAAATCATACATATAGTCTTTACTAAGCTCCGTAATATTCTTTTTATTTACAAAATAAGAAACTGTCAAAATCGCTACTATGAGCACAACAGATGTTAGTGTCATAGTATACGTGATTTTTTTCCTAAGTGTTAACCCCTTCATTCCTTCACCTCTCTTCAACTAGAATTGCCTCATTGCGCTTTCTCTAATTGCCATTCATATACTACATACTCTTCTACTGTAGAAAATTCCGATTCTCCCTTAATATACGAGTATAATTTGTTAGAGAGCTGGTCCTTAAAATTCTGACTTGGAAATGTGGTAAAATTCCATGTCACCGAATACTTTGATTCGTCATTCATATATGAAACAACTTCCTTTGCAAGAGGATTTTTAGGAGCTTCATCCTCAGAGAATGTATTAAACACTGTTATAAACTCAAATTTGTTTTGCACATAATCTTTTCCTTCTTCGGAGCTAAATAACCATTCCAAAAATTCAATTGAAGCTTTTTTATCAGCTTCACTTGCATCACAATTTACACAAATATAACTTTCAGTTCCGGTACATATTCCCTGATTTTCCTCGCCTTCAACGCCTGAATAAATAGGCAAAAACTTACAATCTTCTTCTGAAATCACATTTCCCTCTGTTGAAGCAATTTGTGTCCATCCCCAATTACCATTCTGAACCATCGCACACTCACCTCGTGCAAATTCAGACATTGAGTCACCTACTGTTTTAGAAGCAACATCTTCTTTATCAATAACAGAATTGTTCAAATATAAATCAAATACGTTCTTGTAGTTTTCTCCATAAGAAAATTCCAGTTCTTCTAAATCATCAACGCCTTTTTCTTTATATTCATAATACACTGGAACATTCATTAGATGAGTCTGCCATCTCCATTCCTCACCCGCAGCAAATGAAGTAGAAGCAAATACTCCCTTTATACCAAGTTCTTCCTTGTGTGCTGTCATATCTTCTACCACAGCTTTTAGCTTTTCATAATTATTTATCTCATCTACTGACTTATATGTTGTGGCTCTGTTATTTAGGTTAAAGTATTTCTGCATGATGGCATCATTGTATATAATTCCATACCCCTCTACTACATAAGGAATTCCATATACTCCTCCATCCTCGCCTTTAATTACCATATCTTTATCGATAACCCATGAGTACAAATCTGTATTACTCAAATCCTCGCAGTAATATTTCCAATTTGAAAATCCAACCGGTCCATTTATCTGGAATAAGGTAGGAGCCTCTCTTTTTGCAATCTCCGACTGAAGAGTCTGATCATTACTGTTTGATGGTGAATTTACTATTTCTACTTCTATTCCTGTTTTTTCAGTGTAAAGTTGTGCCACTTCTTCCCACACACCAGCAACTTCTGGCTTAAAATTTAAATATTTTACTTTTCCTTTTTCTTCACTTCGCCCACAAGAAACCCCTGAAAGTGTACATATTACAAGTGAAGATATTAGTACCCCGATTTTTAATGCCTTCATTATATCCTCCCTTTTGTCTTCAACACATAATTTGCCAAATTTATAAAAAGAACTGCCCTTTTCAGCGCAGTTCTTTAATCATAATCCAGCTTAGTGGAATCTGGAAGTAATATCTTTTAACTTTTCAGCAGATTCCTTACAATTTGTAGTTCTTTCATATGTCTCTGATGTTAGTTCAACTACGTTTGTTGTCTTAGCTGCAATATCATTTACACCAGAAGAACATTCACTGATATTATCACTAATGGATGCAATAGAAGTGGCGATAGCTTCAATTTCATTCTTAATATCCATTATTTCTTCATTTGTATGAAGCATAAATCCCTGAATCTCAGAAGTTGCCTGTGAGTACTCATCACTAGAATTAATAAAGTCATTATAATCAGCAATTACATTCTGCTCCATAAATTCAAGAATCTTAACCAGGTTATCAGTAAGTACATCAACAGATGCATTTACCTCTTTTGCAATAGAAAGGATATCTGCACTTGACTCTGTAGTCTGTGCTGCAAGTTTTGAAATCTCATCTGCCACAACTGCAAATCCCTTACCAGCCTCACCTGCTCTTGCGGCCTCAATAGACGCATTCAGTGAAAGGAGATTTGTCTGATCAGCAATTTCCTGAATCTGTCCTGCAAGAGAATTAATTTTCTCAACCTCACGTGCACGAACAATCGCACTCTCCGACTGATCTCTAATTGAACCATACATATTAATTGTATTCTGGCTTGCTTCTCTTGTATTTTCCTTGATTTGAACTGTCTTGTTCATAATCTCTGTTGTAAGATCGGTTCCTGTTACAATCTTATCAGCAATATTTGAAATACTTTCATTAATAGTCTGAATGTTCTCATTAACTGAATCAGTAGCCTCAGTTGTCTGCATCATACTAGCAGCAAGTTCTTCGTTTGTTGCAGAGTTGTTTGAAGATGCATCTGAAACCTGTTCGGAAATATCGTACAGTGAATTTGAATCAGCAACTAAAAGACCTGAAATACCATCCAACTCTCCTACGATGTTTGACAGTTTAGCTCGCATTCGTTTAACAGCTTGAACCATCGTACCAATTTCATCGTTTGTCTCATGAATAAGGCATTCTGATGTCATATCAAGTTCTGAAATATCATTAATAACACCAGTAAGTTCCGTAATTGGCTTTGTAATTACTCGAGTGATTATATAACCTATCAACAAGCATCCAACGAGAAGAATTGCTCCAATAACTACACAATAGATAGTGATTGTATATACCGGTGCCAGCATATCTGTTTTATCAACCTGTACACATAAAACCCAATCATTTACGGTACAAATATATCCAACATATACTGATTTTCCATCGACAACGCATTCTTTTACATCGGCAACTGTAATATGCCCTTCATTATTGATTGTATCAATAATACCCTGAACCAATGGATTATCGCCCATCGATGTACCTATGAGACTTTCATCCGAATTGTATAAATATGTACCATCAGTATCAACAAGATAACACACACTCGATTTCATTGTTGAAATTCCTACATTGTTCAAAATATACTTCAAACGATAATTCTGCTCATTTCTTTCTGTATCACCATAAAAGCTTTCATACAAAGTATCCGAAGCAGATGTACACATATCATACATGTAATTCTCGCAAAGCTCTGTTATGTTTCTCCTATTTACAAAATATGAAATAGTCAAAATAGCTACTATAAGAATTACTGATGTGCTCGCTATTGTAAGCGTAAATTTTTTTCTAATTGTTAATCCCTTCATCTATCCAGCTCCCCCCTTTATTCTTCCGGCTCAGCTTCATCTTCTGCATTAGCATCATCCTGTGTTTGCTCGCCTTCAGCTTGCTCGTCTTCTGCTTCCTCATCTTCAGCTTCCTCATCAGCCTCGCCTTGTTCAGCATTTTCTCCTGTTCCAGGGGTTGCTCCAGCCTTTTCGAGATTCCATTCAGAAACTACGTACTCTGAAACTGCATCAAAATCTTCCTCACCAGATATGTACGAATACAAATGATTCGAAAGCATATCCTTGAACTCCTGACTAGGGAAGGTTGTGAAATTCCAACTAACTGAACTCTTTGATGTATCATTAATATATGTTGCTACCTCTCTTGCAAGAGGGTTTGAAGGAGTTTCCTCTGTTGAAAAAGTATTGAATACAGTAATAAACTGGAATTTATTTGTGACATAATCCTTTCCAATATCAGAACTAAATAACCACTCTAAAAAATCAATTGAGGCTTTTTTATCAGCATCACTTACCATTGAATTCAGACACATATAACACTCTGTTCCAATGCACAAACCTTGACTCTCCTCTCCTGCTACACCAGTGTACATTGGAAGATATTTGCAATTATCCTCAGTAACTACATTGCCTTCTGTCTCAGAAATCTGTGTCCAAGCCCAGTTTCCATTCTGAACCATTGCACATTCTCCTCTGGCAAATTCTGACATAGAATCACTTACTGTTTTATTTCCGAGTTCTGATTTATCACATGTCGAATTATCTATATATAAATCAAGAAGATCTTTGTAATTTTCCCCATATGTGAAATCAATCGTATCCAAATCAGATACATTATTATCTTTGTACTCATAGTAGATAGGAAGATTCATCAAATGAGTCTGCCATCTCCAATCCTCACCTGTTGCAAAAGATGTTGAAGCAAATGTTCCCTTGATTCCAAGCTCTGCTTTATGAGCCTGCATATCCTCAGCTACTGCCTGAAGAGCTTCAAAATTATTGATTTCATCCATAGATTTGTAAGGTGTAGATTTTGTTCCAAGTGAAAAATACTTATCCATAATAGCCTGATTATATATAATTCCATAACCCTCAACTACATATGGAATACCATACACACCGCCATCATTCCCTTTGATGACCATGTCCTTGTCTACTACCCATGAATAAAGTTCTGTATCACTCAAATCCTCACAATAATACGCCCATTTCTCATATGCTATCGGTCCATTAACCTGAAATAAAGTTGGAGCATTTCTCTTTGCAATTTCGGATTTTAATGTCTGCTCATTACAGTTACTTGGAGCATTCAAAATCTCAACTTCAACACCGGTTTCTTCTGTATAGATTTGTGCAACTTCTTCCCATACATCAGCAACTTCCGGCTTGAAATTCAAATATCGAACTGAACCTTTATCTTCAGTTTTTCCACATGAAGCAACTGAACACATTCCTATAATAAGGGATGCACACAAAAAACCTACCTTAATACGTTTCATCATTTCCCCGCCTTTCGCATTATGATACTTTTTTACTATATTCCCAATTTACCACTCTTTAGTACCATTTCCAATACTTTTGTACTATTTGTAATTGACAGATTGTGTAATTTAAATTACACTTTTTATATAAATAATAGTAAAACTTCTAAAAAAATGTAATATTACATTATTAATTAGGTAATGAGGTGGAATCATGCAGTTTAGTAAAAAATTATCTTTTTTAATGACAGTTTCAAATACTACCAACAAGCAGTTATCACAAAAATTACACGTAGATCCTTCTCTAATCAGTCTGTTAAGAACCGGGAGAAGAAAACTACCTAAGAATAATGACAGAATAAAGGATATGGCCGATTTCTTTACGAAATACTGTACACACTCTTCTCAACTAGAAATGTTGTATTCACAGATAAAAGATGTCAGACTCAAGCACACTCCTTCTGATGAGACCATGTCAGACATCATTTATTCATGGCTTACAGACACTTCTAGCCTGGATGAATTCCAGCCTCTGTCTGTTTCAGATTATCCCAATAAGTCAGCAAGAAAAAAAGCTGAGAATGACACTCAGATGTATTATGACAGTACTGGTAAACAAAAAGCTTTTGCTGATTTATACAAGCACTTATGCAGGATCTCACCTGATAATACAATATATATTTGTTCTGAGGAAACTTATCCTGTAGAATCTTCTGCTTCACAGATTTCACAACTTATTGAAAAGCTTTTATCAAAAGGATTTAAGATTTGTCAGATTCTATTTCCTATAGAAAACATGGAAATTGCGCTCCAGTCAACTTCAAACTGGATAAATATATACGCTTCCGGGACTATAGATACTTACTATTATCCTCGAATACGTGACAATTTATATAGAAGAACAATGATAATTGTCCCTGGAGAAATATCACTTACCAACACATACATCAATAATAATGCTCAAAACTATCAGACAATACTTAGCACAGATATAAATATTGTATCCTTTGACTACGCACTATTCTGCGAATACAAAAAGATGTGTAAGCCGGCATTTGCAATACATTCTTCATTAGAAGACAAAACTCAATGTGTTGACAGATATATCCTGAAAAACCAATCACGTTTACATTTTTCAGAATCTCTTCCTGTGGAAACACTTCCAAGCCAGATGCTTTATTACCTAAAAAAGAAGTGCTCACCAGAGCAAAAAAGACTTTTATCATTTGCAGATAAATATAAGGACAGCTTCAGCAACACACTTTTGGACTGCACATGTATTGATGTCTGCCCAGTTGCAACGCCTGCTCAAATTAGAGCCGGAAAAATACCAATCTGTTTTCCTTTTATTTATAGAGCAGATTACTTTTATACACCCGAAACATATGCTTTACATTTAAATTCCATCATCTCTACAATGGAATCAAATTCAAATTATAATTTTTATCCTATACCATACAATAGCAGCAATCAGATATATGGTTCGGTATTTAACGATGAAAATGCCTTTTTCTATAGCAAACAACATCCTGAAGTTATGGTAGAATGTCTATCGCCTGCATTTTCAAGACTTTTATCTGAAAAAGCAATGAGAGTCGCAGATTATTATAATAGTACGAACAAAGAGCAGACAATTACGTTTCTAAAAAAGCTCGTAAATAATCTGCTCTTATAGAAGTTGGAGTCTCCCCAACTGAGATGAAATTAGTATACAATTTTCTCGCTCTTAAACATTCTAGATAACAATGCTACTAAAATAGCTGTAACAAGAAGATTCGACAAAACTGTAATAACAACAGAAATAACTTCAAGCTCACAGTTAAATATTCCCGTCATACACATTACACTGTTAAAAACAGGAATAGCATACTGTACCAGCGATACTTCATCAAATTCAATAAACATCGATGACAATCCTAATAAGGAAACCACAATCATAAGGGGTGTAGCATACAGGCTCGCCTCTTTTACTGATTTAGCAAAGCTTGAAATTACTGACAAGATACCTACTATTACAAGTACCGTGGAAATAATTACAAAAAACAGCATGAGGTATTCCTTTGGACCATACATTAACGCTGATACTGAATCTGATTGTGTCATTCCCTGAACCATTTTAGGAAGAGAAAACATTATTCCCCAAAAGCTCGATAATCCACTCAATAATCCAATCACGGAAAGCCCGAGAATCTTTCCAAAAGCAATACTCGAATGCCTGGTTGGTGTAACCAGAAGCTTTGCCAATGTTCCCCTTTCTTTTTCTCCCGCAATTGATTCTGACGCAATCGTCATACATCCTGAAAAGATAAAAATCAACAAAATCATAGGAAGCATTGTTGAAAAAAAGCTCATTATTCCTTCCTCTTCTGTCGCCATATCGTATTCAACATCTGGATTAATATTTATATCAAAAGCATTACAAATCTGTGATTCAGTGGCATTAAGTATTTCAGTTGTCATTGAATAAGCCTGAGAAGATGCAGTATTCACAGAATTGTAAAAAATCTCAATATTGGGTGCCGTACTGTTATCGCCATCAGTTGCATTACTCTCAAACCCCTCTGGGAATACAACAAGCAAATCAAGTTCTTCATCCTCTATCTGTTTTTTACTTTTAGACAACTTTTCACTATCAATACTGTCTAGCTCATTTACCTCAAATCTCTCTATTCCTTTGTAAATATCCATATCAGATGGCATATTTACTGCAGTCACCTTGTAAGTGTCTGAATCCGAATTGATGCTTGAATATCCAGAACCCATTGCCGAATACAGAAAATAAATTACTAGGCCCGGCATCAAGACTGATAACACAAGTCTTCTATCACTAAAAAATCTAGATAGTTCTTTTCTTGTTATTGTCCAAATCTCAGCAATCATTACTCCACCTCCTTGTTCTGCTCATATACCTCAAAGAACAAGTCTTCAAGAGTTTTTTCCTTATTGATGTTCTCAAGAGTGTCTGTATACATCATTCTTCCATCAATAATTATACCAACCCTGTCACATACTTTTTCTATAAGGGTAAAAATATGGGTAGAGACAATAATTGTCTTTCCGCTTTCCTTAAGCTCTTCCAGAAAATCCGTAACCACTTTTGCGGTGATAACATCCAGTCCATTAGTCGGCTCATCAAAAATAATCACATCTGGATCATTCACCAACGCAACTGCAAGTGACACCTTCTGTTTCATTCCAGTTGACAATTTTTCCACTTTTGTATCTTTATAATCATTTATTTCAAATCTTTCAAAGAGCATTTCTTTTCGCTCCTTGGCTGTTTGGGCATCAATCTTATACAACTGCGAGAAATAATCAAACAGAAAATTAGGTGTAAAATAATCTTCTAACTTTAATTCACTGGTTAAAAAACCTATATTCTGTCGCAATTCTCTAGAATTGTTAATGCAGTCAATTCCTCCAACCTCTATTTCTCCCGAATCGGGCTTGATAAGACTTGCAAGCATTCGAAGTGTAGTTGTCTTTCCAGCTCCGTTAGGTCCAAGCAGTCCAAACACTTCACCTTTTTTAACTTCAAAGCTCAGATCATTTACTGCTGTTTTTTTAATACGTTTTGGTTTTTTCTGCAAAAAAGTCTTATACAGATTCTTCGCGACTATTGCGTTTTCCATAATATCCTCCTTAGTCATTTCTTTCTAGTTATATAGTAATATATTACCATATATTGCATATTAAAAAAACTCAGCTTTCATAGTTTCCTACAAAAACTGAGTTAATATTAGCAATTATTTCTTTGGAACAATTTTCTCTACACCGCCCATATATGGCTGAAGTGCTTTTGGAATACTTACAGTTCCATCTGCATTTAAATTGTTCTCAAGGAATGCAATAAGCATACGAGGAGGAGCAACTACTGTGTTATTTAATGTGTGTGCAAAGTACTTGTTTCCATTCTCGTCCTTCACACGAATCTTGAGACGTCTTGCCTGTGCATCTCCAAGATTTGAACAGCTTCCAACCTCAAAGTATTTCTTCTGACGTGGTGACCATGCCTCTACGTCACACGATTTAACCTTCAAATCAGCCAGATCTCCAGAACAGCACTCAAGCGTACGTACTGGCACATCAAGGCTTCTGAATAACTCAACTGTATACTGCCACATCTTCTCATACCAGTCTTTTGACTCTTCTGGCTTACATACAACAATCATTTCCTGCTTCTCGAACTGATGGATACGGTAAACACCTCTCTCCTCAATTCCATGAGCACCCTTTTCCTTACGGAAACATGGTGAGTAGCTTGTAAGAGTATATGGAAGCTTAGCCTCATCATTTAATGTATCGATGAACTTACCAATCATTGAATGCTCAGATGTTCCGATAAGATATAAATCCTCTCCCTCGATTTTGTACATCATTGCATCCATCTCTTCAAAACTCATAACACCTGTTACGACATTTGAACGAATCATAAATGGAGGAATACAATAAGTAAATCCTTTATTAATCATGAAATCTCTAGCATAAGATGTCATTGCAGAATGAAGTCTTGCAATATCTCCCATGAGATAATAAAATCCATTTCCTGCAACTTTTCCTGCTGCATCTAAATCAATACCATCAAAGCTTTCCATAATTTCTGAATGATAAGGAATCTCAAAATCAGGAACAACAGGCTCGCCGAATTTTTCAATCTCCACATTGCAGCTATCATCTTTTCCGATTGGTACAGAAGGGTCAATGATGTTTGGAATCTTCATCATAATCTCATTAACCTTCTCAGATAAAGCCTTCTCTTCTGGCTCAAGTTCTGCAAGTCTCTTAGAGATTGAAGCAACCTCAGCCTTAACAGCCTCTGCCTCTTCCTTTTTACCCTGTGCCATAAGTGCACCAATTTGTTTTGAAATCTGGTTCTTCTTTGCACGAAGATCATCAGCTTCCTGCTGTGCAGCTCTAGCCTTTACATCCAAATCAATAACTTCATCCACTAAAGGAAGTTTATGATCCTGAAATTTCTTTTTGATATTTTCCTTTACAGCTTCAGGATTTTCTCTTAAAAATTTAATATCTATCATAGTTCCTCCAAAAAAGTATTACTATTTTAATTGAATTTTTCTAAAGGATACTTGTCTGTAAGTTCCTTTACAATAGCTTTTGCAGCATCAACTGCAGACTCGCCCTCTTTAATGAGCATTGCAATAGCCTCAGCAACCTTATCAAAATCATCCTCTTTAAGACCACGTGATGTTGCAGCTGGTGTTCCTAAACGAAGACCACTTGTAACAAATGGTGATTTTGGATCATTTGGAATTGTGTTTTTGTTTGCTGTAATATGAGCAGAATCTAACAACTTCTCTACAGCTTTTCCTGTAAGATCAAATGGTGTAAGATCTACCAACATAAGGTGGTTATCTGTTCCGTCAGAAACAATCTTGATTCCTCTATTCTGTAATCCCTTGCAAAGTGCCTGTGCATTCTTTACAATCTGCTCCTGATATGCCTTGAATTCTGGCTGAAGAGCTTCCTTAAAGCATACTGCCTTTGCAGCTATCACGTGCATAAGTGGACCACCCTGAATTCCTGGGAAAATAGCTTTGTTGAAGTTATATTTATCCTGCATTTCCTGGCTACAGAGAATCATTCCACCACGAGGTCCACGAAGTGTCTTGTGAGTAGTTGTTGTAACTACATCTGCATAAGGAATTGGACTTGGATGAAGTCCTGCTGCAACAAGACCTGCAATGTGAGCCATATCTACCATGAGAACAGCATCTACTTCATCTGCGATCTCACGGAATTTCTTGAAATCGATTGTTCTAGCATAAGCTGAAGCACCTGCAATAATCATTTTTGGCTTGCACTCTAATGCAATCTCTCTTACTTTATCATAATCAATGAAACCTTCATCATTTACTCCATAAGGAACAATATTAAAATATGTACCAGAGAAGTTTACTGGTGAACCATGTGTAAGATGTCCGCCATGATCCAGATTCATTCCCATTACTGTATCACCAGGTTTAAGAATTGCAAACTGTACTGCCATGTTTGCCTGAGCTCCTGAATGAGGCTGAACATTTGCATATTCACAGCCAAAAAGCTCCTTTGCACGCTCTCTTGCTAAATCCTCTACTACGTCTACGCAATCACATCCACCGTAATATCTCTTTCCTGGATATCCCTCTGCATATTTATTGGTGAGGATACTTCCCATTGCTGACATAACAGCAGGACTAACCCAGTTTTCTGAAGCAATAAGCTCAATATGACTATTCTGTCTCTCAAACTCATCTGTAATAGCTGTTGCGATTTCAGCATCTACTTTTTTAATGTCGTCAAGTGTATACATTTTCAATCTCCTTATTTAAATTATTTATAAACTACAATTATCCTAATTCATGAACACCATTGTATCAAAAAATATAACACTTTAATATTATACCAATTATTACAAGGTGTACAATAACAATTATAGGCATTCCAACAACAAAATACCAGTGTTTTGTTTTATGTCTAAAAAAATACATGCCACAAAGGGTTCCCACACTGCCGCCCACAATGCTCGCCAAAAACAATGTCTTCTCAGGAATTCTCCACGCATGCTTTTTCGCACAACTCTTATCTACCCCCATAATGACAAATCCATATATATTTGCCAGAACAAGATAGATTGTCAATACCACCATCCAATTCATAAGCTTTATTCTCCTGGGCTACTTGATATAACCTTTCCTGTGTTCCATAAATCTGCTGCTTTTTGCGCTGCACCAAATTTTTCCCCTTCGGATTTAAAATCTATAATCACAGTCTGGCTTCCACAATCCATACAAGTCACACAAAAACCCGAACCACATTCTTCCTCTAAAAGACCAGGACCTCCACATGAAGGGCAGTCCAGCAATTCAATTTTTTCAATACTTTCCATCATTCTTCTCCTTTATCTTTTTTTCTATATTACTTTACCAAATATCGCTTCCACAATAAACACATTTTTTCAAAAACAAGGGACCTGGCTTATGCCAAGTCCCTTGATTGATTTTATTTTTCTTTTTTGAAACGAAGTTTCATTACATACCAAAGCTCTGTTGCAATAAAGATTGAAGAATAAGATCCACATACAAGACCAACAATAAGTGGTAATGCAAACTCTTTGATTGATGCTACTCCTAGAATATAAAGAAGGAATACCATGATAAATGTTGTTATTGAAGTATTGATACTTCTTGAAAGAGTCTGTGTAAGTGAAGTATTACAAATCTCCGCAAGTTCTTCCTTAGACTGCTTTTTAAGTCCATGAAGATTCTCTCTGATACGGTCAAAAATAACGATTGTGTCGTTGACTGAGTAACCTACAATTGTAAGCATACATGCAATAAATGTACTTCCAACCGAGATACGAATCAAAGCATAAGCTGTAAGTACAACTAATACGTCATGTACAAGCGCAAAGATTGCACTTGATGCAAATCTGATATCTTTAAATCTAAACCAGATGTAAAGAAGCATAAAGAAGCATGCAACAATTACAGCTACAATAGCATCTCTTCTCATCTCTCCACTAATTGTAGAGCTAATACTCTGTGTCTCAATTGTAGATTTATCTACATTAAAATCTTTCTCAAGTAAATCGGCAAGACTCTCTCTTTCCTTCAGTGAAAGTGTACGAGTCTTAAGTGTTACATTATTACTTCCACTAACAGTTGTAACCTGAACTGCCTTATCATCCAAAAGTTCAGATACAGCAGGAACAATATCTTTTTCAACCTCTGCAGATGTATAAGCTTTTCCAAAATCGGCTGTTGTAGATGTTCCCCCTACGAACTCAAGACTGAAGTTAAGTGGTTTATTACCAGTAGCACCATTTCCAATCATTCCGATAATTCCAGCTACGATTACAACTAATGAAATAATGAAATACTTAACTCTGTTCTCAATAAACTTAATTGGTTTTCTTTCTTTTGCTCTACCATATAATTTCTCTTTCTTAAATCCAACTTCATAAAATGCTCTTGTAAGATATTTTGAAATAAAGAGCGCAGTAAAGAGCGATAACAGAATAGAAATCATAAGTGTATATGCAAAGCCCTTAACAGTTCCTGAGCCTAATGCCATGAGAACTAATGCTGCAATCAATGTTGTGATCTGACCATCAAGGATTGCAGAAAGCGCCTTCTTGTAACCTTCATTAATAGAAGCAAGAACTGACTTTCCTGTTGCAATTTCTTCACGAATACGTGCGAAAATAATAACGTTAGCATCAACTGCCATACCAATACCAAGGATAATACCTGCAATACCTGGTAAAGTAAGCGTAATCTCAAACCAATAAATAAATGATACAACAAGTGTTGTATAAATACCTAATGCAATAGAGGCAACCACACCTGAAATGCCGTAGAAAATAATCATAAACAGCATTACAAGAATAAGTCCAATAAGTGCTGCTTTAACAGCATTCTCAAGAGCATCCCCTCCGAGCTGTGCACCTACTACATTAGACTCTAACTCTTCGAGTTTTAAGTTAATCGCACCTGCACGAATGAATGTTGCAAGTTTTTCAGCGCTCTGGAAAGTCTCTTCATTATTACCATTAAGTGTAATTATACAGTCACCATTTGGAATCTTTTCATTTACTGTTGGAACACTAATAAAGTGGTCATCGTAATAAATACCAATTGACTGTCCACTTGCTGCTGCCTTCTCAGTAGCGGCTGCCCACGCATCTACAGCTTTATCTTTAAGATTTAACTGTACAACAACACTTTTTACATTTGTAGTCTGATCTGTCTGATATTTAGCTGCAGCATCTTTGACATCATTTCCATCCATTACTACTGAACCATTATCAATGAGAGTCTGAATATCAGTAGTTAATACATATCCTCCCTCAGCATTGGCATCCTGCTGGTAATTAGCATTTCCAGCCTCATCATACTGAGTAATAAAGTAAAGTTCTCCCGGACTTCCTAAATCTTCAAGAACAACATTTGGATCATCTACTCCAGGGATTTCAACAGTAATTCTGTCATTTCCGTTTTTATATACAGAATACTCTGTTGTGTAGCTTTCTGCTCTCTCCTCTAATTTTGCGATTGTATCATTAATATCAGTTGATGAAGGATTTTTGTCCTTAATTTTATAAGTAATTGATACACCACCCGATAAATCAAGACCAAGCTTGATGTTATCATACTTCTTTTCTGAAGTATCTTTGTCATTAGCAATTGCTTCCTGCTTTGCTTTTGTGTCTATAACAATATCTGATGAATACCAGCCCATAAATCCCAAAAAGGCCAGAATAGCAAATAATGTTATGACTGCTCTTCCTTTTTTCATTGTAATTCTACCTTCCTAATAAAAACTATATATTAATCTGCTAACGCAGCCTTAATCATGATAGCACATTCTATACGTTTTTTCTGAAGCTCGCACCCTAAATCATACGCATCATTTATTGAGCCATGGAAATTGTATGAATTTGCAGCACATCCACCACTACAGTAGAATCTGGCAAAACAATTTCTACATTTTTCTTTGGCGTAAACATTACAACATTTAAACTCATCCTGTAAGTCTGTTGCCTTTATTCCATCCCACACGTTTCCCATGAGGAAATCTTCATTTCCTACAAACTGATGACATGGATATAAATCTCCCCAAGGTGTTACTGCCATATACTCTGTACCCGAACCGCATCCTGAAAGTCTCTTGTACACACATGGTCCACCTTCAAGATCAATCATGAAATGGAAGAAATTTAATCCATTCCCTTCTTTTTCTCTCTTAACAATTTCTGCTGCAAGCTTGTCATACTCTTCAAAAAGAACCGGCAAATCCGAATCAGTTAGTGCATACTCGTCTGTTGGCTGAGCCACAACAGGCTCTACAGAAATCTGTTTAAATCCAAGGTCTGCAAGATGTAAAACATCTCTTGAAAAATCAGTATTGAAATGAGTATATGTACCTCTTACGTAATATCTCTCCTGATTTCTACTATCAGCAAGCTTCTGAAATTTTGGAACGATAAGATCATAACTTCCAGCACCTTTTCTAAAAGGTCTCATGTTGTCATGTACTTCTTTCCTTCCATCTATACTAAGAACCACATTGTCCATCTCACGATTTGCAAACTCCATGACATCATCGTCAAGCAACACTCCATTTGTAGTAAGTGTAAATCTAAAATTTTTGTCATGGATTTTTTCCTGCTCTCTTCCATAAGCCACCAACTGTTTTACAACATCAAAATTCATAAGTGGCTCTCCACCGAAGAAGTCTACCTCGAGATTTCTTCTACTTCCGGAATTCGCAATCAGAAAATCTAAAGCCTGCTTTCCAGTCTCATATGACATCATAGCTCGTCTGCCATGATACTCACCTTCTTCTGCAAAACAGTATTTGCAAGCAAGGTTACAATCATGAGCTATATGAAGACAAAGTGCTTTAACAACAGTCTGACGTTTCTTGAAATCAATAATACGCTCTTTGTATGTATCCTCTGTGAAAAGTTCTTCATTAGTTTTTAACTCTTCAACTTCTTCTATTGCCTCATTAATCTCTTCCTGTGGGTACTTGTCCTTTAAAGCCCCAACAATTTCCTCTTTTGAATGTTCCTCGAACATTTCGATAACATCATAGGTGACATCATCCACTACATGAATTGCACCACTGTTGACGTCAAGGACGATATTATAGCCGTTATTCTTATACTGATGAACCACTACAATATTCCTCACTTTCTAAATTATACTATATTATTTCTTTTGTCTCAGTGTTCACTGTCTAATCACATAAAAAGTGTGCACCCATTACAAGCGCACACCTCTAAATTCCTGAACGTTCACCCGTTCATCATTTCAGCTATACACACTATTTATACTGCTCGCAAGTCTGATTTCCAACTGTGCAAGAAGTTTTACATGCAGACTGACATGATGTCTGGCATTCTCCACATCCACCTTTTTTAACTGTGTTCTGTAATTTTCTTGTATTTAATGTCTTTACATGCTTCATAAGAATTTCTCCTTTTGCTCAATATTACGATTTAATTCGCTCGTTTATCTTTGACATTATAGCACATGGCAATCCATATGAAAAGCCTTTTAATGAAATAAAGACGCAGAAAATAAGAGTAAAAGTAATATTATGATGAGTTCAAAAATATTTTTTGTTTCCCCCACGTTCATAACAAAAGTCAGGATAACATATGTAATCCAATAACAACACACTGTTAGCTTTATCAATCGTCTTTTGTGAAAACAGCATTTCATTGAGATACCACACACAATTCCAAGCAAAACATTAACCAGAAGTTGTAAAGCATATTCTATCCAACCAGCCAGATTTACCATATAATCTACAAAGCATATCCCCAGAATGGCAATTATCCCAACCAAATGCATAACAAGAATAGTACACACGATTGGTTTTACTTTTCTAGACATAATAAAAACCCTCCACACATACATAGTATGTTGGAGGGTCATCGATTATTCTTTTAAACCATTCCTATTTCTGCCCTTATTCGCATACATTTTTTTGTCAGCTTTAATCAGAGTAGTATTAATATCCTCCTCGCTTCCTTTTTTACGAATGGATATTCCAAAAGATGTTTCGATATATTCTGGCAAGCCCTGTTCTTTTAGCTTTTCTTTTATAAGAACATTGACACTGTTACACATTTCAAGAATTTTTTCTTCCTCAACATCAATAAGTATAGCAACAAATTCATCGCCCCCCTGACGTCCAACATCTCCTTCCTGACCAAAAACCTCTGTCAAGACATCACTAAAAAGACAAAGAACTCTGTCCCCCCCTTCGTGTCCGAGGGTGTCGTTTACTTCCTTGAATCGGTTGAGGTCAAAATAAATTATTGCGATATCATGATTTCTCTGATTATTCAGATGTTCTAATTGCTTATGTATAGCTAATCGACTATTGCAGCCTGTAAGTGAATCGGTATTATTCTTTTTATCACTTTTGTTCCAGTAAAAAATAATTCTCAGTACACATACAAATATAGCAACTACTACCAGCATCGACAATGTCTGTAAGAATACCACATCATCCAAACCATTGTATACATCGTCGACCTTTATCAACTGAATATTTGCCCAGTCAAACTGGTCGAGAACACAGATCACCATAAGATACTCTTCGTCCTTATAAGTGATAACACCAATGTATCCCGTATCATCCTCAAACGCATCCCGTATTTTATCCCTGTCCTGCCTTATCGGAATATCATCAAAAATCTTCTTCTCTGAATTTACCGCTTGAAGTCCATCTGATGCAATGAAATCTCCTGCACTATTTATCAGATATGATATACCATTGTTGTATGTCTTATTCTTTTCAAAAAGATGTTCAACATACCTCAGTTCAACCGCACCACATAATGCCCCAACTTTTTCATCATTTTTATTGTAAATTGAAACACTAATTGTAATTGTAACGGCATCCCCTCCATAGTAAGGCTCCGTGATATACAAATCGTTGTTCATCACGTCGTAAATGAATGGTTCATCTTTCTGATTTCTCGTAATGTTTTCTTCCGGATATAAAACTTTTCCATCAGCATGTACAACAAATAAATGGTGAAAGCCAAAATCCCTTGAATGGGAGCGAATAAACTTTTTCTGTTCTTCATCATCCATTTGATAGATTTGAGGATAGTTAACTAAGCCCTGCAATACTGAGACTTTCTCACTTACATACTCCTCAAACTGGTTTTTCTGATTTTCCGCCATAATATTTATGGAATTACCAACCATTTCAAGCTGTTTTTCCTTGTAATTGCTTGTGCCCCTTTGCATGGCGAAAACCAGACTAACGAACATAACGAAAATCACCATAAGCATTGCCTTATCGCTTCTTCTGATTCCCGAAATTCTATGTTTATTTCTCTTTCGTATCATTTTTATCCCCCAATTCTGACAGCTTTATCAACTGTCCGGGTTATTTTTTATAACTCGCAGTTATTTACAGTTCTTGGGAATGGAATTACGTCACGAATGTTTGCCATTCCTGTAAGATACATTACACATCTTTCAAAACCAAGACCGAATCCAGCATGTCTTGCAGAACCATATTTACGAAGATCAAGGTAGAATCCGTAATCTTCCTCATTGAGTCCCAATTCCTTTATTCTCTCAAGAAGCTTATCGTAATCATCCTCTCTCTGACTTCCTCCGATAATCTCTCCTATTCCAGGAACAAGACAATCTACTGCTGCAACTGTTTTTCCATCCTCGTTAAGCTTCATGTAAAATGCTTTAATTTCCTTAGGATAATCTGTTACGAATACAGGTCTTTTGAACACTTCCTCTGTGAGATATCTCTCATGCTCAGTCTGAAGGTCACATCCCCATGAAACCTTATAATCGAATTTATCATTATTCTTTGAAAGAATATCAATTGCCTCTGTATATGTTACTTTGGCAAAATCATTACTTACAACATTATTTAATCTCTCTAAAAGTCCCTTGTCAACAAAATTGTTGAAGAATGCCATTTCTTCAGGAGCATTCTCAAGAACATAATTGATAACATATTTAAGCATTGACTCTGCAAGCATCATATCATCTTCTAAATCTGCAAATGCAATTTCAGGCTCAATCATCCAGAACTCAGCTGCATGTCTTGTTGTGTTCGAGTTCTCGGCTCTGAATGTTGGTCCAAAAGTATAAATATTCTTGAATGCCATTGCATAAGTCTCACCATTAAGCTGGCCTGAAACAGTAAGATTTGTTGGCTTATTAAAGAAATCCTGCGAAAAATCAACATTTCCATCTTCTGTTTTTGGAACATTATTTAAGTCAAGAGTTGTAACCTGGAACATTTCTCCTGCACCCTCACAGTCACTTCCCGTAATAAGTGGTGTGTGTACATATACGAAATCTCTTTCCTGAAAGAATTTGTGAATCGCATAAGCGCAAAGTGAACGTACCCTAAACACTGCCTCAAATGTATTTGTACGTGGACGAAGGTGTGAAATTGTACGTAAATACTCAAATGTATGTCTCTTTTTCTGAAGTGGATAATCTGGTGTAGATGCACCTTCAATTACAACCTCTTTTGCCTGAATCTCAAATGGCTGCTTTGCCTCCGGTGTAAGAACAAGAGTTCCTGTTACAATAATAGCTGCTCCAACATTGATTTTTCCAACAACATCATAATTATCAAGTCCATCACCATATACAACCTGGATAGGCTCAAAAAATGTACCATCATTTACTACAATAAATCCAAAATTTTTAGAATTTCTATTACTTCTAACCCAACCTCCTATTGTTACTTCCTCATTTGCGAATTTTTCTTTATCGCGGAATATCTCACGAATATTTGTTAATTCCATATTATCCTCCCTAATTAATCATCAACTTTTATTCTCAATCTGTACCAGTCAAATCTATCTAATCCCTAATATTGTGTTTCTTCCGCAAAAGAAACCACTGCTTTTTCTGATACAAAATCAATAGCTTTATTTACAAGAAACTGTGATTCAAGATATTTCTGTCCCTCTTCCTTGTTTCCACTTCCAAAGTATTCATATACAGCGTCTTTATCCGCTAAAGTACCACTACTTGCAGAAATAATATAATCCATATAATCATTGAAGACGTCATCTTCCATCTGGATATCTTCTTTTTGAGCTATAAGCCCAAAAACAAACTCTGCTTTTATCTGGTTCTCAAGAGTACTTCTCCAGTTTTCTTCCAACTGCTCAACAGTAATTCCAAGATTGCTTTGAATGAATGATTCAAGGGTCTCTCCCTCAGGCACATTTTCATTTATAAATGACTGTTCATACTCATAAAATCGAGCTTCAAAATAATCCTCAGGTATATCAACCTCACTGTTTTCAATCATATATGTCTTTACTTCTTCTACCGTAGCGCTATACTTTTGCTGATTCAAATCTTTTTCTATCTGCTCTACTAAACTATCCACCGTAGTTACTCCTGTGGAAGCCCCAAAATACTCATTTACTTTTTCGTCTGTCATATCTGCTACAGTAAGTGTATCTGTACTGTAAATACTATTAACCGTAAATTCAAAAGTAACTGTTGCTCCAGCGAGTTCCTCGTTGCCATAATCTTCTGGGAAAGTAATCTCAGAGCTCTTTGTCTCTCCTACACTCATTCCGATAATAGGATCCGAAAAGCCTTCTATATATGGCATACCAGTTGTATCCGTGTTGTTTGATACATCTAACATGACTCCCTGTGCACTTCCACCATCAAAAGCGACGCCATCTTTGTAACCGGTATAATCAATATCTGCGATATCACCAGCTTCAACAGTATCTCTGCCAGTTGCTTCCTTGTACTTATTTATTCCAAAAGTATCTAAAACCCTTTCAAAATATAACTGCTTTGCCTCGTCTGTTATCTCATACTCAGTGCTTAATGTAACTGGCACATTTGAATAATCAGCAAGCTTTGTAACCTGCTTTTCATAATCGATATCAAATTCACCACTTCTCTTACCTGTATATATAGACTGTTCTGTAGATACTTCTGTGCTTTCATTCTTCTTATTTGAATTCATAAGCATAACAAGCACGACTATTGCTGCAATTATCACAATTACTAAAGCAAAAATAATAATGTTCCTAGGGTCAATTACTTTCTTACTTTCTTCATCTTCAAAAGTCTTATCCCTATTCTCTAAATATTCTTCTAAATCAGTTTTATGTCCCATTAATTTCCTCCTGTTTTTTCAAACATCTAACTTTTTAAAGATATCATAAATTAAGCAAAAACACAATGAAACTTTATTATCACGTTGATTTTTCAATAAATCTTTGATAAAATTGTTTCAGCAAATTTAGGAGGAATATATTTTGAACCCAGGATTAATCGTTCTGATTGTAGTACTTGCGGTTTTAGTTGCAATTTTAATCGCATTATCAATCATCGGAAAAAAAGCCCAGAAAAGAAAAGAAGAACAGGATGCTCAGATTGCTGCTTCTGCACAGACTGTCACCATGCTTATCATAGACAAGAAACGAATGCGTCTAAATGAGTCTGGATTACCAGCTGCAGTTATCAACCAGACATCCAAGCTTATGAGACGTTCCAAGCTTCCAATCGTAAAAGCAAAGGTTGGACCAAAGGTCATGACATTAATTGCTGACGAGCAAATCTTCGAAGAGATTCCTGTTAAAAAGGAAGTAAAGGCAACTGTAAGCGGACTCTACATCACAGGTGTGAGGGGTCTTCGTGGACCAATCGAAAAACCAGCTAAGAAAAAGAGCTTCCGTGCCAGAATGCAGGACAAGTACGATAAAGCAAATGCTCAGCTCAAGGAAGAAAAAGCAAAATCTGCAAAAGAAAAAGAAGCAAAAAACAAATCAAAAAAGAACCGTTAGTCTCAACGGTTCTTTTTATTATCTATTCTTATATCTATTCTATCTGATGTTTACACTAGAGCCCTGCTGTTTTACCTTGATAGTAATATGACAATCTGCCACAAATTCAAAGTTCACATCCAAAGCATATTTAACATCTGCTATAATTTCTTCTTCAGTTTCAGTAATATCGATAGCACTGGCATTTATTCCAATCTGCAGGCTTCCAAATGGTGTGTAATAGTATGTAAGATTCTTCTTACCTTTTTCAAAAATCATATGTACACTCATTGGACCTTTTCTGGTAAATTCCAGACATTTATCATTAAACTTGATTGTATTTTTTGAGACCTCAGTCTCTCCTTCCACAACCTCTTCATATAACACATAGTGCTTACCATTTCTAAAATAGTATTCTCCCGGCGCAATTACTTCAACCGTATCGCTCTGTTCATCTGGCGCTAACTGCAATCCGCATAGCGAAACAAGTACTTCTTTTGTCATATTTACTCTCCTTCGT
Source organism: Agathobacter sp. (assembly GCA_045122195.1). Classification (GTDB taxonomy): domain Bacteria; phylum Bacillota; class Clostridia; order Lachnospirales; family Lachnospiraceae; genus Roseburia. Next base: position 26,819 of record JBGVHH010000089.1, read on the forward strand.
GCTAATATACTAACTGTTCTACTCCAAAAATTCAAGAACTTTAAATCGTATTTCGTATTTTCCTCCATTAAAAACAGTTTCATACTCTTCTGCCGTAAGTACTTCTCTTAATTCTTCCTTTGCTTCCTCGTCAACAATCTCATATACACTGCCTCTAAAACACATCTCTGGATAGAGCACGCACCACCAGTTATGTCCCTCACCTTTTCCCAAAATAATCTGTAGAGCCTCATATTCTCCTTCTGGAAAAGTATATTCACCGTACTTTTTTTCAGGGAATTCTGTCGTAGTAATTTTTGCTGACACTGAATAATCAAACCCGTTGTCCTTCAACGTCTGTTGTGAAACGTTAATTATTTCCTCCATTTTCTCATTAACAATCTGCTTTGTTTCTTCTAAACTGTTACTTTCTGAAAGATACGGTTTTAAATATGTACCTACCGCATTCCTTACTAGAAGTTTCACATCCTGATCAGACTCTTCATCGCTGTTTGCAAGAACATGAAATCTAAGTATTTTTGATGCGATAGATTTCTGTATTGATTCTGTTTTATTTTTGCTATAACTGTTTAGCCCCATCAGGACTACCGCAATAATTGCTAAGATAACTAATACTTTTTTTCTCATACCATAAAGTATTACCGGTTTAATAATGTTTATTCATAAATTATTAAAATCCATTTTCATAGTCATCCAGCATCGAGCCAATAGTAATGGGCTCTACACCATCCTGTCTCTGCCTCTTTTCAATTATCTGTTCATAATAATCTCCCATCTGGTCAAACCTCTTATCCACATCTGCAACTATGCTCACATATGTGTTTCTAGGAAAAATCTCGCTATCCTTCAAATATTTAAGCAATTGAATGTACAACTGCCTGTCATTATAGAAGTCACTTGATAAAAGAAGTACCTTTAAATGATTCGTATCAGGTATTTTTGACAAGCTTTTTTCATATTCCTCCATTGCTTCCTCTATTGTATCCCCCTTTGAGATGCCTTGATTCTCTTCTAAATCATAGTAAAACACAATCTGATTTCCAGTTTTCCCAAAGGCTGCCAACATAGGAAAGCAGCGATCCTCCAATTCCGTAGAGCCACATCCCACAAGATTTACAACAAGAACAACAACTATTAGTCCTGGGATTGCTATATACAACAATATATCAAGATATTTCTTTACCATTCCATCACCATATTCCAAAATCATTGCCAATAAAAAACATAATAAACACACTGTTGAAACAGGAACTCTTTTTATTTTTTTACTCGCTCTTTCAACAGTTCTCTTTGAGTAAAAAATGCACATATTCATTATTGAATACAATGTAAAAAACCATACACTGAGCATAAAGGCATCAGTTCTTTTAAAAAAAGAGCCCTGTATAGTGACATTACTCATCAACTGGACAACAGCAAAATCCATTCCCAGCAAAACATTTTTTCCAAAACTAGCCAGAAGTATTAAATAAAGCACCAAAAGAATAGTTCCATACACCAGAATAGCCTTTGAAACAGCCTTCAATGACTGTTCCTTTTCCCCATCCGAAAAATAACACAAATTGAAAACACTAAATCCGGATGCAAAAACCAGATATGCCCCTCTTAACACTTCCCCAAAATCAAATATATCCTGAACAAAAAAATATTTTGCTTTTACATCCTTTACAGCAAACGCCAACATTGCCATTAATGGAATGAGAACAAACCAAAAAACTACCTCATACACTCTAGCTCGGCACTCCATCTCCCCATATAACGAATACACGCTTACCATCAGAATAACTATACAAATCAGTGCGAATTTTTCATCCGGTATTAGGCTTTCTTTTATTAGCCTTACAAAAAGCCAAAGTATAAATGCTGCAGCCGAGATTTGAACAAGGCTTATCAAAAGATTAATTTTTCCTGGAATATCTCTCGTCTTTATTGCAATTTTCGAAAAAAAATATAAGAGTACAAGTCCTGTTACTATAGAAATTACCGCATATTTTCCCTGTGTTGCCAATTGATTCGGAAGCAAAAGTGTCCCAACACCAAGTAAATTAAAAACGTATAATCTAAATAACTGTCTATTTGAAATCTTATCATTGTCAGAATACATTATCTCTCCTTACTCTCCGGGACATTTTTTCTAAGCTTTGTCCGCTCAATTTTTTTAGAATAAATAATTCTTTGTGTCAATTTAAAAAGAGGCCACCTGACTATGGAATCCTTTTCATCCTCATAACCATTTAACTCAGGTCCCACAAAAGGTGTAAGATATGAATACCCAAAGCTTTTGAGTTTTGCCAGATGAACCAGAATAGCATATATGCTTATCAAGAAACCAAAAAATCCCAACCAGGCTGACATTATAATCACAACAAATTTTAATAACCTAAAAGAAAATGCAAATTCTTCGCTTGGAATCACAAATGAGCATAGCGCGGTAAACGCAACAAGAATCACCACTATTGGACTTACGAGATTCGCATCAACAGCAGCCTGACCAATTATGAGGCCTCCAACTATTCCAATTGCATTTCCCATTGCCCCCGGAAGTCTAATCCCCGCCTCCCTCAATAATTCGAAGGCCATCTCCATCATAAGAACCTCCAGAACCTGTGGGAACGGACACCCTATCCTTGCTTCATAAAAAGAAAGCAACAGAGAAGTCGGTAATATTTGTGTATGAAAATTGGTAACAGCAAGATATAATCCCGGAATAGTAAGCGACAAAAAAGCAGATACATATCTAATTATCCTTGCAAAACTACTGACAAATGTCCTGTTGTAATAATCATCCGCAGTCTTAAAAAAATCATTCATTGTAGCCGGTATTATTAGTGCTGTAGGTGAATTATCACTTAAAATAACAAGTCGCCCCTGAAGCAATGCATTTACTGCAACATCCGGTCTTCGTGTAGTCTGAAACTGAGGAAAAGGAGAATACCATTTCTCCTCTGATAATTGTTCTATGACACCGGTATCCGAAATCTGGTCAATAACAAATCTATCCAGCCTCTTCTTCATCTGATTTACCAACGTAATTTTTGCCAAATCCTCCACATATAAAAGGTCAATATTTGTATGACTTCTTACCCCCTTACAGTATTCGGCACACTTCAATCTTGTACTTTTTAACCTTCGTCTTATAATTGCTGTATTTACCTTTATAGAATCTGCAAATCCCTCATTTGAACCTCTGATAACCTTCTCGGAATCAGTCTCCTGAAGAGACATTGCCGGATAACCCTTATCAGGAATTTTTATAGCAAAATCTATTCCATCCACAAACATTATCACATCACCGGTGAGCATCCCCTGCGCTGCATCCTCTATTGTTTGATAAGTAGTCATATCAAAAAGGCCTGTCCTGTTTTGTTTTAAGAAATTGACAATCTGGTTTTTCTCCAGGTTTTTCATTGAAGCAACAAATCTACCTACTTCTCCTGCATTTATACCACTTTCATTTACAGTTACTTCTACATACGAAGCCCATGCTCCAATACATCCATTTTTTCCCAATGACATAGCTTGCTTTTTTATATCAGAACAATTACTAAAAACATCTTCAAATGCACTAATATTTTTTTCCAATTCCACAGATATTTTTTTCTGTTCCAAAATCATCTCTCCCATCAACCTCAATCAGCACTAAAAAAGACAGGCAACAAGTCTTTTTTACCTGTTTCCTGTCTTTAATATAATCAAAAATTCAATTTTTATGCTTTTGCCTGATTCTGTATAACTTCTTTTACAGCAGTTGCCTGATTAGATACATGTACATGCATTGCTTTTGTAACTTTATTAGTATCTCCAGCTTCAAGAGCATCCAAAATAGCGTTATGCTCTTTGATAAGAACTGGATAATTCTCAGCATTTTTTAGATATTCTACTCTGTATCTGTAAATCTGTTCACGTAAATTATTTAAAAGATTAATAAGCTTTGTATTGTTAGTAGCTTCATAAATTACGTCATGAAATTTTACATCCGCCTCTGCGATTTTCTTTACTTCACCGCTTTGTGTACTCTCAATGAATTCATCTCTTGCCGCTTTTAATCTAGCCAGCTGATCTTTATCAATTCTCTTACATGCAACCTTTGCGGCCAGCTCATCTAATGCATCTCTAACTTCAAGAACATCTTCCATATCCTTTAAGGTCATACTTGCAACCTCTGCGCCTTTTCTTGGAATTGTAACAGCAAGTCCTTCCTGCTCAAGCATTCTAATTGCTTCACGGATTGGAGTCCTGCTTACTCCCAGCTTTGAAGCTAGCTGGAGCTCCATAAGTCTCTCTCCCGGTTGTAATTCACCCTTTAAAATTGCCTCCCTTAATGTATTAAATACAATATCTCTAAGTGGAAGAAGCGCATCCATATTAAGTGTTAAATTATCAGTCATTTGTTTCTCCTGTATTGTTTTATTTAAGTCTATTGTTGTAAATTGATGTAAGATATATCTGTTTTGCAAGCCCTGATTTGGTCATTGCCGTTTTTGCAGCCTTTGCAGTTTTCTCATCCTCGAAAAGACCAAACACTGTAGGTCCACTACCACTCATCATAGCTCCAATTGCACCGTTCTCAAGCATATTTTCCTTAATCTGCGCTATTATTGGATAATTTGGAATTGTAACAGTCTCAAGAACATTTCCCATATGTGATGATATTGCCGACAAATCCTTTGCTTTTATATCTTCTATCAATTGATCAATATCTGGATGAACAGTCTTATCATCAAGCTTTAGATTCTGGTATACAAATTTTGTCGATACCGAAATCTGTGGTTTTGCAATTAAAACCGGACATTTTACCATTGGCGGCAAAGAAGATAATTCCTCTCCAATTCCTTCAGCCAATGCTGTTCCTCTCATAATACAGTATGGAACATCAGCTCCAATCTTCACTCCTCTTTCCATAAGATCTTTCCTGGAAAGCCCAAGGTCAAAAAGCTGATTCATGCCATACATCATAGCAGCAGCATCAGTACTACCGCCTGCCATTCCAGCTGCAACAGGTATTTTCTTTACAAGATTAACTGAAACTCCCTGCTTGATACCAAACTCATCCATCAGCATTTTTCCAGCTTTATATACCAGATTATTCTCATTCACTGGCAAATATGACAGATTTGACTTTATCTCTATCCCTTCACCAGAAGTCTTTGAAATATCAAGTTTGTCAAATAAGTGGATGGTCTGCATTATCATTCTTACTTCATGATATCCATCCTCTCTTCTTCTTACTACATCAAGGCCGAGATTAATCTTTGCTAATGCCTTTAACGAAATATCATCCATATTGTACTACCTCTGTTTTTTGTATACAAAAAAGTATAACACAACATATATAAAAAATTAAGCTTTTTTTCAATTTACTATTAAAATATTACTTTTTGTAGCCGACATATAACATGAGAATATAATTTAGAACGGATTCAATTATTATGCCAAGGAGGGACAAAAATGAGCGTAAATTCTATTTCAGGTATCAATACCACACAGACAACTAGTTCTACAAACACAAAAAAGGAAACAAAATCCAAAAGTGATTCTGCTTCAAAAAGCACATTTGATGAAACAGCTGCTGTATATGAAAAATCTGACAATACATCAACCGTAAATAATAAAGTCACATCCACAACAGACCGTAAAGCAATCGTTGAGGCACTAAAAGCAGATGCTGAAGCACGATACAATCAGCTTATGGAGATTGTTAGAAACTCAATAAATGGCCAGGGAACCAGCTTCGCTAACTCAAAAGGAATGAAGAGTCTTTTTGAAAATTTAACTGTAGATGCCGACACTATTGCTCAGGCTAAAAAAGATATTGCTGAAGATGGTTACTGGGGTGTAAAACAAACCTCTGATCGTATTCTTGATTTTGCCAAAGCTTTATCAGGTGATGACCCAGACAAAGCTGATGAATTATTGGACGCCTTCAAAAAAGGATTTAAACAAGCTACAAAATCGTGGGGTGATAAGCTTCCATCAATTTGCCAGGATACATATGATGCAGTCGTTGACAAATTTGAAAAATGGAAAAACGAAACGAAAACTGCAACTGAATAAGCAAACACCAAAATAGGCCTGGTATCACCAGGCCTATTTTTCATCTCCAGTTGGAGAGTTCTTGAATTAAATTTTCATGTCCTACTATGTCTTGAATATATAAATGTGGAGAAATATATAATCGATGAAATAATTACAATCATTGGACCAGTTGCTACGTTTGTATAATATGAAACTCCAAGTCCAACTATTCCTGAAAACATTGCAAAAATTACACTAAACAAATGATACTCTCTCATATTCACCGAGATATTTCTTGATGACGCTGCAGGCAGAATTAGTAAAGCATTAATAATCAATATTCCAACCCATTTTATAGAAAGCATTACTATAAGTGCTATCAAAACAGCAAAAAGATTATCCATTAGCTTTACTGGTATCCTCTTGCTTTTTGCTACAGTCTTGTGAATGCATATCGCATTAAGTTTATTGAACCCAAAAATCCAAAACAATATAGTAACCACAAAAATCACAAGAAGATATCCTATCTCTCTTTTTGAAATACTTAAGATATCACCTACCAATATGCTTGAATACTTACTGAAATTGCCACCCTTCGACAAAATTGCAAGACCAATTGCAACTGAACACGACGAAAAAACAGAAATAATTGTATCGGTTGATGCCATATTCAAACTTCCAATTTTATTCAAAAGAAGCGCAAAAACAATTGCAAAAATCACCATGGATATTGATGTATCCGGCACACCAAATATCACGCCTACCGCAATTCCCGTAAGTGCTGAATGTCCCAAAGCATCTGAAAAATACGCCATTTTTTTATTTACAATCATTGTTCCAAGCAAACCGAAAAGTGGAGTAATGATTAGCACTGCAACAAAAGCATTTTTCATAAAATCATAGTCAAAAAAAGAAGTCAGATTCATTAGTTTTCCTCCTCTCTTACCCATGATTTTTCTCCTTGTGAGAATACCTTTTCAAACTCAGGGCTTGTGTATACTTCCTTTACGGTTCCCTGTTTTAGAACTGTTTTATCTAACAATATTACCTTATCTGCATATTTTGAAACATAGTCCAAATCATGGGAAATTAGTATAATGGATAAATCATAATGTTTCTTTAGATAATCCATGGTTTTATAAAAGAGATCCATACCATTTTGATCGATTCCGGAAACCGGTTCATCAAGAAGTAACAAGTTCGGTTCATCCATTATCGCCATTGAAAGCAAAACTCTCTGAAGCTGACCTCCAGAAAGATTACATACCTGTTTATCAATTAAATCTTCTGCTTCAAATATGGCAAGTACTTCTTTGATTTTAGACTCTATCATTTTACTTTTCGGTAAAAAAACTGGATACTTGTACTGATAACTTGCGATCAAATCATATACACTTACAGGTGTATTTTTCTCGATATTGATTGCCTGTGGAACATATCCAATCTTTAATTTTGCCATCTTTCCATCTTTTGTATCCCTAAACTCTATACTACCTGTATGGGGAATGTCATCCAGTATAGCTTTGATTAATGTAGATTTTCCTGCACCATTTTTACCAATTACAGCATTTAGGGAACCACAGTGAATATGAAGATTCACATCCTCCAATGCCACTACATGATCAGAAAATTTCACACCTAGATTATTAATTTTTATACAATGAAATCCACAAGGTTCAAGAATTTTTTTCATTCTGCATCCTTCCCGCTACTTGTTAATTGCCTGTTCAAGTTTTTCAATATTATCTGTCATTCCATTTATATAGCTGTCTTTATCATATTCACCTTTGTTCAGCGGATTAATGTAGACAACCTCCACATCTACTTCAGAGCAAACTGTTTCTGAAACTTTTTTTCCATACAATTCTTCTGCAAGAATAACCTGTACATCATCGCTTACTACAGAAGAAATCACATCACTTATCTCTCCTGCACTTACTGCTCTTTCTTCATCCAAATCAAGAGTATAAGTTACATTCATTTCTAAATCACAGGCAACATATTCATATGCCTCATGAAAAATGATGACATTTTTCCCAGCTGTTTCCTCTTTAATTTTATCAATTTCCTTCTCTAAAGAAGCTAATTTTTTATCATATGATTCAAAATTTTCTCTATATTTTTCTGCATTTTCACTGTCAATTCTGCACAGCTCATTTGTAATATTTTGAACCATCTGTCTATAACAGCATACACTCATCCACGCATGCGCATTTCCTTCAGTATCATGAACATGCTGATGATTATCCTCGTCTTCGTGATCATCATCTTCTTCATGTTCTTCATGCTCTTCGTGTTCTTCATGCTCTTCGTGTTTTTCGTGCTCTTCGTGCCCGTCTTCCGACAAAAGGGCAATTCCATCACAGGCTTCAACAATCTCAAGTTCAGGATAACTGGTTGCCACATCTGAAATAAAATTCTCAATTCCGCCTCCGTTTACCACAAACACATCTGCCTTTGACAAAAGCTTCATATCTTGTGGTGTAAGCTGAAAATCATGCAAGCAGCCAGTCTGGGGCTCGCTAAGATTATCAAGTTCAACATTATCAACGTGATCTACCAGATTCAGACAGGCTATGTACATCGGGTAAAATGATGTCACTATATGAAGCTTTTCTTCTGATTTTCCCTTACTTTCCGCATTCAGATATACGCTTGTAAAACCAAAACTAGCAACCAGTATGCAAACCAACATTGCAACTACAAAGGTGTACTTATTCTTCATCACTATTTTTTGCCTTTCTTTTTGCCTTTCTTTTTAGCATTCATTTTGCCATTTTTTTCAGCTTTCTTTGCAGCCATCTTAGCAGTCTTTTTTGCAACAGGTTTATCAGTCTTCTTCCATCTAACCTTTTTATCGTTTTTTTCAGAAGTTGCAGTTTCCTTAGCCGCCTTTTTTGCAGCACGCTTCTCTTCCTGCTCCTTTTTCATCGCCAGTAGAGTTTCCTCGTCAAAAACTAAAGAATCTATCAAATCCCATATTTCCTGTCTTCCTTCTTTCGTTTCTGCCGAAAAAGGAATGATTATTGTGCCTGGTTCAACCTGAAGAGTTTTCTCAATTACTTTTATCTGACTATTAATCTGATTCTTCCTAAGCTTATCAGACTTTGTGGCAATAATAATTGGTGCAAATCCTTGATTTACCATCCACTCATACATCAATATATCATTATCCGATGGTTCGTGTCTGATATCAATAAGCAGGAACACAGCCTTTAACTTTTCAGAAACATGGAGATAATTCTCAATCATTTTTCCCCATTTAGCCTTTATTTCAATATTAGCATTTGCATATCCATATCCCGGAAGGTCAACCAGATACATGGCATCATTTATATTATAGAAATTAATTGTCTGTGTTTTTCCCGGTTGAGAGGAAGTTCTCGCAAGTGATTTTCTATTCATAAGCGCATTAATAAGCGATGACTTTCCAACATTTGATTTTCCCGCAAAAGCTACTTCATTTAATTCGTTTTCCGGTATTGTACTTGTAATTCCACAAACAGTTTCTAAATTTACATTTTTAATAACCATATTTTTTCCTTTCAGTTTTCCGTCTACTTATAAAAGTGGAAGTCTCCCCAACTGAGATAAAAAGGCGGAAGAACTCTTCCGCCTCACATTATTTCGAAAATGCTATTTCTTTAACCTGACCGAAATTATTAACTGGAACAATCTCCATTCCATCTGTTATCTCTTCTGAAATTTCTTCAAGATCTTTTACATTGTCAATTGGAATACATACTGTTTTTATTCCAAGATTCTTTGCTGCAAGAAGCTTTTCCTTTAATCCACCAATAGGAAGTACTCTTCCTCTCAATGTAATCTCTCCTGTCATAGCCACATCAGCTCTTACAGGAATATTGGTAATTGCTGACAAAATAGCAGTTGCCATTGTAATTCCAGCAGATGGTCCATCCTTTGGAACTGCCCCTTCTGGGATATGAATATGTATATCATGCTCCTTGAAAAATTCCGGCTTAATTCCATATTCATCACTGATTGAACGAATATAACTAATGCCAGCCTGAGCAGACTCTTTCATTACATCTCCAAGTTTTCCGGTAAGCATAAAATCACCTTTTCCCGGCAGCACATTTACCTCTACCTCAAGTGTAACTCCACCAACAGAGGTCCATGCAAGACCTCTTACAATTCCTACTTCATCCTTGTTGTTCTTCTTCTCAGGCATGAACTTGGCATTTCCAAGATAATCTTTTAGATTTGTCTTTGAAATGCGAATACTCTCTACTTTATTCTGATATATTTCACGTGCAGCTTTCCTACAAACTTCACCTATTTTTCTTTCAAGTGAACGAACGCCAGCTTCACGTGTATAATTTCTTATAATGCTCTTAAGTGCAGTATCTGAAATTGACAAATTCTTTTTACTCAATCCATTCTTGGATCTCTGCTTGTCAACCAGATGCTCTTTTGCTATATGAAACTTCTCATTTTCTGTATAACTTGACACCTCGATTATTTCCATTCTATCCAATAACGGTTTTGGAATATTAGAAGCATCATTTGCAGTTGCTATAAACAGTACTTCAGATAAGTCAATCGGCAATTCTACATAGTGATCTCTAAATTTTGAATTTTGTTCACTATCTAAAACCTCAAGCAACGCTGCAGATGTATCACCTTTATAGTCACTGCTTACCTTATCAATCTCATCTAAAAGCATAAGCGGATTGGAAACTCCTGCGCTTTTTAATCCATTCACAAGTCTTCCCGGCATAGCTCCAACATATGTCTTTCTATGACCTCTAATTTCAGCCTCGTCTCTCACTCCACCAAGGCATATTCTCACATACTTCTTGTCAAGTGCTTTTGCAACAGATCTTGCAATACTTGTCTTTCCTGTTCCTGGAGGACCAACAAGACAAATGATGGGACTTTCTCCCTTGCTTGTAAGATTTCTTACCGCAAGGAATTCTAATACTCTCTCTTTTACCTTCTCAAGACCATAATGATCCTCATTAAGTACCTTCTCTGCATGGTTCAGATCTTTGTTATCTGTTGAAACATTGTACCACGGCAATTCTAAAAGAGTCTCAATATACCCTCTTGCAACAGCACTCTCTGATGAGCTTCCGCTTATATTTCTAAATCTGTCAATTTCTTTTTTGAGTTTTTCCTTAACCTCGCTCGGAGCATTTAAACTATCTGTCCTTTTTTGAAATTCATCAGCCTCAGAATCCGCACTTTCTCCAAGCTCCTGCTTGATTAATCCCATCTGTTCACGAAGAACATATTCTTTTTGATGTTTATCAACGCGTTCTTTTACTTTTTTCTGAAAATCGTTCTTTATTGCAGTAATTTCAATCTGCTGCAGCAACAAGGCAACCAGAATTTCGTATCGTTCACAGATTTTCACTTCATTCAAAACTTTTTGTTTTTCATGACACGAAACCGGAAGATTGTTTGTTACATAATCAATGAGCTTTTCAATATCAGTAATCCTGCTAACCTGACGAAGCAATTCTTTTCCAGTCTTTGCAGTAATCTTTGCATATTTTTCAAATGATTCCTTGATTCCTGCAAGCATAGCTTCCTTCATATCAGATGGAAGTTCCTCTGCATCAGATTCAATTGTTGCAATTTCAGCTTCTAGAAATTCTTCTCTATCACTAAATCCAAATAGATTTGCTCTATCAATTCCATCAACAAGAATTCTTACTATATCATTTTGCAAACGAACTACCTGTTTGACTTCAGCTACTATACCAACCTCATATAAATCCTGCTGAAGCGGTTCCTCTTTCTCAATATCCTTCTGAGTTACAAGAAAAACCTTTCTATCTTTGCTCATAGCTTCTTCAATAGCTTTTAGCGAACGCTCCCTACTTATATCAAAATGAGCTATCATACCAGGAAGAATTGTCATCCCTCGAAGAGCTACAGCTGGAATAAAATATGTCATATTTTCCACGAAAACCACCTAATTTATGATGCGACTTCCTCAATCATTTCTACTGGCTCAACACCATCGATTGATAGATTTGTCTCAACTATTTCTTTATCTATTACACACTTGCTAATACTCTTATCAGAAGGAATTCTGTACATTAAATCAAGCATAACTGCTTCCATAATTGCACGAAGACCTCTAGCTCCAGTCTTTCTCTCAAGTGCTTTATCTGCTATTGCAACAACAGCATCATCAGAAAATTCCAGTCCTACTCCATCAAGTTCAAAAAGTTTTGTATACTGTTTAACCAATGAATTCTTTGGCTCACGAAGAATTCTAATAAGAGCATCCCTATCAAGAGAGTCAAGTGAAACTGTAATTGGAACACGTCCAATAAACTCTGGAATAAGTCCGAATTTTACAAAATCCTGTGGAAGAGCTCTTTTAAAGGTATCTCCAACATTCATATTGTTCTTTGACTTCACTTCGGAATTGAATCCAATTGAAGAAGTGTCCATTCTGCTCTCAATAATTTTCTCAAGTCCGTCAAAAGCTCCGCCACAAATGAATAAAATATTTGTTGTATCAATTGGGATAAGCTCCTGCTGTGGATGCTTTCTTCCACCCTGTGGTGGTACGGATGCTACTGTTCCCTCTAAAATCTTAAGAAGTGCCTGCTGAACACCTTCTCCAGATACATCTCTAGTGATCGAAACATTTTCAGATTTCTTTGTAATCTTGTCAATCTCGTCAATATATATAATTCCATGCTCAGCACGTTCAATATCATAGTCTGCAGCCTGAATAAGCTTCAAAAGAATGTTTTCAACATCCTCTCCTACATATCCAGCCTCTGTCAATGTTGTAGCATCTGCAATCGCAAATGGCACATTAATTATTCTTGCAAGTGTCTGAGCAAGAAGTGTCTTTCCTGAACCTGTTGGTCCAAGCATAAGAATATTACTTTTCTGCAGTTCTACTCCCAAATCGTCCCCAGCAAGTACACGTTTGTAATGATTATAAACAGCAACAGATAAAACCTTCTTTGCCTGCTCCTGTCCAATTACATACTCATCCAAAAAACTTTTTAACTCTTCTGGTTTTAACAGATTTATATCCTCTTTAGCTCCCTTTTGAGAATCTTTACCATTTAAAGCTTCTTCTTCTAAGATTTCTGCACATATATCTATACACTCATCACAGATGAATGCTCCGTTTGGTCCTGAAATCAAACGGGAAACCTGCTCCTGTGGCTTACCACAAAAAGAACAGCGTACTTTTCCATCATTCTTTCCTGCCATTACTTCTCTCCTTCTATGCGGCTTGAGGGCATCCCATATTGGGGTACCCTCTCTCTTTTATTATCTATTAGTAATAACGCTATCGATAATTCCATAATCAGCAGCTTCCTGTGCTGACATATAATGATCTCTTTCAGTATCAGCTGCCACCTGTTCAAATGGCTTTCCTGTATTCTCAGCAAGAATCTCATTTAAACGTTTCTTTGTCTTTAAGATATTCTCTGCTGCGATTTCAATCTCTGTTGCCTGTCCCTTTGCTCCACCAGATGGCTGATGAATCATAATCTCTGCATTTGGAAGTGCATATCTTTTTCCTTTTGCTCCACCAGCAAGAAGAAAAGCACCCATACTTGCAGCAAGACCAATACAAATTGTTGAAACATCACATTTAATATACTGCATTGTATCATAAATAGCTAATCCAGCTGTAACCATTCCTCCTGGAGAGTTGATATATAAATGAATATCTTTATTGGGATCCTCAGACTCAAGGAACAAAAGCTGTGCCACAACAAGACTTGCTGTTGTCTCATTTACTTCCTCCCCTAAAAAGATAATTCTATCCTTTAATAATCTAGAATAAATATCGTAATTACGCTCTCCTCTACTTGTCTGTTCAATGACGTAAGGTACTAAACTCATATCAAAATGCCTCCTTTATAAAAGTTCAAAAGACCGGCTCAGAAAACATATTCTGAGCCAGTCCATATAATTCCATTATCCGCAGGAATCTTATTCTTCTGTAGACTCTTTCTTAGTAGCATCAGCTTTTTTCTTAGCTTTTGCACGCTCTTTTACGTTGTCCATAATAAGTTCAACTGCTTTTGTGATTGCAATGTCTTTCTTCATAGACTCTTTCTGTGCATCACCCATGTATTCTTTAAGTTTGTCTGCTTCCATTCCGTATGCTGCTGCCATCTTTTCAACCTCAGCATCTACGTCAGCATCTGAAACTTCGATATTCTCATCTTTTGCAATCTGCTCAAGAACAAGGCTGCTCTGGATACGAGTTGTTGCCTCTGGCTTAACCTGCTCTTTAAGCTGATCAATAGTCATTCCTGAGAACTGTAAATACTGCTCCATTGAAAGACCACTCTGTGCGATTCTCTGAGCGAACTCATCAATCATAGACTCACACTGTGTATCAATCATTGCCTCTGGAATATCCATCTTTGATTTATCAATAATCTTCTGGATTGCTTCGTCTTCTTTTGTTTTCTTAGCTTCGTTCTCTTTCTTCTCTGTGAGGTTTTTCTTGATTTCCTCTTTGTACTCAGCTAATGTATCAACTCCAGCAACATCCTGTGCGAACTCATCATCTAACTCAGGAAGCTCTTTTGCTTTAATCTCGTTGATTTTTACTTTGAATACTGCAGCTTTTCCAGCAAGTTCTGTTGCCTGATACTGCTCAGGGAATGTAACGTTAACTTCAACGTCATCTCCTACATTCTTTCCAACTAACTGTTCTTCAAATGTATCAATGAATGAGTGAGAACCGATTTCTAATGAATGATTCTCTCCTTTTCCACCATCAAAAGCTACACCATCAACAAATCCCTCGAAATCGATAACTGCTGTATCTCCTTCAACAATAGCTCTGTCTGTAACTGTAACTGTTCTTGCATTTGTGCTTCTCTGGTTCTCAAGTTCAGCTTCAACTTCTTCATCTGTAACAGTTGTGTCAATCTTTGTAACTGTAACTCCCATATATTTTCCAAGAGTAACCTCTGGTCTAACAGCAACTTCTGCTGTGTAGATGAACTCTTTTCCTTTTTCAATCTGAACTACATCAATTGTAGGACGAGATACGATATCAGCACCGCTTTCATCGATAGCAGCTGGATATGTCTGCTGCAAAAGAATGTTTGCTGCATCCTCATAGAAAATCTCTGCACCATACATTTTTTCAACCATTGCTCTTGGAACTTTTCCTTTACGGAATCCAGGAACACTTATGTTGTTCTTCTGTTTATTGTATGCTGCGTTTAATGCTTTCTCTACTTCCTCTGCAGAAACCTCTATTGTAAGTTTCGCCATATTGTGCTCTAAATTCTCAACCTGTACACTCATGACTATAGTCATCCTCCTTAATAATTATATGTAAATGTTGTTCACATTCAAACTCAGTCATTGAAAGATTATAACACAAGGATTTCCAGTTTTCTAGTCTTTTTTGCTTTTTCTTTACTCTTTTTTATTACATACATATTTTTTCTTTGCCATTAATTGTAAAATCATTTTCCGTATAAGCTATTTCTTTTGGGAGATAATACTTTCATACACATGAAATTCATGTGTTTTAACAAAAGGAGGTATTTATTATGTCTAATTCGAAAAAGTCTTCTGTACCTGAAGCAAAAGATGCAATGAACCGTTTCAAAGAGGAAGTAGCCTCAGAACTTGGTGTTCCATTAAAAAAAGATGGATACAATGGTGACTTAACTACAAAGCAGGCCGGTTCTATCGGTGGAGAAATGGTTAAGCAGATGATTCAGAAACAGGAAGAACAGATGAAATAACTTCTGCAAAAAAGCCTCTCGATCCACTCGAGAGGCTTTTTACTATAATTTAAAAATAATTTTCTTTCTAATCTCTTCGGATTTTTCTTCACCCATAAAGTATTTAACAATCTCAAGTGCAAATGGAATTGCAGTTCCAAGACCTCGACTTGTGATAACATTTCCATCCACTGCCACTTCTTCTTTTAATACAGTTGCATCCAAAAGCTTGTCCTCAAACCCAGGATAACATACAGCGTTTTTACCTTCTAGAATTCCATTTAATCCAAGCACACTTGGAGCTGCACATATTGCTGCCACAAGTTTTCCACCAGTCGCATATTCTTTTATTGTCTTTACTACAGTCTCATCTGCACCAAGGTTTGTTGTTCCCGGCAATCCTCCTGGTAATACAATTCCATCATAACTATCAAAATCAGCTTTTTCTTTTACTGTATCTGTCTCAAACGTGATTCCATGTGAACTTGTAACCTTTGTCTCTCCTGTTATTGAAATAGTATCAATTTCAATTCCCGCTCTTCTTGCTATATCAACAACAGTTAATCCTTCTATCTCTTCACAGCCATTTGCCATAAAAATTCCAATTTTGCTCATTTTACACCTCATATCTGTTATAATATTTTTATCTGATTATAGCAAAAAATATTTATTTTTTAAAGGAGTCAACATGGAAATAGAAAGAAAATATCTGCCAAAAAAAATACCTGAGGATTTATCTCGTTTCGAAGCAAAAAAAATTGAGCAGGGCTATCTATGTACCTCGCCCGTCGTAAGAATCCGTCGCTCAAACGACAATTATTATCTAACATATAAGGGAAGCGGGCTTATGGCAAGAGAAGAATATAATCTTCCTCTCACCGAAGAAGCCTATGCGCATCTTCTTCCCAAAATTGACGGTAGACTTATATCAAAAACCCGCTATCTAATTCCATTAGAAAACGGGTTAACAGCTGAACTTGATTTATTTGAGGGTTCTCTCTCTCCACTTTGTCTTGTAGAAGTAGAATTTGATTCAATCGAGGATGCAAACTCTTTTATAGCTCCTGACTGGTTTGGTGAAGATGTAACCAACTCAGGCAAATATCACAATAGTTATCTGAGTCGATTTGAAAATTCATAATGTTGTCTTGTTCTGATGGCGTGCTTTAAATCTTCATATCTTTTCATAAGCTCGCCTTCAGGAATTACAATATCCATCACAACTGATATATCATCAATTAGTCTGTCTGTAATTTCATCTCTCATTGAAATCAACACATTATATTTTTGCTCAAAGGTCTCGGCATCCAAAAATTCCAATAGTTTTGGATTTACTCCCTGTTGCTCTACAGCTTCTGACTCTGCCTGACAAGTTGAAGTATCCTCCACTATGCTTGAGAAAGTACTTACATTTACATCTTTTTCTTCATTTACCTGTGTCTTTTCTGTATCTGCTTTTTCTAATTTTACTTTCTCGAATCTGTATTTTTGTTTTACATCTGGATATTTTACATGATCAACCTCACTTACAAACATCTCAAGTGGTCTTGCATATACTTTAAAGTCATCATACAAAGCCTGATAAATCACAAGTTCTTCTCTTGTCTCCGAATGAATTGCTACAGCTACTATCTGATATAGTTTATCCTTAAAATGTCTGTAAATTTCACCTGATTGTGGTCTTCTTTCCATATTGTTGTATTACTCCTTTTTTAAAAACTATTTAACATATCCATGGCCTCCGCCAGAAAATCCCTTTCAAACTTTAAATCACCTGAATATCCTTTAACCATCAAATCATCAACACTTCCCAAAATGCTTTCGCTGGCAAGAATCGTATCAGAATCAGCTACTAATGCCTGACAAGTTCTTGAATGTTCCACCATTGTTTTTTCTGCTTTTTCTCTATGACCATGCATCTGCTCAATTTCCTGCAAGGCTCTATCCTCTGCCAATCTCGCATTATTTGCCATAGCTTTTCCCATAATATCCTGCTTGACTGGACGTTGTTGCTGTACATATGGCTGCTGTACAGGGCGTTGTTGCTGTACATATGACAGCTGCACTGGGCGTTGTTGCTGTACATATGACTGCTGCACTGGACGTTGTTGCTGTGTATATGTCTGCTGTTGTTTTTTATTATTACCCTTTGAAACAGTATATATTATTATTCCAAGAACAATAATCCAAATTAGAAATCCCATATTATCCCCCCTAATTACAATTTATTCATATTATCAAGTATCATCTTTGCTGTTTGCTCTGCTTCCTGATTCAAATCTTTCCCTATCAGAAGAGGTTGCAGTTCATCAACTATCGCCCTTGTTTTTTTATCAAAACATCCTTCGTACTTATCACTTATCGCTTCGGCCTGTTTCACACAAATAAATATCTGCTGCAGAATCTTCTCCTCGAAGTTCTCTTCAAAAAATCTGTGAATTTCCTTTATCTTTTCCGGAAAAGTAAACTCTGCCAAATCAGCATTACTCTTATTCAAATAAAAAAATGAAAGTGCAAACAGATCTGGCTTTTCTCTTTCTAATCCTTCATTTGTCAGATATATCAGGTTCTCTATCTCACTTTGCAAAATAATTGTATCCTGCGCATTGGTTCCATACTTTTCCCCGAGCTTTACAACCGAACTCAATGTAGTCTGAAAATCTGTATCTGCCTTACTGATTAGAAATTCATCATCAAAATCTCCCTGCATCTTCTTGCATGATTTAACTAATTCTACAAATCGATTTTTTTTATCCTGCTCATTTTTAATAATATATGCTTCCATTTCTTTTAAGTAATCAGACAACATATTTAGTTTTTTCTTTACGTTATAATATCGATTTGCAACAACAACCGAATTCTTCTTAGTCTTCTGATAAACCTTCAACCATTTATTGACTATTGACATATCCGCTCCTGCGGTTTCCATAGCCTTCTTAAATTTTTTCTCAGAATCATCTAATCCAAAAACCATATTCACGCTCCTATCATAAGTCTCGCTTCTTTTTAATTCTACACCAACGTATTTCCATAAACAAGAAAAACACATCTCATTTTACAACGCATGTCAATTGTGTTACACTTTGGAAAGAATTTTTAATAAACTCAATTATTTTGTGAGGTAATCCATGTTTTCATATGATGATGCACTTAATCTTGAATATTATAAAATGACCTCCTACACTGGATGGATGGGTGGCATGCGTTTTCTTATAAAAAAAGAAGATTCTGCTGACGAAGAAAACAGTTCTATCTTTCACGCATGGGTATGGCCTGGTCCATATATTTTTGATTTAACTGATGATGCATTAAAAACAGATGCCACTTTTCCCTTTTCTGAAGAAGGTCTCCATCAAACCGTTGACTGGATAAACAACATATACAACGAAAGACTTCAGGAATGGCCAAAAAGAAAAACTGATAACAACTAATTTATAAAAATCTCTTGACTAGTTCTTAAAATTATTATAGTATATGTTTCGTGCAAAGAGCATGGGCTTGTAGCTCAGCCGGTTAGAGCGCACGCCTGATAAGCGTGAGGTCGGAAGTTCGAGTCTTCTCAAGCCCACTAAAAAAGCATCGCAGTCTGCGATGCTTTTTCATTTTCTAATATTCTTTAATGTCCTCTACAAATAAATCCAATGATTTTTCACAATCCACACTTTCTGTGCTTCTTTCTATATTTTTCTTGTTTGAACTGACCGAATCTTTAGTTTTCTCAGATTGTAATCCGCGGTCGACTTTTATCTCAGTTGGTGGATTGCCCCTCCACTGAGACGAATATGTTTCTACTCGTCACTTATAGAAGAGGGAGTCTACCCAACTGAGATAATTTTACTGCTTCTTAAACTATAATTATTATCAGGCAGTAATCGTCTTTTGTTCGTTACTCTTTACATGTCCTTTTGTTCGTTTTGTTTTGCTATATTATTTTTTTATGCAAGAAGATTAGCCTATTCACTACAAACTGGAGTAGATAGAAATTTCAATAAAAAACGCTGGAAACCTTTAATACTAAAGTCTCCAGCGCTTTCCCACATAATACGGGCAACAGGACTTGAACCTTTTCAACAAGCTCTGAACCCCTTAAAGAAAGGAGTTTCCGACACTTCATCTGTCTTTGTTCTCAAATTTGTTCTCAAAAGAGCCTGTCAATCCCTTTACCGCTAGGCACTTGCATAGCAAGTGGGGATTTACAGGCGATAGTAAATCAATTAGACAATCCAACAATAAGAAAAGGGATGTTTCAATTCTATTTATTGAAATATCCCTTGATTATTTTTTTATGATTAATTATTTAGTAGCACCACATGAGCATTCATAGTGGTCAAGTACCTGTTCGTCCCAAGCTGGGCTGTCTGTTACTGTTACTATATTGGATACCCATACATTGTTGGAAACCCATTCATTTATTGTAGATGAACCCCCATGCCACATATCTGGATTATCACGATATGCTTCACGTGAAACATCCCTATGGGCTTGTAATTCTTCTAAAGAATCGAATTTCTGACCACATGTACTACACTTATAACGACTTACAGAATAACCTCTATCCTCGTAATGACCTTGGTCCTCTGTATGAGTGACTGCATCGTGGTGTACTGTTCTGTATACTGCTTTCCAGTTGTGCTGGTGAGCTGGAGTAGAAGAACCGCTTCCACTGTTGCTTGTTGAACCGCTCTTATTGCTATTTGATGTATTACCCTTGTTTGAAGAACCTGAGTTACTATTTGTTTTAGCTGGTTCTTCAGGAGTTGTAGCCTGTGTAGTTCCTTGAGTATTTTCCTGAGCCTGTGTATCTGTATTTTCTACTACTACTTCAGGTTCTGTAGTTTTAATGCTTTCTGCTACTTCACTACCTGAGTTTTCGATGTCATCTATTACTGCTATGATGCTATCGGCATCGGCTTCAGTTGTTTCTTCGTCTTCAACTTCGCTATCTTCGGTTACCTTAACTACCTCAGTAGTTTCTGTTTCATTTGTATTGCTTCCACAACCAATAAATATAATTGATGATATAAGAATAACAAATAAACCAGTCATAAAAAGATTATCTATAGTATTTTTTCTCTTCATTTGCCTTCCTCCTGATACAAATTCACTATCATTCTATAAAACATTAGTAAATATTTCCTATTCATTCTCATTATACGCCTATATTCTTTGCAATTCAATATAAGCAATATATAATAATGTATAATTTATGGGGAAAGAAAAATAAAATGACGTGTTCAGATAATGAATTATAATAATATTATACTAATTTTTATGGAGGTATTTTATGAAAACAACAAATATTTATAATCCATCTTATTCAGATGAGGAAAATCAAATTGTGCATGACTGTATTAAAAATGCATCAGAGAAAGAACTTGTAGATTTAATAAGAGAACTGCAAAAACTATATGAGCCCAATATTCCATACATCAATACAACAATACAGCAATTGGAAAAAGAATTAATTGCACGCGACATATTAAACCAAAAATATTACGAATTACTTAATTGTAAAAAAGAATGGAAAAAATATTCTACAAAATTAGTTAATTATAAAGAAGCACTTATAGTTCACCAAAAATATTTAGATTACGAAAAAAATGAATATCCAAAATTAATACAACAGTATCCTAGTAGAGATAAACGTGAATTATTTTATGAACAACACAGCGGAGATAAAGATTTTCCACCAATATGTGAATCAAAAGTAAAAAATGCAACACTTTCAAGTACTTCAAAATGTCGTCCTAAAAAGCCTTATGCGCCAAAAAAATATTATTCCTCTATAAATGAAATACCAGTTCATCCATTAAATAAAGATGAAAGCTTGGAGAAACTAGGGAAAAAAAATCTAAAATATATGTTGCACTTTATGTTATATAATATTGATTCACCTGAAGCTATTAATACACCAGTCATAATATCTTTTTTAACAAGGAAATATGCAGCTACTAATCATAAAACTTCAAAGCAGCTTCCATTATTCACAACAAATATATTATCAACTCCAGAATTGCTAGTAAAAAACCAAGAACTAATATCTGAATTAAAATACATTAAAATTGAATGTAATGAGTTACTTAATGAAGTTGAAAAAATCGAAAAACATCAGCAATAACCAAAAGCACCCTTCAATGAGGGTGCTTTTGGTTTTGGGGAATAGAGTTTAAATTTTCTATTATTTGCATAAATGATAAATTCTAATTATTCAAATATTGATATTTCAACGCAAACAAATACAACTTAAAACTCATTCTTTGGGGAACGTTTCTTAAATTTTTTATAATTTGAATACATGATATTGTAAATATAACAACAAGAAAAGAGGATAAATTATGAAATTAATTCGAGCACCTACAATAAAGAACCCCCTAGTAAATAGGAGGCTCAATTACATAATAGCACATCAAAACATGCCATCATACTTTAGCAAGATGATTATAGCATGTTCCATACACAAATTATAGGAGGAATAAAAATGTCAATTAAAAAAAATAGTTTATTATTAAACCGCGAGTTGCCTTTTCAAATTATTGAATCGGAAAGTGTGTTTGCATTACTTGCTGAAAAACCATATGTCAAATATGAAAACAACAAACCAACTAATGAGGTTATCGGTTACAGATATTCAGTGGTAAATACTGAATCATTTGAAAAGTATGATTTTAAAGTTGAAGGTACTAATCCTCTAATATCTTCAGATTTGTTATTAGACAAACGTGAAAAAGGTGCAAAAATATTTGTGGAATTTGATAATCCGACCATAAAAATGTATTGGAATTCTGCTATGAACTGTTATATGGATTCATTAAAAGCAGATGGAATAAAGATTTTCAAATCGGAAGATTAGTTTAGCGAAAAGGAGATAAAGTTATGGAAATGTTTCTATTTAATTTATTATTATTTATTTTTGTGGTGGCGATTATTATAATCGCCATCTATGGCGCAATTGTTTGTTGCATTATGCTAATTGGTAAAAAAAATTTACAAGAATCAATTAGCATACTCAACAAGGCTTTACATTATGTGTATAAAGCATTTGCGTCATGTACAAGTCAAGTACAATGTCAAAATTATAATGTTTTCATTGGAGACAATGGATATACCATAAGAGATGACATTGTAAATGAATATTTTGCACCTTTACAAAAATATTGGGAAACAGTCTTTTTTTCTCATATAAATCATCCATCACCAAATGTGGTGGAATATGTATTTCGTGCATATTTTCCAACACGATACGACTCTTCAAATCGTAGATTAAATATGTATGTTAAGCAAATTGCAGAACAGGCTCTTACAAAACATTTTCATTCACTTGGAATAACTATACCAGCTGATAGATTTGTCGCAGTAAAAATTCGTTCTGATATGGTTTCAGTTTATTTTGCTACCAATGATAATGGTTTTAGTGAAATTGAGTCACTTAGGCAAATAATTTAATTCTACGTGAATAAATGTGCATTTTGCAATGTGAAGCGCGACTGCCAACGGCAAAGCGCGGAACATTACAAAATGCACATCTTCCCGAGGGGGTAAGTATTACCCCCTCGGGAACAAACATAAAAATTCTACTCGATATCCCTTATAAATAAAGGCTTTTAATCTCAAGAATACATGTTCGCACCAAATGAACAAAATAAACAGTATATCTACCTTTTGGGGATTCATTTACCAAATGAATCTTCCTTGTAACCAATATATACTGAAATTGAAAAACAATGGAGGTATCAATAATGGAAAAAGAGAATAAAATTTCTTCTAATATCCAAAGAAACGCCTATCAGCTAACAATAAATAATCCTATTGATAATGGATATACCCATTCTGCAATAAAGGAAGAACTAATATCAGCATTTACTACATTAAAATACTTTTGTATGGCTGATGAAATAGGTGAAAAAGGAACATATCATACACATATATATGTTGTCTTTAATTCAAGAGTACGTTGGTCAAAAATCAAAAAATCGTTCCCCTCGGCACATATAGAAGTAGCTCATGGTTCGGCAGAAAATAATCTAGAATATATTAAAAAATCTGGTAAATGGGAAAATACTCAAAAATCAGAAACAAGTATAAATGGAACATTTGAAGAATGGGGAACCTTGCCCATACAAAAAGGGAAAAAGCCTGAAATGGAAGAATTATATGAAATGGTAAAAAATGGATATACCAATGCAGAAATTCTTGCTATTAATAATGATTACATTTTACAGATTGATAAGCTGGATAAGCTTCGAACTATGTTATTAACAGAAAAGTACAAAGGCACTCGAAGAACAGATTTAAAAGTTATTTATATTTGCGGAGCAACAGGTACAGGAAAAACAAGAGGTGTACTCGATAAACATGGAGATTCAAATGTATACAGAGTAACAGATTACGAGCATCCTTTTGATGGATATAGTTGTCAACCTGTTCTTGCATTTGATGAATTCCGTTCTCAACTTCGTATATCTGATATGCTTCAATACTGTGATATTTATCCGATTGAATTAGGTGCAAGATATTCTAATAAATATGCTTGTTATGAAACCGTATATATAATATCAAACTGGGAACTAGAAAAACAATATTTACAGGTACAAGCAGATAGTTATGAATCATGGAATGCCTTCTTGAGACGAATACATGAAGTGATTGTCTATCATGAAGATAAGACAATTACAAAATATGATTCTGTAGAAAAATATCTTAATCGCAATGAACAATTTCATGAAATATCAACTTTAGAACAAATTGATTTGCCTTTTTAGAATCATATAAACACATACAAAAATGGAGGAACTAACATGAATAATAATATTGAAAATGAAGATGATGAAATTTTGGACTTTGGAGAAAATGTAAAATTAACTCGAGTGTATTCGTATCAGCCCTATACATTTTGGAGAATAACCGAGATACTAAAAAATTATTATAAGGCACATTTAGTTTGTATACGTGCCTACAAGGAAGGTCGTTATCCAGGATATAAACAACATTACAATATTTATTCAGATATAGATAATACGCTTATATTTGAACACGTATATTTGGATGATTTACGATACACTTTTGCACGTATTGGGTTTCCATTACATGAACCTGATAAAAGAAGAAATTCTGGTGCAGAAAACTTTTTAAATATTTTGAAAGAAATTACATCAGACAAATAAACTAATATCATAAACGAAAGGAAAAAGGCTCTCCCTTTCCACAAAGTAAACAATAAGGAAAAGTAAACGCTGGGAACACCTTTTCAGGTGTACCAAAATGGATAAAGAAAAAATTGAACAACAAATAAATCTATTGTTAAATACAATTTCTTGCAGTAATATCAAATTGGATGAAGTGTTGGATAATATTGTGTCTATGAATAACAAAAAAATATTAGAACAACACCCTTATGCTATTACAGAAAATAAAGACGGAAGATTTTCTACATATGTATCAGATAGTACAAAAGCAAACAACCGCCGAAAAATTGTAAAAGCATCAAGAGAATTATTAGAAAAAGAAATTATTAAACTTTATAAGGAGTGTGAAAAAGAAAAGGCATTAGAAAATATATGTTTATTTCAAATCTATCCTGAATGGTTAGAATTCAAAGCATTACATACAGATTCTACTGCATATATAAAAACAATTGATGAATTATGGAATAAATTCTATCTTAATGATTCCATAATTAATATTCCATTAGTCAAGTTGGACAAATACACTTTGGATGTATGGGCTCATAACCTAATCAGGAAAAACAATATGACTAAGAAAAAGTATTACAATACAACCATTATTATGCGACAAGCTTTAGAATATGCAGTTGAGCGTAGTATTATTTTAAATAATCCTTTTGCTTTTGTTAAAGTTGATTCAAAACTTTTCAAGAAACCTAAAAAGAAAAAAGATAATACTCAAGTTTTTTTAACTGATGAGCAAGAGAAAATTGAACAAGAAGCATATAAAGACTTTAATAAAACAGGTTCTACTGCTTGCCTTGGTATTCCTTTTGCTTTTCAAACTGGAATGAGAATAAGTGAAATAGTAGGTTTGAAATGGTCGGATATTAATGAAGAGCAAAATAATTCTATTCATGTACAAAGAATGGAATCTGTCAATTATTCCAGATTATCAAATGGAAAATGGGGCAATCGTCAAAGAACCATTATTGATAGAACAAAATCCGACGTTGGAAATAGAAATGTTTTTCTTACTTCTGTTGCTATGGATATACTAAAAACAATTTGGGAGACGAATCAGAAAAAAGGTTATGACAATTCAGGATATATTTTTATAAATGATAACGGAAGAATAAAAGCATCCGCCTTAGATAGTCGAATACGAAAATATTGCAACCATATTGATATTTCAGAAAAAGGAATGCACAAAATTAGAAAGACATATATTTCCACTCTAATCGACAATGAGAATATTAATATTAATTACATCCGCCAACAAGTAGGACATGCTGATGAACGTACTACCTATGGAAATTATTGTTTCAATCGCAAATCCCAAGACTTGACTGAAAATGAAATGGAAAAATCACTAGTTGTGCATTCGAAATAGTTTGTTCTCAATTGTTCTCAAAAAATGAATGAATTTAAGAACATAAAAAACGCTGGAAACCTTTTATACTAAAGTCTCCAGCGCTTTCCCACATAATACGGGCAACAGGACTTGAACCTGCACGGTCTCCCACTAGAACCTAAATCTAGCGCGTCTGCCAATTCCGCCATGCCCGCTTGTATTCGATTTGTCCGAAACACAAGTGTGATTATATCAGTTCATCAAGCATATGTCAATTTCTTTAACCAGTTTTTTTATCGAGGATTCATTCTTCGCTCCGCTTCGGTCCGCGCTAAACAGAGGTCCCCCGGACCTCTAGCTTCTTCGCTCCGCTTCGGTCCGCGCTAAACAGAGGTCCCCCGGACCTCTAGCGCCGTCCAACTTCGTTGTCCGGGGGGGCGCCCCTCCGATTCCTTGCATTAAAAAACGTTTCTCTTTTGAGAAACGTTTTTTAATGAGACATCGGGGATTCGAACCCCGGACAACTTGATTAAAAGTCAAGTGCTCTACCAACTGAGCTAATATCCCATATTGATTATTTAATTATAAGCAGGGCTAGTTGGATTCGAACCAACGAATGCAGGAATCAAAATCCTGTGCCTTACCGCTTGGCGATAGCCCTAGAGTCTGCCCTCGTGCGCCGCACGGATTCGCGCATATGATGTCTAGCATCCTAACGCCTGGCAAAGGGTGGATACAGGGATTCGAACCCTGGGCCTCCAGAGCCACAATCTGGCGCGCTAACCAACTGCGCTATACCCACCATAAGAAAAAAATGTGCCTGAAGGGATTCGAACCCCCGACACCCGGCTTAGAAGGCCGGTGCTCTATCCAACTGAGCTACAGACACACATGAGATATTGAATTATTACAATATCAAAGCGGGTGATGGGAATCGAACCCACGTATCCAGCTTGGAAGGCTGGTGTTCTACCATTGAACTACACCCGCATGAAGTCGGGGTGACAGGATTCGAACCTGCGACCTCCTGGTCCCAAACCAGGCGCTCTAGCCAAGCT
>JBGVHH010000090.1:0-3742 GCA_045122195.1 Agathobacter sp.
TATGTAACCTCCATAGGTATTGAAGGAATCCATTTCCCTACGTTTTCCATAGTGAAATGCTCCATTATTTTTGGTTACTATCATTATTTCAGTTATTAGGTGGTACTTCTAGACACCTTATTATTTAGCGCTTACGTTATACTAGGTATTATTGCCGTATTTCTTCCAGTTATTGATATCGGATTCAGTGCATTTAAGGTAATAAAGAATAGACCATAGGGATAGATTATGGAAGAAAACAAAAAAGAAAGAATTGATCCATGCCAATTTATGAATAAAAAAGGAAAACTATATTTTGGAATAAATATAGGGAAAAAGTTTTTCATTAAGATAAATAGAAAATGGTTGGAAATAAATAAAGATGGCAACAATTTTTATGTAAAAGAATGACAGCTATCATAAAATCTAGTATATACAATAGTAGGGGAAAAATTTTAGGAGTGAAAATTATGGGAATAAATTATTCTGAAGAACAACTTAATTTATATTCGAGATTGGCAAAATTGACCGAAGAGTATAAAAGGGGAAAAGAAGAAGCATTTTCAGAGATGTATGAATTGATGCTGCCTCATGTGAATATGATGGTAAAATCAAGAGGTGTACCAGAATCTGATGTGGCTGATATCGTGTCAGATGCAATGGTTAAGGTATACAAAGGAATAAACACAATCAAAGATTCACAAGCCACTTATAAATGGATTATGAAGGTGACTTCGAATTTGGTAAGCGATTATTTTAAAAAGAGTGAATACAAGGAAGTTTTCGTGGGGGATATTGTGGGAAACGACAATACCTCAGAGGAAGAGATTTACAAAAAATCGCATAAAGATGGTGCATTTACGCTGGTTGTACCAGAAGATATTTTAGTTAACAAAGAACGTCAGAAGATATTGTTTCAAATGGTAGAGGAGCTAAAGCCAGATCAGAAGCAGATACTTATGATGCATTGTTTTGACGAAAAGACTTTTAAAGAAATTGCCGTTAATATGGGAATGTCAGAAAACAGTGTTAAGACAAAGTTTTATAGAACGCTGAATAAGCTTGAATCTTCCATTCTTGATATGGAGAAAAACGAGGGCATCAGACTTCATTCTATTGGACTTGTACCAGTTATTTTTTCGATATATGTATATGTGTCATCTACAAGTGCAGTGCCAACAAGTGTTTCGGGCAAGGCTGCACTTGCAGTAAGTGAAGTACAAAAACTCTCTTCAGGAAAGTCGATTATAACAGGAGCAAAAGCACAAGCAGGAGGGGCGGCAGCTGTGGGCACCAAGGCGGCAGCAGCTGTTTCAGGCAAAGTAATTGCTGCAATTGTTGTGGGGGTTGTTGGAGTAGGGACAATTGCCGGAGTAACAATTACATATTTTCATAATGAGAATGCAGAAGAAGTGGTAAAAGAAGTTGAGACAGAATCAGAAATAGAATCAGAAGAAACGGAATCATTAAATGATGGATCAGAAATCACAGATTCTGAAGAGTCAAATGAAGATTCAGCCATAATACTTGCTGATGGAGAATATAGCTCAGACTGTTCTGGTGATGAACAAAAAACGGGTCCATCAACTTATTCAAATTGCAAGGCAACGTTTAAAAATGCTTATATTAAAGATGGCAATTTAATTCTTGAAGGTCGTCTGGTATACAATAGTGATGAAGTTTTTGAGTATGCTACGTATACTGTGCCAGTATCAGACAACTGTGATTTTGAATGGGCTATAAATTCTTCATATTTTGGACCAGATGATGAAGTAGAAAAATTCAACTATTGGTTTGAAGATAGTGATGGGGTGGGATTCGGAGTCATGTTAACGATAAAAGATGGTAAGCTGGTATCTGTTTATTACGGGGTATAATATTCTAGAGAGCAAAGTAGCATAGGACAAAAATAAAATGGACTAAATAAAAAACATGTGGTAATATAGTACTATAAATATTGGGGTATAGGGCTATAATTATGAGAGTTTACTATTTTATTTCAGCAATGCTAGCAATGGTGAATCTTGCAGTTTTCATTTTGCACGAAGATGAGAAGAAATCGCACTATTATACTAGATTGCTTCTTACAATAATGAGCTTAGCCAATTTAGGATATCTTGCTTTGGGGGTAAGTAATTCTTTGGAGGAAGCTATTCTGGCCAATAAAATTACATATATTGGAGGTTGTTTTCTTCCTCCTGTTCTAGCAGCATGTATTTGTTCATTATGCAATATTAAAATTCATCGGATGATAAGGTTTGGCGGTATTTTGTTTTCGTCCATAGTATATGGATTAGTTTTACTAACAGGATATACTGATATTTATTATTCGGACATAAAGTTAGGAAAAGTATATGATGCATCGGCATTAGTTGTTGAGCGAGGTGTATTATATAAGCTTTTTTATGTGATTCTGTATGGTTATATGATTGTGAATGTTGCAATTCTTGGTTTTACTTTTGTGAAAAAGCAGGTTACAAGGAAGCACTTATATTTGTTAATTATTATGCAAATTATTACCAGCGTTTCATTTTTGGTTGGAAGACTTGTGGCGCCTACTTTTGAAGTATTACCAGCTGTTTACGTTATAAATGGTTGTATTCTGGTTATAATTCAGTCTCGGTTATCAAAGTATAATTTATCGGATAGTATATATGAAGCAATGCAACAAACAAATACATCAGGATATATTGTACTTGATGTGGACAAAAATTTTATTAGTTGTAATGATATTGCAAAAGAATGTATTCCAGAATTAGCAAAATGCCAAGTTGATACAACCATAGAAAATGAAGAAGCATTGAGTTTTTTATATGAATGGATTTCAAAAATACAGGAAAATGATTATAAACAGTTCACAAAAACTTTAGAGTACAATGAGCGTTACTATGAGTGCACCATGAAGATATTGGTGAATAGAAAAAAAATTGGTGGTTACATAGTTGAAATGCAGGATTGTACTGATAGGAAAAAGTATTATGACCTTCTTGCAAATTATAATTCGCAGCTGGAGAAACAGGTTAAGGACCAGATTAAGCACATTAGTGATATTCAGCAGAAAACTATACTTGGAATGGCGAGTATGGTTGAAAATAGAGACAATAATACTGGTGGCCATATAAAAAGAACAAGTGATGTTGTAGAAATTTTTGTTGAAACAATAAAAGATAATAATCTGCTGTCATTAACTGATGAATTTTGCAAAGACTTAGTAAAAGCGGCTCCAATGCATGATTTGGGAAAAATAGCTATAAACGACAGTATTTTACAAAAGCCTGGTCGTTTTACAGATGAAGAATTTGCAATCATGAAAACTCATGCAGAAAAAAGTGCAAAGATAATAGAAAATATTTTGCGAGGAATAGAAGAAGATCATTTTGTAGACATTGCAGAGAATGTTGCAAAATATCATCATGAGAAATGGAATGGTCAGGGATATCCTATGGGCATATCAGGTGAGCAAATCCCGCTAGAAGCAAGAATAATGGCAATTGCTGATGTATATGATGCATTGGTAAGTAAGCGGTGCTATAAAGAAGCAATGAGTTTTTCAAAAGCTTATGATATCATTATTGAATCAATGGGAAGTCATTTTGATCCTGGCCTGGAAAAAATGTTTAAACGTAAGCGCTTAATTTCGGGGTAGATTTTCTACTCCGAATTTTATCTTTATAATGATTGCTAGGAAATGCTAACATTTCACTCTATTTCAAAGGAGAACAATCATTATGAATAAACGAGTTTGTAAAAAAGACCAAATAAA
>JBGVHH010000091.1:0-2139 GCA_045122195.1 Agathobacter sp.
TTTATTTGGTCTTTTTTACAAACTCGTTTATTCATAATGATTGTTCTCCTTTGAAATAGAGTGAAATGTTAGCATTTCCTAGCAATCATTATAAAGATAAAATTCGGAGTAGAAAATCTACCCCGAAATTAAGCGCTTACGGTAAATCCACGAACCTACAATGTGGAGGTCATTACATATTGTCTATTCAGAACCCCCATTAGCCCAATATGACTTCGGTATTACCGTTTAGTGCTTCTCGGATAGTTGTGAATGCATTAATTCCATGCTTTCTGGCTGTTCCAACGCAGCTCATTATTTTTAGATATTCATTTGCTCCTGATTCATTCCTAAAGCAGCCAGATACTTTGGTTTTTACTTTAACCATTCTAATATCTCGCTCTGCCTGGTTGTTATCAAATGGAACAGAGAAATCTTTTATAAATAGACAGACTGATTCCTTGTATTTATCCAGTCTGCAAATCAAATTTAATACTTTGTTTTTCTTCTTGCGACCACGCTTTTTAGGCGTTTCATCAGGAAGTGGATTTTCTTTATATGCTGTTTTGAGGATGCTATCATACTTCATATCGAATTTATGAAGATAATAATAACTTAATTCATCCTTATCGCTGATTACAGCTTTATCTTTTACCTTTTTCATTTCGAGAAGAAGGTTCTTAAAGCTTACAGCCCAGGTTTGCTCAGGGTGGTTTTCAATGATACCATTTAGTTCCCTAAGCAGATGAGCACAACAAATGGCATGTTTCACATCTTCATACTTCCAGTATGAAGCCCAGCAGTCGTGAACGATAATCCCTGTATAGTGCGGAAGAATTTCTGCTGCATCCATTCCTAAATGACCTCTCTTTTGATTTATGGTCAGATAGGTAAATAAGTTGTCTGAAGCATTATGAACCCACCATGTTTTACCGTCAACACGAGTTCCTGTTTCATCGCAATGAATAAGACCACGTTTAATCATTGTCTGACGTATTCTTTCATATGCCCCAGACATTGCATCCGCACATCTGGTTACCATGTTTTTTATGGTTCCTGTTGATAGTGGAATATTAAATACACTTGAAAGTATTTCGTGGGTACGATTAATGCTTACCGCACCTATGGTATTAAATGCAACAACCATAGCCTGCAGATTCTTGCCATACTGTACGGTTGCTTTTATGTCAGCTGGAAAAGAACCAGCCTTCTCACAGTTATGAAGTGGACAGTTTCTTACCACAATTAGCTGATGTGCTGTGACATTTACAGTTACTTCAGCATCAATTTCGTGACGAATCTCCTTGATACAGGCTTTGTCAAGACAGCTATCATGATAAGGGCAACTATCACAATCAGAGTGCATATGTGGTTCTATAATGTCAGGTTCAGAAATAACAGAAAGACATGTTCCATCGTGACCATTCTGAGCTCCCTGCTTCTTACCGGACTTCTGACGCAGACTACGATTCTTATTTACTGGTGGTTTCTTAAGTCCATCGCTTGAAGGTGGTTTCGAACTATTCTTGGAGTTTTTGTTAAGCTGCTCCTTAAGTTCTTTGATGGTGTGATTAAGCTCTTTAATTGTTTCGTTCATGTCGGATACCTGCTTTGTCAAAGCAGTATTCTGGTCCATTAACTGTTGAACGAATTCCATTGTAATATTAATAGGCAAAACGACCACCTTCTTTCCTTGATTTCTGTAGTATAATTATAACGAAAATCAAGGAAATAAGCGAATTGCAGGAAAAACGCTTATGGTAAAAATGACGGTGGATAAGTATTAAATTTTCAAGCTACAAAGGTATAAACTCATCAGAAAAGCAATGAAAATAGCTATATATGATGAAATATAAATGGATATTCAAAAAGCATTAACGACTTAATAAAATCTATGCTAAGATATCCACAAAACACTAAATAAAGGTTTAAAACAGAATTTTCAAAATCTCTGTTTTGCACAAAAAATTAATCAGAACCCATTAGGGGTTCTGAACAGTTACTAAATTATTATATATAACTCAAACTTCGCACATTAAAATGTGCCTATGCACCTTGAAAATTCAATAATAACTGGCATAAAAATAGCATGAAACCGAAGGTTTTGGTATAATTGAGTTGCTAGAAACAATTACAAACCGGAGGCTCATGCTATGAATA
>JBGVHH010000092.1:0-2191 GCA_045122195.1 Agathobacter sp.
CTTACGTATGGATTGCTTGCCCCAAATGATAAAATGGTGCTGTTGGTAACTATATCCTGCCTATGTTTTATATGGTAGATAACGAGAAAGAGGGATAGTTATTCCAAGGATAGTCACCCCTTTTTAAGTAGCCCCACAGGCAGCTATAGCTAGCAAGTAGGGCATTGGAAACACAGTAAAAGAACTTAATTATGTTTAAGAAGAAATCCCTCTACATGAGGTGACCCCCAAAAGTTAGACTTTTTAAGCGTAGCAGTTTTGATGGCTGCTACGCTGTTTTTATGCAGCCAAGGCGGAGAGTCTGTATTCAACAGGACTCATCCATCCAAGTTTCTCTTTAATACGTTTTTCGTTGTAATACACAATGTATTTTTCTATAGCATCTTTTAATTCATCAAAACTATGGTAAGTATGTCCATAGTACATCTCTTGTTTTAAAACTCCAAAAAAATTCTCCATGACAGAATTATCATAGCAGTTCCCTTTCCGAGACATGCTCTGAAAGATTTTATTTTTGTTTAATTCATAAGAGTACGCAGACATTTGATATGCCCATCCTCTATCAGAATGAAAGGTTCTCCTGTAAGGACAATCTGAAGTGATTTCGATTGCCTTCTTTTGGGCAGATAACACACTTATCGCAGATGGCGTTTTACTAATCCCATAACTTAATATTTCACCATTGTACATGTCTAAAAATGGGTCTAGGTACAGTTTCTTAATAGTCACTCGTCCCTTTTCGTCAATCTCGTAATACTTAAATTCAGTAGTATCAGTAGTGATTTTTTGATGTGGGATGGTTGTGTGAAAGCGTCTTCGGATTCTATTTGGTGCAATTCTTCCAACATTCCCTTTATAAGAATTATAGCGTCGACTCTTGCGAGTGTATGATGTTACTTGTATCCCAAACTTCTGCATAATTCTTTGCACTTTCTTTTTGTTTACATTAATTCCTTCTTTTCGAAGGACTGCCTGCATCCGACGATATCCAAAATCTTTGTGTTCATTATGTATGGCAAGAATCTTTTGCTCTAAATCTTTGTTGGGATCAGTTCTATCGAAGCGTTTTTGCCAATACATGTATGTTGCTTTAGGAAAGCCAACTACTGCGAGAATGTCTTTTAGTCTGAACTCTCCTCGGAGGCTGTGGATGATTCTCGCTGTTTTTTCAGAAGAGTTTCCTCCTCTAAACGCAGCCTCCTCAGTTCTTTTAAATAGGCATTCTCTATTCTCAGTTTTAATAATTCATCTTCTAGTTGTTTAACATGTTCTACACTGGTATCTACTGTTATTTCATTTACAGTCTGAACAGCAGTTTTTTCCTTTATCTTTGAATCCAATGATTTCTTCCGACCTTTCTTTTTGGGTCTCAAAGCATCAGGTCCAGCAGATTGAAAATCGTTGACCCACTTACATATTTGAGCAGGATTATGAATTCCTAGAGATATAGCCAACTCCTGATATGAGACTTCACTTGATAGGTATAACTCTACCACATGAAGCTTATATTTGAAAGAGTATTTCGATTGTTTTCTGGAACGTAATAAACTTTCATCACCATTGGTATTATAATTTCTAACCCACTTTCGAACATATTCCCAAGGAATGGCATATTTTTCACCCAAATATCTATAACTTCCTTTCCCGGCAAGGTAATCTTGAACAATTATTTTCTTAAATTCATAGCTATATTTTGCCATTAAAAAACCGACCTCCCAATCGTTAGATTTTTGGTCTAACTTTTGGGGGTCAGTTCAACAAATGATTTGTAGAGGGATTTTTAAGTTGTAGTAGGAGTGCGATGTGGTATAGTGAAGTTAAACTAAAAGGAACAAGTCTCAAAACAAAACAGTATCTTTGTCAAATCATAAATAGGACGTTTGATATTTAAGGGTCTAACAAATCCGGTTGAGTATATAAACGAAGAAATATCTTTCGTTTGTGCTGAATTCCATACCCGTTTTAAGGATATATCTGCGTATTCACACTGCTCTGAATCTGCAATATATTTTAGATGCTTATTCATTTCGGCAATGTCTATATCTTTATCATAGTTCTTTAAAGAGATAATTATAATTCGACACTTCTTGGTTTTATTTCGAATATGTCTTACCAGTTCCCCATATTTATTGTCAAATTCTGAAGGGTCAGATAAAAAGAAATCCATGTCTGATTCTCCAATATGTATCAA
>JBGVHH010000093.1:0-6574 GCA_045122195.1 Agathobacter sp.
TTTATTTGGTCTTTTTTACAAACTCGTTTATTCATAATGATTGTTCTCCTTTGAAATAGAGTGAAATGTTAGCATTTCCTAGCAATCATTATAAAGATAAAATTCGGAGTAGAAAATCTACCCCGAAATTAAGCGCTTACGCAAAAAAATAGCTGCAACTCCAAACTTAATTGGATATTGCAGCCGAACTGTCATTACATCATTTGTGGTAGACTCTAGCTTTGCGACCCTATGTTTCCATAGGTGTACCGTAAACATTATTTTTATAACTCTGATTCAGGATTGTAAGCTATGTGGGTGTTATTGTCAAATCTAACCTCTCCACTCCTCTATTACACACGTGTGATGCTTACTCTCTTTTCCTTGTGCATCATAATTGATTCCAACCAGAAGAATTTTATCACTATATCCTGCTAATGCTCCATGGTATCGCTTTTCTTTTATCTGCTTTATAGCCGAGTCTGCTGACTGATTATACTTTAACTCAACTATCATTGCTGGTCTAGACCCTGCATTGGCTCTTGGAATAAACGCGAAATCTGCAAAGCCCTTACCAGCAGGCATCTCACGAACAATATTATAGTATGCAGGGGCCGTAAAGTATGCCATCGTAAGTACGCAGCTTAATGAATTCTCATCATTGTATTTAAGGACCGATGTGTAGGTATCGTGTGCCTGTTCTATAATCTCTGCTACTTTTTCTGCATTTCCATCAATTGTTGCCATAAGTAATTCATCACATCTTGAAATTGCCTTTGATATTTCGCTCCACTCACCTGTCTTTAGTGCCATCTGAAAAGCCTTAGCAACCTCGTAATTAGGAATATATGCACTTTTTCTTTCTGCATCATATGCAAGATAGCCCAGATGAATAAGTGCTGTTAATGCATCATCCTTAGAATGTATCTCTGATAAATCATTTTGGAATGCATCCGTTTCAACCATTACCATATCACCGGCAAGCATCGTCATGATATCATCTTTAAGACCTGCATAGTTCATTGTAATGAAAGTGTTAATGGATGCAAATGACGAAGTATTTTTCCAGTATGAGTCAAAATCTTTATCCATCATAGATTGAACCACAGAATTTGGATTATACATATGTTTTCCATCAATCAGATATCCATTGTACCACGCCTTTGCTGATTCAAAATCCATATCATTTTTTCTGCAGAGTTCTCGTACTTCCTCCTCAGTAAATCCATAAAACTCTGTGAGTGGCTTTGATTTTAACATAGTATATTCCCTAAAGTTATTAAGCGCCGACTCATCTTTAATCTTCTTAATAGGTAAAATACCTGTGATATACGCCAAAGCTAAGAATGATTTTGATTCTTCTGACTTAAATAGTGAGTGTAGAAATTGCAGATATTTATGCACTATCTCTTCATTACCACTGTTTCTTATTACACAGTCCCATTCATCTATGATGATGACGAATGGAATGTTGGAAATCTGATAAACACTCATAAGTACTGCATTTATCATTTTGGAATAATCAATCTTATCCTCGTAAACTTCCCTTATTTCGTCACAAATATATTCCACAATCTTCTCAACAATATTGTCTTTATAGAAGTCCCAAAATGATGATATATCAAGGTGTATCACATTATATTTGTTCATATATTTTTTGTAATCATGACTTTTTGCGATTTTAGTATCATCAAAAAGATTAGAAGATTCACTACCAAGGCTGTAATACGCATCTATCATACCTGCAGCATGGGATTTACCAAAACGTCTGGCATGGCTTACTGCTATACAGTTTTCTTCTGTACATAATCTTTTATTCAAATATTCAATTAAGCATGTTTTATCAACAAAAATCTGGCTATTTCTTGCACGAAAAAAACTTCCATTATTTGGATTAAAATATATTCCCATGTCTTTTATCACCTCAACAATTACACTATTTGATTGTTTTTGTTTTCATTGTAACATAATACAAATAATTAAGCATTAATTTCAGGTAAATCAGTAACTATACTAAAACTCCGGCTCATTAGGTCGAGTAGACGCACTCATTACTGCCATGGGACAGGTACCAGCAACATTGGTGCAAGGTACCAATTTTATGAAGAACTGCCATTGTTGTCTGAAATGCTATACCAGCCTCATTCTCTTTATTGGGATGAGGCACAATTAAGCTGATAAATCGGCATAAAATAAAGTGACATTCAGACTTGGAGTAAGTGAAAATAGCACCATTTAATGTGCATAACGAACCATCGTTTAATGTGCTAAACAACATATATCTCATTTGGTGTATAATATTTATCTTGCCAATTTAAATCTACCCTCTTCCTATCGTCATCCATTGTTTGTCTCCTCGAACTGTTTGGTTATCCAGTCTACCTTAAATCTACTACAATTTCTCAAACTCCTTGCAAAATTTAAACTATTAATAATTTTACTTTTGCATTTTTCTCAAGTACAGGAAGGCAAACTTCTTTAATAACACTCCCGTTTATCAATATTTCTCTTGGAATTTTGACCACACCTTGTGCCGACTCCGCAAATTTTCTTTCTAGTTTACAATAAATTTCTTTTACTTGATTTTTATTTAATTTACTATCCGTATCAAATAAATTTTCTCTTGTCAACCTAATATACCCCTCCGTTGACTCTATCATTCCTTTGAGAACCTCAATTTTTTTATTAACATATGGAGGCACATCCATTTCTACAATTCTTATGTCTCTTTTCCATGCAATTCTTTCTAATAAAAAAATTATCTCTGCCCTTTCGTCACATGAAAAAAGATTTTGTTTAGTTGACCAATTCAAACGATTGGGGAAAATAACAACATCTTTCCCTGTCAACATTGGTATTATCTCAAATACAACATAATTATTACTTTTTATATATATCACTTGTTTCCATTGCATCTCAATTTGAATATCATCCGGTAATATAACCATTTTTTCTCCTTTATAAATCCTTCACAATAATATTACTTGGTATTGTTTTTGTTAACAAAAACTCTCTAATATTTAATAATATTCTTTTCTTTTCCTCTGCTTCAATATCAAGACTGTCGTAAGGCTTTTCCCAATGAGTAATTAATTGTGGAGTCAAGTAAAAAGAATCTTCACGAAAATCAATTTCAACAATCATCTTTTTATCACCCTCAACATACTCCAAACAATAAAAATGCGGTACCTTAATGATATATTCTTTATTGTTATCCATGTCTATCCTCCACTAATTCATAAATTCTGTAAATATATTCGTTACATGTGGATTCTTTAGTATTTCTGGATACTCCACTGTATTAAATATGCTCTCCGACCATGAACCATTAACAAAACCATATGTATTTCCGCTGGCATTCTGTGCATATCTAGCAGATAATCTTGCCCAAACATTCGTTGCTTCTTCTTTTGTCAGTGGACTACCCACTTCAAATAATTTCAATTCATCTAAATAAGCTCCACCTGGTGTTGTCTCTAATGTCACCTTACCATTTACCTTTGCAAATTCTTCTGCCAATGCTCTATTACCAGGCCCAGAATAAAAAGTAGCCGTATTGGGTTCAGTTGAAACATCTAATGTTTCAACTAAATCCATATAATAATCAAAGACATCTGTATTACTACCACTCTGGTATATCGAACTTCCACTTGACTCCCCATAGATGGTTAATTAATAGCCAGGCAGGGGTTTTAGGTTGTTGGGAATCCGATATTATAACCATAATTAAATATATTGTTTCATAATCATCCATAACTTATCTTTTAACTCATCTAATGGCTCATTCAATTTTAAACGTGTTTGAAAATCATCGTCATGAATATAAAAATCGCTTAATCCACCTTTTGAAGGATACAATATTTTGTATCTATCCAATATATATTCTGTCTTTTCTTTCTCATTTTCCTCCGAATCTATACATTTTATAATATCAGAAATAGCTTTTATTTGAATGGTATAATAATTTTCGCCATATTTTTGCACCAATTTTCCTAGTTGTAAAAAAATATCTCTTAGTTCATATAATTCTTTCTCTGTCATTTTTTCCTCCTACTATTTTAATGAACTCTTACTAATAACTTCAACTGACTGTAGTATCTTTGTAAATTTTGGAAGTTCATCAAATGCTTTATCAATATCGCAACTCATATTGATAAATACTTCCACATCACAATAATTCATAACAGCCACCACATTAAACCTCATACTATCTGGGGTATTGGATTTATAAGATAGTACTCCTATATTGAAAATCTTCTCTTTTCTCATAAGCATCTGGCCTCTTTGATAGCCAGGACACATTCTTCCATAATATGTTTCATACTCCGCTATACGAGTCTTCACATCATCTTTTTTTAGTGCTTTGTCTCCTTGTCTTATTACGCACATAATACTATTACTGGCACGGTCGATTCCGGCGAAATCCGGAACAATCTGCTGATAGTATTTTCTCATTTCATCCTCTGTCATTGCTTCAACTGTATTCGGCAATTCCATTGATAAATTATCATAAATATTCTTCTGCATTACTCTTCTCCTATATTCCATGTAATTCCATCTACAGTATTTCCTGAAGAAACCAACTCGCCTGTTGAGCTGTCGTAAATACTTAAATCAATGTAATACGACTCTCCATCACCTTTAAGTAACTGATTAAGCATACAAATAGTTTCCGAATAACAAAAATAATTCATCTGCTCCTGTTTACTTAAATTTGCATCAAATCTATATTCAATCGAAGAAAAATCCTCTGTCCATGATATTTCATAACCATCACCCAATCCCTCAAACTGCGATTTAAGAGAAGATAAGTACTTGTTCATATTTACTATCATAGAGTTTTTTTGCGAATCATCTACCGCTAGAACCACATTACCATTCTCATCTATATAAATGTACTGATAATCCGTACCTCCTGACGTCTGAACCATATCTATTATGGTCATTCCATCCACAAAAGCTGGACCAATATTTATTACATTGTTCGAATCGTATGTAGAAACCAATTCTGCTGCTTCATTAGCATCTAGCTTATAGCTTTCTTTCCATTCCGTTTCATCATAGGAGACTTCTTCTTCTCTCATATTTCCCCCTACGACAAGCTTTCCCGTATCTACATTATAAACTTCTAATGATAGAGAGTAATCATCTTTTCCGTCAAACACCTGATACATGGCACAATAAATAGCTGTTTTTCCAATATAATCAAATGATTTCTTAAACGACAACATAGGATCGCAATAAACCTTTATTACTTCATATGACTCACTACATGATGCACTATATTTAGGGCAGAATTCTTTCAAGATTTCTTCCTGTTCTTCTATTAATCCCACCAAATAATTTTTCCAATATTCAATCTGTTCCTCGTTAAGGGAAATATTAACCTGACCATCCTCTATATAGATGTCGCTATAATTTCCATCACCATTATCCTCTAAATAATCACACAATTGTTCCTCATTGAATCCAGACAACTTTTCAACTGAATCTGGGAACACAATTGTAATTGTATCATCAGAACCAATTTCTGTATCCGTTTCACTTGTATTCTTATTATCACCACATGAAGTAAAAAAGCAGCACATTGTAATTACAATAAAAAATCTCCTAAAAATGTATGCTTTTTTGTCAGTCTTAAAAAAACTCATTTATTTTATCCTCTCCCCAGCCTCTTTGTTTTTTATAAAATGTCTCCTCTGTTTAATATTTTTGGTAAAACGCAAGCTCGTTTCCAAAAAGACCAAGATATATACCAACGAATGGATATAAAATAGGTATCAAGGCAAGCAAACCTATATACACTCCATTTCTAATTCACCAGATATGTGGCATTATAAAGGCCACAAAATTTTCTCACTACTCGCTATATTTTACTTTTTTAGGAAATTTTCATTTACTCTTCTTTTTCTAAGAGAAATACCATTTTACCATCTATAAGTCCCCTATCAAATGTTACCCTTGCAAGATATCCGTCCGCAGTCCTAACATCACACCATGAGTATGAATCAGTACTGATTATTTTTACTCTATCACTTTTTCTAATCATTATAGATTCATCTGTTGGAATTCCTGTTTGCCCATCTATTATTTTTGCCTCTACATCAAAAGCAGCTGTAGAATACGCATCATCATATGTATATATTTTTCCATTATAAACTTCTGTACTTTGTGTTTCGTAAGCGTCTAATTTCAGGGTGTAATTAAAAATACTATCGGAATCCTCATTGCTAGGATTCCGATAAGCTAACATTTTACTTTTTTTTATTGCTACATTGTTGCTGAACTGTTTCATTCCATGGAGCTAGAGAGTCTAGTTCTTCATCTGTCATATCACTGTTTGGACGGTGCTCTAAAAGATATTTCAGATATTCATATAGGTTGAGATGGTATGCCTTCGCCATTTCTACAATTGTTAGATAAATGGCATTAGCATGAGCTCCATCAGGAGTATCGTAAGCGCTTAATTTCGGGGTAGATTTTCTACTCCGAAATTAAGCGCTTACAACTTCTCTCCTCATTTTCTATCTATTTGCCTTTGATTTTAAGCAAAAAAAATAGCTGCAACTCCAAACTTAATTGGATATTGCAGCCG
>JBGVHH010000094.1:0-28719 GCA_045122195.1 Agathobacter sp.
GAAGAAACTATGCATCAATCATCACATCCGTGGATTATAGAGCGTTGATGACGCAATAAAATGCTTAGTCCTCTTGATTACAAAAGAAGCTGCGGTAATAGATATGTCAAGGGTGCAAAAGCACCTCTACGAGGCATGCCCTTGACATATCTATTGCTGTAGCTAAAAAGGCATCCAAGAGGACTAAGTATCAGACTGCCAAAAGGGCAATCTTGAAATAAGGAAACAAGAAGAGTATGATGTAACCAATAATTCAAAGCCTGATCCATTTATCAGAACGTCTTAGGTGAACTCTAATCTTTTATTTCCGCAGGTAAATTTACGCAGTCTAACATTGCATAACGGCTTTTATTTTACTATAATTAAGGAGGAAGGTTATTGAAACACAAGATAATTAAAAGCTGGTTTTGGGGGAGGCATAGAATTCGTAGGTTTAACAGGAAGTACAAGGACCGACTGTTTCAACGCGTTTTCCGTGATAAAAAAGATTTGCTTGCATTATACAATGCAATAAATGGGACGAATTATCAGAATGAAGATGATTTGGAAATCACAACCTTAGAAGACGTAATATTCATGTCAATGAAGAACGATAAATCCTTTATTATTTCATCAACAATGAATCTCTATGAACACCAGTCCACAGTAAATCCGAATATGCCAATACGGGGATTGCTATATTTCGCACAGTTGTACGACGAGTACATAAATCAACATGAACTTGATGTGTATGGACGAAAACTGGTAAAGTTACCAATGCCACAGTATATTGTATTCTACAATGGCAAAGAATCGCAACCGGATAATCAGATACTATTGCTTTCAGATGCATTTGAATGTAATCCTGACGCACCACAGATGAAACCAGCCTTAGAATGTGAAGCAAGAGTAATAAATGTAAATAAAGGGCACAATACTGAATTAATGGGTAGGTGCCAGAGGCTACAGCAGTATTCGCAGTTTATAGCATTAATAAATCAAAACATCGAAAAGGGAATGTCGACGTCAAAAGCTATACAGGACGCGATAAACTACTGTATCAAGAATGACATTCTAACAGATGTTCTTCTAAGGAATCGAAGTGAGGTGATGCACATGCTCTTAACTGAATTTGATGAGAAAAAATTTGCAAAGACAATGTGGAAGGAAGGCCATGAATCTGGTTTTAAGAGTGGTTCAGAGAAAATAATAGAAATGTTAGGCGATATAAAGAAAGGCAATAATACCGTAGAGAAACTAACCAATTTAGGATATGACCCGGAAATTGCTCAAAGGGTATTAGAAGAAATGAAATAAATATATGAAGCAAAAGTGCAATGTTAAGCCCCACATCGGAAGATGTGGGGTTAATTAGTTGTAATAAAAAAACAAGAGAAAAAGTACTTGACATTACGTTACGTCACCTAATTATAATACATCCTAGAGTACTAACGGTAACTAATAAATTGAGATAGAAATTGATTAAAAAGGAGAAGAAAATGAAAGGTATCATTTTAGCTGGAGGTTCAGGCACACGTCTTTACCCACTTACCATGGTAACATCAAAACAGTTACTTCCAATCTATGACAAACCAATGATTTATTATCCAATGTCAGTTCTTATGAACGCAGGCATCAGAGATATCTTAATCATTTCAACACCACAGGATACACCAAGATTTAAAGATCTCTTAGGAGATGGACATCAGTTCGGTGTGAACTTAAGCTATGCCGTGCAGCCAAGCCCGGACGGACTTGCACAGGCATTTATCATCGGAGCTGATTTTATCGGGGATGATACAGTA
The DNA here is from genome assembly GCA_045122195.1 of Agathobacter sp. Taxonomy (GTDB): domain Bacteria; phylum Bacillota; class Clostridia; order Lachnospirales; family Lachnospiraceae; genus Roseburia. The sequence goes on from JBGVHH010000094.1 coordinate 1,785, forward strand.
GCGATGGTTCTCGGAGACAATATCTTTGCTGGACACGGACTCAACAAGAGACTTAAAGCAGCGGTAGAAAATGCCGAGACAGGAAAGGGAGCAACAGTATTTGGATACTATGTAGATGATCCAGAGAGATTCGGTATAGTAGAATTCGACATAAATGGAAAAGCTATTTCTATCGAGGAAAAACCAGAAAAACCAAAGAGTAATTACTGTGTAACAGGACTTTACTTCTATGACAATAAAGTAGTAGAGTACGCCAAGAACCTTAAACCATCAGCCAGAGGTGAGCTTGAAATCACAGATTTGAACAGGATTTACCTTGAAAATGGTGAGCTTAATGTAGAGCTTCTTGGACAGGGATTCACATGGCTTGATACAGGTACACATGAGTCACTTGTAGATGCCACAAACTTCGTAAAGACAGTAGAGACACATCAGCATAGAAAGATTGCATGTCTCGAAGAAATCGCATACTTAAACGGATGGATTTCAGATGAAGAAATCAACGAAGTATATGAGCTGTTAAAGAAAAACCAGTATGGTCAATATCTCAAAGACGTAATCGATGGAAAATATCGTGAGCAGTTATATTAATCTCAGTTGGGAACGCTAGAGCGTTCTTGAATATTAACATATAAAAGAATCATTCATAGTAGGAGGAAAATAGAATGACAATTATAGTAACAGGTGGAGCAGGATTTATCGGAAGTAACTTTGTATTTCATATGTTGGACAAATATCCGGATTACAGAATCGTGTGTCTTGATTGCCTCACATACGCAGGTAATCTCTCAACACTTGAGCCAGTAATGGACAATCCAAACTTCCGTTTTGTAAAAGAAAGTATCACAGATAGAGAAGCAGTTTATAAATTATTTGAAGAAGAGAAACCAGACATGGTTGTAAACTTCGCAGCAGAGTCGCACGTAGACCGTTCAATTGAGAATCCACAGGTATTCCTTGATACAAATATCATTGGAACATCTGTACTTATGGATGCTTGCCGTAAATATGGAATCCAGAGATATCATCAGGTATCAACAGATGAGGTATATGGAGATCTTCCACTTGATCGTCCAGACCTCTTCTTCCATGAGGATACACCAATCCATACATCAAGCCCATATTCATCATCAAAGGCAGCAGCAGATTTATTGGTATTAGCTTATCATCGTACTTATGGTCTTCCTGTATCAATCAGCCGTTGTTCAAACAACTACGGACCATATCACTTCCCAGAGAAGCTCATTCCACTTATGATTGCTAATGCATTGAACGATAAACCACTTCCAGTATATGGAACAGGTGAGAACGTACGTGACTGGTTATATGTAGAAGACCATTGTAAAGCAATCGACCTTATCATCCACAAGGGACGTGTAGGAGAGGTTTACAATGTTGGTGGACACAATGAGAAGACAAACCTTGAAATCGTAAAGATTATCTGTCAGGAACTTGGAAAACCAGAAAGTCTCATCACATTTGTAGGAGACAGAAAAGGTCATGATATGCGTTATGCTATCGACCCTACAAAGATTCATGATGAGTTAGGATGGCTTCCAGAGACAAAATTCGCTGATGGAATCAAGAAGACAATTAAATGGTATCTTGACAACAAAGAGTGGTGGGAGACAATTATTTCTGGTGAGTATCAGAACTACTACGATCAGATGTACTCAAATCGCTAGTTAGGAGATTATGATGAAAGTATTCGTAACAGGTGTGGCCGGTCAGTTAGGCCATGACGTAATGAATAATTTGGCAGCGCGTGGTTATGAAGGAGTGGGAACAGATCTTGCGCCTGAGTATAGTGGCGCGGCAGATGGAACTGCTGTTACAAGAATGCCATATGTTTCGCTTGATATAACAAATGAACAACAAGTTAATGATGTCATAAAAAAGGAAAAACCTGATGTTGTTGTACATTGTGCAGCTTGGACTGATGTGGATGGAGCTGAAGAAATCTGTAATAGAGCGAGCGTTAACAGGGTAAATGTCGATGGGACGAGGAATATTGCAAAGGCATGTAAGAGTATAGACTGTGCAATGATATATATTAGTACAGATTATGTTTTTAATGGAAATGGTAACGAACCATGGACGCCTGATAGTTCAGATTATGCCCCGTTAAATGTTTATGGAAAGTCTAAGTTGGATGGAGAATTAGCTGTTAGTGAAATATTAAAAAAATACTATATTGTGCGTACTGCATGGGTATTTGGCGTTAATGGGAAAAATTTTATTAAGACTATGCTGAATGTGGGAAAGAAAAACGATAAGCTGAAAGTTGTAAGTGATCAGATTGGAACTCCTACGTATACAATAGATTTGGCAAGATTACTAATAGATATGGCTGAAAAACAAAAGTATGGCTATTATCATGCTACAAACGAGGGCGGATATATCAGCTGGTATGATTTCACCAAGGAAATATTCCGTCAGGCAGTTGAAATGGGACATACAGAGTATTCAGAGGACAGACTTACAGTTTCTCCTGTGACCACAGCAGAGTATGGTGTGTCAAAAGCAGCTCGTCCATTCAACAGCAGATTGGATAAGAGTAAACTAGTGGAGAATGGATTTACTCCACTTCCAACATGGCAGGATGCACTTTCAAGATATTTAAAAGAAATAGAGTTTTAATAGGTTTAGTCTTTTTGAAAGGAAAAAGAAAAATGGGACAGATTAAAGTAGAAAAAAACGTTGGTGGAATCGAAGGTCTTTGCATAATCGAGCCAGCGGTTCATGGAGACAACAGAGGATACTTCATGGAGACATACAATTCAAGAGACATGCAGGAAGCAGGAATTGACAGAGTGTTCGTGCAGGACAACCAGTCATGCTCTACAAAAGGAGTGCTCCGTGGACTTCATTTCCAGAAAGAATTTCCACAGGCAAAGCTTGTACGCGCAGTAAAGGGCTCTGTATTTGATGTGGCAGTAGATTTAAGAAGTGATTCAAAAACATACGGAAAATGGTATGGTGTAGAGCTTACAGAGGAAAACAAAAAGCAGTTCCTCATTCCAGAAGGATTCGCACATGGATTTTTAGTTCTCTCAGATGTGGCTGAGTTCTGTTATAAAGTAACAGATTTCTGGCATATGGGAGATGAAGGCGGACTCGCTTGGAATGATCCAGCAATCGGAATTGAGTGGCCACAGCTTGTTGGAGAGTATCCGGGAAGCGCTAGTGGTGAAGGATATACACTTGAAGATGGAACTCCAATTAACCTGAGTGACAAGGATCAGAAGTGGGAGACATTGGAGAATACATTTAAATTTTAGGATATGACCCGGAAATTGCCAAAAGGGTATTGGAAGAAATGAAATAAATATACGAAGCTAAAATGCAATGTCAACCCCACATCGGATGATGTGGGGTTATTTTAGGGGCTGTAAAATGTCTGTAGATGTGTTAAAATAGCTCGAGGATAATGATATATCGTCAGCTAATTTGGAGAAAATGAAAAAGAGATGGAATGTTTAGATAAAAAAGAAGAGAAGAAGGATGTCTGGTCAATAGCATATTTGCTTATCTTCGGACTAACGTTTGCGAATGAATACTACTTCACAACTATGCTTCCGGCCGGGTTTCTTGAGAATACAGCCAGATACTTTTATGCAGCATTGTTGCTATACGTGGTCGCAAAGATAATTTTTTCAAAACAATATGAGCTCAAGGATGTTGTCATAGCGGCTATAATTGTGGGAACATTTGGGTTATCAGCTGTCCTTTCCGGGTATATAGAACTGATTCAGATTGGTCTTCTGATAGCTGGTGCGAAAAATGTTGATTTTAAGAAAATACTGAAAGTATATGTTATAATTGGATTGCTTATGATGACAGTTGCATTAGTGCTTAGTCAGACTGGTGTGATAGTAGATATCATTACGTACACACCGAGAAAAATAAATGGTGGTATGAGACATTCGTATGGAAGTATATATCCAACAGATTTCGCAGCACATGTCTTTTATTTGATTATGGCAATTGCCTGCGCCTTTAAGTGGGGCAAGAAGAAATGGATGTTGTATGTGGCTACTTTGGTGATAAGTGGTCTTGTGATGTATAAATGTCTTGCACTTACCACAACAATATGTCTAGTGATGTTTGTTGTGCTTGCAATAGTTGCGGAGCCAGTACTAAAGAGAGAAAATGCTTTTTCAAAGATATTCGAAAAAGTGCTTGAGCTTTCACCTATTATGCTGGCACTTGTGTTTTTTGTGTTGTGTAAACTTTATACAGTAGGTAATGCAATCATGGAGAAAATCAATGTTGTATTATCAAAAAGAGTTGAGATAGGAAATAGTGCATTCGAAAAATATAACATCAAGCTATTTGGTCAGTTTATAAAAGAACAAGGATGGGGTGGTCTGCCTGAAGGAGTTGATGAAAGCCAATACTTTTTCCTTGACGATTCGTACATCAGAATTTTATTAGAATATGGTTTAGTTCTCTTTATAGTGGTAATGGTTTTGTATACACTTTCTATAAAAAGAGCATTTGATAAAAAGCAGACAATGATAGCCGTTGCACTTGTTGCGATAGGGATGCATAGCTTTATGGAGCATCATTATTTAGAGGTGGCATATAATCCGTTTGTGTATTTTGCTTTGGCTTCAGTGTCGAAAGCAACTTCAATGTCTAAAACAGAAAATATAGCCCCAGAGTTGGATTAATAATAGGAGAATAAAATGAACTCAAAGCGTTGGATTGTACAATATATCGAGATATTGGTTGATATAGTTGTACTTGTAGCGAGTTATTTGGTTGCAAATAGAATTAAATTTGGTTTCTTCAGAACAGGACTTATAAATCATACGGAGCATTACCTTACATTGCTTCTGGTGGAGCTTGTAGCGTATGTAGTGATTCATATACTCTTTTTTGCAGATGGCAATCTGGTAGAGCGTTCTGCATTAAGAGAAGTGTATAATGTTGCGAAGATGTATGCATATATTGCATTTGTAACAGTAGCAGCAATTTATTTTACAAAAACAGCAGAATACTTCTCTAGAGAGCAGATTATCTGGACTTTTGGTATTGGATTGATTGCAACGATAATCGGAAGACGAGTACTTCGTCGTGTGATTACCAAGAGTTATCACAGGTCAGGCGCCAATCAGAAGATTATGCTGATTACTACATCGGCTCAGGTGGAAAAAATCATAAAGAAGATAAAGACTACCAGAAACTGGGATTTTAGAATCTCGAACATTGCGGTTATTGACAAGGATATGACAGATGAAATCATAGACAAAATAGAAGTGGTGGCAAACAGAGACAATGTGCTTGAAGTGTTGGCTAATGCAGAGATAGATGCAGTTTTTGTTCATCTGCCATCTGAGATGATTCCACAATGGAAAGACAAGATAGACCTCATTTACGAAATGGGAAAAACAGTACATCTGAATGTAAATGAGTATGAAGATAGATCGGGTGAAAAACATCTGGATTTCCTTGGAAAATTCGCGGTTGTAACATGGGAAAATAAGTATTACAGAGTTAGACATCTTCTGGTAAAGAGACTAGTTGACGTAATAGCCGGACTCGTTGGAGTTGTTCTTACAGCTATTCTCTGGCCGGTGCTTGGAATAATAAAGATATTTACCAGAAACAAGGGGCCGGTTATTATTCCGCTGATGAGAGTGGGGAAAAATGGAAGAAGATTCTATTATTTCAAATTCAGAACAATGCCTCTTGTTGCAGGGGGGAAAGAATATACTGCAGTAGGAAAGGTTCTTCGTGATCTTCGAATAGAGAATCTTCCTTGTGCATGGAATCTTCTGTGGGGAGATATGAGTCTGGTGGGAAATGTATCACCATCACTTCCTGAATATATTGAGTATTCTGTGCCACATAGGAAAAGTCTGAGTATGAAACCGGGTATTATTTCCTTCTGGCAAGTGTATTCGGATAAGAAAGACATTCAGACTGAGGAAGAGCAGTGTGAGTTTGATCAGGAGTATTTACAGAACTGGTCTGTTGGATTGGATTTTAGTATAATAGTAAGGGCTTTGCTACCGTTTGTAAGGACAAAATCCAAAAGACCAATTATAGAACCAGCGCTTAGACATGATGAAAGACAGGAGTTAGATCAGATATATGAAGAGCATCAGCCACTTTCATATGACAAGAGTGCATATACTGTAAAAAAAGGATTTGGAAAGCTGATATATCTTGGAATCAAGAGACTATTCGATATAGTTGTATCACTAATATGTCTGATTGTGTTATCACCAGTACTTTTGATAATAGCACTTGTTGTAAAACTAGGTGATGGTGGTAGCATATTCTACGGTCATACCAGGATAGGATACAAGGGTAAGAAAATATCTGTCTATAAATTCAGAAGTATGAAGACCAATGCTGGGGAATTAGAAAAGATACTGACTCCTGAACAGTTGGAACAATATATCACAGAATTTAAGATTGATAATGACCCACGTGTCACAAAAATAGGAAAAGTGCTTAGAAAGACAAGTCTTGATGAGTTGCCACAGCTTTTAAATATATTAAAAGGTGATTTATCGATAGTAGGACCGCGTCCTATTGTGGAAAAGGAAACCCAGATATATGGCGAGGATGTAGCAAAATTGCTTAGCGTAAAACCTGGACTCACTGGTTATTGGCAGGCGTACGCCAGAAATAATGCCACATATGAAAGTGGCGAGCGACAGAAGATGGAGATGTATTATGTGGAGCATAATTCATTGTGGCTTGACATCAAGATTATATTTAGAACATTTTTCTCTGTAATAAAAGAAGACGGAGCGCAGTAGTATGAAAATTAGTTTGATAATTCCAACGCTTAATGCGCAGCAGTATATGCCACAGCTAATAGAAGTGTTAGATAGACAAACGAGAAAAGCTGATGAAATCATAATAGTGGATTCTGAGTCTACAGATGATACTGTGAAGATGGCAGAACAGGCTGGATATAAAGTAATACCAATAAAGAGAAAAGATTTTGACCATGGTGGAACCAGAAATCTTGCGGTTGGACAAGCTGTTGGAGATTTGGTATTGTTCTTGTCTCAGGATGCTTTGCCGGTAGATGAGTATTACATTTATAATCTAGTATCAGGGTTTAAGAAAAAAGATGTAGTAATGATCTCAGGTCGCCAGTTGCCAAGAAAAGGTGCAAAGCCAGATGAAGCTTTAATTAGAAAATTTAATTATCCCCAGGAAAGTTTTGTGAGAGGTAAATCGGATATAGAACGCCTTGGAATAAAAGCATACTTTTTTTCTGATGTGTGTTCTGCATATAGAAGGGAGTTCTTCGATGAGATAGGAGGATTTGAATCACCGATACTTACAAATGAGGATATGCTTATGGCTGCAAGAGCGCTGGCGGCAGATAAGAAGATTGGATATAGTGCTGAGGCAAAGGTTTTCCATTCGCACGATTACACATTTAGGCAGCAGTATAAGAGGAATTTTGATATTGCAGCATTTATGACAATGTATTCTAATGAAATTAATGGCTCCGGGACTACAGGCGAGGGGATAAAAATGGTTTTATATGTAGAAAGGGAACTCATAAGACATTTAAGAATAGGCGCAGCGATACATACTGTGCTTGATAGTGCAGCAAAATTTCTAGGAAATAGAGCTGGAAGAAAATATGATAAAATGTCGAAAACGAAAATATTTAGAAAGACTTCGAATATAGCTTTTTGGAAGAAATATACAAATTGATAGATATATTTGAGTAAATATTTACTATATTACAGATGATTTTTTCCGAAAACTTTGATATAATACAATAATTGAGTTTAATTATTACAATGGAGAATGTATGTGCACAGAAAAAGTTGCGATATTAATGGCAACATATCAAGGTGAAAAATATATTAGACAGCAAATAGATTCGTTGCTTGATCAAACATATGGTAGATGGACTGCATATATTCATGATGATGGTTCTACTGATAATACGAAGTTCATATTAGAGGAGTATTCTAATAAATATCCTGATAAATTTGTTGTTATTGAAGCTGAATCATGTGGAGGAGCAAAAAATAATTTTTTGTATCTGATGAAACAAGTCGTTGAACCTTATATTATGTTTTGCGATCAAGATGACGTGTGGGATGACGATAAAATACAGGTGTCTATAGATGCCATTAAGGACTTGGAACGAAAACATAGAGAAGTTGTTCCGTGTCTAGTTTTTTCTGATTTGAAAGTTGTTGACGAAAATTTGAATATTATTGCTGATTCCATGACGGAATTTCAGAAACTTGATTGTAAGAGTTTAAGAACAATTGATATTGCAAATCAAAATGTGGTGACAGGGTGTACAACTATAATCAATAAAGCTACATTGGAAATGTCAAACAGATACATCGATTCATCGAAAATCATAATGCATGATTGGTGGTGTGCTATGGTTGTAGCTGAATTTGGAGAGATATCGTATATAGATAGACCATTGATTAAATATCGACAACACAGTTCGAATAGTGTTGGTGCAAAAGATGCTAATTCGCCAGGATATGTGATGTCAAAGCTAAAAAGAATATATGATATTAAAGAATCTATAAAACATACTAGGCTACAAGCAGAAGAGTTTTCTAGAGTATTTGAGTTGACCGAAGAGAATCCGGTTTATGTGCTTTCTACTTGTGGAGAAAAAAGTAGAAACCAAAGACGGAAATTTTATAAAGAATATAGCATTTCCAAGACAGGTTTTTTTAGAAAAATAGGATTTTGGATTTTTGGATAATATAATTTTGGGAGATAATGATGAATCCTTTAGTATTAGTAAAGAAAGTTTCGAGTCCAAGTAATTGGAAAAAGGGAATTAATTATTTGGAAAAGCATGGACTAAAGAGCTTTTTGAGAAAAGTAAAGAATTTACAGCCCGATGTAGATTATAAAAAGTGGTTTTTAAAGAATCGTGTGACGGAAGCTGAACTTGATTTGCAAAGGCAGGTAGAGTTTAGCTATAGGCCAAAGATAAGTATAGTAATACCACTATATAATACAAAAGAAAACTTTTTGAAGGCTATTGTTGATTCTGTTTTGGGACAGTCATATTCTAATTTGGAATTGTGCTTGGCAGATGGTAGTACAGATGATAGAGTTCAAGAATATATAGAGACTAATTATGATGATGAGCGAATTATATATCAGCGTTTGAAGGAAAATCTTGGGATTGCAGGCAATACAAATGCCGCACTTGAAATGGCAACAGGAGAGTTTATTATGTTGTCAGACCATGATGATATTTTAGAACTTGATGCATTATATGAAATGGTTAAATTGCTCAATGAGAAACCAGATTTGGATATAGTATATACTGATGAGGATTTAACAGATAAAACGGGAAAGAAGTTCTATTCACCTAGATTTAAACCTGATTTCAATATAAATCTTTTGCGCAGTATAAATTACATTTGTCATATATTTTTGGTTAGAAAAGAAATATTAGATGAGGTTGGCGGTTTTAAAGAGAAATTTGATGGTGCTCAGGATTGGGATTTGATATTGCGGTGCTGTGAGAAAACCACAAAAATAGGACATGTTCCAAGAATCTTATACCATTGGAGAGCTCATAATGGATCGACTGCTGGAAACCCAGATAGTAAAAGATATGCAGTTGAAGCGGGAAGAAATGCTTTGATGGAACATTATGAAAGACTGGGGATGAAAGCTGAGATTGAAGATACTGGAATATTTATTATGTTCAGAACGGATTTTGTGGTTAAAGATAATCCGAAAGTGTCAATTATCATTGCGAATAAAGATCAAAGTGAAACATTAAAAACTTGTATACAGTCTATAGAGAATAAATCTACCTATGATAATTATGAGATTATTATTGTAGAAAATAATAGTGAGCAACCAGAGACGTTTGACTTATACAAAGAATTAGAGAGTACTTATGATAATTTGAGGGTTGAACATTACAAAGGAGCTTTCAATTATTCGAAAGTAAATAATTTTGGTGCAAGCCATGCGACTGGCGATTATTATATATTGCTCAACAATGATACAGAGGTAATTACTAGTAATTGGATTGAAAAAATGCTTGGATATTGCCAACAGGATAGTGTTGGTATCGTAGGCGCAAAATTGTTATATCCTGATGACACAGTACAGCATTGTGGGGTTGTTGTAGGTGTAGGAGGATTCGCAGGACATATCATGGTTGGCGCAGATAAGGATGAAGTAGGATATTTTGGTAAACTACAAGCTATACAAAATATGAGTGCTGTAACAGCGGCTTGTTTGATGATTAAGAAATCTACTTTTGAAAAAGTAGGTGGTCTAGATGAAGATTTTGTAGTTGCTTTAAATGATATTGATTTGTGTCTTAAAGTGAGAGAACTTGATCAGGATATAATTATTCATCCAGGTGTTAAACTATATCATTACGAATCAAAGAGTAGAGGGCTTGAAGAAACTGAAGAAAAAAGATTGAGATTTAAATCTGAAATTAAACGTTTCATTTTAAGGTGGGACGAATTTCTTAAACAAGGAGATCCGTTTTATAATCCTAATTTGACATTGATGTATGGAGATTGTCGAATAAAAGGAGATAATGAGCATTTTGACATAATTGACGAGATTCGTAGTGAATTGTAAATAATGAATACGAATGCTTTGATTAGCAAGATAAAATAATATGAAGGATGGCGATTGCCAGATGGGTATGGAGATGAAAAAAGTATTAGTTACTGGTGCAAATGGATATATTGGAAGACATGTTGTAGATGCATTGATTGAATTGGGCTGTCAAGTTGTTGCTGTAGACTTTGTTTTAGATGGAGTCAATGATAAAGCCGAAAAGAAAAATGTGTCAATTTTCGATAATGAAAACGTATTTGAAGAATGTGGAAGACCTGATGCTTGCGTGCATTTGGCATGGAGAGATGGATTTGTTCATAATTCCATGGCTCATATAGAGGATTTGCCAAAGCATTATAAGTTCGTAAAATCAATGATTGAATCAGGTTTGAAACAAATTGCAATTATGGGAACTATGCATGAGGTTGGATATTGGGAAGGGGCAATTGATGAGAATACACCAACAAATCCATCTTCAAATTATGGAATAGCAAAGGATGCATTACGTAATCTTACTTGTCTACTTGCGAAAGAAAATAATTGTTGCTGGCAGTGGTTGAGAGCATATTACATCTATGGCGATGATATGAGAGGTAATTCTATTTTTTCTAAAATTGCGGCTGCGGAACGTGAGGGAAAAGATAAGTTTCCATTCACAACGGGAAAGAATAAATATGATTTTATTGAAGTTGAAATGCTTGCTAGTCAGATTGCTGCATCTGTAGTGCAGGATGAAGTAGATGGAATTATTAATTGTTGTAGCGGAAAACCTGTTTCGTTAAGCGAAGAAGTTGAAGGATTTATAAAAAAGAGAGGGTTCAATATTAAACTTGAATATGGTGCTTTTCCAGATAGACCATATGATTCACCAGCGGTTTGGGGAGATGCAACAAAGATAAATAGTATTATGAAGAAGAGAGTGTAAAGATATGAAAGAATCATTGGCAAATTTTAAGAAATATTATCCCCTGCTAAGAGAATTTGTAAAGCGTGATTTCAAGATTAAATATCGAAGATCTGTATTAGGTGTATTGTGGTCTGTTTTGAATCCATTAGGAATGATGATTATAATGAGCGTAGTCTTTTCTAAAGTGTTTAGACAGGGAATAGAAAATTTCCCTGTCTATCTTATGTGTGGACAATTGACTTTTTCATTCTTTAATGAAGCTAGTTCTGGAGCAATGAACTCTGTTATTAATAACGGGAATTTGATAAAAAAGGTGTATATTCCCAAATATCTGCTACCATTGTCTAGTGTTTGTTCTAGCTTGGTGAACTTGATGACATCATTTATTGCGCTATTGATTGTAATGGTGCTGACATTAACTCCTACAACATGGAGAATAGTATTGGTGGTTTTTCCAATTCTTTTTGTATTGATTTTTTCGTATGGACTAGGATTGATATTATGTGTAGTTGCCACATCATTTAGAGATATGCAGCATCTTTATGGGGTGCTTACCACAGCTTGGATGTATTTGACACCAATTTTTTATCCATTATCAATGTTACCAAAATGGGTTAGAAATATTATTGAATGGAATCCGCTTACGGTTTTTGTTGAAATGGTTAGGGATGTGGTATTGTATGGTGTTATACCAGATGGAAGTCTATTTTTAAAATCAATAATGTATTGTTCTATCGTTATGATACTAGGTATTATCATGTTTAAGAAGAAGCAAAATACATTTGTTTTAAAATTGTAATTTGAAGGTGAAAATATGGAAAAGAATGCAATTGAAGTAAATAATGTATCTCTTGAATTCTGCCTGTATTCTGAAAAAGTAGATGGATTAAAAGAGTATATTGTTAAAAAAATTAAAAATGAAGTGAGTAAGGATAGTTTTTGGGCTTTAAAAGATGTAAGTTTTACGGTAAAACCAGGTGACGCCGTTGGGCTCGTAGGAAAGAATGGATGTGGAAAAAGTACGCTCTTAAAGGTTATTGCTGGGGTGCTCAATCCTACTATGGGAGATGTAAAAATAAATGGTACAATTGCTCCTATGATTGAGCTGGGAGCTGGGTTTGATTTGAGTTTGACAGCAAGAGAAAATGTGTTCTTAAATGGAGCTATTTTAGGATACCCGCAGGAAATGCTAAAGGAAAAGTTTGATGAAATTATTGATTTTGCAGAGCTGCGAGATTTTGTTGATGTACCAGTAAAGAATTTTTCGTCGGGAATGATTACAAGATTAGGATTTTCTATAGCAACAATTTATACACCGGATATTTTAATTGTTGATGAAATTTTAGCAGTTGGAGATTTTGAATTTCAACAGAAATGTGAACAACGTATTGGCAAAATGCTCGAGAATGGTACAACCCTTTTGTTGGTTTCTCATAGTACTGAACAAGTACGGAGAATATGCAATAGAGCAGTGTTGATAAACAAGGGAAAAATGTTATTGGAATCAGATGTTGATACAGTATGTGATTTATATTTGAATTTATAGGTGAAAAAATGACAATAGACGAGAATAATGTAAAGAGATTAGTAATTTACTTTTTATATGATAAAGAGGGCATTGCAGATGACTATGTGTTATATATGTTGAATGCCTTAAAACAGAATAATTCAGAAATACTATTAGTGTGTAACGGTTTACTTGTTGAAGAGTCAAGAAGTAAACTTGAAAAAATTGTTGATTCTATTATTGTAAGAGAAAACAAAGGTTTTGATGTATGGGCATATAAAACAGGCATTGATTCAATTGGTTGGGATGAATTAGAAACCTATGATGAGATGATAATGATGAATGCTACTATTATGGGCCCAGTTTATCCGTTTGAAGAAATGTTTTCTGAAATGGATAAAAAAGATTTGGACTTCTGGGGAGTTACAAAATTTCACAAATATGAAGAGGGTGATCCATTTGGAACCATAGAAGTAGGATATATTCCAGAACATATTCAGTCACATTTTATTGCAGTAAGAAAATCAATGATTAGTAGCAAGAGTTTCCAAGACTATTGGAATAATATGGGACCTATAAATGATTATAGAGATGCTGTAGGTAAACATGAAGCAATGTTTACTATGCGTTTTGAAAAACAAGGATTTAAATGGGATGTATATGCTGATTTAGAAGAAGATTTTAACAATCATCCTATTCTTTGTGCCGCAGACGAGATGCTGAAGAAGAAAAGATGCCCAATATTTAAGCGACGTTCCTTTATGCAATCGTATGATAATATTTTACATGATACAGTCGGACAAGCAGCAATTGAGGCTTATGACTTTATAAAAAATCATACAGATTATGATGAGGACATGATATGGCAAAATATTCTAAGACTTGAAAATATGGCTGATATTAAAAAAAATATGCAGCTTAATTTTATTTTGTCATCAAATAATTCTGTGATTTCGGACGAAGTTGTAAAAGAAAAAAAGATAGCATTAATTATTCATGCATATTTTGATGATTTGCTAGAGTATTGCTATCAGTATGCATCAAATATGCCTGATAATGCAGATGTTTATGTTACAGTGCCTAATGAAAAAAATAAAAAAGATGCTGAGGAAATATTTGGAAGGTTGCCAAACAATGTCAAGGTAATGGTGATTGAAAATAGAGGAAGGGATGTTAGCTCATTCTTAGTAGCGTCAAAAACATTTATAATGGATTATGACTTTGTATGTTTTATGCATGATAAGAAAGTTGGCCAGATAAGTCCTAAATCTATTGGGTATGGTTTTTCATATAAATGTTTTGAGAATTTGTTAACAACAAAGGAATTTGTAAAAAACATTATTAATACATTTGACAATAATCCAAGACTTGGAATGTTGATGCCACCACCACCTAATCATGGCGATTATTATTTTACATTAGGTATGGAATGGGGAGATAATTTTGATATCACAAAGAAGTTAGCAGATGAACTTGGACTTACGATTCCATTTTCAAAGGAAAAAGAACCGATTTCTCCGTTAGGAACCATGTTTTGGGTTAGACCGCAAGCTATGAAAAGATTATTCGATGTGGATTGGAATTATGAAGATTTTCCAAAAGAACCTAACAATTTTGATGGTACATTGTTACATGCAATAGAAAGAATATATGGATTGGTGGTACAACAGGAAGGATACTATCCAGCATGGGTGTTCTGTGATAAAGGAGCATCAATGGAGATTACCAATCTCAATTATATGATCCGTTCTCTAAATAATACTATGTTTTATGAGGGAATTGGTGCGGGAAATTTTGAAAAAGTACATAATGGACTTGTTGATATGTGCGAAACACATATGAGTATAGGTGGCAAAATATCGGGAAAGCAAGTTGAACAGATAAAGATTTATTTAGATGCAGGAAGAGGATTTAACGAAAGTGATTCGTTATTACAATGTGTAAAGAATAGAACTTGTGATAAATTAAAACTTGAATTTGAAAATTTAGCTGATTTTAGTAGAATTTATTCCATTAGAATAGATCCAGGTGAATTGGCTGGTGTTACAATAAAAGATATAAAGGTAACAATACAGTATATTGATGGAAAAGAATCAATAATAAAGAAGAGAGACATGATTTCTAATGGAATAGAGTTAAACGGTAAAATAGTATTTTTGCTAGGTGACCCTAATATGGAGTTTAAATTAAATCGAAAAAACGCAATTGACAAATTGATAATTGAAGGCGAAATATTATCAGGTGTAGATTATGATGAGCTTAATACCCTGTTTCACCGGGCAATAAAGGTAAGAGATAAGGTAAAAGTTTTTTCGAGAAAAGCAAAACGAAAAATGAGAGGTATAATTAAAAAATGATATTACTGTTATTTACAGACAATGAGTCAAATATTGAATTAGAGAAAAATTTTGTTGAATTGGCAAAGGAACAACAAAGTAATGTTAATTATATTGTTTCAAAAAAATACGCTAAATTAATCGATGATATTGAAACAAGAAATGATATTTGTGTCATATCTGATTCAGATACAAATAGTGACGAAATTATTGAGTTAATTGATATAAAAAAATATAAAATGGTTATTATGCAATATGATAATCCAAAGATTTCAGCATATTTGGAAAATAAAGGAGTAGAAGTATATTGCAAAAAATCAGAAGACTATTTTAACAAGTACTACAGATTAAAAAAACAATATGATGAGTTACAGAATCAATTAACTGAAAATAATAATTATATCCAATCATTATCTGTTCATGCAACAAAATTGGATGATGAATTGAAGCAGTATAAAAAATTATATGATGGTGACAATGTTCAAACTGAGTTAAAAAGATTACAAAAACAGAGAGATGAATACTTAGATCTTTATAGAAACCTTTTGGATAAGTTGGATCAGCTTACAATTGAAAATCTCAATTACAAAAAGAAGGGAAAATAGTGTGAAGAAAGAAAGAATATTTTATTTAGATTTTATCCGTGCTATCGCAACAATAGGAATAATTCTTACACACTATAATGCATTGTTTGTTTATAATACAAGTATTCCGATGCCTGAAAAAGCAGTAATTACTCTGTCCGTTGGAAATATATATATTGGTGGATGGGGAGTTTCATTGTTTTTAATTATATCAGGAGCGTCATTGATGTATGTATATGAAAACCATTTTGATAATAAGGCTTTTTTGAAAAAAAGACTTATTAACATTTTCCCGATGTTTTGGATTGCATATGTAGGAGCCTTGCTTTTTAATTTCTACTCATATGGAGCAATTGATACAAGTATTGGGAAATGGAGATTTATCTTTTCAGTATTAGGTATCGATAGTTTTCTGGGTAATTTTGCGATTCCCTCTTTTTACTTGGTGGGGGAATGGTTTTTAGCGTACATATTGATGGTATACATTTTATTCCCAATATTGAGAAAAGGTGTAATGGATTATCCAATAGTATTAGCAGTAATTGCGGGTATTATGTACGTAATATCTATTGTTTTTTTGGGGAAGGATGTGACATTATTTGCTAGACTGCCAGAGTTTCTATTTGGTATGTACTTTATGAAATACATAAAGAAAATTAATTGGAAAATAGCATTAATATCATTTGTTGTGGTCTTGTTAAATTCAGTGATAAAGCCAGATATTAATTACATTTTTCAGTATACATATATAGGTGTTGCGTCATACTTAATTCTTGTATATTGCTCAAAATTTTTTGATTTTGGAATTTGTAGAAAGATTTGTAGTGTTATTTGTAAATACAGTTATCCATGTTTTATAATACATCATTATCTAATTTTCAAGATGGTGTCAAAGTTTGATTTGAATCAGATTACTGTTGGACAGAGTTATTTGCTATTTTGTTGTTGTGTAGTAATGATAGCGGTGTTTTCATACCTGCTCTTACATATTAATGATAAAATTATGCAACTTTTTAAAGGGGAGGTTAAGTAAAGTGCATAAAAAACAAATTGTTGCTATGCTTCTTGCATTTTCTGTGATATTTACATCCGGAAATATTAGCAAAGTATACGCAGAAACAGAGATTGAAGATATTGAAAATTTAGGAGAGGAAAGTGAGACAAAACCGGTTGCTGAGTCAGAGTCAGTTGCAGAGATTGATTTGGTAGAAGAGTCAGAAACTGCTGAAGATACCAAAGTATCAGTAGAGTCATTTGAAGTGACTTATGTGGTATCAGATGATTCGAATACATTAGATGAAAACAGTTCTGTAATTGTAGTTGGATATACAGGGCCAAAACCTGACAGTGCAGTAGTTAAGCTTAGAAATACATCAAGTTCAGAATGTGTCGAAGTTCAATCATCACAAATTACAGATACTGACATATTGTTTGATTGCAATGAGTCAATAGAAGGTTATGAAATAGAAGAAATCATTGTATATCATGGTGATTCTGCGCAGACAATTGTTATGTCAGAGCTTGGAATAGACTATGATGAGCCTGATGCGTATTTGTTAGAGGAAGAAATTCAGGTAGATACATTTTCTAATGTAAAAAAATCTTCTAATGGAGATTATGTTGTTGTATTAGATCCAGGACATGATGACAGCCATGCGGGAACAAGTGGAAATGGTATCATAGAGAAGGATGTAAATCTAAAAATAGCGACTTATTGTAAACAGGAATTGGAAACATATTATGGGGTTCAAGTTTACATGACTAGAACTACATCTGCGTGTCCATATCCAGGTACAACATCGGTGGTTGATAATACTAAGCGAGTAGAATTTGCTCAAAGCGTAGGTGCAGATGCATATGTTAGTTTTCATTGTAATTATCTTAGCGATAGTTCTGTAAATGGAGCAATTGTTTTTTACCCAAATTCTAACTACAATTCTGAGGTTAGTAATCAGGGTAAGGATATGGCTGGAAAAATACTTACTAATCTTGGTTATCTTGGATTAAACACTCGAAGAATTGATTATACATATCATGATGAATATAAGTATGATGATGGTTCAAAAGCTGATGGATATATAGTGATAAGAGAAGCTAAGAAGAGAGGTATTCCAGCAGTTATCATTGAACATGCATTTGTTTCAAATCCATCAGATGCAGCTTTTCTTGGAAATGAATCTAATCTGATAAATATGGGTATTGCTGATGCGACAGGAATAGCGCAACATTTTGGTTTAGTAAAGAGTGGATTTGGAATCAGAAATGTAAATCTTAAGCAGGAGAATGAATGCACAACAATCTCAGTTGATTCGTATTCAAGTGTAGGAAATTTAAAATATAAAGCTCAAGTTTATGACACTACAACTGGTCAATGGTTTACAATAGCTGAACAGCAAACAAGTCCAACAATACAATGGAAACCAGAAGCAAAAACGTACGGAATTCATGTTGAGGCACAAGCTCCAGATGGAAACATAAGAGAGTATAACTTGATGTATACCTCTGATATTAATTATAATGAGCCATATGTTAAAATAAATGGCATCATTCCAATGGAAACATCTGAAGGAATAAACGTTGGTGCTGATTATATTTCTAATGATAAGTCTGTTGAATTTCAGTGGTTATCTTATAATACAGAAACAAAGCAGTGGGGAACTATTGCAGATTGGAATGGTGGAAACTGGGCAACGTGGAAACCAAACCATGGATCGTATTGGATTTGTGTAAAAGCGAAAACTTCTGATGGTAGGGAAGTAACACAAACTATAGGATATGTTGTAAATGAAGATTATGGCAGTGATTATATTCGAATAACTGGACCTACTTGGATTATTAATAAATATTCAATAGACTTGGGAGTTGCATATAAAAATAGAGGTAGCCAAGCATTATTTAAATGGCAAATTTACAATCTTGATACAGGAAAATGGCAATTGTTAGCTGATTGGAATAGTGGCAATTGGGTTACATGGAGACCAACTCCGGGAAATTACTGGGTTAATATTCAAGCTAAAACGCAGAATGGTTCAACTGATGAATATACATATTGTTTTAACGTAAGTAGCGATAAATCCAAAACACCAATTAAAATAGATGGATTGTCTTGGATAATTAATAGAAATAGCATTGATATTGGAACTGGATACTCTACAGAGGATAAAAATGTGCAATTTAAGTGGCAGGCTTATAATCTAGATACAAAAAAATGGAGTGTTATTGCAGATTGGAATGGTGGAAATTGGGCGACATGGAAACCACAAGCAGGGAATTATTGGCTACATGTAGAAGCGAAAAATTCAGATGGTGGTTATGATGAAAAGACAATTTGTTTTGCTGTTGATAAAGACTATAGTAAGTATTATGTAGATTTGAATGGTATATGTTTAATTGATAATAAAATAACATATGATGTAGGTGCTAGTTATTCATCGGATGACCCAGATGTAAAATTTAGATGGTTACAATATGATTTAAGTAATAATACATGGAGTGTTATTTCAGACTGGAGTGGTTCAAATTGGGCAAATTGGGATACAGCTAATGGAAATTATTGGCTTTGCGTGGAAGCGAAAACGTCTGATGGAGTAATGTCGACTACTTCGATGGGGTATACAGTTTCTGCTAGGTATGAGATAATGGGACAATCATCAACCAATGTTTATCAGATGGTAAATTATTATAACAAAAATGCAACTTACCCGGCGTTTTATAGTAATACAGATGCTCCTACAATTGAATCTTTTTGCCAAATATACATTGAAGAATGCGCTTCAGAAGGAGTAAAAGCTGAGGTGGCATTTTGTCAAGCTATGAAGGAAACAGGATTCTTGCGATTTGGAGGAGATGTTAATATTGCACAGTTTAATTTTGCAGGGCTTGGCGCTACAGGTGGTGGTGTGCAGGGTGCTAGTTTTGGTTCTGTTAGAGAGGGAATCCGAGCTCAAGTTCAGCATTTGAAAGCGTATGGATGTAGTGAAAGATTAAATAATGTCTGTGTTGACCCAAGATTTTCATATGTTTCTCGCGGATGTTCAAAGTATGTTGAGTGGTTAGGAATAGGTGAAAATCCTTATGGAAAAGGCTGGGCTGTTTCTGAAAATTATGGATATAGTATTGTAAGAGATTATATTTCAAAGTTGAGATGTTCATAATGAAGTATAAAGGAGAATTGATACGATGATGAATATTACAAAAAAAGTGAAGAAGTTTATGGGATTTTCTAATGATGTGTTTGACGAAAATAATACTATATGGTGGATTTCTCTTTTATTAATTTTATCATTTGCGTGGATCACTTTTTATTATTATGATATTTCTTGCGTTGTTGATAATTCTGTTATTTTATTACGCTCGATAATTCATGGGGAATTTTTAAACTTTTATGATTTCTCATTAGATAAATTTCAAACTTCATGGGCGCCTAATTATGAAATTTTAATGTATTTAATATTTGCAATCTGGAGTATTCCGCTAGCTTTGTTAAATTATTTTACAGATTATGATTATATACATGGTTTTTTTGCCATATTATGGACGAAACTATTTATTGTAATTTGTGTGATAATTGTGGTTAAATTGATTTATTTGATATCTATGCAAGTAGAATCAAATAGGAAAAAGGCCAGATTAGCGCAGTTGATTTTTTTGTCATCTATTAATTTATTAGTTCCTGTAATTATGATTTCACAATGTGAAATTGTATCTTTAGTATTTATTCTAGGAGGTATTTATTTTTATTTAAAGAATGATGAGAAAAAGTTTATAATATTTTTTGCTATTGCAATACCATTAAAAATGTTTGCTTTTTTTGTTTTTGTTCCGTTAGTTCTGTTAAAAGAGAAGAGGATGGTTTTTGATGTCATAAAGACGATTTGTGGTATGTCAGGGCTTGTACTGTGCAAAATTTTGTTTGGACATAGTGTAGCCTATAACTTTCTAACAAAATCTAATTCATCAACTTTTATTCAATCATTCCAAGAAAACGGGTTGCAAATTGGCTTAGGAAATGTATGCCTTTTTGTTTTAGTAATGATATGTGTTTGTATCTATTGCTATGCAAGAGAATACGATAGTGAGATAGTAGTTTATATTTCATTTGCAATTTTTTCTTTATTTTTTATGACTGTGGCATTTCAACCATATTGGTTTGCTTTGATTGTACCATTTTGTGCTTTATCTATTTCTAGAAGTTTTATTAATATAAAATTAAAACTAGTGTTAGAAAGTATATTTGCTTTATTTGGTTTTTTGTATTGTTCATATACATTTTATTGGGTATATGGACAAGATGCATTTAGGGATTTATGGCTTTCTAAGACAAATTATTTTTCGTTATACCAGATGAAATATGCAAATATATCATCTATATTATGTGATTTGGGAGTGGATAAATATAGTGGAATAATTTATACAGTATTTTGGGGTTGTCTATTAGCGCTGTTAATTCTATGTTTACCAATGTTAAAATTGCAAAAAGGTAAAGATAGTAAGATTGAGAAAAGTGTGTTTTGGTTTAGGCTATCATGTCAAGTGATTGTTGTATTTATGTGGCTAACGGTGGGTCTTGTTCCTAGTGATACTATTGTGGTTGATACATCAAGTGATAGTGGTACAGTATCGGATTATAATATATTGTCTGAAAAGACAAGCGTCGAACAGCATTTTTCTGTGCAAGACGACTGTGTAGTAAAAGAAATAGATTTAAAATTGTATAATGATGCGACTAGCAGAATTAATATTTCTAGTCTGGTATTTGAACTATATGATGAAAACACAGAAGATGTCATCATGAAAAAGGAAATGGGAACAAGTATTGTATCGGAAGAAATATGTAGAATCAAAGAGGAGTTCAAACTAAATAAATCACATAAGTATGTTTTGAAGATATATGGAAAGAATGGAAATGGATTAAGGGTAAGCCCTTACATTTCATCAGTAGATTTAGGAAAACCATTATATATAGACAGTAAAGAAGTGGATGGTTCGCTGTGGATGAAGTTACTTTGTAAATAGATTAATTTTTTTGAGAGTGACTATAATATTTAATGTTAATACTAAAGAATGGAGGAAGAGATGAGAAAACTTATTAGTATTGTTGCACCAATGTATAATGAGGAAAAATTGGCACATAAATATTGTGAAGAAACATTAGCGATGTGTGATTCACTTAAACACTTATATAAATTTGAAATTATTTTGGTGAATGATGGATCAAAAGATAATACGTATAACATTATGCTTGAAGAACAAAAAAATAATGCGGAAATAATTACGACGATATCTTTATCTAGAAATTTTGGGCTTGAAGGTGCCGTTAATGCAGGGATAAGAAAAGCAAAGGGAGATGCTGTTGTAGTAATGGACTCAGATTTGCAGGATCCTCCGTCTTTAATTCCTTTGATGATAGCAAAATGGGAACAAGGTGCAGATGTTGTTATTGGAAGTAGAATAAAAAGATCTAATGACAACTTTTTTAAGAAACATAGTGCTAATTTATATTATAAATTGCTTGATAGTTTGTCTGGAAAATTGAAGTTAGAAAAGAGTGCTGCAAATTTTAGATTATTGTCTAGAAGAGCGTTGAATCAAGTATTAGACTTGCCAGAAGTGAACAGTGTGTTTAGGGTAGTGGTACCATTTGTTGGAATGAAGACAGATATTGTTGAGTATGATCGAGATAAACGGTTTGCGGGTAAAACGAAATATAACCTAAAATCTATGATTCCTTATGCACTTGACAGTATAACTGGAATATCTGTTGAACCATTAAGAAAGATATTTTATATAATATTAATAATGATAATTATATTTATTGCCTCATTAGTTGGTATTGTTTTTGGAACTCAGAATTGGAAAATTGCTTGCTTAGTTATCCTTTCATGCTCAGTAATGTTTGGATTAATTAGTGTGGCTTTAGCAATTATGGCAGAGTATATTGCTCAAGTTATGATAGAAGTGAAGGGGAGACCTACTTCTATAATTTATCAGTACATTCCTGCAGGAAATGCAGTAAATAAGGAGGAAGAAAATGGATTACGTTAGAATGGGAAAGTCTGGGTTAAAACTTACAAAAGTAACATTTGGTTCTGCACTTACTATTGGAACTGAAAATATGGATCAAGAATATGCAAATGAAATGATAGATAAAGCATGGAGTTTAGGCATTAGATCTTTTGATGTTTCAAATAACTATGGAATGGGTAGTGCAGAAAAACTGGTTGGAAAAGCATTGAGTCGTTATCCAAGAGAGGAGTATATTATTTCTACAAAGGGCTCATGGCCGATAGGGGAGACACCGTATCACAAAGGTTTATCAAGAAAACATATATTATGGGCGTTTGAGGAGTCAATTAATAATTTGGGAGTAGAGTATGTAGAATTATATTATGCTCATAGATATGATCCTGAAACACCAATGGAAGAAATTGTACGTACATTTAATAGTCTAATTCAAAATGGAAAAGTTAGATATTGGGCAACATCAGAATGGCCAGTGGAGGCACTTGAAGAGTGTCATCGAGTATGTGAGAAATTAGGTTTGGAAAAACCTGTAATAGAACAGTGTATATATTCATTTGCGGTTAGAAAAACAGAGATAAATGGAGTGAAAAATTTTTGCGAAACAAATGGTGTTGGAATGTTAGGATTCTCTCCATTATGTCAAGGTTTGCTAACAGGAAAGTATAGAAATGGAATTCCTAGTGATTCTAGGGTCGCAAAGAGTGAGTCGCTTAATTATAACAAAACTATGAATTTTTATGAGCAAAACAAGAAGAGAATTGATGAGTTTTTATTGACTTGTGATAAATTTGAAATTGAACCAACAGATGCAGCTATTCAATGGGGGATAAGGAAAAAAATATATCCAGTATTAGGTGCTAGTAAGCCAGAACAGTTAGAGGATACGTTAAAAAATATATCTATTGAGTACCCAGAAGAGTTTTGGAATCAGTTAGAGAGGATATAGGTGATATTATGAAATTATCCATATCAAATATTGCTTGGGATAAAAGTTTTGATATAGAGATGTATCAGTTTTTAGAGAATAATCAAATTGATGGAATAGAAATAGCGCCTACTAGAATATTTGAAGGGAAGCCATATGATAGACTAAATGAAGCAAAAGACTTTAGTAGAACGTTAAAGGAAAAATATAACCTTTCTATTTCCTCTATGCAATCCATATGGTACGGTCGAGAAGAAAAGGTATTTGGTAGTAAGGAAGAGAGAAAGAGACTAGTTGAATATACTAAAAAGGCATTTGAGTTTGCCAATGTTATTGGTTGTAAGAATTTAGTTTTTGGGTGTCCTAAGAATAGAAATATTGATGGAACAGATGATATTCAAAATATAGAGATTGATTTTTTTGGGACATTAGCAGATATAGCTAAAGAGAATAATACAGTACTTGCAATAGAAGCTAATCCCAAGATATATAATACGAATTATATAAATTATACAAAACAAGCATTTGAACTTGTAAATAAAATAAGTAAAGTCGGAATTGCAGTTAATTTGGATGTTGGAACAATACTACAAAATGGAGAACAATATATTGTTTCCGAGATAAATGTTGACGCAATTAATCATGTACATTTTAGTAGACCATTTCTAGAGTTTGTGGAAATGGAAGATTTTGATAAAGTAGTAATAAACAAACTAAATTCAGATAAGTATAACAAATATGTTTCTATTGAAATGAAAAATTGCAATGACATAAAAAGGGTAAAGAATACTGTTATAGATTTCAAAAAGCTTATGGAGATAAATAAATGAAAGCAGATAAAATAATTATAGGTGGCGGTTTATATGGTTTATACTCAGCTTTATTATGTGGGAAAAATGGACAAGATGTGATTGTACTTGAACATGATAATGATTCATTTAAGCGTGCTACATATATTAATCAAGCGAGGGTACACATGGGGTATCATTATCCGAGGAGTTTTTCTACAGCAATTAAATCGGCTCATTATTTCGAAAGATTTAATAAGGATTATTCTGAATGTATTCTAAGTGAGTTTGATCAGATATACGCAACGTCTTCTAATTTTTCATGGACAAATGCTGAACAATTTGTTAAGTTCTGTAAAGAGGCAAATATCAAATGTGAAGAAGTTGCGGTAGATAAATATTTTAATAAAAATATGTGTGATGGAGCGTTCCTTACAAAAGAGTATACGTATGATGCAAAGATATTGTTAGGAATGCTTATGAGAGAAATAGAAAAACTCTCAAATGTTAAAATAATGTATAATAGCAGAATACAGTCAATAAAGAAAAGAGACAGTGAATATGTTATCACATTATTAAATGGAGAATCATATAGTACAGAATTTGTTCTTAATGCTACATATGCATCGGTAAATCAAGTGAACAAAATGGCAGGATATGACGCATTTAAAATAAAGTATGAATTATGTGAGATTATTTTGTGCAATGTAAATGATGCGCTGAGAAATGTTGGAATAACAGTAATGGATGGACCGTTTTTTTCAATAATGCCGTTTGGTAAAACTGGATATCACTCTTTGACTTCTGTAACATTTACTCCACATATGACTAGTTTTGAAGATGTGCCTACGTTTGATTGTCAGGGAAAGTGTAAACAGGATTTTTGTTCTCCAACTCAGTTGGGAAATTGTAACGATTGTATTGCAAAACCAGAGTCTGCTTGGGATTATATGTCGAACTTGGCTAGAAAATATATGAAGAATGAATTAGAATTTGAATATGACCATTCTCTATTTTCTATGAAACCTATTTTGAAAGCATCAGAAATAGATGATTCAAGGCCAACTGTGGTAAAAGAGTATTCAAATAGTCCAACATTTGTTAGTGTGCTTTCGGGAAAAATTAATACAGTTTATGATTTGGATGAGGTGTTGTTAAATGGTAAATAAAGAAAGTAATTTTGCGTCAGCTGTCATATATTTAAATGGGAAAAATAATAATTTGTTTTCATTTTTAGAAATGATTAGTAAAGTTTTCCAGTCCAATTTTAAGAAATATGAGATTATATGTGTAAACGATTCTGAGAATGAGTCTGAAATTGAAGCAATCAAAAAATTTAAAGAACAAAATGGTAGTATTAGTGTAAGCGTAATTACGATGGGATTTACACATGGATTAGAAGCATCAATGAACGCAGGAATAGATTTAGCAATAGGGGATTTTGTTTTTGAATTTGATAATTGCTATGTTGATTATGAAGAAAGTATGATTATGGAAATATATCATAAAGCTTTGGAGGGGTATGATATTGTATCTGCTGTTCCGCCAAAGAGTAAAATCAGTTCTAAGTTTTTTTATAGTATATATAATAGGTTTTCAGAGTCGGACTATGATATAAAAACGGAGAGATTTAGAGTTATATCTCGAAGAGCAATAAATAGAACATCATCATTTAGTAAAACAATTCCATATAGGAAAGCTGTATATGCATCAAGTGGATTGAAAGTGAAAAGTATACAATACAAAACTATTGCAGAGCCAAGTGGACTACTATGTTCAGATAGTGAGAAAGGTAATACAGCAATGGATGCAGTTGTTATTTTTACTAACTTAGCATATAAGGTCTCTTTGTGTGTTTCAATGATTATGGCTATGTTCATGATTATTACAGGTATCTACACAGTTGTGATGTATTTTGGACAGAACAAGCCAGTTGCGGGGTGGGCTCCTTTGATGGGATTAATTTCGATTGGTTTTTTGGCTGTATTTGTAGTCTTAACTATTATAATAAAATATTTGGATGTTCTTTTGAAAATTGTATTTAAGAAACAGAAGTATCTGATTTCATCAATTGAGAAATATTAATGATTCGTAGAAAACAGCTTATTTGATAAATTCTGTTATTTGTATATATTCTTAATCAATTGTTATGTATTATGCAAATAATATTATTTATCATTTACAATTTATTTTATTTACAAATTTATCAATGTTAGACTAAAATTACATAATTTGTAAGCGTCTAATTTCAGGGTGTATCTAAAAATATTATTGGAATCCTCATTGCTAG
>JBGVHH010000095.1:0-52915 GCA_045122195.1 Agathobacter sp.
AATAGACATGGTTCTTTCTCTTAACGGAATCCCTATTGTTGCTATTGAGTTGAAGAATCAGCTTACAGGACAGTCTGTTGACAATGCTAAGAAACAGTTTATGTATGATAGAAACCCAAAGGAATTGTGCTTCCAGTTTGACAAGCGTTTCTTAGTTTATTTTGCAGTTGATTTATACGAAATCGCAATGACAACTAAATTGGCTGGAAAAGATACTTTCTTCTTGCCATTTAATCAGGGCTCTTGTGGTGCTGGTGAAGTTGGTGGAGCTGGAAATCCTGAAAACCCTAACGGATATACAACATCTTATTTATGGGAAAAGGTTCTCAATAAAGATATGCTGATGAATATTCTGGAAAAGTTCTTCCAGAGGGTTGAAGAGGATAAAATTACATATAAGAATGGTGTGGAGCAGAAGAAACACACAATTAAGTTGATTTTTCCACGTTACCATCAGTTAGATGTAGTTTCAAAACTTATTGAAGATGTAAGAATAAATGGTTCTGGAAAGAATTATTTAATTCAACATAGTGCTGGTTCTGGTAAGAGTAATTCTATTGCATGGCTGGCTTATCAGCTTGCGGATTTACATGATGAAAACGACAAGCACGTCTTTACATCTGTTATTGTAATTAATGATAGAACGGTTCTTGACCGTCAGACACAGAACACTATTTATGGATTCGACCATGTAAAAGGTATTGTAGAAAAGATTGATGATGAAAAACATTCTTCCGACCTTAAAAATGCAATTAATGACGGAAAGAGAATTATTATAACAACATTACAGAAATTCCCTTACATCTACAAGGAAATTGATGAAACAACAGATAGAAGATTCGCTGTAATCGTTGATGAAGCACATTCGAGCCAGTCTGGAAAGTCAGCTCAGAAACTAAAAACAGCTCTTGCAGATACAGAAGAAGCATTAAAAGAATTTGCTGAAATCGAGAATAAAGAAGAATCTGAAATAAAAGACGAAGAAGACAAACTTGTTGAAGAAATGCTTGCACATGGTAAGCATAAAAACCTGTCATTCTTTGCTTTTACAGCTACACCAAAAGAAGCAACCCTTGAAATGTTTGGAACAAAACAGCCGAACGGAAAGTTTAAGGCATTTCATATTTACAGCATGAGACAGGCTATTGAAGAGGGCTTTATTCTTGATGTATTAAAGAATTACACTACATATAAGAACTGTTACAGAATCGCAAGTAATACGCCTGATAATCCAGAAGTGCCAGCGACACAGGCATTAAAAGCAATACAGCGTTATGAATCATTACACCCTCATAATCTTACGCAGAAATCAGCAATTATTGTTGAAACTTATAGAAGCGTTACAAAGCATAAGATTAATGGAAATGCTAAAGCTATGGTTGTTACTGCCAGCCGACTTCATGCTATTCGTTACTACCACGAAATTAAACGCTATATTGAGAAAAAACACTATGATGATTTAGAAATCCTTATTGCTTTTTCAGGTGTAGTAAAAGATGGCGAGGACGAATACACCGAAGAAAGCATGAATAAAAGAAAAGACGGAACAACAATTAAGGAGAGCCAGCTTCCAGCAGAGTTCAATAAAGATGAATATTGTATGTTAGTTGTTGCTGAAAAATATCAGACTGGATTTGATGAACCATTACTTCATACAATGTTTGTAGATAAAAAATTAAAAGGTGTTAAGGCAGTCCAGACACTTTCAAGACTTAATAGAACCTGTGCTGGCAAGAATGACACATTTGTTCTTGATTTTGTTAATACTGCTGATGAAATAAGAGAAGCGTTCGAGCCATACTATGAATGTACGGAGCTTGACGAAGAAATAAATGTAAATCTTATTTATGATACAAGAACAATAATTCGTGGCTATGGTTTCTATAATGATGAAGATATAGAGAAATTCCTTAAAATCTTATATAAGAAAACGCCACAAAATGAAACAGACTTAGGAAAAATGGCAAGTTTATTAAATCCAATTGTTAATGAATACAAAGCATTAGAGCCTGAAAAAAGATTTGAATTTAAGAAGACTGTCCGTAACTTTGTTAAGTGGTATTCTTACATAACACAGATTTCAAGAATGTTCGACAAGGATTTACAGAAAGAATATAATTTCTTGCAGTATTTAGAGAAGATGTTACCGCCAGCTTATGACACTAAATCAGTTGACCTTGAAGACAAGTTGAGACTGGAATTTTACAAGCTGGAGCAGACCTTCAAAGGTGACATTACATTAAATCCTACTGTTGACACAGAAACATTAGTTAATCCTAAGAATTTGAAAGTTACTGGAAAAGCACCAGAAGAAGATGAACTTTTAGAAAACATCATCTCAAAGATTAATGAAAAGTTTGACGGAATATTTACTGATTCTGATAAGGTTATTGTCGAGACTATTTATAAGAAATGTGTTAAAGATAATGAAAAGCTGAAAATGCAAGCTAAAAAGAATGACGAAGAGGTATTTAATCAATCAATATTCCCAGAAATCTTTAAACAAGTGGCTCAGGATTGTTATATTTCCCAGATGGAAGCATTCTCTAAGCTATTTGAAGACAAGGGATTTTATGAATCTGTTATGGAATCTATTGCAAAAGAAGCGTACAAGGATTTAAGAAACAGAAAAGAATAATATATTAAAGGCTTACGTTCCATCTGAGCGTAAGCCTTTTTCTTTGTTAAATAGTCCAGTCATAACCTTTTTTTAATTCTTTAATTTCATCAAAATTAGCTTTATACGATAACAATTCGGTTTCATTGAAAGAATCGTCTATTTCTCTTAATACACCAATAAAATGTTTATTGAAAACACCTTCTTTATCATCAACTTCAAGCCATTGTGCTGGTTCTATGTCAAAACTCATCACATTTTTGATATAGTATTCAAAATCAAAGTATTTCGACACATGAACCCCATCTCTACTTCTTGTTTTTGGAGCTCCATGATTATAAATAGAAAATTCATTTGTTGATGGATAAGATAATATTTCTTCTATTTTCCATTTGTATAAGACAATGTCATCAAGAAAGTATCTGATGATTTCATTTTTTTCATAACGTGGGTTTCTGATTTCTGAAATGGCTAGCGTTTCTGCATACGCTCCCATCAAGTCGTTGTAATTCCATTTAGAGGAACTATTATAAACTGCGTGAATCCGTTTCATTACTGCAAAAGTTTTCTCCAAATTAACCATAGTGTCTATTTTCCCTTCTCTGTATTATTTGTGGTGGCTACACCCCCACACCCCTGTGAATTCGCATATTCTTATAAGCTAAAGGACAGCTTACAAGAATATACGAATGTAAGAGGTTTATATTCTTTCGCCTAATCTAAGCATCTCATCTGTCGTAAGAAAAAAGTCTTCGTGGGTTACGATTCTATTTCCTTTTTCGTCGAGAACACAAACAAAGAAGCGAATAATTTTTTCTTCTAATTCTTCCCACTCTTCACGTTCTGCTAATTCTACAACTTCCCCATATAATTCTTCGTTTCCACAAATTTCATCATCCACAAAGGCATGAATATATACACCTATTCCATCAAAATCTATTTCAATGGCACAGTCATATTCTTCAATAAAAAATCCTTCGTTTTCTTCATCAATACTTTTCAGCAATTCAATAAATTCGCTAAATTCCAAATCTCTGTTTTCAAGAACTAATTCTTTTATTTTTTGTGGTGTCATAAATATTATTCCTCCGTTTCTGTTTCTTTATTTTCTGGGAGCTTAATAATTCCCTGATTTACTAATTCTTCAAATTTTTGTAACCGATATTTTAAAAGCTGATTTTCATTTAAAAGTGTTTCTAGGCTAGCTTGCTTATAATAGCGTAATTCTTTTCGCAGTTTGGCATTTTCCTTTTCTAACTCCTCAATTCGTTCTTGCATAACATCTTGTGTAGTTAGCTTTCTAATATTGTATTGCTTTTCACTTCTATGCTGGTCTATATACGCTTTTGCTTCACCATTAGTATAAACGAAAGCCTTACTTAGACCAGACTTCTTATAAACGCTATAGGGTGTAACTGCTTCATTATTAGCAATCATCATGTCTACAACTTCTTTTAATAATTTTACTTTTTCTTCTGAATAAGCTTTCTGGGCTTCAATCATTTTATCTTCTTTATTTGCCAATTAATTCACCACCTTTGCGAACTAAAATTCTATTAATTATTATAATCGGAAACCAGCTATTATTCAATCGAATTATTTTTAAATAATTGACTGGGTAAAATGCTTCTAGCCTTTATAATTACTGGAATTATACAGCGTGTACAGAGTACACATTATAGGAGATATTCTGTTTTCCTTCTACAGTGTACACATGAAAATAAGTGTTGACTCTACTACACATATATCGTCGGTGAGACCAGAGGGGCAGAAGCCTTGGATATGTTGTCAGCTATGAATACAGGGCATGATGGTAGTTTATCGACAGGTCATTCAAACTCATGTAAAGATATGCTTTCAAGGATTGAAACAATGGTATTAATGGGGCAGGAGTTGCCAATAATAGCAATCAGACAACAGATAGCATCGGGTATTGATATTATTATTCAATTAGGACGACTAAGGGATAAATCGAGGCGAGTTTTAGAGATTGCTGAGGTAGATGGAATGGAAAATGGAGAGGTTAAGCTAAATACCATATTCCGATTTGTTGAAGAGCCTGGCGGAGTTGGAAGAGTAAGAGGAAAACTGGTAAAAACCGGTCGACTGAAACACAGAGAGAAGCTAGCAGCAGCGGGTATGAAACTAAAGGATGAGGATAAATAAAAGATGAATTATGAAAAGTATCAATTTACATTGAGGGACTGGTTAGAGACTGTTGGTGTAAGTGTTTTGTTGGGGATAATTATTGCATATCTCTTCTTTAATAACTCAATTGGATTGCTTGTGGTGCCCTTAGCTTTTGTGGGGGCAAAGAGGTATATTGCACATGAACGAATTCGAACCAGACAACAGATATTGTCTGAAGAATTTATGGATGCATTAAAAAATATCAGTTCTAATCTTATAGCTGGATATTCTCTAGAGAATTCCTGGATAGAAGCAGAAAAAGAGATGTTGTTGCTAAAAGGGAAAAAGTCGCTTATGTACGGTGAGCTTTGTGAAATGAATAGAAAGATATCTATGAACCAGCCGCTTGAAAAAATCTTGGAAGAATTTGCAATTCGTACAGGAGTAGAGGATATTCAGAACTTTTCTGACATTTTTTCTTTTGCAAAGAGAAGTGGAGGGAAATTTGTTGAAATAATTGAAACCACAACATACAGAATGTGGGAAAAATTCGAAACGAGAAGAGAGATTGAAGTTGCTGTTTCTGCAAAAAAACTAGAGCAGAAAATAATGGATGTAATACCGATACTTATTTTGCTGTATCTAAGAATTGCATCAGGAGATTATATGGAAGTTCTGTATTCAAATCCAATGGGAATTGTTTTTATGACAGTCTGTCTAGGTGTGTATATAGTAGCTTTATTACTGGCCGAAAGAGTACTTGATATAAAGGTTTAGAGTATGAAAAAAAATATAATTAAGATAGGAATTCTGTACATATTACTGATTGTTGCCGCATTTTATATGCAAACAAATCAGAGCATATTAAATGGAAATGAGATTACAAGAAATTCAGAAGGAGAAGGAAGTCGACAGGTGGATTTAGTCTTAAATTCAAAAGGATTAGAAGACTATGATTATCAGCTGACAATTGATGAACTTATTCCGAATGAATCAATGGCAGAGGAATTATTTGAGAAAGCAAAAAAAGAAATAGATAAAAGTTTTTGTAACTATGGAGAGTCAATTGATTCAGTGGTAAGCAAGGTCAATATGTCAGATAGTTATGTCGGAGGAATAGTAAGTGCAGAATGGACATTAAGTGATTATACATATGTTGATGCTTCGGGTAGTGTAAATCAGGATCTGATTTACAAATTGAATGAAGATGAATTAAAAGAAAATACACTAATAAGTGCTCGGGTGAGATTGGAGTGCGGAAACTATAATACGGAGTATGTTTTTAATTTTAAAATCGTACCCGAGAAATTATCAAAAGAGGAAAATTTGGTAAAAGCAATCGATCAGGAGATGGAGAAACAATTGGAGCAGGAGGGAACCAAAACTGTCTATCTTCCAGATGAAGTAAATGGGGAGAAAATCACTTGGAGAGAGAAAAAAGAGAATCTTGTAATAAAGGTAATTATATTAGAAATTGTAATCACTTTTTTACTATATTTTTCAGGAAGAGAAAAGAAAAAAGAGGATATAAAACAACGTAAGAATAAAATGCAAATGGATTATCCAGAAATAGTAAGCAAAATGGCTATTTTGATGGGAGCAGGAATGACAATTGAACAGGCATGGAATAAAATTACAGCTCGTTATATCGAGAAGCGGAATAAAAAGCAGATAAAAGAAGCTCCGATATATGAAAGCATGCTTGTGACTCAAAGAGAAATCCGGGATGGAGAAAGTCCTAGAAAGGCATATAGCAGGTTTGCTAAAAATACAGACTTAGGATGCTACCAGAGATTTGTACGCATTTTACATCAAAGTATACAAAAAGGAAACAAGGGCGTTTTAATAATGCTGGAGAAGGAATCTGATGATGCATTTAAAGAGAGAAGGTTAATGGCTAAACGCTTAGGTGAAGAAGCAAGCACAAAAATGTTAATGCCTCTTTTGTTGATGATGGGAGTTGTCATTGCAATAGTAATGGCTCCTGCAATTATAAGTTTTAATGGATAGGAGGAAATGTATGTTTGGATTAAAAAGATTTTTAAGCGATGAAGAAGGCGCTGGAGTAGTAGAAATGATATTGATTATTGTTGTACTTATCACGTTAGTATTGATTTTTAAGAGTCAGTTGATTTCGTTGGTAAATAGTATTTTCAATACGATTAAAAATAAGGCGGGATCAGTGTGAGAGGAAGTATAACTGTATTCGCAACGCTTGTTATGATGCTAGTTGGACAGTTTTTGTTTACGCTTGCTGAGGCGGGAAGGTTTCTTGAGCTTGATAAGGTTGCTGCCATGGATAGTGAGTCAAATATTGAATCGGTATTTGCACAATACTGCAAACCGCTCTGGGACGAGTACAATTTGTTGTTGTATGACTGTGGAAAAGAGTCTGAGTTGGACATAAATGGGCTGGAAAAATATCTTCAGATGAAATGCGACAACAATTTTGCAATCAATACAGACGGAAAAAGTAATAATACAAGCCTGCTTCGTCTGGATACGGAATCAGTTAACATAACACAGTACACGTTGATGACTGATGCCCAGGGAGAAGTTTTTGCAAGATCAGTATCCTCATATATGGAAAGAAATTTTGCATATGAAGCAGCCAAGAAAATATATAGCAATTATCAGTCAGTAAAGAGTATTACTGAAAATAGTGGATATGAGGATGCTGGTGAGGTTGACAGGGTTGATACTGGAAATCTGAATAAACAGAATGGATTTATGCTTTGCACATCAAGTACGGATGTTACAAATAATAACGATTTCTCAGATTTTACAGGAGAGATTACGGTTAATGATATGGTTGTTGAAAATCCATTGGTAAGTATCAAGGAAGCAAAAGCTGGTGGGGTACTTAATCTTGTTTTGAGTGAAGATAAGGTATCTGGAAATAAAATAGATTTATCAGATAGTGTATCGGAAAGAAAATTGAATATAGGAAAGAATCCAGTGCTACTTGAAAGTGATTGGTATGATAGCGTTCTGGTTGAGCAGTATCTATTATCATATATGTCTTGCTATACTGAGCCAATAGAAAATCATGCAATGAAATATGAGCTGGAATATCTCATTGGGGGAGATGCAACAGATAAAGATAATCTCACTGCAGTAGTTGATAGATTGCTAATGATAAGAGGTGGAATTGATTTTGCATATTTGTGTACCGATTCAAAAAGGCAGGCAGAAGCGTTAGTTTTGGCAACTGCGATAGCAACAGCAATGCTGAATCCAGAGTTGGCCGAGGTAATAAAATGGGCTATTCTGGCTGGATGGGCATTTGTTGAAAGTGTATTGGATGTCAGAGCACTTTTGTCAGGAGACAAGGTGCCATTGATGAAGAGTAATGATACTTGGACATCTGGTTTATTGGAAATACCCACATTGCTATGTAGTGATAAAAAAGCCAAATCAAGTGATATTGGTCTGAATTATAAAGCATATCTTGGAATTCTTCTTTTATTCAATGGAACACAGACTCAAGCATATCGTGCAATGGATATGCAGGAGGCGACCATTAGAATGACTCAGGGTTATGAAATGTTTCGCATGGATAATGGAATTTGTCAGTTAAGCGTGGATTTCAACTATAAGTATCATGGGCTTTTTATAAGCTTTATATCATTAATCAACATAGGTTCAAATGAGTTTCATATAGGTAAAAATCAAAAGTATTCTTATTACAAGTAAAAGTTAAAAAATTGTATTTAAAAGAAAGGTAGGTGTATGATGGTGTCTTTTTGCAGAATTATACAAACAGCTAATAAATTATTTACAAAACTCCCAAACAGTACACGCAAATTTCTACACGGATTTCATAATAAAAGTAAGAAGGCACCCTCATACACCTATCTTAATGGGTCATATACTTTAGAGGCAGCAGTCGTTTTTCCATTTTTTACAGCATTTCTGGTAAGTATTTTGTTCTTTTTCAGAGTTCTGCAAATAGAAACACAAACGAAAGAGGCGCTTTATTATACAAGTAGGATGGTAGCATTGGCATGTGCAGGTGAAGATACAGATGCAATAAATCTGGCAACAGCTCAAGCGCTAATGATAAAAGAATTGTCAAGATATGATTTGATAGATGAATATGTCTCAGGAGGAAAGTATGGAGTGTCTATATTGGATTCAAATATGGACGGAGATACTGTCGAGTTAGTTGCTAAATATAAAATAAAGTTGCCAATTGGATTTTTTGAAGTAGATGGAATAGAGATTGAACAACATAGTAATAGTAAGAAATGGATTGGAAAAGTACTGTCTGAAGCAGAAGATGATCCATATGTTTATATTACTGAAAATGGAGAAGTCTATCATGTGTCAGATCAGTGTAATTATCTGGATTTAAGTATAAGAAGTGTCAATTCGGATAATCTGGTGGGGCTAAGAAATCAAAGTGGCAGTAAATATAGAGCATGTTCTTGTGTAGGAAAAGGAAAGACTGATGAATGCATAGATTATTATATAACAGATTATGGGGAGAAGTATCATAGTAGTTTAGAATGTAGCGGGTTAAAAAGAACGGTAAGGATGATACATAAGTCAGAAGCTGATGGTATGCATGCATGTTCAAAATGTGGAAAGTAATGAGGGATAAAAGTGTATTTTGAAATAGCATTGATTGTAGCTTTGGGAATAGCAAGTATTATTGATTTAAAAACAAAAAAGATTCCTGTTCAATTGGTGGTGGGGATGTTAATAGCAGGGGTGTTTAGAACTATGCTATTAGTTTATGAAACGCATAATATAAAAGGATTAATCTTCAATATCATTTTATCGATGATACCAGGATTATTTATGCTATTAATTTCCTTTTTGTCAAAGCAAAGTATTGGATATGGAGATAGCCTAATTGTACTTGCAATGTCATTTTTTCTAAGCGCTGAAGAGTTAATCGGGATAATTATGTTTTCAATGACAATGGCAGGAATTGTAGCCTTAATACTTATTGTAGTGGCAAAAAAGAAGAAGAACTATGAAATGGCTTTTTGTCCATTTCTGATATTAGGATATGGAGCAATGGTGCTTTTACGATTTTAATGTGTCATGCTAGAACTGGAGGATGTAAATGCAGTTAAAGGGTAGTTTTACTGTTGAAGGAGCAATAATTATTCCATTGTTCATCTTTGTTGCAGCTGCAGGAATGAATTTGGGATTATCCCTATATGAAGAGATTAATTCACAAAATGAGCAGGAATATGCAACGAATATGTGGTTAGTAGATGACTTTTATAATTATCAAAGTATTAAAGAGGTAGTGGATGAATTGCAATGAAATAATTTATGAGAGAAAAATAACGGGAAGCTTTATGTTGCTAAAATGTGATAAATTGCGTGAATTAGATGAAAAGATACTTCTAAAATCAAAAATAAAGGGGATTTTAGGATTTGAAAAGTGTTACGTCAACGGATGTGCACAGTTATGGTACAACATTTCAGGGGTGCAGTCACTAGATTTGTTATGTCAGTTTAACGATATAAAGCTGGATTTTTTAGAAAAGCTGATAGTAGGTATTTGTAATATTTTTGAACAACTTGAAAGGCATCTTGTTGATACAAAATGTCTGGTGTTGCAGCCGGAATTGATATTTGTATCAAATCAGGAAAATGATATATTTTTTACTGTTTATCCTGGGGAGGAAAGTGAGTCATACAGATCATTTCAACATTTGATGGAATATATGCTTACAAAACTCGACCATAGTGATGCTGATGCAGTACATATTGCATATGGGATATATGAAAAAATATTGAGCGGAAACTATAGTATTGATGAAGTAAGAAACGCAATAATTGCAGCCCGGCAGGAAAAGACAACCGAAAATAATATAGAAGAAAGAGTAAAAGAAATAGAGAGACCATCTGAGTTATTTGAGCCTGAAGTAGAAGAAACAATAGCTTGTGAAATCGACGGTCCATCAAGACAAAAAATACAAGGTGTAATTGTACAAATCAAGGATAAGCTTAGAGAAATTTTTAAAGTAAAAGACAAAAAGTCACAATCAAAGGAAGTAAAATTGGAGATATATCCTGATGAAAAAATAGAGCAGGAGGTTCCGCAGATACATCCAACAGTGTGTCTTAGTGATTACAGAGAGCATCCTCAAGGCATGTTATTGTATGAAGGACTTGAGCACAGAGGGAATATAATAATAAGGAAGGGTACTGTAAAAATTGGACAGGGAGATGAAGTAGATGAGGTGATAGATAAAGATACAGTAAGTCATTTTCATGCACTGATAAAAAAGGAAAGTGAGGAGTTTTATATTGAAGATTTAAATTCTACAAATGGTACATTTGTAAATGACGAACTCCTTACCTACAAACAGAGAAGACATCTAAGAATAAACGATATAGTTAGATTTGCTGATGTAAAATATCGATTTGTATAAGTTGAAAAAGTATATGTGAAAAATTATAATGTACGTATGATTAAGAAGAAACCATACGTAACAATAGGATTAGTAATTATCAATTTCATAGTGTTTTTGTCCCTTGAATTTCTTGGAGATACAGAGGATTCTCTTTTTATGATTCTTCATGGAGGAATGTTTCCTGAAGCGATTATTAGTGGTGGGGAGTATTGGAGATTTTTTACCGCAATGTTCTTGCATTTTGGATTGATACACCTGACGAACAATATGATAGTATTAGGTGCTGCTGGAGAGATGATTGAGGATACCCTAGGGCATTTGAAATTCCTGGTGTTATACATTATGTCTGGAATCGGAGGAAGTGTGGTTTCGTTTCTACTAATGAATTATACTGGGGATTATGCAGTATCAGCAGGAGCATCAGGCGCAATTTTTGGAGTGATTGGAGCTCTTGTGTGGATAGTAATCAAAAACAAAGGTAATTATAAGGCATTGAATAAAACCAGCTTAATTATTATGGTTGCATTAATGCTGTATCAGGGGTTTGAATCGTCCGGAGTAGATAATGGTGGACACATCGGAGGATTGTTGTCAGGATTTTTGCTTTCAATTGTTTTATATAGAAAAAAAGGATATAATAAATCATAATATTTCCTAATTAAAATCTTACCTAACATTAATCTTATTAATAGGAGACAGAAGGATGAAAATCAATATTTATTATGGTGGCCGAGGGCTTTTGGATGATCCGACATTATATGTTCTGAGCAAAATGGAAGATGTCCTACGAGAACTTCGTGTAAAGGTTGAGAGATACAATATTTATGAACATAAAAACGAAATAGCTACATTACCACAGACATTCAAAGATGCAGATGGTATTATTCTGGCTACAACAGTTGAGTGGCTTGGAATTGGTGGATATATGCAGCAGTTTCTGGATTCATGCTGGCTATATGGTGATAAAGAGAAAATCAGTACTACATATATGCAGCCAATTGTTATGTCAACAACATATGGAGAGAGAGAAGGCGAAACTACTCTCGCGAATGCGTGGGAGGTACTTGGTGGATTGCCTTGCGCTGGTTTGTGTGGTTATGTGGAGGATTTAGTTACATTTGAGATGAATGCAGACTATAATCTTATAATCGAAAAGAGAGCAGAGAATCTCTATAGAACAATTTCTCAGAAGATAAAGAGTTTACCTACAAGTAATCAGGCTGTAAAACAGAGTGTTCTTCGTACTGCACAGATGAATCTGACTCCACAGGAAAGTGAACAGTTATCTAAGTACGTATCAGATGATACATATGTGAAGAAACAAAAAGAGGATATCGAAGAGCTTGCAACCATGTTTAAAGATATGCTAGGAACAGAGGAGAAGAATGCAGAGACACCATTTATTAAAGAATTGGAGTCCCATTTTATTCCGTTGGAGGATTTTGTAGCAACTTATTCCTTTATGATTGATGGATTGAAGAAACCGCTGTATGTGAAGGTGGAGGAAGAAGATTTAGATATCCATTATGGCAATGAAGAGAACATTGATGTATATGCAAAGCTTAGTCAGGATGTAATGCACAATATCGTAGATGGAAGAATGACTTTCCAGAGAGCATTTATGACGGGCGAGATGACTGCAAAAGGAAACTTCAAGACACTTAGAACATTAGACCAGATATTCCCATTCTAGGAGACGATTCAGTAGTTTTTAGGATGTTGTATTATAGAATATAGTATTTTATTTGAGTAGAAAGGTGACAGGATATGAGAGACGATAATTGCATTTTTTGTAAATTAGCAAATGGAGATATTCCAACAAATTCAATATATGAGGACGAAGATTTTAACGTTATTCTTGATGCAAGTCCAGCAACTAAAGGACATGCATTAATCTTACCAAAACAGCACTTTGCCAATATTTTTGAAATTGAAGATGATGTATTGGCAAAAGCAGCAAAGCTTGCAAAGAAAATAGTTACAAAAGAAAAAGAAGTATTGGGTTGTGATGGTTACAATCTGGTTCAGAACAATGGGGAGGTAGCTGGTCAGACTGTATTCCATTTCCATCTTCATCTTATTCCAAGATATGAGTCTGATGATAACAAGAACATAATTGAGTGGAGTCACAAAGAATTCTCAGAAGCTGAGATGAAGAGTATTTGTGATGAGATGAAAATGTAGAATAAGTAATGATTAAAATGAGCCAGATATCATCATATCAAGATGAAGATATCTGGCTCGAATTGTTTCATGATTTTATAAGAAAACCATAATTATTTTTTAGCGGCTTCGCTGTTGATAATATCAATAATTGTTGATATAGAGTCCATCTGTCCGCTGTCAGACATTGTATTAATGTATGAATCGCGGTTGCTGTATACGTCATGGACTGCATTGAGAAGAACTTTATCATCGAGATTTTCTTCTTCAATGACATATGAAAATCCTTGTTTTTTGAAGGATTTAGCATTTAACACCTGATCGCCTCGACTTGCAGCAGCAGAAAGAGGAATGAGAATGTTTGGTTTGTGAAGAGCAAGCAGCTCACAAATCGAATTCGCACCAGCTCGGGAGATGGCAATATCAGCTAATGCAAACATATCTGTTAACTCTTTATTTGCATATTCAAACTGAGCATATCCAAGTAAACCAGTGAGAGAATTATCAAGATTTCCCTTACCGCAAAGATGGATAACATAAAAATCTTTAAGTAGTTCAGGAAGAATTTTTCTAACTGCTTCGTTTACAACTTTTGAACCAAGACTACCACCAATAATAAGAAGAACGGGTTTATCATGGTTAGCAAAATTGCAGTATTCAAGAGCCTTTTTCTCATCACCGGAGAAGAGCTCTCTTCTGATAGGAGAACCGGTTAATATGGCCTTATCAGAAGGCAGATATTTAAGTGTCTCAGGAAAGTTACAGCATACTTTTTTAGCGCCTTTGATTGCAATTTTATTTGCAAGTCCAGGAGTAATGTCAGACTCATGAATAATAGCTGGAATGTGACAGTGTTTTGCTGCAAGCACAACAGGAACAGAGACAAAACCACCTTTTGAAAATACCACATCCGGCTTAAGCTTCTTCATGAGACGTTTTGCCTGTCCATATCCTTTTACAACACGAAATGGATCAGAGAAATTCTTCCAGTCGAAGTAACGACGAAGTTTACCTGAAGAAATACCATGATAAGGAATATTTTGGGCTTCGATAAGCTCCTTTTCCATTCCGTTAATGGAACCTATGTATTCTATTTCATAACCGGCTTCTTTGAGTGCAGGCATAAGTGCGATATTTGGGGTAACATGGCCAGCTGTAC
Source organism: Agathobacter sp. (assembly GCA_045122195.1). Taxonomy (GTDB): domain Bacteria; phylum Bacillota; class Clostridia; order Lachnospirales; family Lachnospiraceae; genus Roseburia. The sequence continues at coordinate 14,453 of JBGVHH010000095.1, forward strand.
CGCCACCCGTCATAATAATTTTTTTCATAGTAAATATCCTTTCTGATGTTTTACATTCTTTAATATTATACTCAACAAAATAAAAGTCAAGACAAAACAATTGTCGAAACTTGCGATGGAAAAAAGATGCGTAGGCTTTGTAATTATTTATAATATAAGGGAGTGAAATATAAGGAGGACAAGGAATATGTTGACTGAAGAAATGATTCAATATGTTGCACTTATAATAGGAGCACTAATGGTGACATTGGTAGTTGTAAATCTCATAATTAGTATTGTTCTTTCACATAGAATAAAGAAGACATATAGAAAAATAGAGGCTATTGAAAATAGCGTAAAGATGTACATCGATGAAGTTACAAAAGAAGAGGAAAACGAAATAAAAAATGAAGAAATTATTATGAAAAATATTGTTGCAGAGGAACAAAATTCCTTGATTTCATCGGTGTTAGAGGAAATATTTCCTTAAAAATTTGACAAAAAAGTATTGTCGTGATAATATGCATGCGTAACAAAATTGTAACAAATGAAACACAAGTGTAATAATCTGAAAGAAAAATGCATAGATTATTGCATATGGAGGAATTTATGATGCTAAACAAAAAAGTGATCGAGTGTATCGCGGTCTTCGGACTTTGTGGAATAATGTCGATCACCGCGGTTACTAACAGCGGAAGCTCTGAAGTATTTACAGAGGAAAAGGTGCTAGCAAACACTGGTTTAGAGTATGATGGTTATGCAGGAGTTACAGCAGCTCTTTTGGATTGTGAGGATGAAAATGATTCTGTGTCTGTAGTAAAAGAGGACGTAGATTTTGTCGCAGCTCCTCAGCAGCTTTCTCCAGAAGAACTGGAATGGCAGAATAAGCTTATGCCAAACGTTGAAGAGTTCTTGAACGTAAGAGCGGAGGCAAATAAAGATTCTGAAGTTGTTGGAAAGCTTTATAAAGGTGATGTAGCAGATATTGCATCATCAGCTGATGGTTGGTCACAGATCACATCAGGAAACGTAGTAGGTTATGTAAATGACGAATACTGTATTAAAGGAACTGATGCATTGGAATATGCATACAACACATTTGGAACTGTTGCAAAAGTAAATGCAGATGGACTTAGAGTTCGCGCAGAACAGAGTGAGGACTCAGAAGTAGTTCATGCAGTTTCAAACGGAACAGTATTGAATGTAGACAGAAGTGTGGAGACAGTAGATGGCTGGGTAGCAGTAGTTTACGATTCACAGACAAGATATGTAAGTTCATCTTACGTTACAGTATCATTAAATGTAGGAACTGGAATTACAATCGAAGAGGAGCAGGCTCAGATTGCTGCAGCAAAAGCAGCAGCAGAGGCAGAGGCTAGAGAGAGAGCTGAGAAAGAGGCCGCATCGGTAGCTTCATCAGGTTCTTCAAGCTCACCTGAGAAATCACAGGGAAGTTCACTTGCAGCTGAAGCAGATGAGGTGACACTTCTTGCAGCTATTATATATTGTGAGGCAGGCGGAGAGTCGTATGAAACTCAGCTTGCAGTAGGCGCGGTTGTAGTAAACCGTGTTAAGAGTGGAAGATTTCCAAATTCAATTTACAGTGTAATATATCAGCCAGGTCAGTTCGGACCAGCGAGAACAGGAAAGCTTGAGAGAAAACTCGCAAGAGGGGTAAGTTCATCTTGTTACAGTGCTGCTCAGGAAGCTTTGTCTGGTGTAGATAATACAAATGGTGCATTGTACTTCAACGATGGGTATAGCTCACAGGGAATAATGATAGGTTCAATGCATTTCAGATAAAGATGATAAGAATAATTAATCATACTCACAAGAGGGTTTCGAAAAAGAAACCCTCTTTTTGTAATAAGTGGAAGCTTTTTTATTTTATGAAACAAAACGTTACGAATTTCATATGAAGCAAAAGTCAGCAAGCTTGCAAACATAAGGATAATAGAGTAAAATGACCTCATTGAAAAAAGGAGGAAAGAGCAATGAACTTAAAGGGAAGAAACTTTCTAAAATTAATGGATTATACTCCAGAAGAAATCAGATACTTGATTAATCTTTCGAAGGAATTAAAAGAGAAGAAGAAAAACGGTATCAGACATGACGATTTAACGGGCAAGAATATCGCTTTGATTTTTGAAAAGACAAGTACCAGAACAAGATGCTCTTTCGAAGTAGCAGCACATGATTTGGGAATGCACGTTACATATTTAGATCCAAGCGGCTCACAGATAGGAAAAAAAGAAAGCATCGCAGATACAGCGCGAGTACTTGGAAGAATGTTTGATGGAATCGAGTATCGTGGTTTTGGACAGGATATCGTAGAAGAACTTGCAGAGTATGCAGGTGTCCCAGTATGGAATGGACTTACAAATGAATTTCATCCAACACAGATGATTGCAGATATGCTTACAATCGAAGAGCATTTAGGAAAATTAGAAGGCGTAAAATTTGTATATATGGGAGACGCTAGATATAACATGGGTAACTCACTCATGGTAACATGTGCAAAGCTTGGAATGGATTTTGTAGCATGTACCAACAAAAAATATTTCCCAGAAGAGAAGCTTGTAAATTACTGTAAAGAAGTAGCGGAACAGACAAGAGCAAGAATCACACTTACAGAAGATGTTGCAGAGGCAACAAAGGATGCAGATGTAATTTACACAGACGTATGGGTATCAATGGGAGAACCTGAGGAAGTATGGGCAGAGCGAATAAATGATTTGAAACCATATCAGGTAAATGCAAAAGCATTTGAGAATGCAAAAGACACAGCAATTTTTATGCATTGCCTTCCAGCATTCCATGATTTAAAGACAACAATTGGAAAACAGGTATATGAGAAATTCGGCTTGTCAGAGCTTGAAGTAACTGATGAGATTTTTGAAGGACCACGTTCAGTGGTATTTGATGAGGCAGAAAATCGTATGCACTCAATCAAGGCAATTATGAGAGCAACACTAGCAGAATAAGAGTTACAGATAATTGCCCAGGAATTAATCTGTCAGGATAAATCCACCGGGAGAATAATCTATGAAAGAAGAAATACTCAGAATGTTAAGAGAAGCCGATGGCTATGTATCAGGCCAGGAGCTTTGCAACAAATTCGGCGTATCAAGAACTGCAGTCTGGAAAGTCATCAATCAGTTAAAAGAAGCCGGATATGAGATAGAGGCACAATCGAATAGAGGGTATCACATAAAATCCGCACCGGACCTGATGAATGAAGCTGAGTTAAAAAGCATCTGGAACACAGAGTGGATTGGGCAGGAGATACTTTATTTTGAAAGTATTGATTCTACCAACACAAAAGCGAAAGAATTAGCGGAGCAGGGATATCCAAGCGGAACTCTCGTGGTAGCCAATCACCAGAATGACGGAAAAGGCAGAAGGGGAAGAAGCTGGGAATCTCCATCGAATACAGGAATTTTTATGACGCTGATGCTAAAACCGGATATTAACCCCAACAATGCATCAATGCTTACACTTGTAGCAGCACTTGCGGTTGCAAAAGCAATCACAGAGATTACAGGTGAGGATGCAAAAATCAAGTGGCCAAATGACATTGTGGTAAATGGCAAGAAGGTCTGCGGAATTCTGACAGAGATGAGTGCGCAGTTTGACTATATAAATCACATCGTGGTGGGAATAGGAATAAATGTGCACAATGAAGAATTCCCTGAAGAGCTTAGAGAGATGGCTACAAGCTTAAAGCTAGAGTCAAAACGAGCTTCAAATTCAGAGGCTTCAAAATCAGAAGGAAAGAATTTTAGAAGAGCAGAAATAATCGAAAAAACCATGGAGTATTTCGAAAAATATTATGCTAAGTTTCTAGAGACGGAAGATTTATCAGAATTGATGAAGGAATACAATTCAATTCTTGTGAATATGCACTCACAGGTGAAAGTATTAGACCCAAAAGAAAGCTTTGAAGGAAAAGCAATGGGAATCACCAAAAGAGGAGAATTGATGGTAGATACCTGGGAATCACGAAAACTGGTATCTAGCGGAGAAGTATCAGTGAGAGGAATATATGGATATGTCTAATGAAGTGGTATTGTGTGTGTCCAACGGATACCAGAAAAAGTTTTACCTCAGTGAGGATTTTCAAGGACTGCCACAATCAGTAAAGGATGAGCTGAAAATAATGTGTGTTCTTTACACAGAAGATGTGGGCGGAATATTGGAATTGATATTTGATGAAGATGGAAATCTTGATTTTAGAACAAGCTGTGAAGAAGGCGATTTTTTCTATGACGAAATAGGAAGCGTATTAAAAATCAAGCAGTATCAGAATCAGAAACGAGAATTGCTAGAGACAATAGAGATGTACTATAGAATCGTATTTAGGGGAGAGGGCCTTGAGGAGGAATAAAATGGTATTAGTTCTAGACGTAGGGAATACAAATATAACCTTTGGTGTTTTTAAAGGAAATGAAATCGAAGCGACATTTAGAATTACAACAAAAATGCCAAGAACATCAGATGAATATGGAATGATTATATCGAACCTCCTTGAGCGAAATGAGGTAAACGTAAAAGACATCAAGGACGCAATTATTTGTTCAGTGGTTCCAAACACAATGCATTCACTGCAGAATGCGTTAATCAAATATTTTGACATAAAACCAATTGTAGTTGAAGCAGGAATAAAAACTGGAATCAGAATCGCAACACCAAATCCGCAGCAGATAGGTGCAGATAGAATAGTAGACGCAGTAGCTGCATATGAGTTATATGGAGGACCTGTACTTGTAATCGATTTCGGGACAGCCACAACTTATGACTTAGTAGATGCTGATGGAACATTTTTGGGTGGAATAACAGCACCTGGAATTCGAATCTCGGCAAAGGCATTGTGGGAGGATGCGGCAAAGCTTCCAGAAATAGAAATCAAAAAGCCAGAAAAAATTCTTGGAAAAGATACCATCACAAGTATGCAGTCAGGTCTTGTATATGGACAGATAGGACAGACTGAGTACATCATCAAAAAAACGCTAGAGGAAGCCGGACTTACAAACGCAAAGGTTGTAGTGACAGGCGGACTTGGAAGAATCATCTCAAATGAGACAGATACAATTGATGTATACGACCCAGAGCTTACACTTAAAGGAATAAATCTGGTGTATCAGAAACAAAATAGAAAAGTAAAATAGGAACATGATAAACAAATTAGAAATCGGAAACGTAGAACTTCCAAACAATTTGATATTAGGACCCATGGCAGGCGTAACAGACCTGCCATTTCGACTACTGTGCAAAGAGCAGGGCGCAGGACTTTTGTGCATGGAAATGATAAGTGCCAAAGCGATTTTGTATAAAAACAAAAATACAGAAACCCTGCTGGCCATCGATGAAAAAGAAAAGCCGGTATCCCTCCAGCTTTTTGGCTCTGACCCGGACATAGTCTCGCAGATAGCGCATCAGATAGAGGACAGACCGTTTGATATACTAGATATCAATATGGGATGCCCGGTACCGAAAATCGTAAACAACGGTGAGGGTTCAGCTCTGATGAAAAATCCAGTACTTGCTGGAAAAATAATTGAAAAAACGGTAAAAGCCATAAACAAACCAGTTACAGTCAAGATTCGAAAAGGTTTTGATGATGAACATATAAATGCGGTGGAGATGGCAAAAATCGCTGAGGAAAGTGGAGCAAGCGCAGTTGCTGTTCACGGAAGAACAAGAGAGCAGTATTACTCAGGAAAAGCCGATTGGGATATCATCAGACAGGTAAAGGAAGCAGTAAATATTCCGGTTATTGGAAATGGAGATTTACTCACTGCCGAAGATGTGATAGCGATGCAGGAGCAAACGGGATGTGATGGATTTATGATAGCAAGAGGCGCTCAGGGAAATCCATGGATTTTTAAACAGATACTCTCATATTTTGAAAATGGAACAATCATGGAAAGACCGGGATATGACGAGGTAAAAGAAATGATACTTCGCCAGGCACGAATGATGATGGAGTTTAAAGGTGATTACACAGCCATACGCGAAATCAGAAAACACGCATCGTGGTATACAATGGGATATCCAAATTCATCAAAACTCAGAGATGAGATAAATCACGTAGAAAGCTACGAAGAGCTTGAAGAATTACTCAACAAACGTGGGAAACTTGACACTTTCCCTTGAATAAATTATAATACGTGAGTTAAAATAGGCAAAAAAATATAAAGAAGGGTAAAATTATGGAGAAGAAGAACATTCTTACTTATGAAGGACTCAGAAAACTAGAGGATGAGTTAGACGATTTAAAAGTAGTAAAACGTAAAGAAGTATCACAGAAGATTAAAGAAGCTCGTGAGCAGGGAGACTTATCAGAGAACGCAGAGTACGATGCAGCAAAAGACGAGCAACGTGATATCGAAGCAAGAATCGAAGAAATCGAGAAAATCTTAAAGAATGCAGAAGTTGTAGTAGAGGAAGAAGTAGACCTCGACAAAATCTCAATCGGATGTAAAATCAAAATCTTAGATTGCGAGTACAACGAAGAGTTAGAGTATAAAATTGTAGGCTCAACAGAAGCAAACAGCTTAAAAGGAAAAATCTCAAACGAATCACCTGTAGGAAAAGCACTCCTTGGAAAAAAAGTAGGAGACAGCGTAACAGTAGAGACACAGGTTGGAGACCTCACATACAAGGTACTCGAGATTCAGAGAGCAGAATAGAACAACCAAAAGAAAGGTCGAGAAATCATGGCTGAACAGAACAATAACAACGCAAAAGGCGGACAGCAGCAGGATATAAACCAGCTTTTAAAGGTACGTCGTGAAAAACTTCAGAACTTACAGGAAGCAGGAAAAGACCCATTTGTAATTACAAAATTCGATCAGACTCATCACTCAGATGAAGTTAAAGAATTATACAATGCACATGAGGCAGAGCTTCTTGCAGGAAGAGTAGCACCAAACGTAGAAGGATTAGAGGAAGCAGAGAAGAGACAGGTAATCAATGATGACTACAACGAGAGAAGAGCCATCATGGATGCATCACCAATTCCAGTAAGCATTGCAGGAAGAATGATGTTCAAGCGTGTAATGGGAAAAGCTTCTTTCTGTAACATTCAGGATTTAAAAGGAAATATCCAGGTATACGTAGCAAGAGATCAGATTGGAGAAGACTCATATGCAGATTTCAAGAAGTCTGATATCGGAGATATTTTTGGAGTAAAGGGATACGCCTTCAGAACAAAAACAGGCGAGATTTCTATTCATGCAGAAGAGATGATTATGTTGTCAAAATCTCTTCAGATTCTTCCAGAGAAATTCCATGGACTTACAGACACAGATGTACGTTATCGTCAGAGATACGTAGATCTCATCATGAACAAAGAGAGCAAGGACGTATTCATCAAACGTTCACAGATTCTCAAAGAAATCCGTAACTTCCTTGCAGAGCGTGATTTCATGGAAGTTGAGACACCAATGCTTGTTTCAAACGCAGGTGGAGCAGCAGCCAGACCATTCGAGACACATTACAATGCCTTGAACGAAGATGTAAAACTTCGTATTTCCCTTGAGTTATACCTCAAGAGACTCATCGTAGGTGGTCTTGAGAGAGTATACGAAATCGGACGAGTTTTCAGAAACGAAGGTGTAGATACAAGACATAATCCAGAGTTTACCCTTATGGAATTATATCAGGCATACACAGACTACGAAGGTATGATGGAGCTTACAGAGTCAATGTTCCGTTACCTCGCAGAAAAAGTATGTGGCACAACAAAAATTACTTATAACGGCGTAGAAATCGATCTCGGAAAACCATTTGAGAGGCTTACAATGAATGACGCCATCAAAAAATATGCAGGAATCGACTTCGATACTGTAGCAGATGACGAGGCTGCAAAAGCTCTTGCAGACGAGCATCATATCGAGTACGAAGCACATCACAAGAAAGGTGATATCATTAACCTCTTCTTCGAAGAGTACTGTGAGAAAGAGCTCATCCAGCCAACTTTCATCATGGATCACCCAATTGAGATTTCGCCTCTTACAAAGAAAAAACCAGGCGACCCTACAAAGGTAGAGCGTTTCGAGCTTTTCTGTAACACATGGGAGATGTGTAACGCATACTCAGAGCTTAACGACCCAATCGACCAGCGTGAGCGTTTCGCAGCACAGGATGCAAATGCAGCAGCAGGCGACGACGAAGCAGAGCACACAGACGAGGATTTCCTCAACGCACTTGAAATCGGAATGCCACCAACTGGTGGAATCGGATATGGAATCGACAGACTTGTAATGTTGCTAACAGATTCACAGGCGATAAGGGATGTATTGCTCTTCCCGACAATGAAGAGCTTGGATAAATAAAAGCTTGTAAAATCAAGGCTTTGAGGGTGTTGTAACTTAGTTACTACACCACAACTACACCAAATTACAAAAAAGTGATTGTAGATAAGGAATCCTATAAGGTTTGCCAATACAGATTGGTGTATTAATTGATAATGTATGAAAGAGACCTGAAATATGGTCTCTTTTTGTATATGGGGGATATAGCACAATGTTTAATGGAATAATAGAATTTTATACTAAAAATAAAAAAATAAATAAGATAGGTTTTGTTGCATTGGCAATATGTATATCGTATATAGTTACATACAATATGCCTGATTATTTTGGAATAGAACCGTTCTATTCATTTTTAAATAATATTTCGATAAGTTATCTTGCAGCGGTTATTTTTTTTGTGGTTCAGGTTTATATACCATCAGAGGAAAATGAAAAAAAGAGTTTAGAAATACTAAAACCCAAATTTCAACAATTGATAGAATTTGTCGAAATTACAATTTTAGTATATGAAAAGTTTGTGAAAATAAAAAATAAAGGTGTTAATATCGAATGGACCGAAAAAGATAAACTATATTTTAGATATCATAAAATCGGAACGGATAAGAATAACTCACCTAGATGTTATACAAAACATGATATGCTTAATTTACAAAATACGTTGAAGCAGCATTTGAACGAGATTAGGGTTAGTTCTGTATTTCGATATTGCGAATATGATATAGTGCATGAATTAACGGAGATAGAAGGTTGCGGAACTTTTAATAATTTTGCATCAATGGTATTATTGGCAGATACTGAAATTACTTTTTCTGATATGGATGCAAGTATCAATAAAATTAGACCTCATATAGAGTATCTTAAGAAAAAAATGAATATTAATGAAGAATATGAGCTTGAAGATATTGAGTCAGGAGATAAAGTGATAGCGGACATAACTAGAGGAAATATTGCAGAAAATCTCAAAAGTATTGATGCACTAAATAGAAAAATGACTAAAGAACGTGTGAAAGACCAAATAGCGAAACAATTACCTGAGTTGCAACTTGATGAGGCAGCATTAGAAGAGATTACAAATCAGATATATAAAAATAAAAAATAATATAGGGAAATAAGCACAAATGCTTATTTTACAAGTGTTTCTGAAGATAGAGTATGAATTGCTACTGCATATATAGTGCAATATTTTGCGCTATATATGCAGGTGGTTGCATTTTTTTGCGTTGCGCTACTTTTAGAATGAAAATGTTGCAAATAAAGCACTATTGCTTTATGATAAGTAACGTGGAGGTGGCAAAGTGGTAACATATAAAAAACTATGGAAATTATTAATTGATAGAGATTTAAAGAAAAAGGACTTGTGCGAAATGGCAAACGTAAGTCCAGCATCTCTAACTAAAATGAAGAACAATGCTTCTGTGACAACAGATGTGATTTCAAGAATATGTAAAGCACTTGAATGTGATACTTCTGACATAATGGAATATGTCGAAGACAAAGATGAATCTAATACAAACATGGAGGAAGACGATGAATAAGAGCTTAATTGAAAGCATGAAGAGTGAAAATCAGACAAAGGTAAGTATTGATTTATTTTCTGGTCCAGGAGGATTATGTACTGGTTTCAGATGGGCAGGTATAAAGGCGTTGATAGCGGTTGAATGGAGCTATTGGACAGTTCAAACATATGCTGCGTCACATAATGCTGATATTTTTGAGTTAGAAAAGTATTTGAATGGAACTATGGAAAATCCAGAGAGATACTTCGAAGAAAGCACAAAAACATTGCTCATATATGGAGATATTAATAAAGTTGAAATTGATTTGATAAATAAGATACTTAAAGAGCGATTTGGAGTTGAAAGTGTTGATATTGTAACAGGAGGAGCTCCCTGTGAGAGCTTTTCTATGGCTGGAGATAGAAAGCAAGATGACGAAAGAAATAGTTTATATCAGAATGTTTTACGAATTGCTAGAGGCGTTGATTCAAAAATGTTTTTGTTTGAAAATGTAAAAGGTTTATTTTCAAAGAAAAAGGATGATGTTGCAGGTGCAATGTACAAGTATATATGCGAAGAATTTCAAAGTGAAATTGATGGAAAACCTTCTTTTAAGTTAGCAAGTACTGATAAAAATACAGTTTTGCTTAAAGCGATTGATTATGGCGTACCTCAGGCAAGAGAAAGATTATTTCTTGTAGGGGTAAACAGAAAGTATGATGTTGAATACCATTATCCTGAAAAGACACATGGACCAGGATGTCAGTATGATTATGTTACAGTAGGAGATGCCTTGTTAGATTTACCTCAAATTGAAAAATCAGAGGAAGCAGATGTATATGACTTTGATATTTCGCAAGTTGAGGATGCAAAAAGAAAAGAGTTTCTTGAATTAATGCATGGTATTTCATCGAAAGCTCCACATGGAATAGATTTTAAAATGAATAGTGTATTTAATCATAAAGCACCAGGTCATACCCAAAAGATGTATGAACGTATAAAATCCATAAAGCAAGGTGAAAATATGAAAAAGGCATATGAACGTCTTGTAGAAGAGGGAAAAGAAGATTTTGCAAAAGAAAATTTCCCTAAAAAATTATATGCAGCAAGAAATAGAAGATTAGTTCCAAGTGAACCTAGTTTTACAGTTACATCTCATTGTTTGGATGAAATGATTCATCCAGTTTTAGACAGAGCACTAACACCTAGAGAAGCTGCTAGACTACAATCTTTCCCAGATTGGTATCAGTTTAAAGGTCCATATGTAAAATTCCATAGTGACCCTGAGCAAGACCAGTATGAGCAGATAGGAGATGCGATTCCTCCGTTACTAGGGCTTGCATTGGGCGAGGAAGTGGTTAAAACATTAAATAGCATAGAAAGTGAATAAAATGAGTGGATTATACTATAAAGACGAGAATATCAGACTTTATAATAATGACTTTCTGACAATGCGTTCAATACCTGAAAATTCGGTTGATTTAATAGTTACATCTCCGCCATATAATCTGGATATTGGTTACAAAAGTTACAATGATGGAGGGACTTATGAGGAATATCTTATGATTTGCGAAAAGTGGCTTCGGAAGTGTTTGAAAGTTTTGAAACCAGATGGAAGAATGTGCTTGAACATTCCATTGGATAAGAGTAAGGGTGGATATCAATCAGTTGGAGCTGATTTAACAGTGTTGGCTAAAAAAGTAGGCTGGAAGTATAAAACATCGATAATTTGGAATGAAGGTAATATTTCAAAGGGCTCTGCATGGGGGTCGTGGTTAAGTGCCTCAGCACCTCATATCATAGCTCCTGTGGAGTTGATAGTTGTTTTATATAAAGAACAGTGGAAGAAAGAAAGTGGTTCTAGGATATCCGATATTCAGAAAGAAGAATTTAAAGAATGGACACGAGGGATGTGGACATTTAAAGGAGAGAGTAAACGCAAGATAGGACATCCTGCCCCTTTCCCAGTAGAATTACCTAAGCGTTGTATAAAACTACTTAGTTATGTGGGTGATACTATTTTAGACCCATTTATGGGAAGTGGTAGCACAATGGTGGCAGCAGAACAGACTGGAAGAAAAGGAATTGGCGTAGACATAGAAGCGTCATATTGTGAAATAGCAAAGTTAAGAGTAATAAATGAGGCAGCACTATCGTAAGAAAGTGCTGCCTATTTTTTTAACCTTTAAATTGGATTTTTTCACCCTTGGAGCCTGTTGCGTATGTCCATCCTAAACCAGTACCAAATCCACCTTTTTTATAATTTCCATTTTTGTCATAGACTAAGTAATCCACATATTCGTCAACTGTATAGCAATTTATATCTGTAATGTCATCGCTCTTTGTCAAAGAGAATTTGAGTAAGAGCTCTGGAAATCTTAAATCGTCTACAGCTTCAGGTGTTCCAGAAACTACCCAGCGAACAAGTTTTTTTATGTAAGGTTCAAGGTGTAAACGCATATTTGCTTTTTCGAGTTCAGTAAAGTTTTTTGCTGATGCATCTCTCTGATGTTTTTCTAATAGTTCAATGACAACGGGGTCTGTTATTTTTACCTCTGAAACAATTGTATTAACATCAAATTCTGCCATAGCAACCTTAGGTGCAGTAGTTTGCTTAACACTTATTGGTAAATGAATAATGCCAGTATTAGTTTCAATATCAGCTATAACATCAGTTTTTGGATTGCCACCAGTAAAACGTGGCTTAATATCATTTGTAGCCTTAATATTCTTAATTTTATTAAGATAAGGTACAACATTCTTGCTAAAGATAGAGGCATACACATACTCATCTGTGTTTCTCATATCTAGGGCATTATTTTTTGCCTTTTCAAGAAGAACATTGTCTTCCAATAATTCAACGCAATAGTCTTCATACACATCACCAAGCTTGTCTTCTTTTGTTCCATGAGAAAGAGAGGCGATATTGTAATATTGCATTAATCTTTTAAGTCGCGGAGTAATCTCGTACATATAAAAACCTCCTTTTTCGGATAATAATATATTTTATCAGAAAAAGTCGAAAATTTCAAGAAAAAACACGGACATTAAAACCAAATAAAGAAGAAAAAATATTGACAAAAGTTAATCAGAGGTATATAATTATATTAGAACCAAACAAAGAAGAAATAAATAGTTTGGTCTAGAAAGGAGACAGTATTATGAAGATATTAAAATTTTATCTAACAAACGGATATATTCAGGCGGTGGATATTGAAACAGTAGTTCCAGCAGGTAACAGTTACATAGACAGACCTCGTGTTCAGAGCATAAGATTAGAAAAACATGGCGAATGCAGAGGTTCGTATAGAGGTAATCCTTGGACTTATAGTAAGTATCTTTCAAGTATGGGTATTGCAATGAATAACTGGATTAACTTAGCATCAGACAGAGACTTATATCAGTACTGGGAAGAATATCAAGAGTTTTGTTGTTCAAATCATACGCCAGTTGTTGATGATTTACTTGAAGCTATTATGGATTGTCCTGTATATTGCGAAGAGAATTTTGTAAAGATGATTTACAATACATGCAGAGATGCAGATTTTTCACTAGATGATTATGTACATGCTAAAAGGCAATCTGGTGAGCTTGAAGCAAGATTTGTAGCCTGCCTTTAATGAAAGGAGGGCTGCAAATGTACAGTAAAGATAAGCTTATTGATATATTATTGGAATATAGACATCTGGTACAAATTCTTTCTGAAGTAGACTATGTTCTGCAAGTAGCTGCAAAAATCATATGTGAGAAATACAATATGGTTCTTGTTTTTATGAATGAAGATGGTTCAGACGTATTGCTGGCAGAAGAGGGCGCTAACAAAGGTATAAATATTGTAGTTTATGAAGATATCGGAATAGCTATAACGGGAATACAAACAATAAAGCAGGAAATATGGAAAAATGGAAACATATGTTTGCGATAGCTTGATTTTAAAAAAATAATTGTATACAATATACATGTAAGGTATTTTAATTTCGGTTTTCACCGAATTTCAGTATAGAGTTTCATAAGTGTTTAGATTAAAAAGTAAGAAATTTAGTCGCATACTGTAGAAAAATACCATACATGTAGGAAAAAAATATACTTAACGAGAGAAGATGATGTAAGCCGCACTTACATTGTCTTTTTTTTGTTGCCACAAAAGGAGGAAAAGGCAATGAACAATGCAGAAAAGCAATCATTCAAGTCTGAGATTCAGAAAAGAATCGCAGCAAAATTAGGAGAGGATTTCTTAGTAAAGATTACAGAGGTATTTAAGACTAATGTATCATTGGATGCAGTAACGATTTACAACAGAAATAGCTCAACTAATATTACACCAACCATTTATCTTAATTCATATTATAACGATTTTTCTCATGGTGTTGCCATTGAAGATATCGTAGAGAAGATAGTAGAGGTGTATGAGACACATAAGAAAGAGGAACCTGTTGATGTTAGCAAGTTTATGAATTTTGAAATAGTCAAAAATAGAATAGCTTGCAAGATTATTAACAGAGTCCTGAACCAAAAGCTTTTGGAAGATGTTCCATTCGATGAAGTACTGGATATGGCAATAGTGTTTTATGTGGTATTTGATATGAATGAATTTGGTAATGCATCCATATTAATCCATAACTCACATCTGGATATCTGGGGAATATCAAAAGAAGAATTGTCAGAACTTGCTCATATGAATACACCAGAGATTTTAGGTGTATCAATACAGAGTATGTCGGAAGTAATGGGAGAAATGTTAAGAGCTGATATTCAGAAGAACATGAGCTTTGAAGCGGATGACCAGACTGTTGAAGATATGATGGAGCAAATGATTTCTGGCGTAGACAACAACATGTATGTATTGACGAATACTCATAAACTTAACGGTGCAGTCCTTATGACTTATCCAGAAATTTTAAGAGAATTTGCAATGCAGCATCAGGTAGAAAAAGTGATTGTAATTCCATCAAGTATTCATGAAGCATTACTTCTTATTGGAGATAGTGTTTTGAATATGGAATTTGATTATTTTAATTCTATGGTGCAAGAAGTAAATGATACTACAGTAAATGATGATGAAATTTTGAATAATCATTGTTACCTGTATACAGTATCAGATAACAAATTAACTATGATTTAGAAAGGATAGGTAAAAATTATGAATCAGATTATTATGCGTGGTCGCTGTACAGCAGACCCATTTACAAGCTATGGAAAAGATGGAAAGGCAGTAAGTATGATTACTTTATGTGTGCCAGACCGTTCGATGCCAAGAGATTCTAAGGGGGACTACCCTGTTGACTATATTCGTTGTGTGGCATTCAACGGATTAGCTGGGGTAATTGAGAAATACTGTGAAAAAGGAACAGAGCTTATTGTATCTGGAAAGATTTCTTCTTCATCGTTTGAAAAGAATGGTGAAATGCAGTATGTAACAGAAGTGATTATTAAGGATATGGAGTTCGGTTCTAACAAGAAAAACGAAGCTTCGGATAAAACAAAAACTGGAAAGAAAACTGCCTAAATTAGTTTAAACCAGTTAAAGAAGTTGTGCGATCCTATCGCACAACTTCTATTTTGTCAAGAAAAAATGTATAGCGGTTTCACCAGTGCCGTAGGTGTAGGTGAAACCTGCTATCGCATAGAAATGAGGTATTTAATATGGACTATTATGATGAAGATTATGAAGAAATGCTAAGAATGCAAGAAATTGAGGAAGAAAATCGTCGAGAAGAACGTCGTAGAGAAGAGGAAGAAATGGATGATGACGTATGGTGGTTCTATTATGGACCAGGCAGCGACGATTATGAAGATTATTAAACAACCATTGTTTACAGATATAGAGCAGCACTTGTTGTTGCACCTATGTCTGTAATAAAAAATAGGCGTAATTACATGTTGGAAAAATGTAATTAGTGAACCTTAGTCTTTGGGTAAGCCTATAAATAAGACAAAGACGACCTTCCAAACTTAACAAGGCTAAGACGTAATATAAATGCAATACGTTTTAGAAGAATAATGCGTATAGGGGTGTAATAATGGCGAGAAGACAAACATTAAAATATTTGTTAAGAGAAGAACTTGCAAGTAAGAAAGAAGCTGGATATGGAAGAAGCAAGCATAATGATAAATTAAAAACTGAACAGGAAAGAGAAAAACTACATAGAGAAGGTGTGGCATATAAGGACCGAATACGTGAAGTTAATCATATGAAAGATTATATATATGTTAGCAGCACTTTCGATATTTATTCCAGACACGTAGGTTATTTTGCAGATTGGCTGGCAGAGGAACACGGATTAAAAAAGATTACTATTGAAGAATGTAAGTCATATATTCAAGAGTATATAAATTATATGGAGAGAGAGGATTATTCTGCATATACGATTAATTTGGCATTGGCTGCTATCTGTAAAGCAACGGATGAAAAGATGATTGATTATGAACATAAGCAAAGAAGTGTTGCTGAGATTACCAGAGGAACAGGAGAACGTAAGCATGATGCATTTAATAGTATTATGGCAAAAGAAACGTTGGAAGCAAATAGATTGTTGGGGCTTAGAAGAAATCAGCTTAAAAATCTAAAGGCTTCTGATATAAGAGAAGAACGACATGGAGACAGAACTATTGTTGTTGTAGAAACGATAGGAAAGGGTAAAAAGATAAACCATCAAATCTTTTATGAAGAATCAGAAAAAGCTGCGGTCTTAAGACTTAAAGAAGGTAAAATGCCAAATGATAGAATTTTTAACCAAGAGGAATTCAAGTATGATGCTGACTATCATCATATGAGAGAGCTTAGATGCAAGGATGTATATACTCGTGTTGTAGAAGATATGAAACAGAATCCAGAACGAAGGGAGTTTTATCAAGCAGAGATACATAGATTGTTTCATGAAGCGGGAAAACGATGCAGAGAAGATTTAGATATGCCTGTGTATGCCAGAAAAGAAAACCGTCAGCGACTATTGAATGCAGGGAGAGCTATTGAGTATGACCGTACAGCATTGATGTTTTGTAGTGTTACAGTTACTTCACATTGGCGAAGTAGTGTTACATTTGAACATTATGTTGGAAAATAATAATTTGTAAGTTTGGGAACTTGATTTTGAAAAAATTTTTTTCTATAATATATTTAGATGGTTGAAAAATCATCTTCTCAATAAAAGTTAAGTATGTCAGTCTGGATTATACATCCAGCAAAAGTATGAGTGCTGCATAACGCAGCGAATTAAATACCTACATGTATGCGAAAAAAGAGCTCGGCTTATAGAAAAGTCGGGCTCTTTCTTTTGGTTAAATATCAAATCGGTAAAGAGGAAGTAGAAACTCTTTAGCCATATTATCGGTATACTTTTTGCCGAGGAGCTTTGCAGCCTCTGTCATGTGCTTCTTGAAATTCTCATATGCTTCAATTTTGTTATTGTCATAGTTGAAGAACTGAGAGAATGTCTTTTTTGAAGGGTTGTCCTGCTTTACACAATAACGTTTATAGTTGAAATAAAGCATTCGTGGGAGTTTATTCTCATTACAGTATGTAAGCAATGATTCCTGTAAATTTCTTACATCTGTTGTTTTTTCTTCGAGTTGTGTCATGTAATCTCTTAATTCGGAGAAAGTAGTGGATTCGGATTCTGGCAATGCTCCGAGTCGCTTTGGCTTGTTATAAAAGTCAGAAGGATTAAGCCCTTTAACTGCAAAAGTTTTAGCAAGTAATTGTTCGTAGGTATAGAACTGTGTACCGATGCGAATAGTTTGTTGGTCATACATTTCTTCAATCTCTAAGCATTTTGTTATAAATGAGTTTTTAGACATACCACTTATAACAACAGCTATATCTTGAGGAATTTCCATTGTAACTTCAAATAAAAAATATGCAATCCAAAAATCTTGCGATAACATAAGTTTATTGGTTCCACGAGCATTTTTAATAATTCTAGAGTTGGTATCCTTGATAGAGGCAAGGGAATCAATAATCTCACGTTGCCTATCAAGTGAAAATGCTGTACCGCTGATGTCAGCTAAACTATATTCGCTTACACGCTCAGGTCTCTTATTATCTACAACACAGATGGCTTTGCCTTTACTTAAACATCTTTCATATATGGCAACTATTTCAGGAATAGAATCTCCAAGAACATTTATATCATTGATATATATGCAAGTGGTAGGAGATTCGTCAATAAGCCAGTTCAGTCTAAGTCGGTTTTTGTTATGACTGGAAACAACATCAAAGAATAAATTAGGTAAGTCACCGTTACCTATATTCTTTTTATCAAGAGGGTCTGCTTCCATATTAAGTTTATAAAAATGGAATCCTTGATAGTCTGTAGCTTCTTCGTTATCGGCAAGCTGTGGTAAAGATGATATCAAGCTTTTATATGCAGCTGTGCTAACAATCCAATTTTCAAAACCTTGAGCTTTTATTTCCTTTTTGGATGTTTTTGTTGTAATGCAGCTATAGGCTACTGGTAGAAATCCTGGAAAGAAAAAAAACATTATAATCATCTCCTTTGTTTGGTTCTAATAATATTATACCTTATATAAATAAGAAAGTAAATAATTAAATCCAAATAAAGAAGAAAAATATTGACAAAAGCATGAAGTGGTAGTAAGATGTAAATATAACAACCAAACAAAGAAGAAAACAAATATACTGCAATGAATTGCACCTGTATAGAAAGATGAATGCAGAGATTAATGATTGAAGTGTTGATTCTAAAAGGAATAAGGGAATTTCTACTATATTATGTTTTCTTAATAAATAAAGAAGAGGACAAGAATATGGCTATAGTTACAAATATAACAGAAAAAAATTTTTATGATGAAAACGGTGTACTTATTAAAAAAGAAGAGGAAGTACAAAAAACAAGTTTTAAGAAGAGCAATGATGAAGGCGAATACATAAAGGTGTATTTTTCGGATATCAAAAGATTATGTTCGCTTCCAGCTAATAGCGTTGCGCTTCTAATAGAACTGGCAAGCAGAATGTCTTATGCAAATATGACTGATGATGAAAATTATGGTGGACAGATTGTGACGGTCAGAAAAGATATTCGTGACGCTATTTGTCAGGAGCTTGGTATTCAAACAAGAGCGTATTATTACAACCTTAAGAAGTTAAAGGAAGAGAAGTTTATAAAGGAAGTAAGCAGCTCAACATATCAGATTAATCCTAGTGTGATTGGAAGAGGATTATTTGAATATAGTCCAAAATACAGATATGGTGGCATAAAGGATTTGCGAGAAGTATTTGATAAGGATGTAGAAACAGAAACAACTGTAACAGATGATATTGCTACAATAGGTCTTTTAGAACAGGAAATAGAAAGATATGTACAAATATATATGGATGAAACAGATAATTGGACTAAACAGGCAATGGCAAAAGAGATTCGAGAAATGAGAGAAGAATTGAAAAAACTGAGTGATATGAGCTACTCAAAGACAACAAAGTTTACTCAAAAGCAGCAGAAAATGTTTGACGGTAAAGTAAAGGAACTTTACGACAGGGTTGAAGACCTGATTGAAGATGCAAGGCTTGATATAGACGAAGAATAGTCTATTCAAAATATATTCATAAAACCGAAAGGAGAAAGAATACAAGAAAAATGAAAGGAGCGTGATTTTTATGGCAAAAATTGATATTCCAGTTTACGAAAAGCCAAATCTCACAGTGGAGGAGGCTGCTGTTTATTTTAGTATCGGAGAAAATAAACTTCGTGAACTTACAGATAAAAGTGATTGCAATTTTGTATTATTTGTAGGAAGAAAAAGACTAATTAAAAGGAAACAATTTGAATCCTTTTTAGAAGCATCATATTCAATATAGGAAGGGGGTGATTTTTATGCAGAGAAGAAAAGACCATAAGGGAAGAGTGCTAAAAGATGGTGAATCATATCGCAGTTGTGATGGACTTTATATGTACCGCTGGACCGAAGATGGCAAACGGCATTACCTTTATAATAAAGACCTAGACAATTTGAGAGAAATGGAAAAAAAGGTGATAAAAGATGAGGTGGATGGAATAAAAGCAGATGGTAAGTATAAGACCGTAAATGATATTTATCTCATTTGGAAGGAAACCAAGGCTGGAGTTAGAAATTCGACGAAAGCAAATTACTATTATTCTTATGAGCATTATATTCAAGAAGATTTTGGAAGCAGGCGAATTGTAAATGTAACCAAGAGTGATATTAAACGCTTATATAATAAATTGATAGATAAAAGCGGGCTTTCGATATCAACTGTAGAAAATATTAATAATGTGCTTAGACAAGTATTTGAAGTTGCTGTAGATGATAACATTATTCGTAACAATGTGGTTAATGGTGTTCTTGGTAAGTGTAAAAAGGAACGCCAATATGAACGAACAGAGCGAACTGCATTAACAGAAGAGGAGCAGGCATTATTTTTATCATTTTTGAGAGATACGCCAAAGTTTCGCTATTGGTATCCGTTTTTTGTTATTGGTTTTGGAACAGGTTGTAGAATCGGAGAGCTTGCAGCATTATGTTGGAAGAATGTCGATATTGAAAATAGGCAGATTACTGTAAAGAAGACATTAAGTAGTTATAACAAGCTGGAGCATAAAGCAGAAAAAACGCTCGGAAAACCAAAATCGAAAAAGAGCACAAGAGAATTACCACTTCTTCCAGAGGTTGTGGATGCTCTGCTAGAACAAAAAAAGACAATGACTATGTTAGGAAGAAAATGTAAGGAACCAGTAAATGGGCGAACAGATTTTGTTTTTATAAACAAAGAAGGTAATCCTATCAATTCTTGTACAATGAATTCGCAGATAAAAAGATTGGTAAAATACTGTAATGAATACGAAAAAAATAAGGCAGAGCAGGAAGGTAGAGAACCAGTTATAATACCCGACTTCTCTAATCATGTGATGAGACATAGTTTTTGTACAAGATATGTTGAGTGTGAAAGTAGATTACCGTTCGTACAGGCATATATGGGACATTCGGATGTTAGAACTACAATGAGCTATGTGTCTACCGACACCAAAAAACTTAAGGCTTCGTTAGAGGATTCAAATTTGAGGTTAATTGGAGCATAAAAGCATGGTATAATATTCTTTAGAATCCAATAAGCAAATACATTTATGTATTTGCTTATTGGATTGCACAGGGGATTGGGGGAGTAGCCCCCAAAATAAAATAATGATTATTGTATATTAATGAGAATATTGAAGGAGATGGTATAATGGCAAAACAGGAAAGTGAACAATGTAAAAGTAGATTGTGCAAGATAGTTTATTTTGATGAAGAATCGGTTACAGATTATATTCAGATTGTTGAAGGCGGAAAATTAGAAAAGACAACAGAGTTATTAAATGAAACAACGGATAAAGGACAAGCAGGTGTAGATACAAAGGCAAGTGTTGGAATTGGTGGAGTATTAAAGGCATTAGTAGGATTTGAGGTAAAGGCATCTGTTGATGCTGAACTTGAAACATCATTTAATACAAATCAAATGGTAAAGAACATTGTAAAAAATACAATTCTTACAGACTTTATTGATTTGATAGATGAACTTCCTTCTGAAGAAAAAGATGGAGTGCAAAATAGTGGAGCAATACATAAATTTACTGGATACAAAATATACGCTCCAAAGGACTCGATGTCGTATGTTGCATTGATTTCACCATATTTATCAATGTTAAAAGGTGGAACAGATATCCCAGCGGGAGATTTTAATATAGCTATTGATAAGTTAGATAATACAATTAAAAATGCAAAGGGATATTATGAATTTGTAGGAACTTGTAATGAAGAGCAGGTAATTTTTAGATTTAATATCAAATCTTTCAAAAATAATTATAAAGCTACAGATTTGCAAAAAATGGATATAAGCATATATGCAATTAAAGTTGGAAAAAGCAGCATTGAAAAATTAAACTTTAATAATGAATTTGAGATAGAAGATAATTATTCTAGAAAAGATAATCCTGAATATGAAAAAAAGCAAAAGGAACCCGAGGATGAGTCTATAAAAAAAGAGCTTGATGTTTATGATGTTCTTTTAGCGGGGGTCGAAGTATATGATTGATAATATAGTTATTTTTAATGGTTCAAGACGAGACTTTGAGAAAGTAATTGAAGAACGTGTTTTAGAAGATGATAATACTATTCCGTTTATGGATTTAATCCAACATTACAATGCCAGATTGCGTCCAAATGAATCTGGGGTACGAGAAAGTGCATTGTCAAGAAGAATAGATGTTGATAATTGTATTGTAAGAGCAGAAGATTATGGTTCTGTTTTGGAACATGTATTATCAAATTTTGTTGGAATAATAACATTGAATCATGATGTTGGGACATTATATGTTCAGAATCCACCCAAAAGAGTTAGAAGTTCCTTAGAATCATATTCAGATAATATTGAATATCTTTCATCTGAATATATGGAGGTTCAACGAAAAGATTTAATAACAATATACAACAATTTGCAGTCTGATATATTAGGACAAGAAAAGTGTAAAAAGCAAATTATGAGCGGCTTGTATAGAATGGTAACAAAAGGTAATGATAAACCAGTTGTACTTATGTTATATGGTCCATCTGGAGTAGGAAAGACCGAAACAGCAAAGAGCATTAGTAAATCTCTTGGGGGAGAATTGTTAAGAATACAATTTTCTATGATGCAATCAAATGAAGCATATAATTACATATTTGGTGCAGAACATTCAAAAGGAAGTTTTGCTAGGGATATGATGGGGAGAGAATCTAATGTGATATTAATTGATGAATTTGATAAAGTTAATCCAGTTTTTTATAATGCGTTTTATGAGCTATTTGATGAAGGAAAGTATGTAGATTCTAACTATGAAGTGGATTTAAAAAATACCATTTTCCTGTGTACCTGTAATTTTATGAGTGAAAACGAAATAAAGAAGGTTTTAGGTCCAGCGATGTATTCAAGAATAGGTTGTTGCATAGAATATATGGATTTAACAAAAGAACAAAAGAATACAATCATTGAAAAATGGTATAAAGAAATAATGGAACGATTAAACGAAGAAGAACAAAGCCATATTGCTTCTACAGACATTTTGGAATGGTTTAAGGAAAATGCAAACAGGTATGACAATATTCGTTTGCTTAAAACGAGACTTGAAAATGCGATATATGATGAACTTACAGAAGAATATGTGTTTAAGTCAGAATAAATATGGTGTAAATAATGTCTTGTTTTTGTTTTAATTAGTTGTGTTGTATGTTATTATACAAAATATAGGATTCCTTATCTGCGTTTGAAAGGAGATTAAAACAATGCAGAGAAGGAAGGATAATAAAGGTAGAGTTCTAAGAGATGGTGAATCATATCGTAAGAGCGATGGATTATATATGTATCGTTGGACAGATAAGATTGGAAAGAGGCATACAAAGTATGCTAGGACGATTGAAGAACTCCGTAAAATTGAAGATGAGATACTTCACGATATTCGAGACGGAATAAAGATTGGCGAGGGTAATATTACAGTTAATGATGTCTATGAAATGTGGAAGAAAGATAAGGTTGGATTAAAGCAGACTACCTTTAGAAATTATACGTATATGTACGAGCATTTTATCAAAGAGGAATTTGGTACTGCAAAGGTTCAATGTGTTACAAAGAGTGATGTTAGAAGGCTGTATAATAGTCTTGTAAACGAAAACACTACAAAGCACATGTCTTGCTATACACTGGATAGTATTCACACTGTATTGCATCAGGTATTTCAGACAGCTGTTGATGATAAATTTATTCGTGAAAATCCTAGTGATGGTGCTCTCGTTGCTTGCAGAAAAGCACATAATTTTGAGAGAACTAAAAGACATTCGCTTACTATCCCAGAGCAAACAAGATTTATTAAGTTTGTTTATAAATCAGAACAGTATAGGCATTGGGGACCATTGTTTACAACATTTCTTGGAACTGGTGTAAGGGTAAGCGAACTTGTAGGACTTCGATGGGAAGATGTTGATATGGAGAATAGTATTATTTCTATTAATCATAATATGGTCTATTATCAGAGAAGTGAAGGTAAATGTTATTTTTCAATAACAACACCAAAGACAGCGGCAGGAGTTAGAGAAATACCAATGTTACCTAAGGTTAAGCAAGCTTTCCTAGAAGAAAAGAAGTATCAAGAAGAAGCAGGAATTAAGTGTAATGCATCCGTTGACGGATATACAGACTTTATCTTTTTAAATCGTTTTGGTAATGCACACAATCCACAGACAATCAATCGTAGTATAAAGAGAATTGTTTTTGCTGCGAATGAAGAGGAATTGGAACTTGCTGAAAAGGAGAAAAGAGAGCCTGTATTATTGCCACAATTTTCGTGTCATAATCTTAGGCATACATTCTGTACCCGTTATTGTGAGAATGAAACAAATATTAAAGTAATTCAGAGTGTTATGGGGCATAAGGATATTGCAACAACGATGGATGTATATGCAGAAGCTACAAAAGAAGCAAAAACAAAATCGTTTGTAGATTTGCAGGATAAGATAACAATATAATGCTTCTACACCACTACACCAACTTTTACACCATTTTTACACCAACTAATAAAAACTGGTAAGAGAAAATAAGACAAATGGTAAAAATGGCATAGACGAAATAAGCAATTATAAAAGGATTTAAGAGCTTATAAGCATTAGTAAGGTAGAGACTCTTAAAATCCCAACGATGAAATCATTGGATAAGTAAGTTTAGTATTTATCAGGGTTTACAGACTTTTTAGTCTCGAGATTATGCAAAAATTATGCAAAGTTTGCAGAAAGTATGGAGCATAATGTAGGGATTTGTAAAAGGACACAATGCGAAATGACTGAAAATTAAAGAGTTTTAACCAGTGTGTAAGGACCACTTTCAAGTGAAGACTTGGGAGTGGTCTTTTTTACGTTTTATAAAAGAAAACGCGTGAAATGAGAGTGGAGATTGATATGTTGACAGGAGGGGCATCTGTGCTAGGCTGGTTGGCTACAAGGCACACGAATTGATGGGATAGATGGAAAGTGAGAGTGCTTTGTTTAAAGCCTTGGAAGCACGGATGCGGGTACATGCTGTCAACAGGAGAAAAGCATAGAGGATTAATCGGTAGAGATTAATGGAATTGAGTGTTATAATGGGGGTTAGATATTTGCGGAAGAGGAATGTAAAATAGAATTTGCACTAAAACGGAGGTAAGGAATAATGGCTAAAGAAAATCAAAAGATTGATATATTGAGTAGGGAAGGTATAATTGAAGACTTGTTTAATATCGTGCAAAGTGCATCTAAAAATCAGGCATATTGTCCGTTCGCAATAGAGGGGGCATGGGGCGCTGGAAAAACATTTATCTTGGAAGAATTGGAGAAAAAACTGGAAATAGAGATGAATGAAGATACGTTTGATAATCGTTATTTTGTATTTCATTATAATTGTTGGAAGTATGATTATTATGACGAACCGGCAATTGCTATTATTTCTGCGCTTAAAGATAAAGTTGATAAGGAGTCGTTTAAAGAATTACAAGGTAAAATAAAAGATTCGTGGGAAGTGGCTAAAAAGGCTATAAATGGAATGGCAAAAGAATTTGTTAAGAACAAGATAGGAATAGATTTAGTGCAAGTTTATGAGGATATCAAAGAAGAAGGAGAGGCACGGCACGAGAAAGAAAAAGAATTTGATACATTATTTGCATTTAATAGTACGCTAAATTCTGTTAGAGAGCAAATTAGAAATTTGGCAGAATATAAAACTGTTGTTATAGTTGTTGATGAATTGGATCGCTGTTTGCCATCTTATGCAATTAAAATATTGGAACGTTTACACCATATGTTTGAGGGGATAGAGAATGTATTGTTAATTGTTGCAGTTGATAGTAATCAACTTGAACAATCGATTCGAGAAATATATGGAGACACTGTAGATACAGAACGTTATTTGAAAAAATTTATCTCTTTCAGGTATAAAGTTGGAGTAGGTGAAACACAAAAATCTGTAATGGAGAAATTTGAGGAGTATTTTGGCTCTTTTTCAAATTATTCGGATATAGATGAAACGTTAGTTGAGTTTTTAAGACTTAGTGAATTAGACATAAGAACTATTGAGAAAATAGTAGAAAAATGTAAATTGGTTCATGGTCTTGTCTGTGAGAGGGAAGTTAGTAGTTCTGTTTTATTGTACGAGATTATGTGTGCTATTTTAGAATATTTAGGTTCAAATCCTTCACGTGGCAAAAAGGAGTATACAGGTTATGGAAGAGATTTGTATTGGATTCCAGATATAAATTTGGCAACATATGGTTCGTTAGATGAATGTATAAGCAAGGAAATGTTACAGTTTCTTAAGGATAAAGTAAGTTTTGCAGAAGGTTCTACCGTATATTCTATGCAGAATCTTCGCTCGATAAATATGTACCCAGAAGGGATTTGTATTGGCTATATGGATATAAATTTATCGCACAAGAAAAAGCTGCGATTTGCGGAAGAAACAGAGGATATACGGTATGAGATAGAGGTATGCAAGAATTTTAATAAAATTTGCAAAAATATATCTTAGAAATAAGGGCACTTTCATAATAAAGGGGTGCCCTTGCAATTTTTCTAATGACTATGAGAAAGAATAGTGATATAATATCAATAAAATAAAAGGAGGGATTTTTATAAGATTACAACCAAATAATTTCAAGTTGGAGCCAACAACAATCTGGTCGTTTCCGGACAGAGGTGGTTGGGCAACTCATTCAGGAAAGTACAGAGGTAATTGGTCGCCATATGTACCAAGGAATCTGATACTTCGTTATTCAAAACCGGGAGACTGGGTCTTGGATCAATTCATGGGTAGCGGCACAACATTAGTTGAAGCCAAACTACTAAATCGAAATGCGATTGGTGTAGATATCAATCCGCAGTCAGTTTCAATATCTGAAACAAATTTACAATTCCAATGTGAAACAAATTCAAAGGTGCATATTAGAAATGGAAGTGCAACAGATCTGTCTTTTATCAAGGACGGTCGAATTGACTTTATTTGCACACATCCACCATATGCAAATATCATTAAGTACAGTAAGGAAATAGAAAATGATATTTCTTTATTATCTGTAGATGAGTTTTTGGCAGAAATGGATAAGGTGGCGTCAGAGGCATACAGGGTATTGAGAAAAGGGAAAATGTGTGCGGTTATGATGGGGGATATGCGTAAGTATGGTAGGGTTGTCCCGTTAGGTTTTAAAGTGATGGAATGTTTTTTAAAAGCAGGTTTTGCATCAAAAGAAATTATTATTAAAGAGCAACATAATTGCAAATCCACGGAATACTGGGAGAATAGAGATAATAATTTCCTGCTTATTGCACATGAGTACATTTTTGTTTTTCAAAAAATATGAGATGTATGCAGGTCGAAAATACAGGTTGTTATTTTGACATTTTCCGCATATAATATATTTGTGATTTTTTGTTCATTTTGAAGGTAGAAAAGAGGCCAAAAATGAGTAACTCAAAAATTGCTCCATTTGTAAAATGGGCAGGTGGGAAACGTCAATTGATTCCACAAATTAGAGAGCGTATGCCGGAACAATTTAATAATTATTATGAACCATTTGTGGGCGGTGGCGCAGTGATTTTTGAGTTGCTACCGGAGAATGCAGTAATCAATGACATTAACAGAGCATTGATTAACGCATACCAAATGATTTGTGACCACCCACAGGAATTTTTGCAAGAAATCAATAGATTGGATGCAGAGATGTGGGAAGATGGAAAAGAGTATTATTATTCGTTGCGTGAGCATTACAATGATAAGTTGATGAAAGACGAATTTGATGTGGAGTTAGCTGCATTGTTTGTATTCATCAATAAGCATTGTTTTAATGGTTTATACAGAGTAAATGGTAAGGGACTTTTCAATGTTCCTTACAATAATAGCCGCAGAAGTTCGGTTGATGAGCAATCTATTATGGAAATATCAGAGTATTTAAGAAATGTTACGATTATTTCCGGAGATTTTGAGGCGGCATGTGAAGGTGCGAGCACAGGAGATTTTGTGTTTATAGACAGTCCGTATGCGCCATTGAATCCAACATCTTTTGAGTCGTATACAAAAGAGGGATTTGACATTGAAAGTCACAGACGACTGGCAAATCTTTTTGATGAGTTAACGGCAAGAGGTTGCTATTGTATGCTGACGAACCATAATACAGAACTGATTAATGAACTGTACGGAAACAAAGGTTATACAATTGATGTTGTAAGCGTAAAAAGAATGATTAACTCAGATGCGTCAAATCGTGTCGGAGAAGAAGTTATTATATGTAACTATTAGGGGTCGAGATAATGGAGAACTTATTTGAAAAGAAAGTGCCATTATATTTTGAGACTGAAGAATCACAACTTGTTTTGGGTGATTCATTTAAGATTCTTACAAAGATGAAATCAGAATCTGTAGATATGATATTTGCAGACCCACCATATTTTTTAAGCAACGATGGAATTACTTGCCAAGGTGGGAAAATGGTTTCGGTAAATAAAGGCTCGTGGGACAAACTTTCAGAGAGTGGAACCAGCGTCGAAGAGAAACATAGGTTTAATAGAAAGTGGATTAGGTTATGTAAAAAAGTATTAAAACCAAATGGTACAATTTGGATATCGGGGACATTACACAATATATATTCGATTGGTATGGCTTTGGAGCAGGAAGGCTTCAAAATAATCAACAACATAACTTGGCAGAAAACAAATCCACCACCAAACTTAGCATGTCGATGCTTCACTCATTCTACGGAAACCATTCTATGGGCAAAGAAGAATGATAAGAAGTCTCGGCATTTTTTTGATTATGAAAAAATGAAAGAAGATAACGGTGGCAAGCAAATGAAGGATGTATGGGTAGGTGCATTAACAAAGCCTTCTGAAAAGAAGGAAGGTAAGCATCCAACACAGAAGCCGGAATATTTGCTTGAGAGAATTGTGCATGCATCTACGGAGCAAGGACAAGTTGTGTTAGACCCATTTTGTGGATCGGGCACAACGGGTGTGGAAGCTGTTAAATGTGGCAGAAAGTTCATTGGAATTGAAGTGAAAGAGGAATATTTAGAAATTAGCAAAAGAAGATTGGAGAAAGAAATACATGGCTAAAAGAAATTTTGATGAGTGGTTGGCAACCTTTACGGACAATATCAACTCATATACATATTATGTGGATTTTGAAGGAGTGTATGCTAATGCACAGTTGTTTAAGCGAGAACTGTCGTTAATGCAGACTTTAATTGGGAGTAAGAATATTCGTGAGGAGTTTAAGGATTTAGTTACTGATTATCCAGAGGTTATAAAGTGTATTCCAATATTGTTAGCATTAAGGGATACTGTAATTGCGGTAACTGACGAGGATGGAAGAAAGGACTATGATTTTAAGAAAATGAATTATAGTCTGGATGATTACTGTGATTTTATGGAAAAGACAGGTTTGTTTGATTTATTAGCAAATCATGTTGTTTCAAATTTATATGACCTTGCTGGCTTAGGTATTAATATTGGATTGTCTTCAAACGGACGTAAGAACAGAGGCGGTCATCAGATGGAAGATTTGGTGGAAGGCTATATTGAAAAAGCGGGCTTCGTAAAGGGAGAAACATATTTTAAAGAAATGTATCTAACTGAGATAGAAGAAAAATGGGGCTATGATTTATCTAATATTTCTGCTGAGGGAACTAGTACGAAGCGATTTGATTTTGTAGTTAAACCGGAAGGTTCTGATAATGTATATGTTTGTGAGTGTAACTGCTACAGTTCTGGTGGTTCTAAATTAAATGAAACTGCTCGAAGTTTTAAAACAATCGCATTAGAAGCTGAAGGAATTCCTAATGTATACTTTGTTTGGTTTACGGATGGAGAAGGCTGGAAGTCTGCAAGACGTAATTTGAAAGAAACATTTGATGTGTTGGATGATATTTATAATATTCAGGATATGGAAAATGGTGTAATTAAAAAGGTATTCGTATAATAGAGAGGACTAGATATGGATTATTGTGTAGCTTGTAATAATGATGTGGCAGAAGCGAAATATCTGTTAATAGAAACAAAAGTATATAAATCATGCCCGGGATGTTCAAAAAATGCAGGAGAACATATTTTTTATGATTGTCCGGATGCGTTTGGAAGAACTGTAAAACGAATTACAAGCTATAATCCTATGGGTTTGCAGAGTCATTGTGGACGATGCAGAGCAAATAAAGTTGGACCATATGGGGATGGCATAGCATGCTCTAAAGTATCAGATAAAGGTGGAAATATTATTAGCGAAATTCGTTTTCTGCCTATGAGTATAAATGTTTTTGGAACATATGAAGAAGCGAGAGATTTTCTGTTATATGATATGCCGGATAGGGGAAATACATATTATTATATGAAGTCCAAGATGGACTGCGCAGACAATGCGTTAGTTTTATTTCAGTATGCAGGACTTTTGATAGGTTATGCTATATTTGATATGGCGGTAAAATTGGACGAGCCTTATTATGAAGGCGATGCAGAATATCAAGGTTATTATCGGTTTAAGAAAGATACCATAAAGGTGCTGGCTACACCTATTACTGCTGAAATGTTTAAGACAATTGATTCAGAATTTAAGGGCTTTAATCAAAGTCATCAAAGAAAACCTGTAGGAATGTTGCCTGCGTTATTCGAATTGATTAATACAGGTAAGGGTACAGTTAAGAAAAAAGAGTTGAGCGTAAATATTCCGGAAGAAATTGATGAATTAGAGGCAAGCAGCCTTAAAGAAGGTCAGAAAAAGCAAATTGTAGTTAATGCGTATGAACGCAATCCACAGGCAAGAAGACGTTGCTTGGCGTATTATAGCAAACTTAACAATGGAAAAATTAAATGTGAGATATGCGGATTTGACTTTGGAGAGGTTTACGGAAAAGAGTTTGAAGGGAAGATACATATTCATCATATCAAAGAGATTTCTGCGGTTGGTACAGAGTATGTAATTGATGCAACAAAGGATTTGATACCAATATGTCCGAATTGTCATTTGGTTGCACATAGTAGAAAGCCAGCATTGGAACCGGATGAAATAAAAATGTTGCTTAAGCAAAAATAATAAGAAATATTTTTACAAGTGAAAAGGGTATGTGAATGGAAATAGAAAAATTAGCAACAAGTGCAATAGAAGATATTATGTCAAAAACAGATTATATAGATCCGTGTATTAATAGTGGTGACAAAGAGCCTTCATGGGATGGATATTTGGACGTATATTCTAATGGCTCTAAAAAGAAAGAATTTTTCAAAGGAAAAGCTCTTGTTCAAGTGAAAGGGAAAAGGTGCACCCAATTTTCGGAGGAAGAGATTAGATATCAAGTTAAAGTATCAGATTTGAAAAATTATCGTATCGAAGGTGGGACTCTGTATTTTGTGGTGCAAATAAATGATTTGGGCGAGAAAAAGATTTTTTATAATGCACTTTTACCATATGAAATAAACAAACTGTTAGAAAATGTAGGAAGTAAGAAAAGTATTTCTGTTAAGATGTACGTTTTCCCAACTGACAAAAACGAAGTTACTAATATTGTCTATAATTTTCTTAGGGATAAAGAAAGTCAAGTGCTCATAAGAGACGGCAGATTTTTATCTGTTGAAGAGATGATTAAACAGTTTGGAGCTGATAAATTAAAATTTACATTTACATATACTGGTTTAGGATATGATAGGAATAGACCGCATGAGTATTTATTTAATCACGATATATATCTGTATGCACAGCACACTGACTTGAATATAAAAATACCGATCGACCATATGTGGCGTGCGGATATATGTAAAACAGAACTAGAAGGAACTGTTAAAGTAGGAGAAAAGATATTTTATGATAAGTACGATGTGATTCACAAAAGAGATGGAGATGAATTACACATTGGAAAAAGTATAATTTTTGTGATCAACAATGGCAGTAATCCAATATTAAAGTATAATCTTAAGGGAGATTTGTCAGAACGAATTGTGGCAGAAACTATGATGGTGGAACTAATCAAAAATGAAGTGTTATTTATAAATGGCATTAAATTAGAAATTAATCCATCGCAGGATGAACGAAAAAAATTTGATGTAGAAAAAATGGAATCTCATGTTAAACATCTAACAGAAATTAATGAGGTTTTGGAACTGCTGGGAGTAAAAGAGAGATTAGATTGCTCTAATCTCGGAGAAAAAGACGAAGAGTATATTAGAATGTTGATTGCTGCGATAAAGTATAACCATGCTATTGGCTTCAACAATATGAAAGTTCCGCCTATTGCCACGGTTGACATCGGCAATCTCAAAATCATGTTGTCGTTCAAACCGCAAGCAGATGGAAGATATAGGATAAGTAATTATTCTGATTGTGACATAGACGTTATGGCAGAATGTAGTGATGGTTCGAAGTTTCCAACATCGAAATATACAATTTTAGTAGCAGATGATTTTGCAAGCGTGTCTAATATGGATATAGGATTGATTGTTGATGAGATGATGACAATGGATAATTCGAGTCATTTGTCACGTGTGGTATTGACGCTTTTGGAAATGATAAAAGCATATGATATTAAAAAGAATACACAATTGTTGGAAGAGGCTACCAGATTGGCAAAATGGTTATGTGAAAAAGAAGAATCTGATATTTCAATGGTTAACTTATATCAGTGTTATTTTAGAAAACGAGAATTGTCGGATGAAGAGAAAGTTGTATTAGACAAAATTGTTGAGAATAATCAGGAAAACATAGCAATAAAAGCGGCGGCTTGTATTTTGTTGAAAGATACTAGAAAAGCCAATCGGTATATAAATAAACTATCTTCAGAAGAACTCACAGTATTTAAAGGGTATCCAATTTACAGTTTGTTATAACGGATATATTCTAGGTTTTAGGGCTTGCCCTAATGTGAATGCCCTGGGCGTGAAGTTTTGGCGCAAATTGCCGATGCAACTTTGTGCGTATCCTGTTGGTCTTTCGACACCAAACTGCTGTGAAATGCATCGAAGATTCATTTTGTGGCAAAGCCTTGATTTTACTAGGTTTGTGAGTCGTCATTCGGTGACAGGTGTAAATCTGGGATAATCTACGTAGTAGCGGAGAAAAAATATATATTGCTTACGATCATACCGTGGTGATTACAGTAAGTAAGTGAAAAAAGAGGAGCAATCCTCTTTTTTTTAATGCAAAAAAAGTTGTCTCCGTTTGCAATCAGGATTTTTTGACCCTAAGTACTTAATGTCAGAACAAAGAATTTGAAAAAAATTTGTCATCAGCTTTTTTTGACTCCAAGTAATAGATGTAAGAAAAAAGTTTGAGAAATTTGCCGGAAAATTTGCAATCAACATTTTCGAACCCTAAGTACTAAGAGTAAAGGAAATTTCCAAGTGAACGACAAAGGGCTGACGAGCCACTTTGCCACAAGCAAGAAAGGAGAAAGATATGCTTATTAAAAAATTACAACACGTGGCAGCATATTTTGAATTATATGAATTTGTTGCCGACACAAAAAACACTCAGGCACAGATAAAGATGTATCTGATAAATGAGGTAGATGTTCCAGAGTCCACTGCAAGAAGAAATATTAAAGGTTTTGTAGAGGATGAAGCATCAATGGTTACGGTAGATGCAGAAGGTGTCGTAACCATCAAGAAAGAAGAGATAGAGGCATTGCTTAAAATGCTCTCGGAATTGTTTAAGGTCAATCTTCCATATCAGAAGGAGTATGTAGCTAGTGATGAAAAGAGTAAGGAGCTTGTAAGCCGAATCATAAGTTTAGAAACTGAGAAAGAAAAACTTCTGGATGAAAATGAAGCCTTGAGATTACAGGTGGCGGATTTGAAAATCACGAAAAGAATTATATTGACCGATTCTGTAAAAGTTGTATCACCTACTAATGAGGACTTAGAGACGAAGAATCTTAGTGATTCCATACCGCAAAGACTAAGTGATGATACGTTGCTTCCTAATCCGGTTATATTTTATGACGAGGTGAAGTGCGATAAGTTCCTTGATTTTGGTAGGGTGTCAATGGGTTCCATATTGACTCTTGATAATTACAGAAAAGTTATATTCAGAAAACTATTGAACGAAAAGACAATTGATAAGATTGATGGATTGATATGGAAACTCAGACAGAAATTTTTTGCAAATACCATTACGAAAGAGGAGCGCATTGCCAGACAAAAGAAACACCTCAATGATAAAGACTTGAGAAAAAGAGCGGTGCTGGAAGTTATGAAGAGTAATTATTCAAACCATATCAAATTGTCTCAGTATGCAATGGTAGCAGATTTTGATAGTAGCCCTAATTTGCGTTATATGCTAGACAGGGCTATTGAAATGGATTTGGATGCCAACTATGTGATTTCTGTTTTGGAGAACAGAAATTTAATGTCACATGATTTTAGAGCCAGAGAGGTGATGGATTTTGCAAGAGCAGAAGGTCCATACATGAGAAAAGTTGAGCTTGCAAATGAACTCTTGAGAGGAGAGTGGAATATTATTGCGGACTATAATGGCGAAAAGGCGATTTTTCAATTGGTTCCAATCAATGAAATCATGGATATTTGGTATCAGATTGACACAATAAAGGAACGCAGACGAAAGGAGGGAAAACTTATTGGAGAAACAGAAATTGACAAATAAGAAATTCGTCCGCTACAAAGACGGAGCAGAATTATATTCTCTCGGCATTCAGAATTTTATGAAGATTGCCAAGGAGGCAGGAGCGGTGCGAAAGATTCGTGGAACGGTTCTTGTGAATATCGAGAAGCTAGACGAATATATTGATTCTTTTGAAGTTAGAGAGTAAAGATTAACAGGCGAGCCTTGACTGAAGAAGTGCGTAAAAGATATAATGACAACACACAAGTCGTTGTCAAAGGAGGATATTTTATAGCACATTGGTTAAGGCTCGTTACTATTTAGAAACGAGGTGATACTATGGCAAGTGCCAGAAAGGACAAAAAAGGAAGAGCTCTTTATAAGGGCGAAAATGAACATGCAGCAGGCGGATATTATTATCAGTATATGCATCACGGAAAGAGACGGACGGTTTATGCACCATCGTTAGCGGAACTTCGAGAGAAAGAAGATCTGATTAAGAAAGCGATGATGGATGGATTGGATAGTCATCTTGCAAAAAGTAAGACGTTAAATGATATGTTTGATGAGTATATGCGGCTGAAAACGGATATAAGAGAGACTACACGTTCCAACTATATCTACATGTATAATCATTTCGTCCGGGACAGTTTTGGAAAACGAAAAGTAGGTTCTATCAAGTATACGGATGTGAAGGAATTCTATCTATCCATCCTGCAAAACGATATGATGAAAGCATCCACTTTGGAAAGTATACATACGGTAGTCAGACCATCCATGCAGTTGGCGGTTCGTAATGATATCATTATGAAAAATCCATGCAATGATGTGATGGCAGAGATTAAACGTAGTGCTTTCTGGGAAAAGGATAAGAGACATGCACTGACAGAGGAAGAACAGGATGCGTTTTTACAGTATCTTGCAGAGCATGAGGAAATGAGACGTTGGTATATTGTTTTTACAGTGTTGATAGGAACGGGAATGCGTCTGGGTGAGTTTAGTGGACTTCGATGGGATGATGTAAATTTCGAAGAAAATTACATTGATGTAAATCATCAGGCAGTTTATTACACTCATGGAGATAGGAAAAGCCGATGGGCAATCAGCGTTCCAAAGACAGAGAATGGAGTCCGCATCATACCGATGCTTGAACCGGTTAGAGAAGTGTTGCTTGAAGAGTATGAGTGGCAGAAAGAACATGGTTTCAGCAAATACAAATTGGACGGATATTCTGGTTTTGTATTTACCAACCGTTTTGATAATCTCTATAACCAAGGTTGCTTGAACAAACAGATTGAGCGAATCCGTCAGGCGTACAACCGTGAGGAAGAGATAAAAGCCAAGCGAGAGAAAAGGCGTCCGTTATTGCTACCTCACTTTACCAATCATCAGTTACGACATACCTTTTGCTCAAGGCTATGCGAGCAGGATGTAAATGTGAAACTGATACAAGAAGTGATGGGACATGCGGATGTATCTACAACATTTGATATCTACGCAGAGTTTTCCAAGAAAAAGAAGAAAGAGGCATTTAAACTCTTGGATAATGGGAGTATTATTAAGTCGCAGAGGAAAGCGACGCAGAAAAATGAAGAGTAGCATTGTGGCGACGACAGACTTGTGAACTTCATACTATTATGCAGAAATTATGCAAAAACCATATACCATATGGAATTATGTGTAATCTATATAGCGTGACAAAACGGCGGATTTAAAGCATTTACAGATATGTGTAATCATTTGTAAAGTGCCGGGAAGTCATCCCGACGATGAAGAGCTTGGATAAATAAAGTGGCTTAAATACTGGTTTTGCGAAGTTTGAACACCACGCCATACGCCAATTTTACGCCAAACGATGCAGAGTTTGATGCAAGACAATAATATAATGATGTGGAATCAGACGATATGACAACTGGAACCCCGTTAGATAGAGAAATCTGTCTGATGGGGTTTTCTTGTTTATAATGTCTTATGATATTATATTGATTATAGGAAAGAGAGGTAGTTTATTATGGAAAGAAAATGTTGGCTGTTGACATGGAATCAAGCTAGGTGGGCATGGGACGATAAATTAGATGGTTATAAGGAAATGATAAAGGAGATAGAGCAGGTTGGAAAGGCTTTTTCTAAGTGGACTTGCGGTGTAAATAAAAGCATTAAAGCTGGTGATAGAATATTTATGATTAAGCTTGGTTCTGAGCCACGAGGTATTATTGCGAGTGGAATCGCGATTACAGATGTATTTGAGGGTACTCATTGGGATTCGGAGAAAAAGGCTCTTGGAAAGAAAGCAAGAAGAATCTATATACAGTTTGATAAAATCTTGGATTATGAAACAGATGCAATTCTTCCTTATGATGAGTTGGAGCATTTGGCACCAGATTATCATTGGTCTACTCAGTCATCAGGAATAGAGATTCCGAAGAATGTCTGGGATGGGATAGAAGAGAAATGGAGTGTGTAAAACCAGTTGAGTAGTATTGGGATTGATGTTTAATTTCCGAGTATGAAGAATTATGATGTATGTGAGTCTAGTGAAATGGCTCTTTATCTGTCTCATTACTGATAATACTGCGGTTGTATTTATCGAGGGTGATATATTTATGGTAAAATATCAAGAAAAAAATTTTTTATCTTTGCTTGAAAAATTTGAAAATGAATATTTAGAAATAGCTCGAAAAAAAGAAGATGAAGAAAATAAATGGAGAAAAGCATTCATTGCAGAGTATCCAAGAGAAGATATACTTTCCATGCAGATAGATAGTTATCTTATATCTAGGAAAAGAGCTGATAATACCTTTTGTAGGAGAATTTGTTCAGAGTTAAATAATGTTTTTCATATAAATGTCGGAGATAATGTATGGGAGGAGGTTTTTGGAATTGCTGTTAAGAACGGCAAGCAGTTGAAAATGTCGAAGTCTTTAGTAAATAAATATGGTGATGATTATAACAGTGCATTTGCATATATAAAAAAAGAAATTATATCTTTGCTAAATGAGGTTGACAAAGGCAATTATGCAGCGGTTGAATGTTGCGAACTTTCCTATGATGTAAAATACATGCTCTTGATTATATATTGTCCAGATAAAATTTTACCAGTATGCAATATAAATTTAATTTTTCGGTATTGTGAGAGAACGGGCATTACTTTTGATTACTATAAAGAAATAATTCATTGCAGTAATTTGTTGATATCTTTTAAAAATGATGTTCCAGAATTTCATGATTGGAGTCATTCTATATTCACAAGTTTTTGTGATTGGTTATATAAAAACAATAGAGTTATTGATGGTAATTTTCTTAGAAGTGAAGCACGTATAACTAAGACATCAATAATAACGGAAATAGATGATTTGAATCTTAAAGGAGAAGAAAAAGATGCTATTGTGAAAATACGTGTAAATCAAGGAGTTTTCAGGAATAAATTATTACAACGTTATGGTGCGTGTTGCATATGTGGAATAAGTAATCAAAGTTTGTTAACAGCAAGTCATATAAAACCATGGAGTATAAGTGAACCAGTAGAGAAACTTGATATTGATAATGGTTTTTTGATGTGTCCGAATCATGATAGATTGTTTGACAAAGGATTAATAACCTTTGATGATGACGGGAAAATTATGATATCTAATAAATTATCAGATAATGATAAAGAAGCTTTGAATATCAGTGATGAAATAAATATATCGATAACTCAAAATAATAGAAAATATTTGCAGTATCATAGACAAAAAGTTTTT
Organism: Agathobacter sp.; assembly: GCA_045122195.1. Taxonomy (GTDB): domain Bacteria; phylum Bacillota; class Clostridia; order Lachnospirales; family Lachnospiraceae; genus Roseburia. The sequence goes on from JBGVHH010000095.1 coordinate 52,581, forward strand.
GAAAATATTTAGAGATACATTCTATTTCAGGTAAAAAAGATTCAAAACTTGTAAGTATTGACACTGCTTTAATCTTGACGATAAATCAAGGGTTGAGGTGGTGTCATTTCTTATATTCATAAGTAGCAGAGAAGAAGGTGTAAAAACCTTCTTTTTTTAATGCAAAAAATCAAACAATGAAAGGAGATTCATATTATTGTTGCGCCCCTCTCAGCCTGACTTTCAACGGATTTGATTGCCTGTCACGGAATTAACCGATATACTGTCACCAGAGAATAAAAAGAAAGAGATCCCGGAATCTTCTTCTTTGGCGAGTCGATGCATTCCAGGATCTA
>JBGVHH010000096.1:0-2057 GCA_045122195.1 Agathobacter sp.
GTGGGAGTCTTTTTATTTACTAATTGAATGATATCAAATAATGTCGTATTTTACAATAAAAAATAAAAAGGGTTATCCACGCTTTCGGATAGCCCCCTTTTTATATTATTCTCATTTTTTGTTATCGTATGCTCTAATTAATGCAAATTTTATTTTGGAAAAGTCGCTAAAATCAGTTTTAATCGTAATTGGTTTAAACTCATGATCATTTTTCTTGTCGGTGCATGAAATTATTAATAATGGGTAAGGTAATAAAGAGTTTATGACTTTATTTCGTTTGTCGTTCATTATCCTAGAATATGATTCTCCATTCGTGAATCCTTTTGTATTATCGCACTCGACCAAAGCTGAAACAATGTGTGTCCCAAATTTAAACACAATATAGATGTCCGGTCTAATTCCGTACTTGCTCTCTAAAACTTTAAATTCTGTATGAATTTCTAGTATTTCAAACTCATCATTGAAATGTATTAAAAAATCAGTGATTAATAATTTGTGTTCTGTCTTTCTTGGTTTTTTCCCGGTGTAATAGATAAAGGTTTGATCAATGTGATCTCGATATCTATTGAGTTGTTTTAATTCACACGCTTGCGTTAATCTTCTCCGTGCGATAGTTAGCGATGATTGTATATTGCCTGTTGGACTTTTATAAAACATTCTAGCAGCTTGTGGCGCTGTAATAAGTAGAGAGGTATCTTCTAAAAAGTTTATGAGTTTGATATCCCTTGATGTTAAGTGTTTTCTTCCTGCCATCCGTCTCCCCTCCTTTTGTTAGAAAGCAACATCGCTCGATTGGTTTTTATGTACTTCTGCTTGTTTTGTCTTGGTTTTTGGAATGATTACTTGTGCTTTTTTGTGTTTAGAGCATATAGCTTTTATTTTATCGTCTGTTGTCCAAAACGTTTGAAATCGTGTTAATTTATCAGTCTTAACAATGCCTTGCCCTACAGCTTTTAAATCTATGATTTCTAAGCCTTTATTTTCTATGATGTTGCGACTTTCTTGTTCATTACTTGTTCGCAATCCAATTCTAATGCCGCAGTTACAAGTAATCAGCGTAGGGATAACGTCGGACGTAGGTCGTTGAGTGCAAAACATTAGATGAATACCTACCGCGCGACACATGGAAGCTATCTCAGCCATTGTCCGATACGCTGTCTTTTGATTGAATATCGCATCTCCTGGATCCGTTTCTTTTCTATTGGGCGGTGACGCTGGGAGAGTTGCAAAAGAAAATAATTCATCGATTACAACAAAAATAAAAGGAAGTTTTTCTCTTGGCGCAACTTTCTCATTATACTCAACAATTCCTGTCGCATCTTTGTTCTTGATGAGCTCTAAACGTCTGAACATTTCTTTTTTGATTTTCATCAACTCAACGATTGTCCCTTCAACATTGCTAGAGATAGCGGCTAAATGTTTGATGTTTTTAAAAGTGTTAGCTTCAACGCCGCCTTTATTATCTAAATAAATAACTTTTAATTGATCCGGCGTATAGTTTTCGATTAGTTGACACAAAATAGATTTAACAAGTACAGATTTACCGGAACCACTTGTCCCAGCACCTAAAATGTTAGGGAGTGTCTTTGTTAAGTTTATCGTTACAGGACCATCTAAACTCATTCCAGTTGTTATATAAAGATGATTTGTATCCGGAACTGGAACGACTTCGAATGGATAACTGTTTGGCTTTCCTAGATGACCTTTGAAAATCTTAACTCGATAATTTTGGTTATCGTATAAAATCTCTACATCGTTTTGAAACTCATTTTCTAGCGCGCTCTCTAGTTTTAAAAGTGCATTAATATCGCATCCACTAGGTAGTGAGACTCCGATTATTGTGTATGACTCATAATCACTTGCCCACTTAACATAGGCGTATTCGGGTTCTTCTTTTTTGTTGCAAAGTTTAACCGTCTTAAAAAAATCATTCATTCTGTCCTTCATCATCTTTTCCGTTCTCTCTTTGTCGGTTTCCCCTGGCGAAGAGAGTTTTTTTAATACCGAGTTTCCGGCAGCTATAATCGTCATGCCTAAAATCGCATAAATAGGATCTA
>JBGVHH010000097.1:0-8872 GCA_045122195.1 Agathobacter sp.
ATGAACTTGAACAGTTAGCTCCATGGAGCGAAGCTGCTCGAAAACAATGTGAAAATAATGTGGAGTGAAATGCTCCAAATGTCTGGCATCCTTAGGGATGCCATTTCTAATATCCCTACGGGGGATTATTTAGCGCTTACAATATAACAGATAAAGTATATTAACTACTCCCCATTCAAACGCAGGAAACTCCCATCCCAACTAAAATAGCCAAAAAAAGCTCCCGGGAACAATGCCCGGGAGATAAAATTAATTATGAAAAGTCTGGTTTATGACTTCCGAAAAAGGGGTTTTACTTGCCTCTTACAACGTATATTTCTCTAATATTTTTCTCTTTTAAATACAAACAACTTACTAATCACATAATTCAGCACAATCACAACAACCTGCGCGATGACTTTAATAACCATGCTATTCATTCCAAGCCATGTGATAAAAATCAGTAGGATCACTTCCTCAATAATCAGTGTAATTATTCTTCCACCAAAGAAATTGATAAGCTGCGCCACAAATGCCCTTGCAGTATCAACAGGGCTGGCAAATACCCAGATTCGATTTGTAAAAAAAGCAAACGTGACGGTAATAATCCACGAAATCACATTTGCAACCAATTCATTAAGTCCACAAAAGACATTGAAAAATGCATATGTAGCTATGCTTACAACGAAGGCCAGACCACCGAAAAATAGATACAGTAGTATCTCTTTGTTTTTCTTATAGAATGGTTCAAAAATTCTTAGAATTGGTAAACTCATTATTTTGTCGAATATGTCACGCTTTTCCATCTAGTTTATATTTCTCCTTTAAGTATTTTCAACTTCTTTTTTCTTTGAACTGACTTAGTATATGCTAAGTCACTTTTATTCTACACATATATACTTTAATTGCAATAATAAACCCTATTACTATTCCAATTAACGACAAAATAATTGGCAAAATAAAATAATAATAAAGATTTTCTTTCAACACTCCAAAATGATGAATATATATCCTACTTATAATCTCGTTCAACACTAAAGCATATTGTTTTCTCAGCATATCCTCCATGCTGGTTTCTCGCCTCTACATGTACCCAATAATTTCCTTTCTTCGGACGCCAGCTTGTCCAGTTGTCCTGATACCAGCCAGATATCTCTTGCCACTCTTTTTTCTCCAAGTCATATACTAACCATCGGAATTCTGGTTGGTCTCCGTCATATTTATAATATACGCCTAAGTCAATTTTGTCATTCGCCATCCAGCATATACCATCTAATCTAACATAGTCTTTTTCGTAATCCTGATCTACGGTAAAACATATTGTTTTTTGGTCATATTTCCCCTTTTTATTTCGCATTTCCACATGTACCCAATAATTTCCCTTCTTTGGATACCAACTTGTCCAATTTCCTTCTGTCCATCCAGAGATTTCTTGCCATTCTTTTTTATTCAGGTCATACACCAACCAGCGAAATTCTGGTTTTTCACCATCATAATCATAATAAACTCCTAAATCAATTCTATCATTTATTATCCAGCACATATCCTGTAATCTGACAAAATCTTTTTCATAATCTCGATCAACAGAAAAACAAATTGTTTCATATGCGTATCCTCCTTGTTGATTTCTTGCCTCTACATGTAACCAATAATTTCCTTTTTTCGGATACCAGCTTGTCCAATTTCCTTGATTCCAATCAGAGATAATCTCCCATGTACCATTGTTGAGATTATACTGCATCCATCTGAATTCATTACCAGTTCCATCCGATTCATATGCAACACCAACATCTATTGATTTAGAATTAATTATATAACATATGCCATACGTTTCTACCTTCTTAAATTCTTCTTCCCAATGTGCATATAATGTTGTATCGGATGTAATATTAACAATATCAGATTCTTTAATTTGTGTTCCACCAACTGCTGAAGTAAACCATCCTAGGAACTTATAGTTTTTACGTACTGGTGTAACCATATACCCTTTAGTTCCTGCATAAGTCTGACCATATTCTACAGTATTTGTCTTTTCTGATTGTGCTAGTTCTTCCCCGCCATTAACGTCATAGGTGATAATATACGTACTCTGCGATACATTATTATCATTCTCAGTAAATGCCTTCATACACCAATTCCTATTATACGTAGCACCATAATCATTCCATGCTGAACCCATATATAAAAAGCTTTCCCCAGCATCAGCATGAACAGTGTTTTTCCAGCCTAATTCCATATCAGGTAAATAATACAAATCTTCTGAAGCAGATTCAAGTGTAACTACGACGGAATAATAACTTCCCCGACGCAGCCTTACTTCGTCTTCCAAATCAATTGTATAGATTCCCCCATATGTAGTACTTCCATATGTAGTAGCCGAAGATTGCAAGGTTCCACTTGTTGGATTTGACAAATCAGCCACATCTGTATAAACCTCAATCTTATAATCTACATTAGCAAAGTAGGAACTAGTAAATTGAATCGCTGTTAATTTTTCCTGACTAGCACCTTCTGAACCGTTTACTTTGTAGATATTTGCAGATTTAACCTCACTAGCGATAGGCTCGTAACGACTTGTTAAATCGCCACCATTATACTGATAATTATTATCAAACCTTGAAGCAGGCGAAACTATGAATTCATAGCCACATTGTGTTAATGACATATCATAATATGACATATAAAAGTAGCTATACTTTGACACACCTGTCTCAGCTGTCCAACTGTTTCTAACAAACCAAGCCCCATCACCAGCCGGTTCAACACCATTATTTGAACTAAAATTAGTTTTACTGTAGTTATCGTCCCAACCTACAACAAAGACAGCATGATTACTTTCTACTTTATTGGGACAGTAATAATTCTGCTTTGCATCTCCAAATTCATACGCATTATCTGCATAATAGCTTATTGCAAGACCACCATTATCAATAATTGCCTGCTTCGCATCAATTGTAGCCGGAGTAGTTCTGACCGAGTCAGTATCCTGATACATCGGTATTTCTCTGACATCAGTCAAAATATATGAATTATAATCATATGCATCTGACATATCCAACCCATTCAACTTTCCACTTCGTGGATACGCAAGTTTTCCATTATTTGCTGATTCTAATGCTGCTCCCTTCCAACTAGTAAGTACAGTTGCAGCTTCCCAAAAGTTTCCTCCTTCGTTCATAAAATCATATGTATTATTAAACACATCACCATTTAATCCACCCATAGGATCATCCATTGTATGAGAAGCAAAGTATGCCAACTGATATTCACTCAGGTCAATCGATGAATTATCATTCCCCTGAGCAATCGCACTAAACTCAGCACCAGCTATCGTCGCGTGAGCCCAGCATGTTCCATTTGGGCCTTGATTTCTAGTATCAGGCCAGTTTAACACCACATCTTCAAGTGTACTCATATACGATGAATCCGAAGCAGAATTCATGCTATATGTGCTTGCCCCGTAAAAACTAACATCCATCGGTAAGTTTTCTCTGTCAGGACCTTCAACATATCCTTTCGGTGTATCTATGTCCTCCGTTGTTGCTGAATCCTCTGTTTCAAGTATTTCATTTGATTCAACTGTATTGTCTATTTCTTCAATGACAGATATATCTGATTCACTTTCATCTGCAAAAACCAATGAGTTTGTATTAACAACAGTCAAAATCATTATCGCAGTAGATGATACAATACTAATAACTTTAGACAAAAACTTTTTCTTCATTATTTTTCCCCCGCATTCCCCTTATAAAATCATTCTGTTAGTAAATTTTTCAATTACCACTAGAGTTATTTTAACACATCTGCTTTCGTATTTTTAGTTTTTTATCCAACTTTAATTATTTCATCATCGCTACACTCATTCGCAATATAATGTGGTCTTGCTTTTGATTCAACATATGTTCTTCCAACATATTGTCCGATAATGCCAATACAAAACAATTGAATCCCACCCATAAACATAATAATACATATCATAGAAGCCCATCCTTGTACCGGATCTCCCATTATTAATTTTCTTATTATTATGAATATTATGGCTATGAATGCAAACAACGTACTAATCATACCTAACCACGACGAAACATTTAATGGCATTTGAGAAAAACTCACGATTCCCTCAATAGAGTATTTAAATAATTTCCAAAAGCTCCACTTTGTCTCTCCCGCAATTCTTTCTATATTTTCAAACTCATACCAATAAGTCTTAAATCCAATCCATCCAAAAATACCTTTTGAAAATCGATTTCTTTCACTCATAGCAACGATTACATCTACCATTTCCTTTTTCATCAAACGGTAGTCTCTAGCACCATCGACAATGTCTGCATCTGATATTTTATTAATTATTTTATAAAACATTCTAGCAAAAAACGATCTAATTGGCGGTTCACCTTTTCTTGACACTCTCCTTGTCGCAACACTATCATAACCTTCTTCTTCAATAATTCGAAGCATGTCCGGTAATAAAGCTGGAGGATCCTGCAAATCAGCATCCATAACAGCCACATAATCACCTGTAGCGTTTTTAAATCCTGCATACATTGCTGCTTCCTTGCCAAAATTCCTAGAAAAAGAAATATATCTAACATATTCCCTCTCATTGGAAATCTGTTTTATAATATCTATAGTTTTATCTTTAGAACCATCATTTACAAAAATCACTTCAAATGAATAATTAGACATTTTTGATATCATTTCATTTACTTCTTTATCAAATAATGGTAAGCTTTCTTGTTCGTTATAACACGGAACTATCAAACTAATTTTTTTCATATTTTATCCTATATACTTTCTTATTATATCCTGCTGAAAACGTATTAAAAATTAAATAATCATCAAAATATTGCGAAAAATCTGCAAACCTAAAAGGGCTACTATAAATATAACAGCTTGATTTGGTAATTTGATTTGTTTCTGTTTGACCACAAATAATTCTCCAAAAATAAAAGAAAAATACTGAAACAAGAAAATTCTTTCACCCGAAGCATATAAAGTCGGTGAAAATCCCAAAACTATACTAGAACAAAATCCTGCCCCTAATATCAATACAATAATTATTTTTTTCTCAATATCATCAAATATCGAAATGCACTGTAATAGCAAACATACAACAAATGCTACCGCTAAAATAAAATTAACAACACCAGATATACTTTTTATTGTTTCTATACTATTTAATCCCGAAAAAACTGTTGTAATAGGATTATTATCTGGAAAAACAATAAAAATTGTCAAATATAAAATTGGAAAATAACCAATTATGTAACTTGCTATCGACTTATTTTTCTTTATATATATAACAAATATTGTCGCTACAAATATCCCCAATATTATATTAGGTGTACAACAAAAATGGTTCATCATATTTTGAAAACCTAAATACAGTTTTTCTAAAAGATTATAATTACTATATTCTGGCATCCAATTTGCGATTTCAATTTCTTTTCTTAATGCATTACCTGGTGCAATAACAACTGCAAATAAATTCATTATCGAAATTAAGAAAAACGGAATTATTGATATCCATTTTGCTTTTTCAAAAAATGCCTTAATTATTGACAAAAGTAAAATAACCGTTGCAATTGCACACATTTGCTCTTGATTAAAAGCAAAAAAGGAACCTATTATTGCCAGGATATATCCAACTACAGAAATATTCTTCTTCTCTACAATACGTTTTACATAATATAAAATATATAAACCTATTGATAATGGCCAAGAATAATTTAAAGAAGTCGCAATCCATCCCGCAGAAGACATATGCATAATTGGATAAAATAACAATAGAATAAGGCATAACAAATAACAATCTTCGTCATTTTCAATTTCAAAAATCTTTACTATCATAATAACAATGTTAACCCAAATAAGCACATTTAAAAATTTCCATATAACTCCGTTAAGCATTGTCAACGGAACCATTATTGCTTCAATTACTATTCTTGATGTCCAGGTATTCCACCTCATGACAAGATAATCAGATAATGAACTATTGGTTTCTGATAATACCACTGAAAACCATTTGTCATCACATGTGTTAACATCAATTCCCAAATTATATATTGCAATAACCACAAATGTTATAAATAATCCAATTGTTATTTTCTTACTCTTCATAATTAATGTTCCCTTATTGTTTTTTATTTTTGTCATCTCCAATTCTATATACTTTTCTTTAAAACTACATAATTATATATTATTTTTAATATGTAATCAATAATTTTAATTATCTCTATATTTAATATAAAAAGGGATAACCCATAACGGCTACCCCTTTCTTAGTACAAATACACTTAATAATTTTCTATACTGTAAAACAAATAGTATATGTATTATACTCCCCGTCTCTAGATTGCGCTTGAACATGTAACCAATAGTTTCCAGGCTTTGCATACCAGCTAGTCCAATTACTCTCATTCCAATTCGAAATCATTTCCCATGTTCCACTTTCTAAATTATATACCAACCACCTAAATTCCACATCCTTACTTGAACAATCATATGCAACTCCAACATCAATTCTGTTTTCTCTTGTAATATAGCAAATTCCATTCAAATCTAAAAATGATTTATAATTTTTGGAAACAGCAAAGCACATTACATTTTGAATAATTTTTCCTGAGTTGGTTTTAGCATATACTACAACCCAATAATTTCCTCTGTTAGGATTCCATGACACCCAATTACTACTTGTCCAATCTGAAATAGTTTCCCAAACCTGAGTATCAACATTGTACGATAACCACTTAAACTGAACATTATCGCAATTTGATGTATATGCAGTTCCAACATCAATACGGTCATTGTTTATGATATAACAGAATCCATCCAAAGTTAGATAATCTAATGAATAATCCTTTGTTGATACAAAGTATATTGTATAACTATCTACAGTCTCACCATTCACACCTACCTGTACTTGCAACCAGTAATTACCTATAGCAGGTTTCCAACTAGACCAATTCGAAGAACTCCAATCCGATATGTGGTTCCACTCTTGAGTATCTAAATTATATTCCAACCAACGAAATTCTACATCAGACACATTAGATGTATAAGCAACTCCCATGCTAATATCCTTATCATTTAATATATAACATATTCCATTTAACGAAACTGCCTTACTCCACTTTGCATATAATGTCAAATTTCCACTTGTCCCATTTGATATAGTATCAATTCTATTCTTGTACGCTGAATCAGTATACCATCCTTCAAAAACATATCCAGATTTTGTTGGTTCTAACAATGTGATATTACTACTACCTTTGTATACCTGAGGATTATCAGAATTATTAACCCCTCCATCCAATTCATATTTAATTGTATATTCTGGTTCATCTGTGCATTTCTCTTTAACCTTATAAACATCACCTTCTTTAACAGCTTCATATCCATCTACTATACAGTCCTCTATAAACTGGAACGCATACTCACTATACGTTCCACCTTTAACATAATAATCAGGATTCCCTATATCATATATGTAAAATTCGTAGTTTCTAAACTCTCCACCTGTAATTGTTACTGGTTTACTAGTAGCTATCCAATATGGTTCTTCTATATCTTTTGGGGTGTCAAACACACCTGATGCAATCTCTAACGTACCATAATTTTCAATTGTACTTGAAATAGTATTACTTCCAGCCACTAATTTTACATCATATAAATATGATATAGTAATCGGCAATTCATAATCACCTAAAATATTTACAGTAATGGTTGTATCTGTGTCGTTTACATCTTCTAAGGCTCTTTCTATTGTTGAATACTCTTTACCATTTACATTAACAAGTTTCTCATCATCAATAATTTGATTAACTACATAATATCCTAATTCATCTTTTCTTAATACCTGATCATCACTTAGCATACTATGTACTGCACCAACAAAATCCTCTCCAAATCTACAGCCATTACATACAGTATAATTATACTCTTCATATCTACAAAATGAACCTGCAAATGCTCCGGCTACAAAGTTTACATTTGCCATCAAATCCATTGAACCATAGTAAGTATTATTACCGGCATCAATTGAAATAGTTTTATCATAAGGACAATTATCTATATCATATGATGAATCCTCCACAATATATAAAGTTCCATCTTCTTCAAGAGCATTTATTGCTCTGTTAGGTGATGCATATAACTTACCATTTGCTTTAAACGCTTTTTCATCTGTGGTCTGTATCACATATTTTCTGCTATTGTCTGCTTCTTCAACAGCAACTTGGCTGTCATTAATATGTTTCTCAAACTCCTTTTTTGAGTAACTGTCACATGTAATTCCATCTGATATACTTATCTCTGGATTGTTAGAAAAATGATCAATATCAAATGGATACACATAATCACCTCCTATAATACATAAGGATGATGATGACGGGACTGTAATTTCACCAGAATAAGTATATCCAGTAAAGTCGATGTTCCATGTTTCATATTCTCGTATTCTAATATTTTCTGAACTGTCTGAACATAGATACAATGTATCCTGGTCAGTCATTGACAAAACTGCATCATTAAACGACTCATAAAATGTCTCTTCATTGTTTTCAGTAACAATTTTTGCAGCAAACTCTGTTGCATATATACTTTCCATCGGCATTGATGATGCCATAAATGCTGCTGCCATTGCGCCTGCAGTTAATTGTTTAATCCTCTTACCCATAAAATAATCCTCCTGATACTTATTAAGTGTTACATTAATAAGTACCAAGAGGATTCAAAAAAGTTTTAAATTATGGTAAGCGCTTAATTTCGGGGTAGATTTTCTACTCCGAATTTTATCTTTATAATGATTGCTAGGAAATGCTAACATTTCACTCTATTTCAAAGGAGAACAATCATTATGAATAAACGAGTTTGTAAAAAAGACCAAATAAAA
>JBGVHH010000098.1:0-117485 GCA_045122195.1 Agathobacter sp.
CCTGCCATACCTATAGTTACAGGTACTGATGTTAACTGTTGTCCTAAAAGATTACCAAAGTTTTTTTCACTACTAGACTTTGTAACTAAAATACCTGCAGATACAGATATTAATAACGCTGATATTTGTCCAACAAGACCATCTCCGATAGTAAGTCTTATAAAGTTTTGTACAGCTTCGCCAAAACTCATATCCATCATAACTACACCAATAATAATTCCACCTAATACATTTATTATTGTTATAATTATACCTGCAATTGCATCTCCTTTTACGAACTTAGATGCCCCATCCATAGCTCCATAAAAGTCTACTTCTTGTTGTAATTCTTGCCTTTTCTTTCTTGCAGTTTTTTCATCTATTATTCCTGCACCTAAGTCTGCATCTATACTCATTTGTTTACCAGGCATAGCATCAAGTGTAAATCTAGCAGTTACCTCAGCAACTCGCTCAGAACCTTTGTTGATTACTATAAACTGAATAATTACAAGTACAATAAATACAATTGCACCAATTACAAGGTTTCCACCACCAACAAAGTTACCAAATACCTGTACAACATTTCCCGGATTACCAGTAGACAATATCAAACGAGTCGATGACACGTTTAATGATATTCTAAAAATAGTTGTAAACAACAGCAACGTAGGGAAGAATGACATATCGAGCACTTCTTGAACAAATAAAACGTTAAATAAAACAATAAGTGCAATTCCCAAATTTATTGCAAGCATTACATCAAGCAAAATTGAAGGGATAGGTATAATAAAGAAAATTACTGCACAAAGTAAATATATACCGACACCGATATCAGCTTTTTTTATCATACTATCCCTCCTTTCTTAATCTTAAATAAAATATCAAATTAAAAATTAACTTTTGGCTTTGTAAACTGCGGCTAACACCTCCGCTACTGCCTGATATAATTCTGGTGGAATTTCAGAACCAATATCAACATTATGAAAAAGCATTCTTGCTAAAGGTTTATTCTCTACAATGTCAATATTGTTTTCTTTAGCGATTTCTTTAATTCTATAAGCAACATAATCCTGACCTTTTGCCAATACTACTGGTGCTGAATTTGCATCTGAATCATATTGAACAGCAACAGCAAAATGTGTAGGGTTGGTAATAACAACATCCGCTTTAGGAACATCCTGCATCATCCTTCGCTGAGAGGCTTCCTGCATTCTTCGTCTCTGACGACCTTTAATCTGAGGATCTCCTTCTGTGTTTTTATACTCGTCCTTTACCTCTTGCTTTGTCATTTTCATATCTTCATTAAATTTTCGTTTATTATATATATAATCAACCAATCCAACCACAAGATATACTAGACTTATTTTAAGGCCTGTATTAATTATTACATCACCTACTAATGCAAGAGCCTGTTTTAAGGATAATTCATATAAGATAAAAATCTCATTCTGATGGTCTTTTATCGAAGTATATGCAATATAACAAATAATTCCAATCTTAACTATAGATTTAAATAATTCAAAAAAGGAATCTTTTGAAAACATTCTTTTAAATCCATTAATCGGATTAAATTTATCAAGTTTAGGTTGCATTGGCTTAGTAGATACCTTCCATCCAACCTGAATAATACTTATCAATAAAGTAATGACTACTCCAAACACAAAAAATGGTAAAACTGTCAAAAAAAACTGAATAATAACATCTACAAAAAATCCATTCACAGCTTTTGAAGATACATCACTTTGATTTATCTCTACAAACTCTGGCATACGATTATAAATATGGCTAAATATACCAATCATTTTTTCACCAATAAATGAAATAAAAATCTTCAGAACCAAAAAGAGAACTATTAAATCAAATGCAGCAGTAAGTTCCTTACTTTTTGCAACCTTTCCCTCTTCTCTTGCATCCTTTAACTTTTTATCTGTAGCCGGCTCAGTTTTTTCTCCGCCCTCGCCATCTTTTGCAAACCACTGAAGATCATATCTTAATATTAATTTTTCATCAATATACTCATCAATACAAACCTTCAATTATCAATACCACCATTGTTTTAATTTCATTGCTAACAAAATTTGCAATACTTGGAGCTAAATATATCGTTAAATATAAAACGACAAAACCTACAAGGATTTTTAACTGCATACCAATTGAAAACATATTCATCTGAGGCGCCACTTTTGCCATAATACCTAAAATACAATTCAAAATCATGATGCACGCAAAAAATGGAAGGAAAATTCGAAATCCAATAACGAATAAATCTCCCATATATTTTGTCATTGAAGCAACCAAATGATCTGTTTGCAGCTCAGCACCACCTAAAGACACAACTGAAAACGAATCACAAACCGCTCTTAATATAAATGAATGCATATCTGATATTAATAATAACAAAAGAATAATATAGTAATAAAAATTTCCAGAAATAGTATTCTCAGTATTTGTTGACGTATTGAACTCTGTTGCCATAGATAAACCAATATCCATATCAATAATATTACCCGCAAATAAAACAATGGAATTACAAATATTAGCTGCAAAACCAATCAGCAAACCTGTAATTCCTTCTTTTACAACCAGTACCGCGTATCCTACAGAACTCACATAAGAAAGTTCGGGCCGGTCCAATATATTATACATAAACAATGCAACAAATGCTGATACACCAATTTTTACTCTGCTAGGCACTGCCGAATCACCAAAAAATGGTGCAATAAATACAAATGCAGAAATCCTTACCAGAATCAATAAAAAATATTCAAAATTAGCTATAGAAAAAGTATAATTCACCATAATTCTAGCCCATACTCAAATAATAGCTAAAGTTTGACCACAAGTCAGACATAAAACCTGACATATTATCAAGCATCCATGAACCACAAATCATAATTGCAAGAAATACAGCCAGAATCTTCGGCACAAATGTCAGTGTCTGCTCCTGAATAGATGTAACAGTTTGAAAAATACTTATTATCAAACCAACTATCAAAGAAATCAAAAGCAAAGGTGCTGCTGTTATAATCATTGTATATATCGCATCCCTTGCAATATCTATTACAGCTTCCTGTGTAATCATTCTCTAGCCTCCTAATAAAACGTCTTAACCAAATTTCCAATTACCAAATCCCAACCATCAGCCAGTATAAAAAGTAACACTTTAAACGGCAACGAGATTGTTGTTGGTGGAAGCATCATCATACCCATAGACATAAGCACTGACGAAACAACCATATCAATTACAATAAAAGGTATATAAATTAAAAAGCCTAAAATGAATGCTGCTCTTAACTCACTCAAAATAAATGCCGGAACTAAAGTTGTAAATGGAACTTCAGAGTAATCATCATACGTTTCTCCTGACATATCAACAAACAGAGCTAAATCTTTGGTCTGTGTCTGTCCATACATAAACTCTCTAAATGGTTCCTGTGCATTTTCAAGTGCTTCTTCCTGAGTTATTACCCCCTCATCAAGAGGCTTAATCGCTGTATCATTAACCTTAGTAAAGGTTGGCCACATAATAAATAATGTCAAAAATAGAGCCAAACCTACAAGTACCTGGTTCGGCGGTGCTGTCTGAGTACCAATCGCAGTTCTAACAAAATGTAGAACAATAATTATTCTTGTAAAAGAAGTAAGCATTATTAAAATGGACGGAGCCAGCGATAATACTGTCAATACAAGAAACATCCTTATTGGCGTCGATAATGACCCAGATTCATTATTATAGTATATATTCAAACCATCTGTGCTGTCTGATGATGCATCTGCTAAATCTTCATCTGTTGCATCCATACTCGTCACATCATCCAAATCATCAGTCACATCAGTAGTACTAACTTCTCCCGCCATAACAAGAGATGGTTTAAAAACACATATAGAAATTGTAAAAGCAAGAACAATTACTGCAAAAATAAAACTCACCTTACAGTACGTCTTTTTTAATTTACTCATTATTACTCCTGTCGTCTTGGTTCTTTTTGAATTTATCTAAAATTGCTGAAAAGGGTTCTTTAGAAAATTCCTTCGTTGAAGCATCTTTAAAAGACAAATCCACCATTTCCTCTTCTGTTAATTCTGTCAGAAAGTTCACCTCATCCTTTCCGACAGAAATCACAATATATTTTTTACCTGCAGAAACAATGCTAACAAACTTGTTGTTTCCAACATTTATTGTCTCTAAAACTTTAAGGTTTCGATTATTTGACTTACTTTTTTGAAATCCTGCCATCCACCTTGTAGTAAGATATGTAATAGCAAGTACAAAAACAAAAATTAATAAAACAGAAATTAATTGAAAAAAATTGTCCATTGCAAATTCCTTTATTGTGTCGGTTTAACAGCATTTACTATTTCGGTAATTCTGACACCAAAGCTTTCTTCAATAACAACAACTTCACCCTTTGCAACATATTTTCCATTTACCAACACATCAATTGGTTCTCCGGCAATTTTATTCAATTCGATAATCTTGCCTGGACCAAAATCAAGAATATCTGAAATCGACTTTTGTGTCCTTCCCAACTCAACTGTCACTTCAAGCGGAACATCCATAATTAAATCGATATTTTCAGGTTGATAAACAGCATTTGGAGTGACTCCAAACGATGAAAACTGTGCTGGCTGAACATTTACCGGCTGTCCCATTGGTTGTTGCATCATTTGTGGCATAGGCTGCCCCATTGGCTGTCCCATCGGTTGTCCCATCGGTTGTCCCATCGGCTGTCCCATTGGCTGTGGTTGTGGAGCTGCTTGAGCCTGCTGTTGAGTTTCTGTAGGTGCTGATGCAGGTTCATTGACAGGAGCTGAATCACCAGAAATACTCTCACTATCCAATTCCATATTATGAGAGACACCTCGGCACATCTCTCGTGCAAATGAATACGGATATAATTGCATAACTTCACTATCAACCAAATCTCCGATTTCCATTTTAAAAGAAATATTTACAAATGAACCTGATAAGAATTCATCTATTTCACCCTCATCAACAGTCTCGTGAAGATCTATTACATTTGCAGAAGGCGGACTAATATCAATCAACTTATTAAGCATTGAAGAAAGCGATGTGGCAGATGAACCCATCATCTGATTCATAGCCTCACTAATCGCACTCAAATGAAGCTCTCCGAGTTCTCCATCAGTATTAGTACCGTCACCACCCATCATCAAATCGGTAATGACTTTTACATCATTTTCTTTTAATACCAGAATGTTGCTTCCATCCAGACCAACGGTATATGCTATTTTTATAAATACGCATGGCTTTTCGTATTTAGCAACTATATCATCCCATGTACTAAAGGAAACAACAGGAGTAGATATTTCAACTTTACGGTTTACCAAAGAGAACAACGTAGTAGCTGCTGTTCCCATACTAATATTGGCAATCTCTCCAATTGCATCCATTTCATCCGGAGTTAAAAGATCATTATTTCCAGAATCTCCATCAGGATCATTGAGTAGCGCATTAATTTCTTCCTGCGATAATACTCCATCCATAATTTATTGCTCCTCTCTGATTACTGAAGTAACCCTTACTGCATATTTATCACCCGAAGAACCAGGCAACGCAGTGAACTTTCGTATATTTCCAACATAAATATCTAATTCATCTTCAACCGTTCTTTCTAATCTTATTATATCCCCAGGCTGAAGCGTTGCAAAATCACTGACTGAGATATTACTTTTGCCTAATACAGCTTTAACAGGAACTTCTGCTTTTTGAATAAGACTTTCAATTGCATCGGTATAATCTGTCTCATCATGATTTTGAATATTAGCATACCAATATCTGGTATTCAATTTCTCAATTACAGACTCTAATGTAATATATGGCAAACAAACATTCATCAGGCCTTCTACAGTACCAATTTTCACATTTATAGTAACAATTGCAATCATTTCACTAGGTGAAATAATCTGTGCATACTGCGAATTAGTCTCAATCCTTTCAAGATGAGGATGTATATCAATTACATTCTCCCAAGGCTCTATCAAAAGATTTACGCAGACAATAAGAATTCTCTCTATTATCAACAACTCAATTTCAGAAAACTCGCGACTTTTTTCCAGAGCATCGCCTCTTCCACCAAGCATTCTATCAACAATTGCGTATCCAAGATTAGATGCTATCTCCATTATAATATTTCCTTGTAATGGAGCAAAATTAACAATACCTAAAAGAACAGGATTTGACAACGCATTCGAGAACTCAGAATATGTAACAGCTTCCGAATTCATAACTTCAACCTGAACATTTCTTCTCAGATAAACCGGAAGATTAGTTGTAAGCAAACGTCCATAGTGTTCAAAGATAATCTCCAGCGTCCTCAAGTGTTCTTTTGAGAATTTCGATGGACGAGCAAAATCATAATCTTTTACCTGCTTCTCATTGCTATCTTTAATTTCTTCAACATCCAGTTCACCACTACTTAAAGCATTGAGCAGATTATCTATCTCACTTTGAGATAAAACGTCACCCATCTATTTCTCACCACCTATTAATAAAATAATTAAGTCTCTTTACTGAACTAATGAAGAAGTAAAGTTAATTCCTACGATGTAGTCAGCTCCAAATTTAGCCTGAAGTTCTTCAAGAATTTCATCATACACCGCCTGTTTATCTTCAATAAACTCTTCCATTGTGTATTTACCAACAATAGTATTAATATCAGCAAGTATGATATTCTTTTTAGAAGAAAGATCAGCTCCATATTTCTCATAACCTGCACTTTGATTATTTAATGAAAGAGAAATACCACATACCAAAAAATGTCCCTGTCCATCCTCTGACTGCGCAAAATTAATTGTCAAAGTCTTTCCATCCTCATTAAGTGCATAATCTTCAATCTGATCCTGTGGAAGATTCGCACTGCTTGTAGCAGCTCCACTATTAAGATCAAGACTTATTGCCTCGCATACCTTATCAATTAAATTGTTAGCTTTTTTTGTTTCTGGCAAAACAGTAAAAATCAATATTGCTGTTAATACAAAATTAGCAAACACTAATGCCAGAATTATTACAGACATTAAATTTTTCTTCATATTTATTCCTTTCTGTCAATCAACATTCGAATTATATGAATTGTATATTTTTATCTCTACTCGCCTATTTCTACTTCTTCCCTCAGGAGTAGAATTATCTGCAACCGGAACATAATCTCCTCTCCCTGATGATTTTATATGTGCCGGTTCAAGATTTGTCGCACCTCGAATATAATTTGCAACATTTAGCGCTCTGTACATCGACAAAACATCATTATCTTCAAACTTTGCCCCGCTGGAAATCGGAACGTTGTCAGTATGACCCTCCACCTCAATAATATTATCCTTATAGCCGTCTAAAATTGATGAAATTTTATCAACTACAGGATAAGCATCTGGAACAAGTTCAGCCTTTCCTGAATCAAACAACACTGCCCCACTCAAGCTTAACTGTACATACTCTGCATTAAAATCAACCTCAACCATATCCTGTATTCCAGAATTTGTTATCTGAGCCTGAATATCTTCCGCCATCTTCTCTGACTCAGATAATTCTAAAGCCTCATATTCTTCTTCTGGGTTTTTATCCTCACCAGTAGTATCTGATTCAATCTGCGATTTAGAATTAGCAAGTTCGTTGTAATAGTCATCTAAAAATTCAAGCTGACTCACTCCCCCTCCAACCATATCTCCATCGCCTATAGATTTTCCACCAGCCGGCAAAATACTCATACTATTATGAAGTGATGCAATAACCATCTGAAACTTCTGTGCATCTACTGTTGACATAGAAAATAACAATACGAAGAAACATAATAACAAATTCATCAAATCCGAAAATGTTGACTGCCATGCAGGCGCGCCTTTCGGTGGATCATCCTGTCTCTTCTTTGCCATTATTCTTCACCTCCTGCATCAGATGAAACTGAATCTCTTGAAGAAGGAGCCAAGAATGATTTAAGCTTTTCTTCTATTACTCTAGGGTTTTCCCCCGCCTGAATCGAAAGTAAACCTTCAATTGTAAGTGTCTTTAAAGTAATTTCCAATTCATTATTTGTCTTCAATTTGTTTGCAAAAGGAGAACATAACCAGTTTGCAATAAGAGAACCATATAAAGTTGTGAGAAGCGCAACCGCCATATTAGGTCCAATTGTTGATGAATCTTCAAGGTTTTTCAACATGTTTACAAGGCCAACCAGAGTACCAATCATTCCCCATGCAGGACCCATTTCACCCCAATATTCCCAAAAGGAAATCACTTTCTTATGTCTTTCTTCCAAGCACATTAAATCAGTCTCTAAGATACCTCTAACTAATTCAGGATCTGTACCATCAACAACAAGCATAATCCCTTTTTTCAGGAAATCATCTTCTATATTGTTGGCAGCCTCTTCCAAAGCAAGAAGGCCTTCTTTTCTTCCGACATTTGACATATCAATAATTGTCTTAATAGTTTCAGCAGGATCCTTTGCAGTTTCTTTAAATGGTAAAGAAATAGACTTTAAGCCTGTAAGGAAACCAGATAATTTATTTCCTCCAAGAACAGAACTCAAAGATCCTCCAATTGTAATTAATACTGATGGGATATCAATGAAGTTACCCATCGCAGCAACACCACCACTGGAAATGATTCCAAAAACAACCATCACCAGTCCGACAAGTACGCCGCCAAGAGAAGCTATATCCACTCTAAACACCTTCCATTTTTAATATTTTATGTATAATTTGTCCTTTTTTGTCATAATGACCCTTTATATGATTTTACTAAACTTTAGCTATCTTGTCTACTGACTTTTATCTCATTCGACAAAAAAATGTTTTTTTATACAAAATATTGGAGAGTTGCTTTTGCCGCTCCCCAATATATATTTTGTTAATTATTACCAATATTCAATTATCTCTTTAGGTTAATAAGTTCCTCTAACAGTGTATCTGAAGTTGTAATAACTCTTGAATTGGCCTGGAACCCTCTCTGTGTAACAATCATATCAGTAAACTGTGATGAAAGGTCAACATTTGACATTTCCAATTCTCCAGAAGAAATTGAACTTCCATCTGCAGAAATTTCAATTCCAACCCCATCAAAATCACCTGAATTAAGTGTTGTCTGATAACAGTTATTTCCAACCTTTTCAAGACCTGAAGCATTTGCAAACTGAGCTACAGCAATCTGACAAAGTAAAACCGTATTTCCATTGTCATACGAACCATATATTCTACCATCAGAGTTGACAGTTATTCCTGTTAACGCACCGAGAGCTTTTCCTTTTCCGTCTCCTTTAAAGTCTCCATTCTGTCCACCAATAGTTGAAGTCTTGTTATTGTTGTAATTTAAACATTTACTAAAGTCAACTTCTATATTGGCAAAATTACTACCATTATTGGAAGGATCCGGTGTGTTTAATGTTGACAAATTCAAATTAATAGTATCACCAGCTTCACTATTTGCGCTCGAAATAGATGTAAACGTACCTTCAGACTGGTCGAATACAAGTGTTGCATCCTCAAAGATACTCTGAAAATCTATAGGCTGTCCATTGTACTGGTTTAGCACCTGCCCGTCATCTCCAACTGTAGTGATAAACTTACCCTCTTCATCTACGTCAAATATTGTTTCACCTGTTGAATCAACTATATCTGTAAGTGTAACAGAATATGTACCATCTGTATCAGTTGTTTTGATATTAAACTTTGCTGTATAGTTATATCCCAAATCATCAAAAAATCCAAGTGTAATAATTCGACCTGTATCAGCAGCTTGTGGATCATTTTTATCCAGCACACCTGATACATATCCTTTTGTAGTTGCCTCAGGAGATGAAGTTTGATTTCCTGCTGACATAACCTGAAGTGGAGATACTGTATCCTGAATTATTTCGTTATTAGCTCCAACCTGCCATCCCTGAAGTGTATATCCGGTAGACGCCATACACAGATAACCATTTCCATCAACATAGAAATCTCCAGCTCTTGTAAAATACCTATTTGTGCCATCACTTACGACAAAAAAATTTGTAGAATTCTTATCTGAAAGCTTCAAATCAAACGGATTTCCTGTTGTCTCAGCAGCACCTGCAGAAGTAATACTTACAGAAGTTGCACCAGTTGTAACACCTAGTCCAATCTGCTTTGCATTAACTCCACCTGTTCCATTTGCACCATTTCCAGCAGATGCAGATGATGTAGTCTGATACATAATCTCACTGAATCTAACAGAAGAAGACTTAAAAGCTTCTGTGTTTACATTAGCGATATTGTTACCAATAACGTCCATCTTAGTCTGATGTGTCTTGAGACCTGACACAGCAGAATAAAGTGATCTCATCATAATTATTGCCCTCCTATGACGGATGGGCGGTCTTTGTTCTATCTGTCATTCAAGAACAATAGCTTCCATAAGGTCCAGCTACATAATTACCGCTCCATCAATATTTGTGAATACATTACTATTTGTCTCTGTCTTATCCATTGCTGTCACAACCGTTTTATTCGGGACACTTACAATAAATGCATAATCATCAACCATGACCAACGACTCATTAACGCCTTTTTTGCCAGCAGCCTCTACCCCGTCTGCCAATCTCTTACTCTGAGAATCAGATAATGTGATATCTCTATCTGCCAAACGCATTGAAGCATGCTTTGAAAACTTTAGGCCAGTTGAATTTTCAATCTGCTTTTCTTTAAGAATGTCTCCAAAAGATACATCGGTCGTTATATTATTATTCTTAATATTTTTATTCAAAAATTGATCAGTAACCTGTTCAATTGAAGAAAACTGATTAGAAATTTTATTCATTTTCTACCTCATTTTCTACTTTATCTTCTGTTTCAGTTTCTGTTTCACCAACATCCTCGTTCTTCTTCTCATCAGCAAGCAGCTCTTCCATCTTCTTCTCATATCTTTGAAGTTTCGCATAATCACTACTGTTAATAAACTGTTTCTGATAATCTGTAAGTCCATCAAAAAGATTCCTAATTGTCTTTATTGCATTTTCCGATGTAGTTGTGAGTTCGTTAATATCTGGCAACGCTGAAACCAAGCCACTAAATGTCTTCGAATTTACAATTGCATCATAATATTCATCTGTAGAGAGTGAATACAAATCAGAATATGCATACATTTTATCATTGATTGAAAGCTTAACCTCTCCATTTTCAATTACAAAATAGTCGACAGTTCCACTTGAATATCCAGTCTCACTATTCAAATCATTTACAACCACCTCTTTACCTACCAAAGATGCTGCACTGGATTTCTGTGACTCCTGTAATGTTCCCGACAAAGAATCCTGCATTGATAAAGTAGCTTCCAACTGAGAAAATGTAGCCATCTGTGCAACATAATCAGTATTACTGGTTGGCTCAAGCGGATCCTGATACTGCATTTCTGCACATAACAACTGTAAAAACTCATCATAACCAAGATTTCTACCATCTTTTGGTTCTTTTGCATCCTTATCTGAAGTCGTATACTTAGAATCTAATACTCCATTTGTAACTCCAGCTGTAATAGCCATAAAATACTCCTTTCATTTACGCCATCATATCCATTGTATTTCCATTATCTTTCATCATCTGCGCAACCAAAGCTTCTTCCTCATCCATCACTCCAGATAGTTCATCTAATGATGACAAATTAATATTTCTCCTTCTTTGAGAAGACATCATCTCCTGTCTTTCACCTTCTCTTTCATCCCTTGAAGTATCCTGTTCCAAATTTCTTTCAAATCCATGTGACGAAACAGTAACTTCAATAGCATCAACCTTAACACCTGCCTGGTTTAAATTCTCCCTAAGATTTACCATCTGTGTTTCCAACGCTTCTCTTACCATTTCATTCATAGTGATAATATTTGCACTTACTTCACCATTTTTTGAAGAAATATTAATATATACTTTTCCAAGACTTTCAGGATTCAATTGCAACTCCATAGAAGTCTCTTCCCCTGTCATTTCTACACTTACCTTTTGAACAATCTGTCCCATTATATCTTTTGTATCAACATGCGAAGAATACGAATCTGTATTTTTTATAACCTCGACTGCTTCATTTTTTGATGTAGAAACAAAATTATTAAGTTCCGAACCTTCTGCCCCTTTTACATTATCTTCTTTAGATAGCTGAGTCCTGTCATCAAATTCCCCTTCACTATCACTAGTTTCCGACCCAAACTCATTTCCAGTAGTTTTCATCTGAACTTCAATAGACTCATCATCCGAAACAGATTCTATTACATTTTCAACATCATTCGTTCTTATATTATCTTCTTTTACATTCTCATTTTTCAACTCGATTTCTTCTGATATATAAGATAAAATTGCCTGTTGTTCAACAGTGTCTTCAACTCTATCCATCTGACCAATCATTTCATCAAACTCGGAAGGATTCATTTCCAATTCTTCCATTAATTCCGCACCAATTTGATTTACATCAGACAATAACTGTTTGAAATCAGCATCAAGAATAAGATTTGTCAAATCCTTGTCTGGATTAATCTTTTCAACCAAACCAGCTAAATTCTGTGGAGAAAGTAAATCAAAGACTATCATCCCCAATTCCTGCATAGCCTTTATTACATCCTCTTCCGACACATCCAGTTCCTCAGCTATTTCGCTGACAATTTCTCGCCCAGAAGCTTCTATATCTTCTTTTGACTCTTCAATTTTTTGTAAAACCGGAGATTTTTCTGCTTCTGTTATATTGTTGTCTTTATACTTATATTGCTGATATTCATCTTTTGAAGCACTAGGAACACTATGTTTTTGCAAATTATCAATATTAATATTATTAATAACACTTGCAAAAGATGATTTGTTTTTTAAATCAGACATATCAGATGCACTCGACGTCTTTCCTTCCGACACATTACTTATCGGTAAAACATTAGATATGCTTGCTGATGTCACATCCATCCTCCTTTCTATTGTGGATTCATTATTTCTGTTAATTTAGCAGCATTGTCTGCATTCATTTTCCCCATGATTTTTGCCCTTGATTCAGAATCCATCGCCTGTAAAATGTCAGCTACCAGGTTTAAATCATCAGTCATAGTATCGAATATTGCAGCAGCCTCCTTTGGTTTCATTGAGGAATAGGTTGCAGCATAATCCTTAATTTCCTGATCTTTTTGGATTTGTTCGCAGACCTGCTTATATAAGACTTCAGCATTCTCCGGATCAATGCTTTCATAGTAAGTCTTATATTCTTCTATATCGGGTGCTTTGTCAGAAAACACAACCTCTTCATAATATTTTTCTTTTTCTAATTCAAAATTTGCCTGTTCTTCTTTGTATGTACCCAAATCTGCAATCTGAGAATTCAATTCTTCAATTGTCTTTGCATCTGTTTCAATCTGAGCATTGGCAGTATCTAACTGTATTTCAAGTTCTTTTATTTGTTCAACAGCTTCCTCAACCGAAGAATATGCAACTTCTTCTGTTCCTGTAGAAACTTCATCAGAATTTGGTAAAATCATGTTGATTCCCGGAACATCCTTCAATATAGGAGTTAATACAGTCGAACCAAATCCACCAACATCAGTTTTTATCAAAATTGCAATAATTCCAAGCCAAATAACGATAATTAAAAATGTCACAAATACAAGAACAAGTTTGCTTCCTCCTTCTTCCTCATTTTCTATGTTTTCGTTATCAGTCTTTTCCTGTTTTTCCTTCGACTTTTTTGATTTTTTCTTATCTTCTTCTAAATTTTCAATATCAGCCATAACTTCTCCTGTCTTATCTATCACTGTTATAATTAAAACTAACTAATTCATCAATTTCTTTAGCTTCTACAGCTTTTTCTTCCTGTTGGAATCTTTCAAACGCTTTATCTCGTAATCTCTCATGAGTCTTTCGTTCAGCCATAACATCTGCTAATGCTGCTCTTTTTATTTCCAACTCGTCCTCAGCTTTTTTTACTTGAAACATTTGAGTTCGAATTAAAGACTTAATTGTGTTCACATCACTACGTGCCGAATTAACTTTTCTGATATCAATAATATCATTCATTAACTCTTTTAACTTTGTTTCATAAGTAACCCTTTTAACTACTAACTGCTGTAATTTATCCTGTTCCTCAAGATATTTCTGATTGGCAATACCATATTCATTTCTAGCCTGTGTTTCAAGTTTTATCTTGATATCGAGAATATTTTGCATCCTATATCTAAATCTCGCCAACCAATCACCTCTTTTGTATACTCACATGCTATTCAGCAAAAACATCATTCAACATCTTTATCTCATCATCAAAAAGAAATTTTTCATCTGTCCCTTGACATAAAAAATCATTAACATCATGTATTTTTTTAATCGCATAATCAATTTCAGGATTAGACCCAGCCTTATATGCTCCAATATTTATCAAATCCTCTGCCTCATTGTATGTTGCCAATACTGTTTTTAACCTGCTGGCCAACTGCTTATGTTCCTTTGTCGCTATTGCACTCATTACTCGGGATATACTCTGAAGAATATCAATCGCCGGATAATGGTTTTTGTGCCCCAATTTTCTATCAAGCATAATATGACCATCCAAAATAGATCTTGCAGTATCGGTAATTGGTTCATTAAAGTCATCTCCATCAACAAGAACTGTATATAACCCTGTAATAGATCCCACATCAGACGTACCCGCTCTTTCTAAGAGCTTAGGCATCTCAGAATATACACTAGGTGGATAACCACGCGTAACCGGTGGTTCCCCTGAAGCCAGTCCTATTTCCCTTTGTGCCATAGAAAAACGAGTGAGGGAATCCATCATCAAAAGAACGTCATTCCCCTGATCTCTAAAATATTCAGCAATGCTAGTTGCTGTTTTTGCAGCTTTATTTCTGATAAGAGCAGGCTTATCAGATGTAGCAACAACAACAACTGATCTCGCCATTCCTTCCTCGCCTAAATCTCGTTCAATAAACTCTCTTACTTCTCGGCCTCGCTCACCAATAAGAGCAATAACATTAATATCTGCTTTGGTATTTCTTGCAAACATACCTAGCAATGTACTTTTTCCTACTCCAGATCCTGCGAAAATACCTATTCTCTGACCTTTCCCAACAGTAATAAGTCCATCCACAGCTTTTACACCAAGTGGTAATACTTCACTGATTATTGTTCTGTTCATAGGATCAGGCGGATCAGCTTCTATGGGATATGCTGTTGATAGCTTAATATCTACATCATCAGTCAATCTTCCAATTCCATCAACAGTATGCCCCAAGAGTTCTTCTCCCACCAAAACAGATAATGGATGTCCCGTATTTTCTACGATACATCCAACTCCAACTCCCTCAACATTGTCAAATGGCATCAATATCAAATGAGAATCATGAAATCCTACTACTTCCGCAGTCACATATTCCACTCTTTCTTTGTCCAAATATATCTTGCACAAATCATTCAGCCTTGCTTCAGGTCCAATAGATTCAATTGTAAGTCCTACTACTTTTGCAACTTTTCCAAAACTTTTATAGTACTCTTTTCCAATAAGTTGTAAGTATTTTTCAGCTTCTTTTAACAACAGTAAAACCCCTTTTTGTCAAAACTAACTGCACAATGATTTTATATCTTTTATAAGATTATTCAATTCCATATCAATTCCACAGTCAAAAACGCCAAAACTAGTCTCTATCTGGCAATCTGATGATTCAAGATTTGCATCATTTACGATTTCAATCTCAACATCATTTCCTATTCTTTCTCTAATTTCATCAATATGAGCTAATATAAATTTGTAATTGCTCTGAGAAACATGAATTCTAAATTCTCTACCAACTTCAATCTTTGAAATGGTATTTTTTACAAGATGTAAAAGCATCTCTTTTTTATCATCAAACTGAATATGAAACACTTTATCAAAAACCTGCGTCAACGCATCAATCAAATCAACCTCCAGCCTGGATGTATAATCTTCAAAGTCTGATTCCAATTCAGCTTTTCGTTTTGCAAATTCCTCTTCCAGTTCAGATCTTAAATGTTCAATCTCCTGATTTTTCTCAAAGGCGCCATCTTCATAGCCTTCCTTTCTTTTTTCTTCATAAATCAGTTCAGCTTGTTCATTGGCTTTTTGAATAATAACTTCAGCATTTTTGTTTGCCACTTCAACAATGCTTTCAGCCCTTTCATTGGCTTTTTTAATTATATCCTCCACCATAGAATCTTTATCAACTGTTTCTACTACAGAAGCCTCTATTCCATCAACAAATTCATTATCTTCCGTAGTCTCATTGTCGTCTTCCTGAAAACACTCTTCTTCTGCATCTATAGGCTGAAGATCAACATCTAATCTTTTGAACTCTGATTTATTTTCATATTCTTTTAGTTTTTCATCTATCAGCTTATTATTGTTAATTATTCTCGTTTTTGCTTCCGGCTCAACGACATAATACTGCTTTACTAAATTAGACAACTATATCGTCACCTCCACCACGCGAAATAACAATTTCTGCTGAATCCTCAAGTCTTCTAATAACGGCAACAATTTTCTGCTGTGCTTCTTCTACATCCTTCATACGTACAGGTCCCATGAAATCCATGTCTTCCTTAAGCATAGCAGCAAGACGTTTTGATAGATTTCTGAACACAACATTCTGAACTTCCTCTGTTGAACCTTTAAGAGCAAGTTCAAGATCCGCATTTTCAACATCTCTAAGCACGCGCTGAATCGATCTATCATCAAGAAGCAGAATATCTTCGAATACAAACATTTTCTTTCTGATGTCATCAGCAAGTTCTGGTTCTTCAATTTCAAGAGATTCCATAATATGTTTCTCTGTTGAACGGTCCACGCTATTAAGAATACTAACAATAGCATCAATTCCACCAACAATTGTGTAATCCTGATTTACAAGAGAAGCCAGCTTGCGTTCTAACACACGTTCAACTTCTTTTATAACATCTGGTGAGGTACGATCCATCTGAGCAATTCTTCTTGCAACATCAGCCTGTTTTTCAGGTGGTAAAGCTCCTAATACCATCGCCGCCTGTGCCGCAGGCAAATAGGATAGAATCATAGCAATAGTCTGTGGATGCTCATCTTGTATAAAGTTCAATAACTGACTTGGATCAGTTTTTCTAATAAATTCAAACGGTCTAACCTGCAGTGAAGCTGTAAGTTTTGAAATAACCCCCTGCGCTCTTTCATCACCCAACGCTTTCTCAAGAAGCTCTTTTGCATAACCAATACCACCCTCAGCAATATACTGCTGTGCAAGACAAACCTGATAAAATTCATCAAGGACTTCTTCTTTGTCCTGTGGTGATACACTCCGAGTGTTTGCAATCTCGAGAGTAAGTTCTTCAATTTCTTCTTCTTTCAAGTGCTGAAAAATGACAGATGCTTTTTCAGGTCCCAATGTAATTAAAAAAATCGCAGCTTTTTGTACTCCACTGTAATCATCAATCATTTTTATTCCCAATCCTCATTCAACCAGTTACGCAATAAAAGCGCAACAGCATCCGGATTCTCCTCCACAAATTTTTCAATAAGAATTCTCTTTTCAGATTTTTCTGTATATCCAATATCCTCTAAAGACTCTGTAGCTTCAGCCGTTGAATCAAGCAAAGATTGAACAGATATCTCTGGCTCTGGTTCAACCTCCTTAACAGTTCTTGTACTTCTAAATACTACATATCCCAGCAAAAGAAAAATCACAACAGCTAGTACTATCTGTAAAATATCACTCAACGAACGTGAAGACGTATCTTTATCAATAAACTCTGGCTGTTCGTATATCATAAATGATACTGACGTAAAGCCTGTTGCTTTTTCAACAGAATCAATGAAATCCTGATCCACATCAGTCACTTTTACAGGATCTCCATTTTGGGCTTTAAACTCTTCCCATGTTATATCATCTAAAGTACCATTTTCTTCTAGCGTCTCCTGATCATATACCTTATATCTGGTAGCAACAACTGACACTGAGGAAGTGTCGTAGTTTATCACTCCACCATTATTCTTCGTTGTGGTAATTTTCTCATCGTTTAAATAATCTGTATCAATATCAGATATGGATGAAGATGATGTATTACTATCCTGTGTCACATATGTAGTATCATTATCATTAGAATCTGTTCCAGGTACAGCCGCATCACCATTAGTAGCTTCTGACTCGTAGATAGACTGTGAATCCTTGAGACTATCATCAGCCCCATCAGGAATACTGTATTTCTTCTCAGCAGTCTCTACTTCATCAAAACTAACATCTAAGTTCATTCCAACTTCAATATTTGAAAAAACACCAGAAGATTCAAGTGCCCCAACAATTTCACTCTTAACCTGAGCTTCTAATTTTTCCCTGTAAGAAAGCTTAGAACTAGCCAATCCTGTACTTGTCTCCGCATCAGCCCCAGAATAAATTATTTCTGCCTTAGAATTAATAATAGTAATATTTTTAGTGGATTCATTACCCAACTCAGTAGCCACATATCTAGCTATTGCATACGCCTGATCTTCAGTTATATCTCGTTTTGTATCCAAAGTAACAGCTGCGGTTCCCTCTTTATCAGATGATAAAATAGTACCATCATTATCAGGAATAGTAATATCCACCGATGCTGAATTAATATAGTCTAACTGAGACAAATGTTCAGCAAATTTTGATTCCAAATATACTTGATATTTTTTCTGTTTATCTGCTTCTGTTGTAGAAAAGCTTCCATCAGTAACATTGCTAATATCATAGCTTTGGGCAGGAATATCATTGTCACCAAGCGCCATAATTGCATCTACTTCATCATCCTTGTTGACTTTAAACACTAAATCCGAATCTACCTCGTAACTTATCCCCGCATCGTCAAGTATACCTTTAATCTTAGAAGCCTCAGCCGAATCTGTACTTGATACAAGCTCCACCATTGTTGGTTTCGTGATAACAGTAGCCAAAATAATCAAAGCGACAACCACAACTGCAACAATACTAATCAACAATGCCCTTTGTCTATTATTAAATTTTTTCCACCAGTCCAATACTTTATTCAGTATTTCTTTTATTCGTTCCGGCATCTATTTTTACTCCTTAGACAGACATCTGCATAAGCTCTTTATATGCATCAATCACTTTATCTCTCACTGCAACAGTATATTGTAATGCGACTGCAGCCTTTGTTTCCGCAATTAGTAAATCGTGCGTATTCTCTGATTCTCCTAATGCAAATTGAATTTCTGCCTGTTCTGCCGCATTCTGTAAGTCATTTGTTTCATCAACAGAGTTCATCATTGCAGATAAAACATCGGAGAAGCTCTCTGATTTGTTAGTATTTTTTGTAAGAGCCGTATCTTTAATATACGGACTCATGTCTCCTAAAGAAACTCCATTTAAAGTAGAAATTGCCATAAAAGCACCCCTCTAATTATAGTAAATTAAAAATTTTATTTTCCAATCTGTAGGCCACTCTGAGCCATGGCTTTTGTAGCATTAAAAGCTGTAACATTTGCTTCATATGCTCTTGTTGCATCAATTAGATTTGTCATCTCTGTAACTGTATTTACATTTGGATATGAAACATAACCATTCTCATCTGCATCAGGGTTTGAAGGGTCATACTTTAAAACTAACTCTGTCTCGTAATCCTCTGTTACTTTTGAAACCTTTACACCATCACCGATTGTCCTATCCTTTGAACTGGTATATATCTCACTGAATGGTGTAACATTTTTTTCTGAAAAAGTTACTATTTTTCTTCTATAGGGTGTACCATCCTTTGTAGAAGTAGTATTCACATTTGCAATATTCTGAGCAATAATATCTGTTCTATAACGCTCTGCTGTCATACCAGATGCACTAATATTAAACGATTGAAATAATCCCATATTACTCTCCTCCTATCACTATCTACCCATTGATGTTCTCATTCTCTCAAACTGCGAACTTATGCTACTGGTTAATGCCTGATATTTAATCTGTTCAGAAGCAAGTTCCACATTCTCAGTATCTATATCTACATTATTTCCATCTAGTCTATAGGAATAATTCTGATGATCAGTATAAATATTTGCCTTTAGATTTGAATAATCCAACTCTCTTATTTTAGAATCAAGAGATTTATGCTTACAACGCCCAAGTTCTTCAGTTAAAACACTCTCAAAATTCAAATCTTTTCTTTTATATCCCGGTGTATCAACATTTGAAATATTGTTTGCAATAACACTTTCCCTTGTCCAGCTAGCATCAGCCGCTTTTGTTAATACATCCACATAATTAAAAGCTGTTGAGTTAATCATACAAAAACCCTCCACGTTTTATACTACTACAATCTGTACGCACTCTACCATATCTTATTATAATTTATTATATAAAAAAAGCAAGCAATTTTTACACTATATTGTGTTATTTTATCAAAATAAAT
Source organism: Agathobacter sp. (assembly GCA_045122195.1). Classification (GTDB taxonomy): domain Bacteria; phylum Bacillota; class Clostridia; order Lachnospirales; family Lachnospiraceae; genus Roseburia. Next base: position 20,326 of record JBGVHH010000098.1, read on the forward strand.
ACAACATATATACACTCATATACAAAAAAGGACCTATGAAAACATAAGTCCCTTTACCAATCCCATCCATCAGAAATATTGTATTATATATTATTTTTCTTTATTTTCTCAAGTTCATCGAATACAACATCGTTTACAACCTTAATGTATGTACCCTTCATACCAGATGAGCGAGATTCAATAACACCTGCACTTTCAAATTTCCTTAATGCATTTACAATTACAGATCTCGTGATACCAACTCTATCTGCAATTCGACTAGCTACTAGAATTCCTTCATTTCCATCCAGCTCATCAAAAATATGAATAATGGCTTCAAGTTCAGAAAATGACAAAGTACTAATCGCAGACTTAACAATTGCAATTTTTCGCTCTTCTTCAGCATTCTCCTCATTAACAGAGCGCATCATTTCAAGACCTACAACAGTAGTTCCATATTCTGTAAGTATGATATCATCTATATCATATTCTCTATCACTTCTATACTCAAACAGAGTACCAAGTCTCTCACCGGCAATATCAATCGGAGTAATAATCGCTCTGTATCTTCTTGAATCTTCACCAAAGCCCAATGTTTCAAGATTTACATTCTCTTTTGTTGATAAAATGCCAAGAAGTCTTTCGTTTAAATCAGAATCAATATATCCACCAACTTCATCTACCACAAGCTCCTGCAATTCATCTACACCTCTGCAAACACTCGAGCCTAATACCTTCCCTTTTTTGCTTATAACAAGAATATCTGAATCTAATATTCCTGTTAACACTTCACAAATATCATTGAAAACCACTTTAGACGAACTATTATTGTGCAATAATTTGTTTATCTTTCGTGTCTTATCCAACAACTGAACTCCCATATACTCTAGCCTCCCAAAATTGTCTACTTACAAATGATTTTATCACTCTTTTTCAGACAATTCAATCATTTTCATTTTTTGTTTCAGTAACATAGCCACACTTTTGATCAGAACAGGCAATTTTATTTCCCTTCACAATCATAAAATTGTTACATCTAGGGCACTTTTCCTCAACCGGTCTTCCCCAGCTCATAAAATCGCACTCTGGATTATCAATACAGCCATAATATTTTCTACCCTTACGTGTTTTTTTAATTACAACATCCTTACCGCACTTCGGACAGCTAACACCAATTTTTTCAAAATATGGCATTGTATTTCTACATTCTGGAAAACCTGGACATCCAAGGAATTTGCCATGTGGGCCATACTTAATAACCATATTTCTTCCACATTCACTACAGACTTCATCTGTAACTTCATCCTCAATAGTTACCTTTTCGAGTTCCTTTTCTGCCTTATCTACAGCATTTTTTAAATCTGGATAAAAGTTTCTAATTACTGTTTTCCAATTAACGGTTCCCTCAGCGACGCCATCAAGCAGAGTTTCCATATTGGCAGTAAAATTCTCATCAACTACTGTTGGAAATGACTCCGTCATAATTTGATTTACAATCTCACCAATTTCTGTAACATACAGATTTTTAGCCTCTTTTGTCACATATCTTCTGGCAAGAATTGTAGAAATTGTTGGTGAATACGTACTTGGTCGTCCTATTCCCAACTCTTCAAGTGCCTTTACAAGTGAAGCCTCTGTATAATGGGCAGGTGGCTGTGTAAAATGCTGTCTTGGTTCTAATTCAAGAATTTCAACCTTCGAATTTTCATCCAAAGATTTCAATACAACCTGCTTTTCTTTCTTTGCTTCATCTGCTTCAACATACGCAAGCTCAAAACCATCAAACACAGGTCTTGATGTGGAAAAGCTAAACACATAATCACCTGCACCAATTTTTACAGATGTTGTTTCATATACAGATTTTGCCATTCTGCTAGCTGCAAATCGTTTCCATATTAACTGATATAATCTAAACTGATCCCTTGTAAGAGAATCTTTAATCTCCGATGGAATTCTGTTAATATCTGAAGGACGAATTGCCTCGTGAGCATCCTGAATTTTCTTTTTATCCTTCTTATGCTCATCACCCTCGGCCAAATAGTTTTCACCATAATTTTCCGAAATAAACGTTCTAGCCATCGCATCTGCTTCTTCCGAAATACGAATAGAATCAGTTCTCAGATAAGTAATCAAACCTACAGTCCCCTGACCTTTTACATCTATACCTTCATATAATTGCTGCGCTATACGCATAGTTTTAGAGATAGGAAAATTAAGAGCCTTAGAAGCTTCCTGCTGTAATGTACTTGTTGTAAATGGCAAAGGAGCTTTTTTTGATTTTTCTGATTTCTTAATAGAAAGAATTTTACAATCCATTCCCTCTATTTCCTTAAGCACTTTGTTCATTTTATCTTCTGATGAAATAGCTATTTTGTCCTTTCCTTTACCATAAAGCTTTGCCGGTATTGGTTTTTTCTGACCCTCTACGTTAAGCGATGCCTCCAAGCTCCAATATTCTTCTGGAATAAATGCATTTATTTCTTCTTCTCTATCGCAGATAATTCTAAGTGCAACAGACTGTACTCGTCCTGCACTTAATCCTCTTTTTACTTTTGCCCACAACAAAGGACTAATTTTATACCCAACCATTCGGTCTAATGCTCGTCTTGCTTGCTGCGCATCGACTAAATCCATATCAATTTCTCTTGGATTTTTAAGTGACTCCTTAACTGCATTTTTGGTAATTTCATTAAAACTAATTCGACTTACATTTTTCCCTTCTAACTTTAACGAGTGATACAAATGCCATGAAATAGCTTCTCCTTCACGGTCCGGGTCAGTTGCAAGATATATTTTTTCAGCTTTTTTTGCTTCCTTACGAAGCTTAGCAAGAATATCGCCTTTTCCCCTTATTGTAATATATTTTGGTTCAAAATCTCCCTCTACATCAATTCCCAATTGACTTTTTGGCAGATCTCTTACGTGACCATTTGAAGCCATAACCTCATAGTTTTTTCCCAGAAATTTTTTTATTGTCTTAACCTTGGCAGGCGACTCCACAATAACCAAATACTTTGCCATTTACACCACTCCTTTAATTCTTCCTCATAAACATTTAACATAATGATTCGGAATTTGTTCTTTTATATAACCCGTTTGTTTTAAGCGCTCAATAATCTCTAAAAGCTCACCCAACTCAAACGGCAGCTTTTCAAATAAAGTCCCTATACTGACGGGACAAAAATCGAGTAAACTATACACCAATGAATCTTTTTTATCAAGTAGATTTTTTCTAAAATCTAACTGAACACATTCTGTAAATGCGGTAACAGTAATATCTGAAACAAATTCATCAATATCAGAAATTATTCCTGCTCCCTGCTTTATCAGACGATTACAGCCCTTACTGAGAGTATCTGTTATGCGACCAGGAACCACGTATACATCCTTTCCCTGTTCCATGGCAAAATCAGCTGTAATCAAAGAGCCACTTTTTAGTTTAGCCTCTATAACCACAACTATATCAGACAAACCAGAAATTATTCTGTTTCTAAGTGGAAAATTTAGTGGAATAGCATTTGTTCCCGGCAAAAATTCTGAAATTATGCCACCATTGTTTTTGATTTCATCATACAAAAATTTATTTTCTCTTGGATAGCAGACATCTACACCTGAACCTAATATAGCAAAAGTTTCACCATTGCCCTGTAATGCCCCAATATGACCATCTCTGTCTATTCCACGCGCGAGCCCGGATATTACATTAATATCATTTAACGCCAAGATTTGACCTAATTTTTTTGCAACTTCGCATCCATAAGAACTTCTCTCTCTTGCCCCAACAATAGAAACCGACATTTTATTTTGATTAGGAAGTTTTCCAATATAGAAAAGTGCATAAGGACAATTCGAAATATTTTTTAATTTTTCAGGAAATCCATTATCTTCAAAAGTTATAAAATCTATGCCTTTTTCTAAGAATTCCTTCCATTTTACATCTATATCACCGTTTTTCCTTGATTTATTAATTAATTCCCGTTGATTATCAGATAACAGTTCTATCTGTGAAAGCTTGGAATCTTCCATATAATAAAGTTGCTCCGCTGAATTACCAGAACTTATGAGCAATCTTTTTACTTCATTACTTATTCCAATCAATGATGCCAGCCAAAATTTGTATTTCATTGTATTCCTCCCCAGTACTTTTCGTTTACGCTTCGATAACAAATTGCCTCATTCAAGTGCTTCATTTTAATTAGCCTGCACCCGTCCATATCAGCAATTGTTCGGGCGACACGAAGTATCTTATGATAAGTTCTTGCAGTCAAATTAAGCTTATGATACATGTTTTCCATATATGATTTTTCCTTGTCATCCAGAAAACAGTACTCAGACATTTTATTGGCTGGAATCTTTGAATTATACAAGAAATCCTCATTACTATATCTCTCGCGTTGTATTTCATGACATCTAATAACTCTTTCTCTAATAGTTTCAGATGATTCATTTTTTCTTTTCTCAGAAATATCTTCAAAGCTTAAAACTGGTGCATCAACGCAAATATCTATTCTGTCAAGCAAAGGCTGAGATAACTTCTCAAAATACCTTTTCAACGTAGTAGCTGTACATCTACATCTTTGCATATCCGGATAATAACCACAATTGCAAGGATTCATAGCCCCTAAAAACAAAAAATCTGAAGGATAAACAACATTACTATTCCCTCTTGAAAGCCTTATTACATTTTCTTCGAGAGGTTTTCTCAAACTATCAATTATTCCTCCTGCAAATTCCACTAATTCATCAAGAAACAATACCCCATTATGTGCTAACGAAATCTCTCCTGGCTTTACAGGATATCCTCCACCTATAAGTGAACGTTTTGTTATAGAATAATGAGGATTTCTAAATGGTCTGTCATTTACAAGAGCATTGTTATTATCAAGAAGACCACATACACTGTATATTTTTGATAAATCTATCTTCTCCTGTTCATTAAGTGGTGGAAGTATAGTGGGCATTCGCTCAGCTATCATTGTTTTGCCTGCTCCTGGAGAACCAATCATAAGCATATTATGCATACCGGATGCAGATATCTCACACGCTCTTTTTATAAGATTCTGTCCATTAACATCAGCAAAATCAATTCTTTTATCCCGATTACTACTATTATTTTCTATATTTATCTGTGTATAATTTCCTTCATTTAAAAAGGTAATTATTTCAGTAAAATGTCTAAAACCATAAACATTTGCCATGGGTACAAGTTTTGCCTCATTATAGTTATCATACGGAACAATAAAATTATCTATCCCCTGAATCAATCCATCAGATACAATAGGCAGGATTCCATTTACAGGTAAAATATCACCTTTTAAATTTAATTCCCCGATAAATAAATAATTTTGTGTTTTATTAAAATCCACAATTCCCATTGAAGCGATTAGCGCAATAGCAACAGGCAAATCAAAACCTGTTCCACTTTTTTTAATGTTCGCAGGTGTAAAATTAACAGTAATTCGTTTTGCTGGTAAAATAATTCCACAATTATGAAGTGCTGTTTTTACTCTTTCTTTTGCTTCTCTTACCTCGGATGACAAATTACCCACCATATCAAAAATAGGCATCCCCGAAGAAATATCAACCTCAACCTGTATCGGCAGAGCACAGATTCCCTCCAAAGCAGCCGTTCTAACTGTACTGTACATATATTCTCCTATTCTTTTGGGAAAAAATGCATAGACTTATGCACGAAAAAAGATAATGTAATCATATCATAATTGATTCTTTTTTACACCATTATTCTATAAATTTTTTCAATTTTTCTAATGCTTTTTTTTCAATACGTGAAACATATGATCTTGATATTCCAAGAGTTTCAGCAATTTGGTTCTGTGTAAGCTTCCTTTGTCCCATAACCCCGTATCTGGATTTAATTATAAATAATTCTCTTGAATCTAAAATTGTGTCAATATTTTTCATAAGCTTATTTATATCTTCATTTTTCTCTATTTCTTTTAATACATCAAACTCGCTTCCTTCTATCACATCTAATAACTGTATCTGATTTCCTTCCTTGTCTGAACCAATAGGTTCAAAAAGTGATACATCATACCGTTCCTTCTTACGAATTCTATAATACATAAGAATTTCATTTTCAATGCACCTGATAGCATAAGTCGCAAATCTGCTTCCGAAATCGTGTTTAAATGATGATACTGCCTTAATAAGTCCTATCGTTCCTATTGAAATTAATTCCTCTGATTCCTCCTCACTTATAGCATATTTCTTTGTAACATGTGCAACTAACCTCATATTGTGCAAAATTAAATCTTCTTTTGCTTTTTCATCATTATCATTCATCCTGCGAAAACACTCTTCTTCTTCAGCTCTTGTAAGTGGAGTTAAAAAAGTTTTCACATTACACCTTCAAATGAATAATTAATATATATTATGTAATAACAATTTTATTAGTGCTTTTCCCAGTAAAATTGATATACTAATTCTATGAGTAGAATAATTAATTATACAATTCCAAGCCAATATGAAAACAGAACAGTTGAAGCATTTTTAAAAGAGCAAAATGTTTCTCATCAGGTCTTAGTTAACTTAAAGAAAACCCCAAATGGTATCACATTAAATAATCATTGGGCTTATACGAATGAAAAACTTAAAACTAATGACATTCTTTCAATTAATATTGTTGAGACGTCTACATCATCAAACATTGAAGCTATTGATATCAAATTAGATATTGTATACGAGGATGAAGATATTCTAATCATCAACAAACCATCCAACATGGCAATTCACCCCTCAATGGGCAATCACGATGGAACACTTGCAAATGCAGTAATGTACCATTTCCAATCGAAAAATCAAGAATTTGTCTTTAGATGTGTAAATAGACTTGATAAAGACACAACAGGATTAACTATAATTGCAAAGCACTCTCTGGCAGCAGCCATTTTAGGAAAACAAATAACCAACAGACAGATACACCGAACATATCTTGCAATATGTGAAGGAAAGACAAAAGATTTCGGTACAATAGATGCGCCTATAGCTAGAGCAGAAAATTCAACAATTGAAAGATGCGTCGACTACAATCACGGCGAAACTGCAATTACCAATTATACTCTTGTAGAATACAATTCCAAGTTAGACCTCTCTTTGGTGAAACTTCGCCTTGAGACTGGAAGAACACATCAAATCAGAGTACATATGAAACACATTGGTCATCCATTAATTGGTGATTTTTTATATAATCCTAATTATATAAATATAAGCAGGCAGGCTTTACACTCACATTCTCTTGAGTTCAGCCATCCAATAACAAATAAAAAAATGAACCTCATATCCAATCTACCATCAGATATGAAGTTCATTTCTAAGAACTATTAATTTATCCTTCTCATATGGGATCTTCCCTTTTAACACCTGTTTCTTGACAAAGGAGTACGTATAGTCTTCTCCTTTTACAGAAAGCATCACCAACAATAGTTCCAGCAATGCCTTAGTATCTTCATGAAGCATATAGTGATCAATGCTTTTCTCAAAATATTTTAATGCACTTTCCTGTGTATATGCTTCCTTTTGATAGTTCTTTGCTGCACTTACTCTGTCAATAAACATTTCGCAGACATATTTTATAGGCATTTTCATACCTGTCATTCCTGATTTACCATTGGAAAGACCATAATCTATCCAATACTCCAGATGATGTTTATTTCTTCCCTTGTGATGAAGCCACGAAGAAGAATATCCTTTATCCATTCGTTCAGCATTATTAGGACTCATATTTCCCTGATAGTACTTACATCCAACAAAAAACTCTGTTGGTGTATACTTTGACAAATCATGTAATAAACCCTGTTTATATAACCCTATTTTAAAGCAACCTTTCATAACCAGATTCTTATGTCTTGTTATTGTAATAAAATGTTTAATCGCCTTCATTTATTTACCTACCAAAATACAAATCGCCTGTGGATCCATATCAATAATATGCTGATTTGTACATTCAATTTCCTTTTCCAAAAATGATTCATCATCTTTGCTTGTATCTGCAACGAGATACCATTTCTTTCCCTCTGCTAATTTTGGAAGAGCCAATCTCTCCCTGTATGAGTAAAAATTATATCCGATATATACAAAATCGGTATTCTCCGTTGAATAATCCCCACAATACATCACACCGATACACATTTTATCGAGACTGGCATCAGATATCCATGCACTATTACCATGATATGATAAATCAGGATATCCTAAAGATTTGTAATCACACAATTTATATGGTTTTTCGCTTGTAATAACAGGATGATTTTTTCTAAATGAAATAAGCTTCTCCAAAAATGAAATATTTGTCTTATAACTTCTCTCATTCTTCCAATTTACCCATCCTATCTCATTATCCTGACAATATGCATTATTGTTACCCTGCTGTGAATTACAAATTTCATCACCAGCCATTAAAAGCGGAACCCCTTGCGCTAAAAACAAGAGCATCATTGCATTTCTCCACTTTAATTTTCTTACATTGCGAACAAACTTCTTCTTTGATGGTCCTTCACATCCATAATTATTACTAAAATTCCATGGAGTACCATCTGTATTATTTTCCCCATTTGCTTCATTATGTCTGTCATTGTACATAAATAAATCAGCAAGCGTAAATCCATTGTTACTAGCAATAAAATTTACAAAGCCAAGATTTTCATCCTGTTTTCTCTGCTGATACAATAATTCTCTCATAGAACCGTTCATATGATTAAGAATTTTTCTTGCAGGATATAGGTACTCTTCCTTATCAACATATAAATTTTTGTACTTTCTATCCTTTGGAATATCTCCTATGTTATATTCAGAACAAAAAATCTTAGTTCTGCTAAGAATGTAATCATGAATAACAGCTGTTACTGGAACACTTCCTCCCATAAGCTTAAACCCATCAACATGGTATTCCTTCACCCAATATCTAAGTACATCTAAAATCAGGTTGTGATTAGTATAATCAGGGAAATACATCTCAAGTATCACTTCCATTCCATTTTCATGAAATGTTCTGACAAGGGTTTTAAACTCATTACCTGCTTTTGCTGGATTACTTGCATATGAAGACTTAACTGCAAAATAATTTCCTTCGCAATACCCCCAGAGATTAACCTTTCCACTAGGTTCATTTTTATCAATTGGAGCAATAACATCTTCATCATTAGGCTGCCACTTTACATAATCCGGCAGCTCAACTTTTGAAGGAATATCAACCTCTTCAAACTCATAGACAGGCATAATCATGACTGCTGAAAATCCAAGTTGTCTAATATACGGAATCTTACTTGTTATCGCATTAAAAGTTCCAGAATTTTTACGATTACTAATATCCATAGAAAAACTTCTTACATGAAGCTTATACATTATTAAATCCTTTTTTGATAACTCTGGAGCACAATCATTCTTCCAATCAAATTTATCATCTAAAACACCACAAGACACTTCAAAATCATCCGCCTCACGATTAAGATCATTCCATTTCTCTCTGCCGTATATCTTTGTAGCATATGGGTCTAATTTTTTCTCTCCGTTCAATAAATAATAATAAGCGTGTTCGGATGGTTTAAAGCCTTCCACAAGCACTGAACGCAACGATCCAAGGCAATAATCACTTGATACGTCAATTACTGTTTTTTCGCCTGTTTTTCTATCAATAAAAACTATGCTACACTCGTCTTCTTTTTGTGCAACAATAGTAAATGTTGCCTTTTTATTCGTATAGGTTACTCCTATTTTCGCATAATCGCCTTCGGTAATTTTAATATTCATATCCAGTCAACCATCCTAATCTGTATTTCTGCTGATAATTATACTAGTTTTAGCTTTTTTTGTATATATATTTTTGATATAATGGTACTATAGTTCAGAAAGGAAGTGTGTGATTTGCATAGTGTTCCATCAAAGCAACTAAAAGTAGGACAAATTGTTGCAGAAAACGTCGTCTCAAAAAAAGGACAAATAATTGTAAACAAATTCACTTGTCTTTCGCGACAGATGATATCACAGATTCTTAATTATAGAATAGAACAGGTCAATATTATAGATGGAGAAATTCCTGCACAAACGCTTGAATCCATTGAGAGAAAACAGCAAGTTGAAAAAACATATCTAAAGAAAATATTTGAGAAGCCTGATTTTAAAGAATTCAAAAAACGATATACTTCGGCTTTAAACCTCATGGAAAATAATCTGAATCAGATTATTTTTAGAAATGTACCGATTGATCAGCCGGCACTCATAACTGATTCAATCGCCTTATTTGAACAATATGATACTTCCTATGAATTATTTTCAGTTATTCATGAAATGCAAAATATTGATTCATCTACACAAGCACATTCTCTAAATGTTTCTATTATCTCCAGATTGATAGGTACCTGGATTGGTATGAGCCGTGAAGACCTCGATTTACTAACCCTTGCAGGTGTTCTTCATGATATTGGAAAAAGTCGTATTCCTGATGTTATCCTTTTAAAACCAGGTAAGTTGACACCACAAGAGTATGAATTCATTAAAAAACATACAATATTTGGTTATGAGGCAATAAAAGATCAAAAATTAGACAAACGAATAAAAGATGCCGTATTGCTACACCATGAAAGATATGATGGCAGTGGATATCCATTCGGATATTCCGGAGACAAATTGTGTACATTTGCGTGTATAGTATCCATAGCTGATGTGTATGATGCAATGACATCAAGACGATGTTACCACGACTCAATATGTCCATTTGATGTTATTTCTATTTTCGAATCAGAAGGTTTAGAAAAATACCATCCAGATTTAATAATCACATTTTTAAAAAAAATAGCTTCATCTTTCCTAGGAAGTAATGTTCTTTTAAGTAATGAAGAGGCTGCACAAATTGTCTTTCTTACAGACAAATTGACAAGACCAATTATAAAGCTTGCAAAAAGCAACGAAATAATAAAATTAGAAGAAAGACCTGATTTATATATTCAGGCTATTATATAATTAACGAAGAGAGGAAATAAATATGGCAGAAAAAGCAACACCAGTTAGACCAGAGGAATCAGACGATATCCGAGTAACTTTAGACTTAGATAATGGTACAGTAGAATGTAAAATTATCACTATATTTGAATGTAATAATCAAGAATATATTGCACTCCTCCCTCTTGATGCAAAAGGCAATGATAATCCTGATGGAGAGGTTTATATTTATCGTTATTCAGAAGATAAAGAAGGACTTCCTTCTATTTCAAACATCGAATCTGATGACGAATATGAAATCGTAGCTGACAAATTCGATGAACTTTTAGACGAAGCCCTCTACAATGAAATTTAATCTAAATTTATTTTTTCTTTAGATTCTTTTACAAATCGGGAGATTGAAGTTGTTTTATCATTTAATGATTTTACTGAATAAATCGAAAGATTTTTCTTTGCTCTAGTCATTCCAACATAAAACAATCTTCTTTCTTCCTCGATATCTTTTTCTAATACAGCTTTTTTGTATGGCACAATTCCTTCATTCACATCAACAAGATATACATTTTCATACTCAAGTCCCTTGGAACCATGAAAAGTTGCCAGCGTAACTGCATCTGAATCTGTATTACGCATTTTAGATTGTCGTTTTAACTCCTCTCCATATTCTTTAATATGATTTTGCCATTGTTCAAAAGTTTTATAACCTTTTGCCCCATTTTGTATTTCGTCAATTATCTCAAAAAGCTCTTCCTTTTTTATATTTCTATAATCAGAATAATCTATGAGAAAATCATCATACCCTATTCCTTTTCTAATGAAATTAATTGCAGCATATGGACTCATTGTTGACATTAGCTTCAAATCAGATTCTAATTTTTCAATTCTATCAGCTATCCAAGGTTGTTCATCAAACACCTTAATCCATTCACTAAAACTAATATTCTGATCAATCAAACTATCTCTACTAAGATATCTATTAGGACGATTCATAATCTGATAAAACTTTTGTCTCTGACGATTTCCTTTTGCTATCATCATATATGCTAATATATCTCTGGCAATCCAGTGTTCATAGATATTGGGAATACATTCTTTTGCCTGGAACGGAATATTATATGTCATAAACAATTCTATCAAAGTTCTTGGCTGACTGTTTGTTCTAAACAAAACAGCAAAATCACGAAATCCATACCCCTCTTTCATTTTTGTCTCTATATCTTTTATCAAATACAAATTCTCATCCCGTCTATTCTCAAAGGTTGCATAGAATACAGGTACAGCAGATGTACTTGCTGCTATTATCTTTTTATCAAAGCGTTCCTTATTATGTGAAATAAGATTAGAGGCAGTTTCAACTATATATTTACCACATCTATAATTAGTATCCAATAATACACGCTTACCATCTGGATAGTCTTTATCAAAATTAAGCATAATCTCAGGCTTTGAACCTCTAAATCTGTATATTGACTGATCATCATCTCCTACTATAAACAAATTATTTAAGGGACTAGCCATCATTTTTATGATCTCGTACTGAATTCTATTTATATCCTGAAATTCGTCTATCAAAATATATCTATATTTCTTTTGCCATATCGATAAAATATCAGGTCTTTGGGTAAAAAGTTCATATGTATATGTAAGCATATCATCAAAATCAATAAGCCTGTTGTTTTTAAGATAGGAATCATATTTTCTATATATCTCCCTAAAAATATCAGCTGCACATATACTAGAATAAAAAACCTCCAGATTAATACCACCATTTTTTATGGAACTTATTTCTGCTATTATATTGCTGATGAATTCATTCTCATCTTTGTAATCAAGGTTATAATGAGAAATTATCTCTCTAAGATAACTATACTTTTTCTCTTCAGCAATAATATTAGAAGAAGAAAATTTGTATGCACATTTCAAAATCGTAAAAAATACCGCATGAAATGTACCAAATGATACGTTATATTTTTCTCCATTCATCAGTGATGAAAATCTTTCCTTCATTTCATTTGCTGCAGCCTTTGTAAAAGTAATAACAAGAATTTCTTCAGGTTTTACATTATACTCCGTAATTAAATTTTTAGTTCTTTGTGTGATAACGGCAGTTTTCCCTGAACCGGGACCTGCCAAAACAAGCATTGCGCCATCTTTATGAGAGATGGCGCTTTGTTGAGATTTGTTAAATTTCATTAGTAAGCTTTTCAATTCCTTTTTTAATTCTAGCAATAGATTCTTCTTTTCCGAGAACTTCCATAAGCTCTGTCGCTCCACCAGGAGTCATCTGTTTTCCGGAAACAGCTGTACGAATTGGCCACATTACATAACCATTCTTACACTCCTTCTTTGCCACATAATCACATAATGTCTGGTACAAAGCATCGTTAGAGTAATCCTCCTGTGCTTCAAGCATCGGAAGTATCTCAGAAAGAACCTCAAGTGATGTCTGTGAATTTGTTTTCATCTTCTTGTGAGTATACATAGCAACATCGTAATCTGGTAATTCTTCAAAGAAATCAATATGATCCCTTATGTCAGGGAATATCTCGATTCTAGTCTGAACCATCTTTGCAATTCTTCTTAAATCATAATCTTTTGTAATGACTTCTTTAATATAAGGCTCTGCCATTTCAAAAAATTTATCAAAATCCATCTTCTTGATATACTCGCCATTCATCCATTTCAGCTTTGTATAATCAAATACAGCTGGTGATTTAGACATATGGCGATAATCAAATTTTTCAATTAATTCATCAAGGCTCATAATTTCCTGATTGTCAGCAGGACTCCAGCCTAATAAAGCAACAAAGTTAACGATAGTTTCTGTCAAAAATCCCTGTTCAATCAAATCCTCAAAGGAAGAATGTCCACATCTTTTTGAAAGTTTATGATGATTCTCGTCTGTTATAAGTGGACAATGAACATATACTGGCACTTCCCATCCAAAGGCTTCATACAAACGATTATACTTTGGCGAAGAAGAAAGATACTCATTTCCTCTTACTACATGTGTAATTCCCATCAAATGATCATCTACAACATTAGCAAAATTGTAAGTAGGATATCCATCTGATTTGATAAGAATCATATCATCAAGTTCAGAATTATCTACTGAAATCTCACCATATATTTCATCTTCAAAAGTAGTCTTTCCTTCTTTTGGATTATTCTGACGAATTACATATGGAATTCCAGCATCAAGGTTTTTCTGAATTTCTTCTTTTGACAATGAAAGACAATGCTTGTCATAAATAGAAATTTCTTTTCCTGCTACTGTAGTCTTTAATCCTTCAAGTCTTTCTTTTGTACAGAAACAGTAATATGCCTCCCCCTTTTCTATTAACTTCTTAGCATATTCAAGATAAATGCCTTTTGCATGTCTTTCGCTCTGTACATATGGACCACATCCACCATCTTTATCCGGTCCTTCATCATGAATAAGACCTGTTTTTTCAAGTGTTCTGTTGATAATATCAACAGCCCCCTCCACTAATCTCTCCTGATCAGTATCTTCAATTCTAAGGATAAAATCACCATTTTCATGCTTTGTAATTAAATAAGCATAAAGTGCAGTCCTTAAATTTCCTACATGCATTCGGCCTGTTGGGCTTGGTGCAAATCTTGTTCTTACCTTTGCCATTTATATTTACTCCTATTTCATAAAATCATATTCGCATTGCAAATTATATATCAAGAAACAGCTTTTATCAATCCTCATCTTGAATAAGCATATTAAATTCAGCAATTCTGTTTAATATTTTATTTACATCTGAAACTCTGTCTCCTAATTCACTTCTATGTAACATAATAGATGCTTTAAGCTCTGAAATAACATTGACATTATATTCCATTCTCCCCCTAAGCCTTTGCCTTCGAATCAGAAGTTCATGTTTTAATTCTACCATTTCTTTTTTATCAACAATGGCATTTGCATAGTTTAGCCAGATTCTTGCATCGTAAAACTTCTTCTTTTCAAGAAAAGATACCAACATCTTATTATAATATTCTAGTTCATCGTTCGTTTTTTTAAAACGTTCCTTCTCGCGAACAGCCTCTTGATACTTTTCATATACATAAGTTAATTCATAAGAATTTTTAACATGATATTTCTCACTAGTATAGTCAACAGTATTTTTCATATTCACATACTTGATTTTTACTCTATTTTCAAGAGCGACAACATGATTCATATTTATGTCACACTTGTGAATTTCAGCAAGACATGACTGATATTTCAAAAAAATGTATGAACCAGCTGCTACTGAAAAAAAAGCAGCAATCAAAAGAATAAGAGACGTCTGCATATCTATCATTATTCTAAGCAACACACAAAATACAACGGCAAGCAAAAATACACCAGCTGTTACAAATGAAAGTATTCTCAATTGTTTTAACCTAGAATATGCTTCTTCCTTAACAATAGATATTTCCGTCTTTTCTCCTTCGAGCAGCTTCAAATCCTTAGAAATTGTAGCCAAAAATTTCTCATTATCAGAAAATCTCCTGATAGCTTTCGGCATCTCGTCTTCTAATTCCTGCATCTGAGCATATTGCGAATCTGAAATTTTTGATTCTGTTTTAAGAAAATCTTTTCTAGTCTTATTTAATTTTGAAACATTTGCAGCAATTTCATATAGAGCATTTTTATCCTTCTCCTCAAAATTCTCCATTGTTTGAATATCATTCAGGTATGCTGTAACAACATCATACTCATTTTTAGCGTCCTCAAATTCTCTTGCAGCATCAATCATTTGCTCGCACATATCAACAACCTGATGCTTACTTTCAACCGGCTGTACAAGTTTTTCATAACGCTTTTCTCTTTCAATAATATCCTGTTCGAAATTGCTCTTCTTCTTTTTCCTAAATCTCGAAAATATCATTCTTTACTCTCTAAATACGACATATTCGTCGATATTCCTCTTTGCAATCTAAAATAATTTTTGTAATTTCGTTATTATATCTTATCTTATCTTTATCTTTTATCATTGCAATAGCTTCTAGATTTTCTTCAAACTCCTGAGTTCTTGCCGATCTACTAGCCATAGATAACAAATTTTTCAACTCTACAACTTCCATATCAGAAACATTAAATTCCTCAACGGTTCCATTAAATCCATTGCTATCCCTCATACATCTGTATGCCAGTAAGCATTCCCACAGAGATTCCTTTTTCTGATTTAATCTATATGCATTTCTATAACATTTCACAGCTTCTTCAAAAAGAAATAATCTTGCATATGCAGTTCCCAAATTATGATATATATTGCCACACAAAACTGGATTCTGACTCTTTGCATCTTCTGATTCCAAAAGTCTCTTATATTCGTAAATGCTATTAAGATATTTTTCATTTTCCATAAGCTTATCAGCTCTAATCTTATTACATTCAAAATCAGATTTTTCTTCCATCTGTTGTAACGCAAACAGAATCTCCTTTTGTTCTGAAGGCGTACAATATCCACTGTAAGACAATAGCTTTCCAACAAACTCAGAAAGCATCCCCTCTGATCTTAATATATCTCTTAATTGTTCAGCCAATTTCGGTATTTTTGCCTCTTTATCAATCCACGTACAAAGTTCTTCACTCATGAAATCCTTATCAAGCAAAAAAGTATTGTTTAGGATATAGTAGCAAAGTTCTTCTATTGAATAGACATTTATAGAAATGTTATCAACATAAAAAGGCATAGCTGTTATAGATTCATTACAAAGCAATAATTCTCCCATAATTACTCCTACATTGTCATCTCATAATGCCAAGTCTTGTCAGTACTTCTAAAAATCTCGCCAAACCCCAAATCTTTAATCGTGATTTCAATTTTGTCATCTGAAATAGGTGTAGCGGTAATTCTAACACGGGTCGTTCTATCAGGGCGAGATGGTAAATCTGTCAATTCAAGAGTTTCAATCTTTGCTTCCCTACTATTTGGAAGCTGTTTCCAAAAATCTATCTCCGGAGTTCCTGAAATAATAATCTCGCATTCTCCCTTTGTCTGGAACCAGTTTTTACCTGCACTTATAAGATTATAAAAAGAAAGATTTCCTCTGTCTTTAACCTTTAAGCTAAGATTGAATTTAATCTCGTTCTCTCCCATATAGATAAAAGCCCAGTCGTCTTCAAAATCCTTTGCTTTTGCAGCATAACATGCACCTTTTGAATAAAGATTCTTGCCGGCAAAAGCTCGTCTTCCCCTACAAAGTGTAGCAATAGAACTTTTCATCCAATCGCCATCAAATCCAGCTCCAACTAGATACACTGTTGATATGATTTTATTTTCAAATGCCTTCTGAATAATACGCGAAAAATCCATATCTTTATCTTCTGAAAGCCATGCTTTCTGGCTTTCATATATAGATACCACCTGTGGAGTTGTTCTTAAATCTCGTTTTAACCCATAATACTTCATGGTCTCATTCTCATATTCAAACAAATATACATCATGAAGCCACAGATTTTCTTCCTGACTCAGAGCAAAATAGTAAAAACTCTCTTTATGGTCAATAACCAGAAACTGTTCAGAAGTAAGCCCCAGTTTTGGAAGTAAATTCCAGAACATATTCATATTTTCTTTTGTAAGCTTATCTACCGTAATGACTAATTTATCACAGTCCTTTGGATTTCCAAGTTTTTGAGGAATAGACATTACTTTTTTTATAAATAATGCCATCAATTCTTCTGCAGTGAAGGTATCATCATCCATCACAATTTTTTCCCCAGATACTGCACGCTTTAACAATGAATCAATGCAAATCATCTCACTGTTTTTCGCCATCTTACGAGCATCATCACCATAATACCACTGCCTTAAGCCTTTTCTTTTCGCCAGTACTGTCGGTATCTGATAAACTTCACTGCCAGCAATTGTACTAACCGTTTCCGGTTCATTCATATTTAATTGAAAAAAGCTTACCATAGCATACTTATCATTCAAATCAATGCCAATATAGTAAGGATTCTCTTTTCTTTCCATACAGTACTAACCTCTAATCTACAATAACTTAAAAACTTGTTTTGTCACCTCATCATAGCCTACGTATTGTTTCATATCCCTATACATAGCTACCTCATCCTGAAGTGTATTGGAAATAATAATCTGATTTATAAGATTATATCTGCTCTCGTCGTCTTCGCCATAAATATCATTGTTGGAAAGTCTGTTGCTTTCTGTAACTTCAACTTTATTATCCAGTTCTTCAGAAATGTAATACTGAACCATCTCTCCGAAAAACATAACAAACGACTTCACGTAGATACCATCATAAACATCTATCATGTCTTCAACAATAAAATCCTGTCCATCCTCATCTCTGCTATAATTCAAAACAACATGACTTCCTGGCTTTCCTCTATATTGAAGGAATACCTTATCATAAAAATGATATTTAAGAATCAGACTCCTATCCAGCTTTTTGTAAAATGCAAAATTCATATTTCTACATGTATACTCTGAAAGAAGTTCATCTTCAATTTTATACTGTCCAAGAGTAATGTCCTTTATTGTTGATAAATGTTTTAACAGAGCTAGTTTACATGCGTCATTTAATTCTTTCTGGCAAATATATCTATTTTCAATAATATCAAACAGTTCTTCTCCCATTGGTTTATCGTCTACAAAATACTCATGTGAGCAGGCACTAAGATAAGCCAGTATTGTAAGCTCTCTTCCACCTGTTTTATAATAATTTGTAAAGATATTAAATATAGATATAAGTTCTCCACCTACATATACTAATTGATTTATTATTCGCTCTTCCAATTCAAACGTCTCTATTTCAAAAACAGAAGCAGCCTTCCATAAAGAGATCATAATATCAGTCGGTCCGTTATAGAATTTACATAAATATCCAAGAATTGTATCATTGTATTTTTTTGATAAAAACGCCTGTTCAACAAGCTTTAACAGGAAATCATCCGCTTCTTCTATCTTATTTATCTCATAAACCGCCAAAGCAACCTTTGATGATGTTCCTATCTGATCTATACCATATTGCTGAATAAGCTCATATGCAATATCATACATACGATTCCATACAAGCATATCCAATAAATATTTTCTTGCATCAGATGTGAGATTATTGAAATCTGTCTTTGACAGGAATTCCTTTATAATACCATCGTATTCGCATGTCTGATAAAATTTAAGAATCTCAGGTGCCATCTGTGCTTTATATTCATCTGACGTTTCTTTTCCAAAAAGAATTCTTGGAAAATATTTCTTATCCTCTTCTGTAAATGTCAAATAACTCTGTTTAGAATTAAATACAGATATAATATATGAAATCTGTTCTGGAGCAAGTTCAATACATTTACTAATGTATTTGTCAGTCTCCATCAATTTTTGAAGTCTGTATGACACACTTCCTACATATCTGTGTCCTTTCTCATCTTCGAACAGAATTACATACTCATTTGAAAACAGCTGAAAATATGCAGCCTGATTAACAATCGGAACAATTTGCGGGTCTTCAATTTGTCTTTGATATATAATGGCTCTAACCATTTTTCTATCAAACACAACCAACTTGCATGTAAAAATAATATCCGAAAGTTCTCGCGCAAGTTCCTCATTCACCAGTCCCAAATCCAGCATATCTTCATATAATACGGCCAAATTATCATCCATATGACCAAGTTCAACCTGCTCCATAGCAAATTTTCCCATTGCTCGTCTATACTTTTGATATACCTCAATATTGCTTTCTTTCGCAGCAATAATATTGTTGTACAAAACAGCCATATTCTTATATGAAAGCGTACTATCATACTGAAAATACATCTGAATAATCTTTGGAACAGGAATCACTTTTCTTTCATCCATCGACAATAAAAATGCCTCATATAAGCCAGTGATTCTAAGTTCAAGCTCGATTCCCTTTTCATACCACTCATGATACTGTGGCTGATATTGCTGTCCTTTAATCAAATATGAACAGATTAATCCTATATACTCAGGTTTTGAATCAGCATCATAGGCTGCACATAATATTCTAAAAATTGTTTTATCAAAGCTTCTACTAACCTCAACAATTTCAAAAATCTGAGCAGCAATCTCCTTTGTAAGAGCATGCTGTTTAATCGCCCAGCGAAGAATTCTAATCTCAAACTTATCAAGCTTTGTAAGAAGATATGGATCCTGCCAAATCAAATAATAAGCTTCTAGATAAAAATACGGAGATGAGCCACCTTTTAACACCCAATACTCTATAGCTTTTAGCTTCCTTGCATTGTTGTTATAATACTGTTCCTGTAGAAACAGCAACACCCAGAACAATAATTTTGAGTCAGGGTTTTCATAAAAAATCAGCTCAATCTCATGAGTCATTTTGTCAACATATGCTGGCTCACGTTCCATAAGAGTCATCAGATATAGATAATATCCCCATATAGGAGCTTTATGATCAACCCAGTTTCTCTTAAAATCATCAAGTATCCATTCTGCTTCCTGTCTTTGTCTATTCACAATAAATGCCTGAGCTTTCATCAAGACATACATTTCCTCATCTGGATCCAATGCATGAAGATGATTTAAAATATCTATTGTTTCGTTTGCCCAAACACCAGTAACTATTCTTTTCAAACGGTAAGCCTGATATAATTCCATTATACCAACCTTACATTCATTTATCTGAATCTGTTCTGAAACTTTTTTATTATCATCAGCCTTACTAACTTCACATTTTCTATTTGCTACAACATCAATAGAATATGACTGATAAGCAGAATTAATATATATTCTTCCGAAATTTTTTCCTGCATGCATGGCATCATAATCTATAATAAACTCATAGTTATACACACTACCAATAAAATCATTTGTACAGACAATTGGTTTCGAAAGTCTAATAAATTCACAATCAGTAGATAATCTAATCTCAACAAATCCCCAATTATTCTTGGAAATTTCAAAAGAACTCTTTATAGACTCTTCTATGTCTTTAAATTCTTCTGAAGACTTCTCCACAGAAATCTCAACAGCTTTTTTCTTCTGAATACCAATTAGAAATTCTTCCAGATTCTGATTTGAAGGTTTTGCTGAGACGATTCCTTTATAAATCATCCTCTCTTTAATTTCATTTGAATTGATAATGTTTTCAAAATTTTTATTATAAAATAATTGATAGCTTTCATCCCAGTTTTCCTTTGCCAGGCATGAAAAATCATAAAGATTTCTGATTACCCCAATAGAAGATTCAGCATAAAGTTTAGAAATTTTTGCACAAAAAGAAAGACTGTACTCGCACTGATTGCATACAATCACAAATGAACCTTCTGAGGTATCTCCCTCAACAAGTCCTTCACTATTAAATTGATAGCGAATCCTGACTTCTTCGCCCTCAAATTGTGGAGTTAAGCATTCCATACGTGGATTGGTTGAATACACAATGCCACGAATCTTCATCTGGTTGTTACATTTTATAGTAAAACTTCCAGGTTCGTCCCTTCCCTCAGTGACCTGAAGATCGACAAACTCCTCTGAAAACGTCAAAAGCGGCTTCGCGTATTCGAATTTACCTCTGGCAATCTGCCCTATTCGTTTACGCACAATTCTCTACCTCGCCGTCTTTCTTTGTTGATTTTTAATAAACATAGAATATAATGATTATATACGATTTGAAGACCACTTGCAACAAGAAAGGATTTAATAAATGCTTGAACAAAAAGAACATTTCCACGGAAGCGACTTGGAAAAAATTGAAAAAAAATACGTAATAAATAAAGAGGATATTGTGAGTTTTTCAGCAAATGTAAACCCACTTGGCATATCCCCACTATTAAAAAATGCTATAGCCTCAAAGGTAGATGCTATTACCTCTTATCCTGACCGAGAATACACTTCTCTTCGCAAAGCAATTGCCACATACTGTGACTGCAATTCCAACAATATAGTTGTAGGAAACGGCTGTACAGAGCTAATCTCACTATTTATTAAAATTACAGCACCCAAAAAAACTTTAATTATCGGACCAACATATTCAGAATATGAAAGAGATTTAAAACTTTTTGGAAGCGAAATAGATTATTTTTATCTCGAAGAAGCAGCTGATTTTATACTTGATTATAACAAGCTAGAATCCACTCTCAACAACAAAATTGATTTACTGATAATATGCAACCCAAATAATCCCACCGGAGGCATTATAAAGCCTGATGTATTATCAAAAATTCTTAAGCATTGTAAGAAAAATAACACTTTTGTAATGGTTGATGAGACATATATCGAATTTGTACCAGATGTATCAGAGCTTACTGCCATTTCCCTTTGTGACAATTTTGATAATCTGATTGTGCTTAGAGGAACCTCAAAATTCTTTGCAGCTCCAGGACTTCGACTTGGATATGCAGTAACCGGCAACAAAGTGATAATAAACGAAATAAACACCAACAAAAATCCATGGATGATTAACTCTCTTGCTGTTGTAGCCGGGGAGACTATGTTTTTAGATAAAGAATATATTGAAAATACAAGAAAGTTCATTTTATCAGAACGAACAAAAATGGAAAAGATATTAGGCGATAATCCAAAATACAAGATTTATCCTTCTTATTCCAACTTTATCCTAATAAAGATCTTAGATCCTACTATTTCATCGTATAAATTATTTGAAAGAGCAATAAAACAAAACATGATGATTCGTGACTGTTCATCCTTCCCTGGTTTTGATGACAGATATATCCGTATCTGCGTGATGAACTCAGAAGACAATAAACGATTACTAGATGTATTACTGTAAATCAAAAAGAGAATGCAAAACCGCATTCTCTTTTTTAATCTAATTCTATTTATTTGATAAATATTCGTGAATACCCTTTGCAGCAGCTTTTCCAGCACCCATAGCAAGAATAACTGTTGCAGCACCAGTTACAGCATCTCCACCGGCAAATACACCGTCTTTAGATGTAGCACCAGTTTCTTCTGTTGCAACGATACACTTTCTTCTATTGATATCAAGACCATCTGTTGTAGAAGAAATAAGTGGATTCGGAGATGTACCAAGTGACATAATTACTGTATCGCATTCGATTTCATACTCTGAACCAGGAATCTCAACAGGACTTCTACGTCCAGACTCATCTGGCTCACCAAGCTCCATTTTCACAAGTTTAATTCCTTTAACCCAGCCTTCATCATCAACAAGGATTTCTGTAGGATTCTGAAGTAAATCAAAAATGATTCCTTCTTCTTTTGCATGATGTACTTCTTCTTTACGAGCTGGAAGTTCTTCCTCACTACGTCTATATACGATATGTGTCTCTGCACCAAGTCTAAGAGCAGTTCTAGCAGCATCCATAGCAACGTTTCCACCACCAACTACTACTACTTTTTTACCTCTTGAGATTGGTGTCTCATATCCTTCCTTGAAAGCTTTCATAAGGTTATTTCTTGTAAGGAACTCATTTGCAGAGAAAACTCCATTTGCCTGTTCTCCAGGAATTCCCATAAATCTTGGAAGACCAGCTCCAGAACCGATAAATACAGCCTCAAAGCCTTCTTTTTCCATAAGTTCATCAATCTTAACTGAACGACCAATTACAACGTTTGTCTCGATTTTAACACCTAATGATTTAACATTCTCTACTTCAGCAGCTACAACCTTGTCTTTTGGAAGACGGAACTCAGGAATACCATATACTAATACTCCACCTGCAGCATGAAGTGCTTCAAAAATTGTTACATCATATCCTAATTTTGCAAGATCACCGGCACATGTAAGTCCTGCAGGGCCAGAACCGATTACTGCAACTTTCTTTCCATTCTTTGTCTCAGCAGCCTTTGGTTTAACACCATTCTCACGAGCTGTATCAGCAACAAATCTCTCAAGCTTACCAATTGAAACAGGATCTCCCTTGAAGCCTCTGATACATTTACCCTCACACTGGCTCTCCTGAGGACACACACGACCACATACAGCTGGAAGTGCTGATGACTCAGAAATCACTTCATAAGCCTTGTCGAAATTTCCTTCTTTAACCTGCTCAATAAATGCAGGAATATTGATTGAAACAGGGCAACCCTTTACACACTGTGCATTCTTACAGTTAAGACATCTTGTTGCCTCTGCCATTGCTTCTTCTTTATTGTAACCATAACAAACTTCTTCGAAATTTGTGGCACGGACTTTTGGCTCCTGCTCTCTAACAGGTACTCTTACTAAAACATCTACATCCATTATTTGTCACCTCCGCAATGTCCACAGCCACCATGATGAGTAGCTCCTTCTTCATAAGCTAATTTAGCTCTTCCTTCTTCAGTCTTGTATTGCTGCTGTCTCTTCATAGCCTGATCAAAGTCAACTAAGTGACCATCAAACTCAGGTCCATCAACACATGCAAACTTAACCTCATCTCCTACTACAAGACGGCAAGCTCCACACATACCAGTTCCATCAACCATGATTGGGTTCATTGAAACAATTGTAGGAATACCGAGATCTTTTGTAAGGAGTGCTGTAAATTTCATCATTATCATTGGTCCGATTGCAACACACTGATCGTATTTTGCACCTGCATCTACCAATGCCTGAAGCTGCTGGCTACCGTTTCCATGGAATGCATATGATCCATCATCAGTACAAACATAAAGATTTTTGGCAACAGCTTTCATCTCATCCTCAAAGAAAAGAATGTCCTTATTTCTGAATCCCATGATGACATCAACGTCAACACCATGCTCTTTTAACCATTTAACCTGTGGATATACTGGAGCTGTTCCTAATCCACCAGCGATAAATACAATGTTTTTCTTCTTAGTTTCTTCAAGATTCTCTTCGATACATAACTCAGATGGGCATCCTAAAGGTCCTACGAAATCCTGTAATGAATCTCCCTCCTGAAGTGACATCATACGCTCAGTACCAGCACCGATTGTCTGAACAACGATTGTAACTGTCTCTTTTTCTCTGTCATAATCACATATTGTAAGTGGAATTCTCTCTCCCACCTCATCAGTCTTTGCGATAATAAACTGACCTGGCAAGCACTCTTTCGCAACTCTTGGTGCTTTAATATCCATGAGTATGATATTATCTGCCAATTTTTCTCTTCGTACTATTGGATACATTGCTTTCCTCCTAGATATAAACTAATCCCTAATATAATTTGTACTAAAATCACCCAATAAAAAGGCGTACAAACATAATCGTACGCCTTCCATTTTAAAGTAAAATACACAAATTTACAATATTTTTCTTTTTTTATACTATAAAAAATAATTATGAGAAGTATACCAGCTCATCTTCAGGCTTATCAGCAGGTTCTATTGATATCGGATAAAGTACTGGTCCTTTTCCTTTATACTCTTTTGCAAACTCTACACGAATCTTTGCAGTGATGTTTATCCATGACTTGTGTGGAATGTTCTCTTCATCATCACATTTACACTTAAATCCAATAAATGTAACATCATCAATACAACATGTCATAGCAAATCTTCCTGGCACCATAACACCTTTTTTGAGTTTATCAGGATTGTATACAAGTCCAAGGAATTTTACCACCTTGCCATCATATTTCTTATAATTTTCCATCGCATCCATATACCAGATAGCATAATCTGCATCGGAAAGTTCAATAACATCCTGATTGACATCAAAAGGCAGTTCTTCCGGTCTTTCGTCAATTGTACCATCTTTTCTCTCATAAACAATCTGAGCTTTTCTATTGATATTTTTAATCATTCTTCGAAGATGCCCTCTGTCTGTATCATCATCTGTTCTGTTAAAAATAACAACATCACTGGCAAAGACCTGTTCCTGCATCATAACTCTCATATTGTTCATATATAAATCAAAGGTTGTAGAGTCAATTGTTGCCAGGGATTGAACTATAACCCAGTTTTTTGGAAGTTTCACTTCCAAAATCTTATCAATTCCCCAGGTTCCATTATATTCAATAAAAACCTGTTCTGGTAAATACTCTGAATTAATCTGCTCTAATTTTTCAGCTGTAAAATCTTCTTCGTTTTCGATGGATGTAAGCTTTACATTTATTGTGTTAAGCTTTGCTTCATCATATTCAACTTCTCCATCTTCGCACATAATAATAAGTCCTTTTGCACCTTCGCCGAACTCATTTTCAAACAAAGTCTCCTGAACAAGGGATGATTTCCCACTGTCCATAAAGCCTGTAAATAAATATACTGGTATCTCCTGAGCCATGCTATTTCCTTTCTATTAAGCAATTCCAAAAAGTTCTTCAAGTTCATGTCCATGGATATTTGTTCCAATTACTACAAGACGTCCTGTATAATCAGGCTCGCCCTCTCTAAGTTCATAGTCACCAGGAACCATGTCAAAATAAATCCATTTTCCATCCGTTCCTTCAACCATACCCTTTGCTCGTAATATAGTGTCATCTTCAATGAATTTCTTGAGAATTTCTTCAATCTTACTCTTTTCAAATTTGTGAGGAGTCTCCTTCCCCCAGCTTGTAAATACATCATCTGCATGATGATGGTGATGATCATGGTCATGACAGCCACATGTGCAGTTCTCGTCATGCTCATGTTCATGATGATGCTCATGTTCATGATGATGCTCGTGGTCGTGATGATGCTCGTGATCGTGGTCATGCTCGTGATCGTGGTCATGCTCGTGGTCATGGTCATGACAGCCGCATGTGCAGTTCTCATCATGCTCATGCTCGTGATGATGCTCGTGGTCGTGATGGTGATTCTTTGCCTCAGCAAGAACCTTCATCTCAAGATTGTCCTGACCCTCAATAGTTGCAAGAATCTTCTCCCCTGTAATCGAATCCCATGGTGTAGTGATTATTGCAGCTTTTTCATTCAAAGCCTGAATCTGTTTTACACAAAACTCCAACTGTTCTGGTGTAGCATCCTGGCTACGACTTAAGATAACAGTTGTAGCATATTCAATCTGATTATTAAAAAACTCTCCAAATGCTTTCATCTGCTTGCTTGCTTTTTTAGCATTTACAACAGTGACTAAAGCATTTAATTTAACATCCTGTTCTTTTTCAATATCAATTACAGATTTCATAACATCAGAAAGCTTTCCTACTCCTGATGGCTCGATAAGAATACGATCCGGATGATATTTAGAGATTACTTCATTTAAATTAGTTGCAAAATCTCCAACAAGTGAACAACAAATACATCCAGAGTTCATTTCTGTAATTTCAACTCCGGCATCTTTTAAGAAGCCTCCATCAATTCCAACTTCACCAAATTCATTCTCGATAAGAACAATCTGCTCTCCCTTAAAAGCCTCATCAATCATCTTTTTAATAAATGTTGTCTTTCCTGCTCCGAGGAAACCAGATATAATATCAATCTTTGTCAATTTAATTCACTCCTTTTTCTTTTCAACTAGGTCTTATTTTACTCGCAAATATTAGTTTATGCAAACTATTTATGCATATGATACAATTTCTCATATATTCCACCTTCATTAAGCAATTCTTCATGTGTACCAGACTCAGCAATTCCTTCATCTGTCAGCACCAGAATTCTCTCGGCGTTTTGTATTGTGGTAAGTCTATGAGCTATAACAAAGGTTGTTCTATTATAAGCTAATTTTTCCAAAGACTCCTGAACCACTTTTTCGCTTTCATTATCCAAAGCTGATGTAGCTTCATCAAAAATAAGAATAGGTGGATTTTTCAAAAACACTCTTGCTATTGATAATCTCTGTTTTTGTCCACCTGATAACTTTATTCCTCTCTGCCCTATGTCAGTATCATAACCATCCGGAAATGACATAATAAACTCATGTGCATTTGCATTTTTTGCTGCTTCAATTACTTCCTCTCTTGTAGCATTTGGCTTTCCATACGCTATATTATCAAAAATAGTTCCTGAAAAAAGATATACATCCTGCTGTACCATTCCAATCTGGTTTCGAAGGCTTTTTAAGGTTACATCTCTAATATCAATCCCATCAATAAAAATTGCACCATCTGAAACATCATAAAATCTTGGAATAAGTGAACAAAGCGTTGATTTTCCTGCACCAGAAGATCCAACAAGTGCAATGTATTCTCCGGCAGATACAGATAAATTTATATTACTTAACACTTCTTCCACACCATCATTATATTTAAATGAAACATTCTCAAATCTTATATTGCCTTTGATATTACTGAGTTCAACCGCATCTTCTTTATCTTTTATTTCCGGTTCAAGATTCATTATTTCCCTAAAACGTTCAAAACCAGAATATCCATTTTGGAATTGCTCAGTAAAATCTACAAGTGTCTTAATTGGTTCAGTAAAAACACCAATATAAAGTAAAAAAGTAATTAAATCACTTATTGGAAGACTTTTGTTTGCAATCAAGATACAGCCTGCTATTATGACATTTACCTGAATAAGGGTTGTAAAAATTCCCACACCTGACTGAAATAGTCCCATATAGAGATAACTGTTTTTCTTAGCTCTTAAGAATCCATCATTACCAACTTTAAACTTTGCATTTTCTATATCTTCATTTGCAAAGGATTTTACCACTCTGATTCCCGATAAATTGTCTTCTATCTTTTCATTAATTTCTGCAATTTTTACTCTATTGCGCTTAAACGCCCGTCGCATTCTTTTGTTAAGTAAAAATGCAAATGCAAACATAAACGGTAACACAATAAATGCCGCAAGAGCAAGCCATTTATTGATTCGAAGTAAAATTACCAGTGCACCAATTATCTTTAATAATGAAAGAACCAGATTTTCCGGACCATGATGTAAAAGTTCTGTAATATCAAATAAATCAGACGTAATTCTGCTCATTAGCTGTCCTACTTTCGCATCGTCATAAAACGAAAAAGAAAGCTTTTGCATGTGGGCAAATATTTCTTTTCTCATGTCATATTCCATCTTAGCTCCCATGACATGTCCATAATTTCCGATAAAAAATCTACTAAATAAATCTATAATTAATAAAACAGCCAAGAATAAACCTATATATACAATTTGTCTGATAATTGTATTTGTTTCTTCATATATAAGTGTGGACGTCACATAGCGGACAATAAGCGGTATCGTAAGTGCAACTGCAGCAGATAGCGCCGCAAAAAACATATCAGCCCAAAACATTTTGATGTATGGCTTATAATAGCTTAACATTTTCTTTAAATTATCACTCATATCAGTCACCTCATGCTTAGTCATCATGCATAGTATGTAAAAAAGAACTACCGACATGCGGTAGTTCTCCTTAAAGCATTAATTAAATTTTCTTTTTCTAGCAGCTTCAGATTTTTTCTTACGCTTTACGCTTGGTTTCTCATAATGCTCACGCTTACGAATCTCCTGCTGGATTCCTGCCTTTGCGCAGTTTCTTTTGAATCTACGTAATGCGCTATCTAAAGTTTCATTTTCTTTAACTATAACACTAGACATAATCTTAAACCTAACCTCCCTCCAGCTGTGTAATTTGTGCATCAACTGTTAGGTACTATACTTACATAATTGCACTAAAAATTATTTTAACAATTTTTTACTGTTTGTCAATAGATTTTCTTTATTTTTGCAAAAAAATAAGAAAATTATTTAATCATTGCCTCTAATGCAGCTTTTGCTTCAGTAATAGCATCAGGAATACCAGCCGGATTTTTACCACCAGCCTGAGCCATATTTGGACGTCCTCCACCGCCACCGCCTACTTTTGAAGCGATTGCCTTAATAAGATTTCCAGCATGCGCGCCCCTGTTCATTGCTTCATCTGTCGCCATAGCTACAAGATTTACTTTTCCATCACATGAAGAAGCAAGTACAATAACACCCTGACCTAACTTCTCTTTCAATGAATCACCTAAATCTCTAAGGCCATTCATATCTACACCATCAACGTTTGTAGCAAGCAATTTTACTCCGCTAACTTCAACTACCTGGTCCATTACATCTCCAAGTGCATCTTTTGCAGCTTTGCTCTTAAGAGACTCGTTTTCACTCTGCAATGCCTTCATCTCAGCCATAAGGTGCTCAAGTCTTTCAACAAGTTTAGCTGGAGTAGTTTTTACAACTTTTGCAGCCTCGTTAAGTTCCTCTTCCAATTTTGCATAATATGCAAACACATTGTCACCTGTAATAGCCTCAATACGTCTAACTCCGGCAGCCACACCACTCTCTGAAAGAATCTTGAAAGCACTAATATCAGCGGTATTTTTTACATGTGTTCCTCCACAGAATTCCTTTGAAAAATCAGACATTGAAACAACTCTAACTGTCTCACCATATTTCTCTCCAAATAAAGCCATAGCTCCAGTCTTTTTTGCCTCTTCTACTGTCATAACATCAGTTCTAACTTCAATAGACTCGG
Organism: Agathobacter sp.; assembly: GCA_045122195.1. GTDB lineage: Bacteria > Bacillota > Clostridia > Lachnospirales > Lachnospiraceae > Roseburia. The sequence goes on from JBGVHH010000098.1 coordinate 50,533, forward strand.
CAATTTTCTGATTTACAATATCCTCAACCTTCTTGATTTCCTCAGTAGTCATAGCTGAAAAATGAGAAAAATCAAAACGTGTTCTCTCACTATCCTGGAATGAACCAGCCTGCTCCACATGAGTTCCCAAAACTTCACGAAGTGCCTTCTGTAAAAGATGTGTTGCAGAATGATTCTTACATGTTTTTGCTCTTAAAGAAGCATCTACCATAAGTGTAACATCTTCTCCAGAACGAATCATTCCCTCTGACACATATCCCACATGAGCATATCTGTTTCCAACTACTTTAACTGTATCCTCTACAATAAAAGTACCATTTGCTGACTTGATAATTCCTTTATCTCCCTGCTGTCCACCCATTGTAGCATAGAATGGTGTAACCGGAACGATAATAGACCCTTTATCTCCATCAGACAATGCCTCAACCACTTCCTTATCCGTTGTAAGGAACGCAATCTGAGTTTTTTCTTCTAACTTGTCATATCCAACAAAATCTGTAGTAATATCTGATTCTATTTCATTGTAGACATCTGCATCTGCGCCCATGTAATTTGTCTCCTTACGAGCACCTCTTGCAGTCTGTCTCTGTTTCTCCATACAGTCATTAAAGCCCTTCTCGTCATAAGAGAATCCTTTTTCTTCAAGAATCTCTGCTGTAAGGTCAATAGGGAATCCGTATGTATCATAAAGCTTAAATGCATCCTCTCCAGAAAGAACTTTCTTTCCTTCTTTCTGCATAGCCTCTTCCATATCAGCTAAGATACCAAGTCCCTGATCTATAGTCTTTGCAAACTTTTCTTCTTCCTGAGTAAGAACTTTAAGAATAAAATCCTTCTTCTCCTCAAGCTCTGGATATCCATCCTTGCTCTCATCAATTACAACCTGAGAGATTTTTGCAAGGAACGTTCCATCAATACCAAGCATCTTTCCATGCCTTGCTGCTCTTCTAATAATTCGACGAAGAACATATCCACGGCCTTCATTACTTGGCATTACACCATCAGAAATAAGGAATGTAGATGAGCGAATATGGTCTGTAATAAGTCTGATTGAAATATCATCAATAGAATCAACCTGATATTTCTTTCCTGATAACTCACATACTTTGTCACGTATTGCTTTCATTGTATCAATATCAAAAACAGAATCAACATCCTGCATTACAACAGCAAGACGCTCAAGACCCATTCCTGTATCAATATTCTTATTCTCTAATTCTTCATATCCACCATGTCCATCTCCGTTGAACTGTGTAAATACATTGTTCCAGACTTCCATAAATCTGTCACACTCACATCCAACCTTACATCCTGGGTCACCACAACCGTATTTTTCTCCTCTATCGTAGTAAATCTCAGAACATGGACCACATGGACCTGCACCGTGCTCCCAGAAGTTATCACATTCACCAGTTTCAGGGTCACGATAGAATCTGGTAATTTTCTCAGCTGGAACCCCTACTTCTTTTGTCCAGATATCAAAAGCCTCATCATCCTCTCCATAAATTGAAGGATATAAACGTTCTGGATCAAGCTCTAAAACTTTTGTCAAGAACTCCCATGACCAGGCAATTGCCTCATGTTTGAAATAATCTCCAAACGAAAAATTTCCAAGCATCTCGAAAAATGTAAGATGTCTTGCTGTCTTTCCCACGTTCTCGATATCACCTGTTCTTACGCACTTCTGACATGTTGTAACACGTTTTCTAGGTGGAACTTCCTGTCCTGTAAAGTATGGTTTAAGCGGCGCCATACCTGCATTTATCAGAAGCAAACTGTTGTCATTGTGTGGTACCAATGAAAAGCTCTTCATTGCAAGATGCTCTTTGCTTTCAAAAAATTCAAGGTACATACGACGTAACTCATTTACACCATAATTCTTGCTCATTGTTTATTATCTCCTTTTATTCCTCTGTTTGAGCAGCTTTCTTTGCGTCTTTTGATTTGCGAAGCTTATATCCTACAAAACCTCCACAAACACCAATTGCTGCCAACGCGATAAAAATTATCACATATTGTAAAATACACATTAAAAAATCACCCATTACAAAATCCTCCTATCTTGTATCTGAGTACAAACTTAATTAATTATAAATTAACTTTACAAATAATTCAATAGTTCTCCTCAATTGGAAACACTTGATTTTCTCTTGAAATATCAATTATTCTGTCACTCAATGCTTTATTGGTTAATCTCTTTTTATATTTTGCAATCCCCGAATAATCCTTCCACATATGCATTGGAAAAATAAATTCCGCATCTGTATTTCTCACAAAATAATCAATTGCATCAGCCTGGTGTACATTAAGTCTTGAATCCATTGGAACAAAAGCCAGATGAATAGGCTTGTCCGACAACCTATTAATTTCATGCCGGTAGGCTTTCCTTTGTCGGCCATTTATTAAATCTCCAACACCTTCCCAGGTCCAGTCATTTAAATCCCCTGCATGAAAAATATACACACCATTCACATTAATATAGAAAGCCACCCCTGCGTCCGTTGATTTTAGTGTAGTAATTTCTATATCATCAACCTTATAATTATTTGAAGGACTAACAAAAGTAACTCTCTCCCTAACCTGTGGATCTATTCCATGCTTCTTGAGAAAATTAGGACTAATCTTTATATCCTTTGAGAAAATATATTTGATATTTTTATATTTTTCCGTCCATCGAAGAGTATCTAAATCATAATGATCCTTGTGGCAGTGACTTGCAAAAAGATATATTGGAGTATCTTCACTATAAGTCGGTATATTACCTTTAAAATCATAACTATCAACTTTATTTCCATCAAAATAATCAAATATCAAAACCATCTGATCTAATTCTACCAAAAAACAACTATGATGAATAAATATAACCTGCATATTTCCTCCCAAAAGTAAAAAACTGTAACATTCGCGCCAGTAATACTGACGCGAAATAATATAATCTAATCTCAAGATATTCTAACACATTTTTATATAAAACTATATAATTATTAATATCATCCCCCCATTACTATCATTTACAATTTTTTGCATAGTATCCTGAAGTTTTATCTGACATTCATCATCCATCTGAAGTATTTTATTTCTAATTCCATCCTCCATCAATTCTCCAATTGATTTTCCAAAAATATTTGTACCCCATACTCCACTTCCATTATTTTCCCCATCTTTAATATAAGATATTAGATCCATTGCCTGATCTTTATTCCCAACAATTGGTGCAATTTCAGTTTCAATATTGGCACGAATCATATGTATTGATGGAGAAATAGCTTTCATTTTTACGCCATATTTATTTCCATGGGCTATCAAAACAGGATCTTCCATCGTAATATCATCAAGTTCTGGCATAACAACACCATATCCCTTTTGTGAAACAGCTTCAAATGCATCTTTAACTTTGTCATATTCATTTTTTATTTTTGTTAAATCAAGTATTAACTTTATAAGTTGTTCTTCACTTTCTATTTTACAACCTGACAATCTGGAAATATTCTCATAATAGTATGAATCATCTATATCAATTCTAACTCTAATTACTCCAGTTGATAAATCCGTCTTTTCAACCATAAAGCCTTTAACAACTTCGTCTAAGGAATCTTCATAGTCATATTCTGATAAATCTGTCATTTTTGATACATTATTCAAAAATGACCTTGCAATATCGAATACTTTTTGTTTTATTGGTAAATCATTATCTAATATCTCTACCCATTTAGGAATATTGTATTCAATCTTTGTAATATTAAATTCCATTAATATTCTTTCGATAATACTAAGACAATCCTCCTTGGTAAGGGAAGAACAATCCTGAGTCATTACTGTCACTTCATATTCTTTTTCAAGCTTATCCCTTAACTCTATAGTTTCTTTAGATAATGGATTTTTTGAATTAATAACTACAACAAAGGGTTTGTTTGCACTTTTTAGTTCATCTACAGTCTGTCTTTCTGCATTTTCGTAACTACTTCTTTTAATATTACCAATCGTTCCATCAGTTGTAACTAGTACCGCAACGGTAGCATGTTCAGTTATTACCTTCTGCGTCCCTATTACAGCTGCCTCTTCAAATGGAACATCATCTGTAAACCATGGTGTCTTTACCAGACGATCCTCATCACCTTCAGAATACCCAAAGGCATCACTTACTGTAAATCCAACACAGTCAATCATTCTAATTTTTGCTTCACTACTATCATCAAGGCTAATTGTAACCGCTTCCTGTGGAACAAATTTGGGTTCTGTTGTCATAATGGTTTTCCCTTGTCCTGACTGCGGTAATTCGTCAATTGCCCTGTTTTTCGAATATTCATTTTCTATTTGCGGCAAAACACATTGCTCCATAAATTTTTTTATGAATGTAGATTTTCCTGTTCTTACAGGTCCAACCACACCAATGTATATTTCGCCGTTTGTTCTACACTGAATATCTTTATACAAATCAAACTCTCTATTATTCATAAAAAAATACCCCTTCCTCATATATCCTATATATATGGGAAGAGATATTCTTTTATGATTCCATTTTCATTATATTGGATTATTTTTTCTATTTTGCTTTAGCTTCTTTTACTTCAGCCTCTTTTGCTTCTACTTCTTCAATATCCTCGACTTCTTCTGTCTTAGGATTAACAGCAAGTCTTGCATACATTTCCATACATTTATGTAATTTCTTTGCAAGCTTCATATCAATCTGCTCTGGAGTTGCTCTCCATACCCAGTTTCCGCCTGTTGTTGATGGAATATTCATACGAGCTTTTGAATCAAGACCAAGTAAATCCTGCATAGGTACGATTGCCATATCTGCAACAGAAGACCATGCAGCTCTCATCATTCCCCAGTTATAACCTTCCTCTTTTGTGAGATTCAAGTATTCTTTAGCCATTTTCACTGAAGATTTTGGTGCAGTCTTCATCCATCCCATTACTGTGTCGTTGTCATGAGTTCCTGTATAAACAACGCAATCTGTTGGGTAGTTGTGTGGCAAATAATCACTATCTTCTCTTGTATCAAAAGCAAACTGAATAACTTTCATTCCAGGGAATCCAGAATCTTTTAATAATTTTTTAACAGAAGGTGTAAGATATCCTAAATCCTCTACAATAATTGGTAATTTTCCAAGCTTTGACTCAAGAACAGAGAATAAATCCATTCCTGGACCTTCTTTCCATTTACCATTTTTAGCGGTGTCATCTTTGGCAGGAATTGCATAAAATGAATCAAACCCTCTGAAGTGGTCAATTCTGACAATATCGTATAATTTTGCCATAGCTCCAATACGTTTTGTCCACCATGTATATCCGTCCTTTTTCATAACATCCCATCTGAATAATGGATTTCCCCAAAGCTGTCCATCTGCAGAGAAAGCATCTGGTGGACATCCTGCTACTTCAATTGGATTAAGTTCTTTATCAAGATAGAACTGTGTTGGATTTGCCCATACATCAGCTGAATCCATAGCTACATAAATAGGAACATCCCCTATAATATCCACATTTTTGCTATTTGCATATTCTTTAAGACTCCACCACTGCTTGAAGAATAAATACTGCAACACTTTGTAAAAATTGATATCTTCTTCATGAGAATCCTTAAACTCTTTTAATGCCTTAGCATCTCTTGTCTTCAATTTTTCCGGCCACTCAGACCATGCTACACCATTGTTTTCATTTTTAATTGCCATAAATGTAGCATATTCATCTAACCAATCACCCTCGTCCTTGCAGAACTTTTCATAATCTGCAGGAGTTTTCTTCATAAAACGGTCATAAGCTTTCTTTAACAAAGCATATCTGTTCTGATACATGATTCCATAATCAACAGTATTTGCTTTCTTTCCCCAATCATATGAGAGACACTCTTCTTTTTTCAAAAGCTTTTCTGAACAAAGAATATCCAAATCAATAAAATAAGGATTTCCTGCAAAGCTAGAGAATGACTGATATGGAGAGTCTCCAAAACTGGTTGGACAAATTGGAAGTATCTGCCAGTACTTCTGTCCCCCCTTTTCCAAAAAGTCAACAAAACGTCTTGCATCCTTTCCCATAGTACCAATTCCGTATGGTGATGGCAATGATGATATTGGCATTAAAACACCGCTAGTTCTCATTATATTTCCTCCCTGTAGGTTAATCTATTTATATTATAACATCCATTATTTAAGCCAACAACTTGTAAATTTATTTTCTTAATGATACTATCAAATCAATAAAAGTTGAGGTGTAATTATGAACGATGTTATCAAACACAAGCTACGACACAATGTTCAAAGAACTGTCGTATCATTTAAATGGGTTATCTTTTCAATACTTGTAGGTATTATTGTTGGTTCGTGTGGTACTGCTTTTTATTTTTGTCTAAAACTCGCCACCGACTACCGAATGAAATATCCATGGCTATTATTTTTCTTGCCACTTGGCGGACTATTAATTGTAGGAGCATACCATCTATTAAAAAATGATGATGATACCGGTACCAACCTGGTAATCTCAGCAATTCATTCTGGCGATAAACTTCCACTTAGAATGGCTCCACTTATATTTTTTTCAACCATTGTAACTCACTTGTTAGGTGGTTCCGCTGGTCGTGAAGGTGCAGCTCTTCAAATGGGTGGAAGCATAGGTAATTCTATTGGCCGTCTTTTTCATTTTGATGAAAAGGACAAGCATGTAATGATTATGTGTGGAATGAGTGCTGCTTTTTCTGCTCTATTTGGTACTCCAATGGCTGCCGCCATATTCTCAATGGAGATGATAAGCGTTGGCGTGATGTACTATACAGCTTTAGTGCCATGTGTAATAAGTTCGCTAATCGCTCACGGTATAGCAGATTCATTTAATGTAACTAATGAGTTTTTCCCAATTGTTGATATACCAAAATTTGGAATATTACCTGCGATTAAAATATCAGGACTTGCTGTACTATGTGCACTTGTAAGTATTGTTTTTTGTATAGCTCTCCACTCTTTTGAATCTCTTTACAAAAAGTATTTTCACAACAAATATCTAAGAGTCTTTACAGGCGGTTGCATTATAATTATTCTTACCACCCTGGTTGGAAACCAGACTTACAACGGCACTGGTATGAATATTATCGAAGAAAGTATAAAAGGTAATGTCATACCACAAGCATTTATTATTAAATTGCTGTTTACTGCTGTTACAATCGGTGCCGGTTTTAAAGGTGGTGAAATTGTTCCATCTTTTTGTATTGGAGCCGCATTTGGATGCCTCTTTGGAAGCCTGATAAACTTTTCTCCAACACTTTGCGCAGCAGTCGGTATGACCTCCGTGTTCTGTGGTGTAACCAACAGCCCAATATCATCATTGCTAATCAGCTTTGAACTGTTTGGCTACGATGGAATGCCATACTTTCTTCTGGCTATTTCATTTAGCTATATGCTTTCCGGATATTTCGGATTATATAGAAGCCAAAAAATTGTATATTCAAAATACAAAACAAACTACATTAACAAATCAACACATTAATTATGAGCAATTGCAACCAGGCATGATACGGCAGGTATTTTTGCCTGGTTATTTATTGCGTAAAGACTCTTGTTGCCAGCCTTTTTATCATCAACAAAAACATTCCAGCTTCTACCATCTGGTAGTTTTGTTTCATACTCTTTATCCGAAGCATTGTATACTACAAAAATATCCTCATTTTTTGTACGGATAATATAGCTTACTACCCTTTTCTGTTCAATTTCATAAAAATTAACTGCATCTTTAATTTCTTTTGATGTTGTTAATTTAAAACCTCTATGAGCAGTTCTAAGTTCCATAAGTCCCTTGTAATATTCTCTTAATTCATGAAATTCTTTGGATCTGTCATACTTGATACTATTAGTATACAAAGGCAAATTAAAGCTATTCTCAGAAACCTCATTTGTTCCCTCAATTGGCTTTGTTCTTGCAAACTCCTCTCCCATCAGAAAAAACGGAATTCCCTGAGCTGTAAAAAGAATCGATGCAGCAAGCTTGTTCATACGCAACCTTTCTTTTTCTGAAGCATCAGGACTAGAAACATATAGTCTGTCCCATAAAGTATTGTTATCATGGCACGAAAGATAATTAATTGACTGATATGGCTCTTTAGCCCATTCGCTTCCAACAACAACCTCACGAATTTTCTCTTCCATATTTTCAGCTCCGTTTGCAAAGCCCAGACGTTCAAGTTCGAAAACATGACCCTTAACAGCATCCCTTATATCATCTGAAAACATTCCAAATTCCATCATTTGAGGAGCATTTACTTTCATTGCTCTTTTTTCAAATGGAAGCACACTGTCTGCACCAGTCCAGCCTTCCCCATACAAAATTATATTAGGATTTACTTTCTTTAATGCTTCTGCGGCTAAATTCATTGTCTCAATATCCAAAACACCCATCAAATCGAATCTGAACCCATCAATATGATATTCCTTTTCCCAATATAAAAGAGAATCAATTATATACTTTCTAACATATGGTCTTTCTGATGCAATCTCATTTCCACATGCAGATGCATCAGAATATCTATCTCCATCTTTTCTATAGAAATAATCTCCTGAAGTTTTATAAAAACAACTTCCAAACACATCATATGTATGATTATAAACCACATCCATAATGACTCCATAACCAGCACTATGAATAGCCTGAATCATCTCTTTGAACTCTTTTACCCTAACCTCTCCATTAAATGGATCCGTTGAAAAAGATCCTTCAGGAACATTATAGTTATATGGATCATACCCCCAGTTGTACTGTTCCTTTTCCGGTTCACTCTCATCAATGCTTCCAAAATCATATGAAGGCATAATCTGTAAATGTGTTACTTTTAAATCCTTGAAATAATCAAGAATATTGTCTTCTTTAAAAGCTTTATACTTTCCAGGATATTTTGAATTTGCACTTTTATCTGATGATATATCCAAAACCGAAATCTCTGAAACTATCATATCTGTTTTATTTTCTAAAACAGGACGTTTTTCATCCAAAAAGCCATCCGGATTTGTTTTTGATAAATCAATTACCATAGAACGGCTTCCATTTACGCCAGCTGCTCTTGCGTATGGATCATGAGACTCATGTGACTTCTTATCTGCACAAATCTCATATGTATAGTAAACGCCGTCTAAATCACCATTAACCTTACAAAAAAACACATCTGACTCATTAGAATCTGTTTTTTCCATTTCAATTTTTTTAAAACAGGTTCCACCATTTCCTTTTTCATAAAGGCATACATTTACAGTATCTGCAATTGGTGAAAACACTGCAAATTCAGTATATTCTCTAGTATAATTTGCTCCTAATTCCATATCCTACCCCATTTTCGTTTATTTTCGTAAATATTATATAAACTTTTTTGTATGTTGTAAATATGTCAAATCACCAAATTATTGTACAAATTTTAGTCATTTCCCAAAAAATTTCTTTATATACATAAAAACTTCTATATATTCTCATAAAAAATGAAAATATATAGAAGCAAATTTTATTTATTAGATTCCTCAACAAACTTATTAAGTTTTTCCAATGCTTTTCCACTATCTATTAGTTCAGCAGCAAGTCTTACGCCTTCCTCAAGCGTTTTAGCTTTATCGCCAATATAAAGGGCAGCTCCAGCATTCATAAGAACTGTATTTCTCTTTGCCCCTTGCTCTTTTCCACTTAATATATCCCTTGTAATCTGAGCATTTTCCTCTGGGGTTCCGCCAACAAGATCTTCTTTTTTACATCTTTCAAATCCGAAATCTTCTGGAGTAATTTCATAAACCTTGTATGTTCCATTATTAAATTCACATACCTTTGTTGGTCCTACAGCAGTTATCTCGTCAAGCTTTTCTTTTCCAAATACAACCATTCCTCTTTTAACACCAAGATTGAAAAGTACTCTTGCAAGTGGCTCAACCAAACTCTCATCATACACTCCCAGAAGTTGTCTCTTTGGCTTAATAGGATTAGTAAGAGGTCCTAAAATATTAAATACTGTTCTAAAACCAAGCTCTTTTCTAATTGGTCCAACATATTTCATTGATGAATGGTATTTCTGAGCAAAAAAGAAACAAAAACCTGTTTTATCAAGTAAATCAACACATTTTTCAGGTTCGATATTAATATTCGCCCCCAAACTTTCCAAACAATCTGCAGTTCCAGATTTTGAAGAAGCTGCGCGATTTCCATGCTTTGAAACAAGCATTCCGCCTGCCGCAGCAACAAATGCTGAAGTTGTTGACACATTAAAGCTTTGCGCTCCATCTCCACCTGTACCTACAATTTCAAATGTATCTCTGTCGCCACCATCAACAGATAATGCATGTTCTCTCATCGCCGTTGCACAGCCGCCAATTTCATCGATTGTTTCCGATTTTGTACTCTTAGTTGACAACGCTGCAAGAAAAGCCGCATTCTGTGTTGGAGTTGTCTCTCCGCTCATAATTTCATTCATTACAGTATAAGCTTCATCATATGACAAATCTTCTTTACATACAATTTTAATTATAGCTTCTTTAATCATTTTCTTACCTCTCCTTTTCTTCAAAAAAAATAATCCTATCTTATAATCGATTTAACTGTGTTTTAAATGTCCTACAATATTCCTCTGCAGCAGAAGCTTCGAAATTATTTTCTCTTAATAACTTTATAAAATGTGAACCAACAATCGCCCCATCAATTGTATCCTTCATAGGCGCAACATCAGATGCTTCACTAATTCCAAATCCCATCATTACAGGAATCTTTGAAACTGCTTTTACTTCTTTTAAATATGATTCTATTTCTTTATGGAAGCTTCCTGCCTGACCTGTTACTCCCATTGAAGATACACAGTAGACAAAACCTCTCGCATTTTCTAAAATCATTGGAATTCTCTGCTTTGATACAGGTGAAACCAACTGTAATAAAATAGTACTATCACTCTTTGATAATGCATCAGCAATCTCATCCTGTTCTTCAAAAGGCAAATCAGGAATAATAAGACCATCTACTCCTACTTCATTACACTTCTTTACAAATTCTTCAACCCCATAATGTAATACCGTGTTGTAATACATCATAAATACAATTGGAAGTTCAACTCCCTCATCTCTAAGCTCTTTTAGTTTCACAAAAATCTTTTTAAGTGAAGCACCATTTAATATAGCCTCATAGGAAGCCTGCTGTATAACAGGTCCATCAGCTATCGGATCTGAAAACGGAATTCCAAGCTCAAGTACGTCTACTCCACCCTTTTCACAAGCCTTTACTATTTCTTTTGTCTTGTCAAGATTAGGAAGACCTGCTGTAACATATGTAACAAAAGCTTTCTCGTTCTTTTCCTGTAGTAATTTTAATTTTTCTTCTATACGATTCATGCTAACTCTCCTCCTAATTTAAGTATCCTTTTCCTGCAAGATAATCTGAGATTGTGTGAACATCCTTATCTCCTCTTCCAGAAAGACACACTACAATCGACTGATCTTTTGTCATCTCTTTTGCTTTTTTAAATACATATGCCATAGCATGTGCGCTTTCAATTGCAGGGATAATTCCCTCCAACTGTGTAAGTTCCATAAGTGCATCCATTGCTTCCACATCAGTAATAGAAACATATTTTGCTCTTCCACTATCCTTTAGGTATGCATGTTCTGGTCCAACACCCGGATAATCAAGTCCAGCTGATATTGAATGAGCAAGCTGCACGTTTCCATCTTCATCCTGAAGAAGATATGATTTCATTCCATGTAAAACACCAGGTGCACCAAGCGCCATTGCAGAAGCATGTTCTCCTGTATCAATACCCTTTCCTGCAGCTTCTACTCCAATAAGTTCAACACCTTCTTCATCAATAAAATCTGCAAACATACCGATAGAATTTGAACCTCCTCCTACACAGGCAATAACTGTATCAGGAAGTTTTCCCTCTACCTCCATGTGCTGTCTCTTAGCTTCTCTTGAAATAACAGCCTGAAATTCTTTTACCATTTTTGGGTATGGATATGGACCAACTGCAGAACCAATTACATAAAATGTGTCCTCAGCAGTTTTTGCCCATGTTCTTATTGCCTCATTAGTTGCATCCTTTAATGTGTTACTTCCAGATTCAACAGATACCACTTTTGCACCAAGCATTTCCATTCTCATTACATTAAGAGCCTGTCTTTGAATATCCTCTTTCCCCATAAAAACAGTGCATTCCATATTGAAAAGAGCTGCTCCCGTTGCAGTAGCAACACCATGCTGTCCAGCTCCTGTCTCTGCAATAACCTTTGTCTTACCCATACGTTTTGCAAGAAGAATCTGACCAATTACATTGTTAATTTTATGGGCACCTGTATGGTTTAAATCCTCTCTCTTAAGATAAATTTTTGTACCATATTTTTCTGATAATCTCTCAGCGAAATATAAAGGAGTTTCACGTCCTACATACTGCTTTAAATAATAATGATACTGTTTTATAAACTCAGGATCATTTATTGCCTCTTCAAATGCCTTATCTACTTCATCTAATGTGTTCATTAGCGACTCAGCAACATACTGTCCACCAAATTTACCATAATATGCTTTCTTATTCATTGGTTCTAACCCTTTCTATAAAAGTTCTTATTTTTTCTTTATCTTTTCCAGATTTACCTTCTGCATAATCTCCTTCCACACCTGAACTCACATCAACTGCATATGGAGAAAAAATATTTATTCCACTTTTAACATTTTCCATATTCAATCCACCAGCAAGGACTAAAGGTTTATTTATACTATCCAGATTTACACTCCAATCAAAGGTCTTTCCACTTCCATATTTTTCACTGTCAACCACAATTGCATCTATCCTGTCAATAAATGAAAGCTGCTCTAAATCATTAGAATCAGAAATATTGTACGCGTACCAGATAGGAAGCTTAATTTGTTCAATAACCGGCTCATCTATCTTGCCATGAATCTGAATAATATCAAAACCAGCACTTTCAATCTCTCCTACTAAATTAATATCAGGAGAAACTGTTACAGCTACTCTTTTTATTGATTTATCCAGACCTTTCATCAACTCTGATGCCTTTTCTACTGAAACATATCGCTTACTCTTTTGAAAAATCACAAAACCTGCAAAATCCGGTTTATATTCATTCAGATAGGACACATCATCTAGATTAGTAATTCCGCAAATCTTTATCTTTACATCATTTTCCATTTTTTCGCCAACTCTCTCGGTTTCTCAGCTTCCATAAAAGCTCTTCCAATCAAAAATCCATCGACTCCCACATCCTTTAAAAAGGCAACATCATCGTCGTTCATGATACCACTCTCAGAAACAAAAACCTTATCATCTGGAATGTACTTCCTAAGTCTCTTTGTCGTATCCAATGTGATTGAAAAGTCCTTTAAATTTCTATTATTTACACCAATAATACGAGGGTCAATTTTTAATGCTCTTTCAATCTCATATTCATCATGCGTCTCAACAAGAACATCTAAATCAAGTTCCCTTGAGAGCTGATAAAAATCTCTCATCTGTGTATCATCAAGAATTGTAGTAATGAGAAGAACAGCATCGGCACCAATTGCTTTTGCCTCATAAAACTGGTACTCATCAATCATAAAATCCTTTCTAATAATTGGTAGAAGAGATTTTTGTCTAATTTGCTTTAAATACTCATTGTTGCCATTAAAATGATCTTCTTCTGTAAGACATGATATACAGTCAACCGAATCATTATATTCATCAATTCTTGACAATAAATCAATTTTACTTTTAATATTTCCAAGTGAAGGAGAAGCCTTTTTAAACTCTCCGATAATTGAGATACCACCCTTACTAAGATTCTCATAAAATGTATGCTCTACGACCTTTTGAGCTTCATCTGCAAGAATCTTCATTCTGGCTAATGAAATATTTTGCTTATGAACCGGAAGTCTTTTTTTCTTATCCTCTACAATATCGTCTAAAATCATAAATCCTCCAAAACTCTATCAACAATATTTTCTAATTTTAACAATTAATAAAGTTTTCAATTATTCTTTTTCCATGCTCTGTATAAATTGACTCCGGATGAAACTGTAATCCAATAACTGGATAATCTTTATGTTTCATCGCCATAATCTCACCATCCTCAGTTCTAGCCAATACTCTTAGGCAATCAGGTAAATCTTCTTCCATTACAGCTAAAGAATGATATCTGGCTACTTTAATAGGTGAATCTATGCCCTCAAATACACTTGTACCATCATGCTCAATTGTTGACTGTTTTCCATGAAATAATGCTTTTGCATATGAAACAGTTCCACCTAAAGCTTCACCGATACACTGATGTCCAAGACAAATTCCAAGAATCGGTTTTTTACCAGTAAATTCTTTTACTACATCCAAACAAATTCCTGCTTCCTTGGGATTCTTTGGTCCTGGAGAAAGAATAATTCTGTCCGGATTAAGTTTTTTTATCTCATCTATTGTAATCTTGTCATTTCTCACAACTTTTATATCAGGATTAAATATTCCTATATACTGATAAAGGTTGTAAGTAAAGGAATCATAATTATCTATAAGTAAAATCATAAGTTCTCCTCCTCTACAAGAGTCTTAGCAAGTGCCATTACTTTGTTGCAACATTCCTGATATTCATTTTCTGGAACAGAATCGGCAACAATTCCAGCACCGGCCTGAAGATAAACATTCTCACCCTTTTTAATCATTGTTCTGATTGTAATACAGAAATCCATATCACCAGAGAAATCAATATATCCGGTTGCTCCACCGTATAAACCTCTTCTTACAGTTTCTAGTTCATCGATTATCTCCATTGCTCTGATTTTAGGAGCTCCACTAAGTGTTCCAGCTGGTAAAAAAGAAGAAACCAAGTCAAATGGATGAAACTCTCCTTTTTTACGACCCTCAACCATTGACACAATATGCATTACATGTGAGTAGTTGGTAACTTCCATAAATTGTGTTACCTTTATAGTTCCAAATTCACATATACGCCCCATATCATTTCTAGCCAAATCAACTAACATTACATGCTCTGCTCTCTCCTTTTCATCTCTTAAGAGTTCATCTTTTAGCAAAGCATCTTCCTCAGCATCAGCACCTCTTCTTCTGGTACCTGCTATAGGACAGGTATATACTTTATTTCCCTGCTGTTTTACAAGCATCTCAGGAGAACTTCCTATAACCTCAAATTCACCAAAATTGAAATAGTATAAGTAAGGTGAAGGATTTAATTCTCTTAATTCTTTATATAGGTCAAAACCAGTCTGTTTTGTATTAATTGTCCATCTCTGCGACAAAACAGTTTGAAAAATATGACCTTCTTTTATGTATTGTTTAATTTTATTTACTTTATTAGTATATTCTGAAAGTAAATCTGACTGTTTTACAATGACACCATCATGAACAAACTTTTTGTTATCATCACCCTTCTTTGGTTCTCTTGCCTTTGATATTAGTTCATCTGCTAATGCAAGTGCATTTGCTTTACCAGCTTCACTTTCTTCATCCAAAACAATTGCAGTAAGCGTTTCAGCCACATGGTCAACCATAATAAATTTAGTCATAAGCATCATCTGAATTGTTTCTACTCCGATTTCATCAGGATTATCATCAGGAAGAACCTCTGAGTATCTGATAAAATCATATCCAAGATTTCCAACTAATCCACCTGAAAATGTCAATTCCTCATTGTCTTTTACAATATCAAACTCACTGTAGTATTCCTTTAATCTATCAAGGGGATTTCCTTGCCGTACTTCCTCAGTTCCATCGCTTTTTGTAATTACAAGCGAATTTCCTCTTGAAGAAATAATCTCATCCGGTTCTGCCCCAAAAAAAGTATAACGATCATAATTCTTATCATAGCTTTCCAGCAAAAAACCTTTCTTTGTTCCAACAACGTTTTCATACATTGAAGTCGCAGTTTCATTAACAATACTAACTGTTTTTTTGTAAACCTTTAATCTTCTCATATTCTGTCCTCACTTTTTAAATTAATTAAGGAGCGTAAAATTAGATGTTGACTTTGACATTAAAAAATCCCAGATAGATAAAAATCTATCTGGGACGAATATATCGTGGTACCACCCATTTTCGTTATAAAATATAACCTCATCGATACGGAAATAAAAATTTCGATATCTGTTCCCTGTAACGTGGGATTACGGCTCCGCTACTGTAATTCACTTCGCATCTAACGAATCCATTCCATACATACTATTCTGTCAACTCCCACCAACGCTGACTCTCTGTGAGAAATCATATGCTGTACTACTTTCGCTCATTGATTTTGAATTATTTATTTATGGTAAATTCTATCGCTTTAGCACATCAGTGTCAACCCCCAATTTTTATTCCTTGCCCAAAATTATTTTATTCAAATTTCTTTTTCTGCTGGTGTGAAACCATCCTTATACAAATTTTTTGCGGAAGAAACCTGGAAAAAAGGGAAACCGCCTTTATTGACAAAGTTGGAATTATAACAATCTTTTTCTTTTTCATTTTATCAATTGCATAATTTGCGCAGTAGCTTGCAGATATACCTTTTAGAGAAAACTTCACATCTGCCACATCATCAAACTCAGTATCTACAGGACCAGGACACAGGCATCCCACATATACCTTACTCTGTTTCTGTCTCAGTTCCTCTGCAATGCCTCTTGTAAGACTGGTAACATACGATTTTGTAGCATAGTACGTTGACATATAAGGACCAGCTGAAATCAATCCAGCTGAACTAGCAACGTTTAATATATATCCATAATCCCTACGATTCATCATAGCCAGAACTTCTTTGGTAAGATAATGAACAGCTTTAACATTTACATCTATCATAGACAATTCTTTTTCATTATCAGTCTCTAAAAAGCTACCACAGATTCCAAAGCCTGCGTTATTGATAAAAATTGCAATCCTTTTGTCTGAAATAAATTCCACTAATTTCCTACACTGGGATAAATCAGACAAATCCGCTGAAAAAACAATTGTTTTTGTACCAATAACATCTAACTCTTTTGCTAATGCCTCTAGTCTTTCTTTTCTTCTGGCAACTAATATTATATTAAAGCCCTCAGCTGATAATCTTCTGGCAAATTCAACTCCCAGCCCAGAGCTTGCACCTGTAATTACAGCATATGATTTTCTCTTCTCCATAAAAACCAACCTTTACATTGCTATTCAATTTCCTGCTCCATAAAATACATTCTTGAACAAAAATCTTGAAAATATCTCGTATTCTCATCGTATCCTGTTGAAGAAAAGGCCTGCTTTAATTTTACTCCAGCCATAAGAACAGAACCTGAAGCGGAATAATTTTCTTTCTCACCTGGCATAGACACAAATTTTGCAACAATATTGTGAAGCAGAGAATCCTGTTTTATGTGAATTGGAGAAGCAGTATTAACCAAATCTCCAAATTCCTTCACATTATATTTCAAATCCCTATTAGAGAATGAATATCGTTTCTTTTTATCAAGGCCCTTGGCAAAATACTGTTCAAACTGAGTATTTGGAGAAACTAATTCCTGCATAATCATTCCAACAGCTCTTGTCTTATCGGAACTTACGCATGTACACTCATGTATATTGTCATTTCTGCCTCTGTAAAAATCGCCAAATAACAGCACATCTCTCCAACGCTTATATATCTCTATCTGCTCCTTAATTTCCTCCAAATCATCCTTTGACATATCACATAGATTACACTCATAGCCACATACGCCAAAAGCTGATACATTAAATCGAGTAATTAGCGGTGTCGTCCTAAGTGTTTGATGATTAGGACAAGCAGATACATGTGCTGAAACAGTGGACATTGGATAACCATAACTATATCCTGTCATACCATTTACACGATAAACTGCATCCGTATCATCACTAGCCCAGATTTGTGGGAAATATGATAGAATTCCTAAATCAAATCTGTTCCCCCCTGAAGCACACCCTTCAAATAATATTTCCGGGAACTGCTTTGTAAGAGAATCCATCATTTTATACAGTCCCATAACATATCTGTGTGCAGTCTCACACTGTCTGTCCGATGGCAGATATGGTGAATAATAATCTGAGATAATTCTGTTCATATCCCATTTCACATATGAAATATTAGCACTGCTAAATATCTGGGCCATAGCATTGGTCATGTATTCAACAACCTCAGGATTTGCCAAATCCAACATTCTCTGATTTCTGCCTTCTGTATGAGGTTTTCCAGGTATTGCCATTGCCCATTCCGGATGAGCTCTGTATAGTTCAGAATTCACATTTACCATCTCTGGTTCAACCCAGATTCCAAAATCCAAGCCAAGATTATTTATTTTTTTGCATAATCCATCAATACCACTTGGAATTTTCTTTTTGTTTACAAACCAGTCTCCAAGGGACTGTTTGTCATCATCCCTTGTTCCAAACCAGCCGTCATCCATTACAAAAAGCTCTATTCCAACATCTTTTGCAGCCTTAGCAAGTTTAAGTAATTTACTCTCATTGATGTCAAAGTACGCAGCCTCCCAACTATTTAACAATACTGGTCTGATTTTATTTTTCCATGATCCACGAACAATACATTCCTTCACAAAATGATGCATATTCTGACTCATTCCATTAAAGCCTTTATCAGATACAGTCATAACAGCTTCAGGCGCCTCAAAAGTTTCATTTGAGTCTAGCATAAAACCAAATGACTGTGGATTGATTCCAGCTACAAATCTCATTTTTCCATAGGAATTAACCTCACATGCTTCATAATGATTACCACTATAGACAAGATTTATTCCATAACATAAACCGCAATCCTCTGTTGTGGTAGCTTTTGAAAGCGTTACAAATGGATTTGCTCTATTGGATGACGTACCTGTATAAGAAGAATTTGCATGTTTTCCAGCAATGACAGGAATATCATTTCTATTCATCTCATTGGCCCATGCACCATTAAATGTGGTAAATACATAGTCATTTGTCTCAAAATCCAACTGAGTACTCATGAGCCTTTTTAACTTTATAGTTTTCTCACTTGTATTAACTAGCTTTGAGCTTCTAACAATTACATCTCTTCCTTCAAAGACACTATAATGAAGTTCTAAAATCAGACCATAACTGTTATCCTTTAGAAATACCGTTAGTTCGTCCACCTTCATATTCTCATCATAAGAAGATGGTAACGTCAAAAGAGCCTGCTTTCCTGATTTGATTTCTGCTGAATGAAAAATAAAATCATCTGTCATTCCACCATCAGCATGAACAATCTCAATGAAAGGCTCCCTGATATCTCCCTTTCCATAAGATGACATTTCAAGCCTCATGTCCTCTAATGAATACTGTGGATGGTCCTGATCATAAATATTCGTATTTCCCGGTGCAAATGCATGCTTTTCAACCAAAACCTCTGCATCTTCTTCCCTGTCAATAAATATTTTCGTACCATAGTACAAATGCTCAGGTTGCCCTGTTGGAAGAATCTTAAATACATATGTAGTATTCTCAGTATCTAATACAAAAACCTTACCCAACTGTCTAATCATATCATTCTCCAAAAACTATTGATTTTTTTCTAATTCATTTTTAATTTTATCCATCTTACTCTCATCAAGAATATATTTTTTTGCAAAAAACAATAACCCCAGAATTAATAAAATAGCAGACGGAATTGTCATCCAAAGTCTAAGCTGTTCCAATGTTGCTGTAGATTGAACCTCAACCTCAGTGTTAAAATTAATGAAATCAAGAATTATTCCGGCTGTAAATATTGCAAATCCAGCTGAAAGCTTTACTGTAAATGTCTGTATAGAAAAAATTACAGACTCCTCTCTTGTTCCATTTTTAAACTGTCCATAATCTACTGTATCAGAAAGAAATATTGTAAGAATTACATTCAACAATCCATATCCCAAATATATTATTGCGCCTGGAATACACAAGATCGGCCATACTTTAGGAGAATATATTTTTGTAAAAAACATAATAAGAATTAATACATATCCCAAAATCTGAATAGTAAATCCCGCAATAAAAAGTTTTCTCTTAGAAAAAATCATTCTAAGGAAAGGCGTACAAATCATTATAATAACCTGTGCAACAAATGCAACAGCTGCAAAAATAGAATATGCCACTTCACTTCCAACATCAAACTGGAAAAAATAGAGAATAAAATTTCCGCAAAGATTTATTGATGTGTATACAAAAATAATTGAAATAGCTACTACCAACGCCTGATCATTTGAAAACAATGATTTTATCATATCTCGAATTTTAGTTGAAGGAGTATCAGCCTCTATTGTCTTTTCTGGGACAACAAGTACAAATACAGTTTCAGATATCAGAAAAATGACTGCAACAATTAAAGCCCACCATTTAAATCCAATTCTAAAATCAGCAATAACCGTACTGGAGCTTAACAATGGAACCAAAGTCATTGTAAGAACAGTTGGCAATGCAGCACCTATACCAGAACAAGTTCTTGCTGTAGCAGATAAAACTTCTCTGTCTTTTCCAGGTTTTGTAATTGCAGGAATCATAGACCAAAATGGAATATCCATAAGAGTATATGTAATTCCCCACGCTAAATAAAAGACTACTAACCATACCTTCCGAGATGAGGCTGATATTGATTCAGGTGTCGCATACAACGCATATATTGTAAATGCATTTAATACCGTTCCCGCAAATATCCAAGGTCTGAATTTACCCCATTTTGTTTTTGTCTTTGCAACAATAATGCCCATAAACGGATCATTGAAAGCATCAAACACTCTGGCAATCATCATAACTGTACCAATAAATACACTACTCATACCCAATACAATGTTATAGTAATACATCAGGTATGATGCTATAAGCATATATACCATGTCTTTTCCGAATGCACCGAATCCAAACGCTGCCATATGTTTAATCTTTAACTTCATTACCTTTTCCTCCAGTATTCTTATTTTACTGCAATGCCATTGATAAAGATTTCAACCATTTCCTCTAAAGCATCATTGTACGAAACCCCATTTGCTACAAGAATATCCCGTTGGAAAAAATGTTCAATAGTTGCTTCCATCATTGATTTAACAATAATAGGTTTAATTGGTCTTATTGTCCCCTCTGCAATTCCTTTTTCAATAAGTAATAATATTCCTTCCCAGCCATTTTCAAGACGTTCCTGAACTTTAAAATATGTCTTAGGATATTTATCCTTCAGTAAATACAATTTAGAGATATCTATTTCCTTATATTCCTCTGGTAATACACATAGAACCTTTCTAAGTTTTTCTACTGTCGACAATGAATCATCATGCAGAACTGCATCTTTATCGTCTGCTATTTTCCCAAAGCAGTAATCAACCATACTGAAAAAAAGAGATTCCTTATCTCTAAAAACTGTATAAATTGTTTTTTTACTCATTGATAATTCTGAAGCAATATCATCCATTGTAAATTTAAGCCCTTTTTTATTGAACACACTAATTGTGGCTTCCAATATTCTTTCTTTGTTGTCCATCATTTTATCCTTTCGTTACTCCTCTATTACAAGCTCCCTCTCATCAATATCTAATTTCACAAGATCATTTTTCTGTTTAAACATATCAAGAAGCATAACCCAAAGTGAATGCACTTCATATGTAAGCATATTGTCAGCTTCAACTGTATATGGCAAAAGTGTAGCTAAATCAAAATAACGAATTCCTAGCGGTGGAAGAAAAATAAGATTTGTACTTTGCTTTTTATCACCACAACTATGAATCATCTCATATGAAATAAGCAGAAATTCCTCTCCCTGATACTCACACTTATATGAAACATAAATCTCATCAACAGTCCACTCTTCATTATTTTCAGTAATAATCTGCTTTTTATCATTATATTCTGTAGTAGAAACATTAACCTCCCATTTGATTTTCCCCTGAGAAGTTGCCTTCATTAAATCAGACAGTTTTTTGTTTAGCATCTGTTGTTTACCCATTATTTCTCCTTTAGTATTTATGTTCGTCGATTTTTACCCCATGTACAACAAATCTATATGCATCTCCACTTGTCGAGCATGTAGAAAGTGTAACTATCTTATCATCCTTCGTTGGTACTATTCCAGTATCCTTCATGGAGTCGGCTGCCATTTGTGCAACAAACTCCCCAAATTTATCATCAGCTGAAAAACCAACTGTATATTCACTACTTGATTCATCTATAGTCTCATAGGAAAAAATCTGATATCTATAGACTGCTCCATCAACAAAAACCTGAAAATACTGATGGTCTTTATAATACTCATCATCTCTGTTATAATACTTTAGCTTTCCGAACATAGAAAGATTTTTCATATTATGTCCATAAATAATAGAGTGATAATCATTAAAATCCGGATTATTTTCTCCCTCTAAGAAAATTGAACCTGCAGTAGCACTGCTACCATCAAAAGTTCGTCTCAAATAATATGTATCATCTCCTGAATACATAATTGGATAACTAATATTTTCATTTTCAAAATAAATCCATCCCACAACATCTTTATTTTTGTTCTTTAGTTCAGTAAAATCAACTGTTAACTGTTCATACCAAGGTGTCTCAGGCTTGATTTCTTCCGCTTCAACTACACATTCTTCCTGTATTTCCTCGTACAAATCATCTGATGCCTTGTAATCTGAAAAAATCATAAAAAGATTATATCCCGAAAAAACAACCAGCGCCAAACCGATTATAACTAATGCATCTGAGCCAAAGCCTCTACCTCTTTTTGGCTTTTTCTTTGAATCATCTGAATCATCAGAAATATCTTCATTCTCATATTCAGAAAGTTGTTTCTTATATTTTCGCTCTATTAATATATTGCTATATACCCAACAAACAATAATTAGAAAGAGCATTACTGCGGCAACAATTTTACCCCATATGCTATTGATAAACTTACTTAATGATGCACCATTTTTTATGCAGAATACTTCTTTTCCAATTAATTTATCATAACTTACTGTCTTTTCATCCTGTTTACTATTAGCGTCACCCTTTGTGACAAAAGCCTTATTTTCCTCGTCAATCTCTATTACTCTGTGAGTAACAATATTTTTGTCATTACCTTCCTCGTAAAAAGAAATAACATCATCTTCAAAGATTTCCGCCGCATCAACTTTATCAACAAAAATCAAGCTTCCACTAGGTATTTCCGGTTTCATGCTTTCTGATTTTATTTCAAGCATTTCATATCCCATTAATTTAGGAATCATAAACGGAACACATAGTGCAAACAATGCAATCAATAATAATAATCCTATACTTTTTAATATTTTTTCCATATTATCCCCCGCCAGTAAATTTATAGTACAATTATACCACAAACTGTCAAAATTTACTAAAAAAACAGTACAGAATTCCTGTACTGTTTTTATGAATCTTTCTTCTTATCTGATGACCACAGATAGTCTCCCCAAAATAGTAAAATCGTTACAAACACAATACATATTATATATATTATTTTCCCTGAAGTATGACTTAATTTATCTGCAAGATAGCCAAGATTTGGAATACTAAATAATGGTGTTCCCAAAATGTCCCCCTTTGAAACAGGATTAATATCCCTCACCAGATTCGCGTCTCCCTGGGTATAATAAATCATTTGTGTGTAGTCAATTTCCACCACCCTGTGTGTAACAAGAATTTGCTTTTCCTTATCACTATAAAAGGTAATTGTATCACCAACTTCAATATCAGAAGTATCTTTATCTACGTACAACAAAGCTCCCACATGATAAGTAGGCTCCATACTCCCACTAAGGACAATCATAGGTTCAATTCCGAAAAACTTTGGAACAAACATTACTGCTAATAACAGAACCATTATTACAAGAATTATTGTTGTTACTATATTCCAAATCTTATTAATCAGCCTTCTTCTCATCTATTACTCGCCTTCATCCATTGAATCACTCTCTTCAACAATACTTCCACGTTGGGAAAGAGCCTCTATATTGGTTTCTATTTTAACTTTTTTCTGTGCCGGATAATCTCTGTAAAATGTCGAAATAATTCTATCAGCAACAACAGATGCCAATTCACTTGTACAGGTTGGCAACAGAATAATATACTGTGTATCACTATATTTTGCTGCCACGTCTCCAAGTCTCAGGCATTTCATTAAGGTCATCTTTAATGACTCCATAGCTCGCTTAACAAAATACTCATGTGCCTCAGAAGAATCAATCTTTTTAGTAATTATTGTAAGCAGCAAAAGATTCTCTGGAATATTATTTCTACTGCACTTTCTTACTTCAAGCTGATATATTTTTCTAAAGATTGGATATCCACAAAAAAACACTCCCTCCTGAGATTCCTCCGTAATATCCTTTTTCACATCTGACATTTTGTATGAATCTTGACCTTTTGTCATAGTAATTAATTCTTCATACACTTTATTTAGTATATTTGTCTGTCTGATACCAATTTCTTTTTCGATTATTTCGCGTGCATTCTGATAAGAATCAAATGCATGTGTTACCTGCCCCATTCTCATATGAGCTTCGATCTGATAACAAAATAATTGTTCATCAGCATTTTCATATCTAAGAGCAGATGTAACTAAGGCTTCTAACTTATTATATTTTTTTACTTTCTTGTACAACTCAGCTAGAGCTTTGACTGCGGATAAATACATTGAATGATAATATGTATTAAGAGTAGTTACCCAATGTATATCTGTAAAATTAGCCAAAAATTCTCCTTTATATACATCAATGGCACTTTCATATTTCTCAATCGCGATTTCAATATTATTTTCTAAATTCGCTTCAGAAATAAAATTTTTGAACTCGTCAACATCAAGTACTATTTCTATCTCAGGATTTATAGCATAAGAACCTCTGCTTGTAATAATCAAATCAAGTCCCGGGTATGCCTCCTTTAGAGTTTTTCTAAGTCTGTATGCAAGATTTTTTAATGCTCCTGCTGAATTTTCAAGTTCAGCATCATCCCATAATGCTCTTGATATTTCATCATTACTAATAGATTTTTCTCTATGAAGAATCAAAAACATTAATAGCTTTATTAACATATGAGATCTTAAATTACTTTCGTTTATTACTGATACGCCGTCAGAAATTTGAAATCTCCCCAATGAGTTGACCTTAATCATATTTTCCTCCCATACCAATTATACATCAACTAAAATTTTCGCAAGCTATCACTACCATCATCCACAGTATTTTCTATTCGCCTGATTTCAACAAAATATGAGTATTCATCATTTACTTTTACCTCACATCTGTCACCTACTTTTTTACCAAAAATAGCTGCTCCTAATGGTGATTCCTTACTAATGAGATTCTTTAACGAATTTCCCCTTACAGTAGTAACAATCTTATATGTTTCTATCTCATCCTCGTCTTCAAAATAAACATCTACAGTATTAAACATTCCTACTTCATCCTGTTTGGATTCGTCAGAAATAATTACAGCAGTCTTTATCATCTTCTCCAGATATCTAATTCTACTCTCATTTTGATTCTTAAACTGCTTTGCAGCTTTATATTCAAAATTTTCGCTCAAATCTCCCTGTGCTCTTGCCACTTTCACATCTTCTAATGCCTGCTTTCTGACTACAAGCTTACGATATTCTATCTCCTCTTCCATTTTTTTAATATCATTTATTGTTAACTCGTCGTGCATTTCTTCCTCCAACTAAATTACTCCAGCGATTCCGCAAATTAGAACAATCGCTCCGAGTACGATTCTATACCATCCAAATATTTTAAAATCGTGTTTTTTTATGTAATCCATAAGAAATCTGATTACAACCATGGATACAAAAAATGCAACAACCATAGCTAAAATTAAAATTGTAGCCTCTGTAAAAGTAAAATTCAGACCAAATTTTAATATTTTGAGAAGGCTGGCTCCAAACATAACTGGAATTCCAAGGAAAAATGTAAACTCAGCTGCTGTAGCTCTCGATACACCAATTAATATTGCGCCCATAATTGTTGCTCCTGATCTACTAGTACCAGGAAGCATTGCTGCCAACATTTGCCACAATCCAATAACCACTACTGCCTTATAGCTTAAATCAGTAATACTATTTACTTTTGCCTGTCTCTTGTTATTTTTTGATTCTACTACAATAAACATTATTCCCAACACAATAAGCATTACTGCAACAACAACTACTTCAATTGCAGTCTTACCATTTGGAAGTGTTTTTCCAAAAAACTCAGTAACCTTGTCATCAAAAAGCAAACCATACGCAATTGCCGGTATACATGCAATAACTATTTTAACCCACATCCAGAAAGCATTCATAGACAATGCTATTTTTCCAACTGCTGGATCTGATTTTGCAGTAATCAAAGTTTTACTATCCTTTGATGTATTATAAAATGGCCAGATTTTTTTCCAATAATAAACTACAACTGCCATTATTGCTCCCAACTGAATTACTACCTGAAACATCTCATAGAATTCTTTAGGATTTTTACCAATCTCAAGTGGCAAAATCTGATTCAACAAAATCATATGACCTGTACTACTAATTGGTAACCATTCTGTAATACCTTCAACAATTCCAAAAACAATAGCTGTAATAATGTCAAATAAATTCATAATATAACAATCCCTTACTTTTTATTTTTCTAAATATGCAATAGAAATACTATTTCGTCCTGCAAAGCAAGCATTGGTAACTGATGTTTTTCTAAAAATAACATTATCACACTTAATGTTATTTTTAATGTATCCATCAATAAACTCCTGCTGTTTTACACTTGTATCTGTGTAGGAAATCCATAATTGTTTAATTTCTTTTTTACGCAATGGTTTAAGAGTCTGAATAATAAACTTTTCTTTGGTTTTATCTATATCACCTATCATAACTTCTGAAAGTTTTATCTTACTATTTTTCATTTTGTAAATTGTATGTACATTAAACATATCAAGAATAAAACCCACATGATTACTAATATATCCGTTCTTCCTTACATTTTCAAGCTTACCAAATAAAAATTTACTCTGAACTCGCTTTTCAACGTCATAAATATACTCCAAAACTTCTTTTGTACTACCGCCTTTACTAAGAAGACGAGCTGCCTCGCTTACAACAATTCCCATTCCACTTGCAATATGTCCTGAATCAATAACTGTAACACTTCCAAAGCATCTTGCTGCCTCAAGTGCATTTACATAACTTTTTCCCATATCTTTTCCAAAAGATATATGTATAACTTCTTCCGCTTCTGTCAATAATCTTGCAAAAAAGTCCAGGTAATCTTCAACCGAAATCGTAGATGCATATACATCCGTAACTCCTGTTTTCAATAGTTCCGCATAATTATCCACATCCATTTCTATAGTATCCTTGAATCGGCCAACAGGAGTATTTACATATAGATAAACCAACTCGACCCCTAATTGTTTAGCATATGCCTCTGTAATATCGCTTACACATTCCGTGGAAATAATAGACCTCTTCTTCTTTGAAATATTTTTTATCAGTGTATCTCCAGTCCAACTCTTAATTATTCGGTTTGCATCAGATTTCTTGTATTCAATCATCTCATCAGGCAACAAAGCCATAATCGTAGATTCTAATTGAATTCCGTTAAAAGGTTTTTCTATTAGGGCAGAGAAACAATGTTCCTCATTCATTTTAAACTTATTTTCATTGTTTTCACTTGTTAACAGTATCATAGGAGTATCTTTACAAAGGCCATTTTCCTGAAATCTTACAGCCTCGTATATCAGCTCCTCATTATTTCCCTTAACCATTGAATCATCAATAAGTATTATATGATAATATTTTCGAAGAGTAGCCTCTAACACTTCTTCTTTGTTTTTAGCACTATCAATAATAAGCTTTGTATTTCGTAATAATTTAGAACATACAATTTTGTCGTTTTCATTTTCAAACGCAAGTAAAATCCTCGCTTCAGGTGCCTCTAAAAGTTGTTGATTCAACAATCTCTTATTGCTTTTGTTAGCCATAAAATCTATAGTTCCAATTGGAGTATGGTCAATTATTGGCTGATATAAAATAACTGTAAATTTAGAACCCTTTGTATAAATACTGTCTACAGTAATCTCTCCATCCATCAAATCAATCAGCTGCTTACTGATGGATAAACCAAGTCCCCTGCCTTCAATATTTTTTTTATTATCCGTACTTGTAAATGAGTCAAATAAGTGTTCAAAATTTTCTGTTTTAATTCCTATTCCCGTGTCTTCTACCGAAATAGTCATTCTGCACACTAAATCATCGAGATTATCAGCTTTTACGCTAAAGATAATACTTCCCTCTTTTGTGTATTTTAAAGCATTAGAAAGAAGGTTAATCACAACCTGTTTTATACGCTTTGAATCCCCTTTTAGCAGGGATGGCATATCACGGTCAACCTCCACAACAAATTCAAGCTTCTTCTCCTCAATTGAATATCTAAACATCTCAACAAGATCACTAAACATTTCTTCAGTGCTATATGTTATGGTATCTAATTCCATCATTTTATTTTCTATTCTCGATAAATCCAGAATATCATTTACCATAGCAAGTAGCATCTTGCTTTCGTTTTGGATTCCTTCAACATCCTCTAACAATTCATCAGATAGATTTTCCTCTCTTAATATTATCTCACTTAATCCAATAATAGAATTAATTGGAGTTCTTATCTCGTGACTCATGCTTGTAAAAAATGAATTTTTTCTGTTACTTATATCCTCTATCTCATCTCTTTGATTTAGGGCAAATTTTCTCGCCGAATCATATGATTTTAACTGAAACTTTGTAATTGCCCCGAGAAGAATTCCTACAAAAATTACAGCAAATAAAGAATCGGCAATTATCTCACCTTCATTCTTAAACTCAATAATCATTTCAGGATGAAAATAGCCTACAATATAGGTAGCAACAAATGTTGCAATAGTCATTGTAAGAAATAGGTACATCTTAAATCCATCATACAATCCGATAACATAGAATATTCCCATGATAAACCAGACAGTTGCTCCTCCACGAATGCCACCTGAAGTAAAATATGTAAGTGGAAAAACGAGAAATATTGCAGATACCCCCACAATAAATTCTGCCCATATGATTTTATTAATTTTATAAGCAAAAAAGTACGCTATAATAAAGCAAAGCAATAATATACCAAGACCTATAAAGCTCTCTTTTTGGGGCAAAAGAATAGCTTGTTCAATAATAGCAAGTATACAAAGAATTATTCCTATTTTTACGAGTCTTTTTATTAACTTTTCTCTGATACTTTCTGCATGATTATCATTCATACTATTCCCCTTCTTTCTCAAGATTAGCAACCTTCTGTTTAAGTTTATCTAATGCTGACATATAATCGGAATTTTGAATTTTATTATATATCTGCTTTAACTCCACAGATAAAAGATGTCCATGAAATTTATAATTTCCGATTTCAAGAATAATATCACTCATTTCATTTTCATCAAAGTCAAAAACAGCCTCTTCAAATTTTGATATGTAATCTTTCATTTGTTCATCAGACAAATCTTCATATTCAGATAAATCCTCTTCCTGTTGCATCTCCTGATTAAACATTTCAGCTAATACATCAAGAATTCTTGAATATTCGTCAAGCATCTGTTCATGATTTGCCAAAATATATTCAAAATCTTCTGCTTTACCTGCCATTTCAATATTTAATGCCAACTCAGAAAGTTTGTTTATTCCCACAGTTTTCATTGAACTTTTTAGTCCGTGAACATAAATCACATAATTTTTCCAGTCATTTTTCATAAAGGCTGAAGAAATTTTGTTATAATTGTCTTTCCCATCCTCAAAGTGAAGTTTTAACACTTCCATCAAATTTTCCTTTGAACCACAGAATTTAATTCCCTGTTCAAAATCTATATCTCCTATTTTAAGTTCTTGCTTTCCCGGATCTTGTTTTGAAGATTCTTCGTTATCCTTTTCGATGGATGAATTTTTATCCTCCACTACTTTGTCTTCTTCCAAAGAAGAATATTCGATTTTTTCTTCGGGCAAAAAATTTCTAAGAGTTCTCTTTAATACTGATAAATCTATTGGCTTTGACATAAAAGCCTGAAATCCCTCTTCAAGAAGCATTTCTCTTGCTCCTGGAACTGCATTGGCAGTTAAGGCAACTACCGGAACTTCTTTATAATACAGCCCGTTTTTCTGGCGAATCTTCTTAACAGTCTCTACTCCATCCATTTCTGGCATCATATGATCCATAAAAATCATGTCATATTTCTGATTTTCAATAAGTTTTAATGCCTCAAAACCACTTAAAGCAGTATCCACCTGAATCTTAAATGGCTTGATTAACCCACATGCGACTTTTAGATTAATTTCATTATCATCAACAATCATTATTTTTGCAGTAGGTGCAGTAAATTTTCTGTTTTTTTCTGAGGTAATATATCCATTTTCATTATTTCCAGCGCTTTCTATTGCCGCCATAACAGGGAATATATATATCGGCTTAGGCAACTTAATAATTTTTTCAGACTCCACTTCATTCTCCTGATTAGACTCAAGAATAACTATCAAATTGTGATTGTTTGCAATTTTATTAAAATAGCTCTTATCCATTTTATATACAAGAACACTTATGAATATCTGGCTATAATAATTCTGTTCAACTCTTCTTTTTAACTCAGCAAGATTATGACACATATGAAGCGGAGCATTCATAAACTTAGCAATATTCTTTATTGATTCATTGTACTCATCCCTAACCATGCTCATCTTAAACTGTTCCATATCAATATACACAAGCATGTTTTGTTTCTTGGAATTATCAACTTTAATTATAGATTCTGAATTGCTAATCTTCTGTGGAATTATCATTTTCACTTCAGTTCCAACACCCAATTCACTCTTAACCTGTATAAAGCCTCCCATTTTCTCAAGAATAACCTTTGATATTGCAAGACCAAGTCCTATACCACCCTCCTGACGATTTCTCTTAGAATCCACCTGTGAAAAGCTTGTAAAAATGTTTTCAAGGCTTCCGTTATCCATACCTATACCTGTATCTTTAACGGTAATACATAGATTTATTCCGTAATTTTCTTCTCTATAATCAAATTTGATAACAATACAGCCGTCGTTTGTAAATTTAATAGCATTGCTAATTACATTCATCGCTACCTGCTTGATTTTTGCCTCATCACCGCACAATTCTCTAGGAATTGTTGGATTACAGTCTACAATAATCTCAATAGGTTTAGAGTTTTTTTGAGAATTTGTCATATTTACAATATCATTTATTGTAGAATCTATACTGTAGCTACTTTCTTCGAAAACAAATTTTCCAGACTGAAGCTCTGTAAAATCCAACAAATCATTTACAACTGCTAGTAGACTTTTACCTGACATCTGTATATATTCAATTTTTTCTCGGATATCCTTTGGCAAATCTTCACTTAGTAATATTTCACTCATTCCATTAATGGAATTAATTGGCGTTCTCAGTTCATGACTGACATTTGCCAAGAAATCATCCTTGCTTCTTTGTGCACTCTCAAGCTTAGAAATAACATTTCTGATATTTTTCTGACTTACATTTCGTTTGGAAAGCCATATTTTGATATATATTAGAACTAAAAAGGCATTTACAAAATAAAGCGAATACTCATATACCTCAAAAAATGATTTTATTCCAAAGGACTGCTTAACTAATCCATGAAAAAGAATCAAAAAAACAATTGAAATTGTCGGAAAAATAATTGTTTTTTCATTTCCAGAAAGCCCCAATAAAACAACATTTGTGATAAATGGGACAATAACTATAAGAAGTGAATCTGTATTTACCGAAAACACAGTAAATCCAAGCATAAGTAAAAAAGCATAAATTCTCGTCCTTGTATTATAGTCAAAATATTTACCTATATATACAATAAGCATTATGGCAGCCGCTCCCACAATAAAGGCAGGTATCCAGTTTTTCCATCCCCATGTCAGCGAATAAAAAAACATTCCATAATAATTTATCATCATCATTACAACAACTAATCTTTCCAGATTTCTGTCTTCATCACGTCTGCTCTTCATAAAAACCTCCAAAAAAACCGACGCTGTCCAATGACAGCATCGGTTAAAGAACTTTAATACTTTCCAAATCCATCCCCTAGTGAAATAATCTGCTCATTTGGATTATCATCCACCAAACACTCTTGCTGTTCTACAGTTTCTTTTGTCTGTGGTGTTCTTGTCACATCCACAGAAGTTTTAATAGATGATGGTGCTGATGCACCTGATGTTGAAATTGATGAGGTTGAAACATCCTCCTTGTAAACAGCTTCCTTCTCCCCAAGCTGATAAATAGAAAGCATCTGTTGCATATGTACTGCCTGTTCTGAAAGATGCTCACTTGCAGCAGCACACTCTTCACTGGTTGCTGAATTAGTCTGAACAACCTGTGATACCTGATTGATTGCCTGATTTATCTGAGCAACAGCAGTTGCCTGATAATTCGAAGCCTCAGCGATATCATTTACAATTGTCTCACTTTGTGTAACACCCTCTGTAATAGTAGCAAGTGCCTTTGCAGTATCATCTGCAATTTTAGAACCCACATTTACCTTAGCAATTGAATCTTCAATAAGCTCTGCTGTCTCAGCCGCAGCAGCAGCACTTTTCGCCGCAAGATTTCTAACCTCTTCTGCTACAACAGCAAAACCTTTTCCTGCATCTCCAGCTCTAGCCGCCTCAACAGCTGCATTTAATGCAAGAATATTCGTCTGAAATGCAATATCATCAATAACCTTTATAATCTTTGAAATACTCTCTGAAGACTTATTGATATCAGACATTGCATTCATCATGTCTTCCATCTGCTCATTACCTTTATTTACATAATCAATTGCAGAATGCATAAGGTCTGATGCTTCATTTGCCTGAGTAGCATTTACTCTGGTCTTCTCTGCAATATCAGTAATTGATGATGTTATCTCTTCGATTGCACTTGCCTGCTCTGTAGATCCCTGGGCCAAAGCCTCGCTTGCGCTTGCAACCTGATTAGAACTTGTCATAACCTGATATGCAGAATCTCTGATGTTTGAAAGTGCATGGTTATTTTTTTCAACCATAAGTTCAAGAGCCATTCCTAACTTATCATTCTGACTTCTTAAATCAATATCAACTGTCAAATCTCCATTCGCAACAGAAGCTGCTAATTTGGCCTGTTCTCTTGATGACATCAATAATTTCTGATAAATTTCAAGAAGCTCTCCAAATTCGTCCTTTGAATCAACCACAATATTTAAATCAAGATTACCAACCGCTAATTCATGAGTATAATTATTCAACTTATTAAAATTGATTCTTATGCTTCTTAATATGGTAATTGTAAAATACGCCTGAATTACTAAAAATACAACAAGAAGTATTATCATTAGAGTTGTATACCGCTTTACTACATTAATGGGATTTTCAGCTGATACAATTCTATTCATCTCTAAAATACTTTGTAAAATTAATAAAATAATTACTACATTCGCAAACGAGAATGCAATTATAAGCTTTGTATGCAATTTTCCTTTCATTACTCCTCATCCTCACTTTCTTCTTTTGAGTTATTTACCTTCTCAATTACAGCGATATCCTCATCATTAAGTAGTTTCTCAGGATCCAACAAAAGTTTAACCGAATCCCCTACCTTACCTATACCATATACATATTTGTTCTTCGAAGTATCAGCTTTGCCTATTTTAGGATTAGGAAGTATATTTCCCTCTGTAATCTCTACAACTTCCGCAATCTGTTCTACAATAAGTCCAACTACCATATCTTGATAATTTAAAACAATTATACAGGTTCTATCATTGTATTCAAAAGGCTCCTGTTTAAAGCGCAATCTCACATCAATCACAGGAATAATCTTCCCTCGAAGATTTATTAATCCTTTGATGTAATCAACAGTCTCTGGGATTTCTGTAATTTCCTGATATACAATTATTTCATTTACATACTCAATTTTCAGTCCGAAATATTCGTTTCCGGATTTGAAAGTAACATATTTATCTATATGTGTTTGATTCTTATCCATTTGTTCCCCTCACATCCATATTTAATATTTATTCACATACTCCGGCTGGATCAAGTATCAATGCTATACTGCCATCACCAAGCTGTGTACATCCAGATAAGCCTTTAACCTTTTTCACATAAGAAGGAATAGGTTTTACAACTATTTCCTGTTTTCCAACAAGTCTATCCACGAAAAGACAAATCTGTTTATCCTCAACTGCAAGGATTACCATCATGCCATCTTCAACATTCGTCTTACAATCCTTGATGTTGTAATACTCTCCGATTCTTCGAACCGGATATACATCACCACGTATCATTACCCCTTCCGTTCCATCAGGCTCGCGAATCATCATTTCCTCTTTTACACTCACAAATTCCTTAACAACACCAGTCTCAATAACGAAGCTGGATGAACCAACACTCATCACAATTCCGTCTACTATAGCAAGTGTTAGTGGAATTTTTAAATTCATAGTACTTCCACAACCTGGAATACTTTCAATTTCAAGATTTCCACCGATTTCCTGAATATTAGATACTACAACATCCATACCAACACCTCGGCCTGAATACTCAGTAACTTTTTCATTGGTAGAAAAACCAGGTAAAGTTATAAACTGATAAACCTCTTTATCTGTATATGCACTATCTGGCTTACTAGAATCAAGTATTCCCTGCTTTCTAGCTTTTTCTATAATTTTATCCCTTTCCAGACCTTTTCCATCATCTGTTACGCTAATCCAAACCTTTCCAGATTCTGTCTTAGCAGAAAGAGTTATTGTTCCTTTTTCTGTTTTTCCCGCAGCAATTCTCTCTTCTTTTGACTCAATACCATGGTCAACTGAATTTCTAACCAGATGCATAAGTGGATCGGAAATATGTTCAATTATATTCTTGTCCACCTCTGTAGTCTCACCAACCATCTGAAAATCAATATCTTTACCAAGTTTTCGTGATACATCAAATACAATTCTATTCATTTTCTGAAATGTATTAGTAAGTGGAACCATTCGCATCGACATGATTACATTCTGTAAATCAGTCGAGATTTTTGCCATCTGTGCTGCCGCTTTATTAAAATTATCAAGTCTAAGTCCAGGTACCTTTAAATCAGGATTCTGTAGAACAACTGATTCTGAAATAACAAGTTCTCCTATTAAATCCATAAGCATGTCCATCTTCTTTATATCTACACTTATAAAAGCAGCTTTATCTGTTTTAGCCTTCTTATCCTTTGCAAGCTTCTTTGCTTTTCCAGGACTCTTATCCTGAACAACATAGTCACCAGCCTTAGGCTTTGATACCTTTTCTTTAGCATCTTCTTCTTTTGCATCCGCAGCTGCCTCTATTTCTTCAACACTTGAAACAAGATCTATTTTTAAATTTGCCTCTGAACCATCAAATCCCTGATAGTAATCTTCTTTTGTGCACTCATAGATATCGACCTTTTTAATATCATAACCTGGTCGAATTATCTGACTTAATTCTTCTTTTGTTTTTTTGGTTTTTAAAATAATTTTAAAACCATCTTCAATTATCTTTTGTGCAGTCCCTTCGTCTGAAACAAGCTCCTCAGGACTATACTGCATCTCATCAGCAATAGGCTTTAACGCATATACAATCTTATATGCATGAACATTTGCAAGTTCTATTTCTGGATAATATTCAAGATAAATACGGTAATAATGACTATCCCCACCATTACTTACAGGTGGAATGTAGAACTGTTGCATAGAATTAGAAGACTGTTCTTCTTTCTGATCATCTTTGCTGTTTTTTGTATTCTTACTACCATCATTACCTTTTATTTTATTAAGAAATTTATCTAATTCCGCAATGATTGGCTTTGAATTACCATCTGCTTCTTCTCCATTTTGAATTTTATCTAATTCATCAGTGATAAAATCAGCAACCTTTAAAACATGCTCAACTAATTCCACATGTGGTACATTTTTAGGACGAGACTCACGCAAAAAATAGAACACATCTTCTAGTTTATGTGCTATAGCCGTAATATCATCATACATCATAATGGCCGATGACCCCTTTATGGTATGCATAGTACGGAATATTTCATTTATACTATCTTCATCAAAAAATTCTTCGTCTTTCTGTTCAAGAACAATCTCCTGCAAATTTTCTAACAACTGCCCATTCTCGAAAAGATAAGCGTCAAGCATATCTTGAGTATTAAATTCAATACCCATGTAATCCACCTTCCCTTTTTAATTCATAACACTATTTTACTCTATTAGACCAATCTTTTTCAATGCCTGTTCAAATCTATTTTGATCAATTGGTTTTCCTGAATAAATAGTACAGCCTAAATCAAATGCCATTTTTACATTTTTCTCTTCATTTAAGGCTGTAGCCATGATAACCTTAACCTGTTTTTCAGGGGGGATATTTTTTTCTTTTTCAAGATTTCTAATTCCCATGAGTGCCTGATATCCATCCATTACAGGCATCATAATATCCAGGCAAACCAAATCATATGGCTCATCTTCTTCCAGTGCAAGCATGAATGCATCAACTGCTTCCATTCCATCTACAGTCACATCACACTCACCATATTTAGCTAAAAAGCTTGCCATAAATTTTCTCGTTACAAAATCATCTTCTGCTAATAGAATTTTCATAGTAATTCCTCTCCTTATCTTTTATTCAATAATGTATAAGTTCTTTTCGCAATATCCTGAATTTTTTCCTGATACATGACACCGCCCAAATCATAGGCAACCTTTGGCATTCCATATACAACACAGGTTGACTCGTCCTGTCCGATAGTTCTTGCTCCTGCATCATACATAGCCTTAAGACCTTTTGCGCCATCTCCCCCCATTCCGGTTAGAATAATTCCAATCGCTCTATCCTTTACTATATTTGCTACAGAATCAAATAGAACATCCACCGACGGACAGTGACCACTAACTTTTGGTCCTTTTTTAAGGGATACCTGCAAGCGTTCTCCTGTCTTCACAACAGTCATCTGTTCATCTCCACCAGGTGCAATAAGTACAACTCCCGGTGTAATAACGTCACCATTTTTTGCTTCTTTTACAGTTACTCGGCACTGATTATTTAATCTGTTTGCATACATATTGGTAAATCCCGAAGGCATATGTTGCACAATAACAGTACCAGGAATATCAGGACCAAAATCCTTAATTACTTCTGCGATAGCTTCTGTTCCACCTGTTGATGCACCAATTGCAACAACAGAAACATTTGATGCCCCCGTATTCTTCTGCTGAATACTTTCAACCGGTCTGTTTTTATATCTGCTAACTCTAGCAGTCGAAGCCACCTTCACTTTGACAGGCAACTCATTTTCTAAAAAGTTCTGAAGTGACAATTTGTCTGACACCATTGGCTTAGCAACAAAATCAACTGCTCCCGCTTTCATTGCATCAAAGACCTTCTCACTTAATGCACTTATAACCACTACTGGCAATGGATACTGCGGCATAAGTTTTCTCAAAAATTCCAAACCACTCATCTTCGGAAGTTCAATATCCAAAGTCATCACATCAGGTTCATATTCAATAATCTTATCCCTCGCTTCAAAAGGATCCGAAGCAGTAGCAACAACTTCAATAGCATCATCCTGATTAAGACTTTTCACAAGCAACCCTCTAAACACTAGGGAATCTTCAACCACCAAAACTCTGATTTTTTTCATTGTCTTCCCCCCTTATTATCTTCTAAATACCGCAGGTGCAACTAGTTCAAAAGGGAAGTCTTCTCTATTCAAAGTTTCTGTTCTCCCTAAAAACAGATATCCACCAGGTTCTAAGCAATCATATACTTTTTGTAATATACTTTTTTTCGTCTTATCATCAAAATATATTAATACATTTCGTAAAAAAACAACATGCATCTTCTTTCTAAACGGAAATCTATCCAATAAATTAAACTGCCTAAACATTACTTCCTTTTTTAGTTCATCTGTCACTTCATAACTGTCTTCGCCTGGAATTTGACGAAAAAATCTTCTTTTCCAATGAATTGGCAAGGGGTCTATCTGTTCTCCTGTATACATTCCCCTTATTGCCTGCGATAATATTCCGGTAGAAACATCAGTAGCTAGTACCTGTGTATCCCAACGCGCCTTTTCCAACCCAAAAAAATCAAATAAAATCATTGCAATCGTATAAGGTTCTTCTCCAGATGATGATGCTGCACACCAAATATGCAAATCTTTGCTATTTTCTTCTTTTTTCTTTAAATAGGGTAAAATTTCATTTTTCAAATAATCAAAATGTTCTGTTTCCCTCATAAAATATGTATGATTTGTTGTAAGCAAATCAACCAGTTTTTTTTCGAGTTTTCCCGTAATGTCCTGTTCAACCATATCCATATACTGCCAATAACTTTTAAAACCATTTTGACGTATATAATTTTCAAGCCGACCTTCCATTATTGTTTTTTTCTGTCCCATATCAATGCCATATTTTCCTTTAAGAAAATCCCGAATTCTGTAGAATTCTTCGTTTGTCATAACAGACCGCCTTTATACTATTAACAAAACTGTCTTGAAATCTTCTTGCATATATCAAATATGTCAGAATTATACTTAACACCTGACTCGCTCTCTAGAATTTCCAAAGCCTCTTCTCTTGAATATGCCTGTCTATGTTTTCTATCTTCTGTAAGTGCACAATAACCACTTACAAGCGCTACTATCTGAGCCGAGAGAGGAATCTGCTCACCCTCCAAATGTTCCGGATATCCTGTTCCATTCCAGTTCTCATGATGATAATTAGCAATTTCTATAGACATCTTAACAAAATCATTATAATCACCCTGTTCCTGAACATCTTTCAAAATTTTTGCACCAATAAGAGTGTGTTTTTTCATAATCTCCATTTCATCAGAATTTAACGTTCCCTCCTTCTGTAGAATATCTGTAGGAATTGCAACGTTACCCAAATCACTAAGTGGAGCAGCAAGTTCGATTGTCTCTATAAACATATCTGATATTTTATTCTCAAATAAAGGAGACAACTGCATTGCCTGCGCTAAAACTTTGCAATTGTGCTGTAATCTTTCCATATGATTAACATCATATGAGGCGTTTTCTCTTGACACTCTGCCAATTGCATACAGTACATTCTTTTTCTCTTTTTCCATCTGTTTAAGCTGTTCCTGAATGGATGAAGCTAATTTCCTATTTGCACTTTCTAAATCAGCATTCATATCAGCCATTTTTAAATGAACATTTACCCTGGCCTGAACAACCTCATGAATAAATGGTTTTGTAATATAATCTTCTCCACCTATCGAAAAACCTTTTATAATATCATCCGGCTGATCAAAAGCAGAAATAAAAATAATAGGAATTTTCTTTAAAATTGGATTACTTTTAAGTTTATGACATAGCTCATATCCGTCCATCTCAGGCATTGCCACATCCAGTAAAATTAGATTTGGCTGCATTCTCTCCATTATTTTTAGTGCCTGTAAACCATTCTCCGCAAGGACCGGTAAATGCCCCATCTCAGAAATAATATTTCTAAGAACGAATCTATTAGTTTCCACATCATCAACAATCATAATTTTCTTCTGGTCTTCCATATCTTTCTCCTATAAATCAAGATTGCATCAATGACAATATCTCTTGTAATTTTTCATATGCTGAAATTGACTTTTCATAATCTTCCTTTTGAACAGCCATTTTCAATCTAAGAGCTGTTGTTTTTATATCTTTTGAGCCCTCCATCGTAAGTTGTTTTATTGTATCAGCAAAGCCCTCTGCCTTTTCCCAGTTTTCCATATCCAGACATAAAACCAACTTAGACATCTGATTTTTTATTTCACAAATATTCTCTTCTGTTCCAAATACAGACATGTTTGAAATACTCTCATCATTTCCAAGAGCTTCACTAATACTTTTTGAGTAACTGTTTTCAAAAGAAATCATCTTCTCTGATTCAAACAACTCATCTGCAGCCTCAACCCAGATAGAAAAAGAAAACATTGTTCCTCTATTTTTCTCACTATCTACAGTAATATGTCCCCCCATCAAATCAACAAGTTGCTTTGAAATGTTTAGTCCTAATCCAGTTCCGCCATATTTTCTTGAAACCGATGCATCAACCTGCGAAAAACTCTTAAAAAGTTTATCCTCATCTTCTTTATCAATTCCAATTCCTGTATCTAAAACAATAAAAAACAGTTCTATTCTATTCTTTTCTCTAGAAGTCATTAATGCTTCCAGCGAGATTTTTCCAACATGTGTAAACTTACATGCATTTGACAGGAGATTATTTAAAATCTGTCCTATCCTAAGTTCATCCCCCACAATGTACTCTGGAATGTCCGGCGATACAGTTATAAAAAACTGCAATCCCTTCTCAGTAATTTTAGGCATGTGTGTTGCCTTTACATAATCAATCATATCCATAAACTTAAATTTTCGATTTTCAAGAGTAAATTTTCCAGCATCTAACTTTGAAAAATCAAGGATACCATTAATCAGCTCATTCATCGCATCACAACTGTGTTTAATTGTATTTAGATATCGAATTTTTTCAGGATTATCTTCCTTTTCCAAGAGAATATTGGCATTTCCAAGAATTCCATTTACAGGTGTACGAAGCTCATGTGTAACGTTTGCGACAAATTCAGTCTTAACCTTTTCTGTAGATACCGCTTCTTCTTTTGCAACCGCTATACTTTTTTCAAGTGCATGGGTATGTGATACATTTCTAATCATAATCACATATGGAGCAAACTCATCTCCTGTAGAAATCGCTCTGACTTCAGCCAAAAAACAAGTCTGATTTGCTCTATATATCATCATTTCACGAATCTCGCCATCATATTTTAATGCTGAAGCATCCTCATCCTGAAACAATTTGTTTATTTTTATTTTTGAAATATCATTATCATACAGCAATTCTTTTCTGCCACTATTATTCAAGAATTTCAAATATCCATTCTTATCATGGCAGGTAAAAATGTCAATTGCATTATCTATTATGTATTCAAATAAATCTTTCTTCTCCATAAATGCACCCCATAAAATTATAGTACATTCGTACCATTTATGCAAGTAAAGTAACTCAACATATCCCCTCAGACTTTAATTCCCTTAATATACTCATATTCATATGCCAGTTTGTCTTCATACACAGATTCTACATCCTCATATAATATGGCAAAAATTGAGCCATATGGGGTTGTATCTTTTAGGAAAAATATGCCGTCTTCTTCCAGTTCCTCTGTTATTACCCCCTTATATTGGATTCCATCAACTGTTTGAATAATAAACGAAGCATCTTTTCCGATTTTCTCATATATATTCTTAAATTCGCTTTTTTTCATATTTCCCCCAAAATAATTTTTCTATTTGCTTATTATTTTACCAAAGAACCCTTGTTAAAATCAATATTATTTAGTAAAATAGTACTAACGATATGTACGAGCATAAAAAAGGAGAAAAAAAGTATGTTTACACAATTATTTGGGAAATATTTAAATGATAATTCCGTTATCACAGCTTCTGAAAGAAAATCGTTTCAGGAAAAGCTTCAGTCCACACGTGTAAAAATGGGAACAATTGCTGTCGCACAGGGACTTTTAACAAATGAGCAGGCTGAAGAAATCAACCATAAGCAGACTCAGCAGGACAGACGTTTTGGGGACATTGCAGTTGAATTAGGTTATCTTACCAACGAGCAAGTTGATGAGATTATTTCAAAGCAGGGTGACACAGCCATGAAATATTTCCAAATTCTTTGTGACGAAGGTGGATTAACAATGGATAAAATTGATGAAAATTTATCCTCATTCCAAAAAGCCTCAGGATTTACAGACGAAGAATTTGCCGCCTTAAAGAAAGATGATATTGATTCAATTATTTCTCTTTTTGCAATTGTAAGAGATACCACAATCACAGACTTCGCAAGTCTTATTGCTAGAAATTTCACAAGATTTATTTCCAGCGACTTCTATTTTGATAGAATAAAAAAAGTAACCGATTACTCATATTCAATGTTTGCCGGTCAGAAAAGTTCAGGCGACTCAAATATTTATTTAGGGTTTGCATCTGACGGAGAACTTGATGGAATTACAACACTTGCCAAGTTATATGCAAAAGGTGTTACTCTTTCAGGTAGTGATGAAGTATATGATGCGATATGCGAATTTGCAAACCTAAACAATGGTTTATTTGCGACCTCACTAAGCGACGGTGGAAAATACATCGATATGCTCCCTCCTGAAATTTATCTCAATCAAAAAATTTCCGGAACAGCGTATATAATGCCTCTTTATATCGAAGGCAAGAAAATCGACATCATCATCTCTGTTGATGATAACTTTATACCTGGTGAAAACCCACACACAGTTAATATAACCAAATCAAGTGTTGACAGAATATCATCCGGTACAAAAGCATCTGTACTTGTTGTTGATGACTCTTCACTTATTAGAAAAATACTTATTAATTTACTTTCTTCAAATGGATTTAATATTGTTGGAGAAGCTGCAAATGGTAAAGATGGTGTAGAATTATACAAAGAATTGAAACCAGATTTAGTTACACTCGATGTTACTATGCCAATAATGGACGGTGTCGAGGCTCTCAAACAAATTATTGAATTTGATTCATCAGCGAAAGTTGCTATGATTACAGCAGCCGGACAAAAAGAAAAGCTTATGGAAGCATTAAAGCTTGGTGCAGAATTATTCATTACAAAACCATTTGATGAGAGCAAGGTTTTATCAAGCCTTGAAGATCTCATCAAATAGAATTTGTATCAAATCAGATTTAAATATTTAAGGATAAATATCCATCCAGTAAGTGTTATTGAAGCAAGCAAGGTTGTCATTACAATCGCGCTTGCTGTCAATACACCATCATTT
The DNA here is from genome assembly GCA_045122195.1 of Agathobacter sp. GTDB lineage: Bacteria > Bacillota > Clostridia > Lachnospirales > Lachnospiraceae > Roseburia. The sequence continues at coordinate 93,335 of JBGVHH010000098.1, forward strand.
TTCATATTCTTCGCCATAATATAACAGCTTGGCGTCGTTGGAGAAGCTAGCATAATTACAATTGCTATCATCTTCTCTCCTGTAAATCCCATCCATGATGCAATCGGTAAAAAAACAAGTGGCTGAGCAACTAGTTTTATAAAAGATACCCATAATGTGGGCTTTATTTTAGCAAGTGCTTTTCTGCCCTCAAATCCAGCTCCCAAAGCAATAAGTGCAAGCGGTGTAGCAAGCTGACCTACGCTACTTAAAGTTTTGTCAATTATCACCGGGAAATCAATTCCAAGATATGCAACCAGCACTCCTGCAAAAATTGATATAATTATTGGATTCTTTATGATATTTATACAGGCTTCCTTTATCTTGCCTGTTTCTTTTTTTCCATCATCGTTTGCTTCGAAAGTAAGCACAATAACGGAAAAAATATTGTACAGTGGAACCGCTCCTATTATCATCATGGGGCCCATTCCTGTATCGCCATACATATTTACTATAAAAGCAAGACCCATAACCGCTGCGCTACTTCTAAAGGAAGACTGAACAAACGCACCTCTTATACTTTTATCCTTCACAAACAGTTTTACCGCTGCCCAAATAGCCCAAAAGCATATTGTAGAAGAAATAGCACAAAAGAGAACAAACTTTAAATCAAAGTCACCCTCTAAATCTATGTCACATAAATCCTTAAACAACATAACAGGAAGTGTTACTTTGAAGTTGAATTTGTTGGCAACACTGACAAAGTTCTCATTTAGCATTCCCTTTTGACGCAAAACCCATCCTATCACCATCACGAAGAAAATCGGAAAGGTTACATTAATACTAAACAGTAAACTACTCATGACTTAATTTATTCTTTTCCGTTCCAGCAGTATGTGCAGAGCTTACATTGGTCAACATTACAAGAATCAAGCATATCATCAAGTCTTGCAAACTGCAAAGTAGTGAAATTAAGTTCCTTACGAATTTCCTCTACCATAATGCTATATTTCTCTGTTTCTGGATTAGCATATTCTTCCAGAATTTCTTCTGAAACATTTCCATTTTCTAAGCGCTCAATCACTCTTCTTGCTATTAGATCCATCTCAGATGAAGATCTTGAGAAATTTAGATATTTACATCCAAAAAGTAATGGTGGACATGCAGGTCTGATATGTACTTCTTTTGCTCCACTATCATATAAATACTCTGTTGTCTCTCTCAGCTGAGTTCCTCTTACAATTGAGTCATCAATAAGAAGAATACTCTTATCTTTAATTAAATCATCTACTGCAATCATCTTCATTTTTGCAATAAGATTACGCTTTTCCTGAATTGTAGGCATAAATGAACGTGGCCATGTTGGTGTATACTTTATAAACGGGCGTGAAAATGGGACTCCGGATTCATTTGCATATCCTACAGCATGCGCTGTACCAGAATCAGGAACACCTGCAACAATATCTGGTTTAACATTATCGCGTCTTGCCATTGCCGCACCATTGTTATATCGCATCTGTTCTACAGAAAGACCTTCATACGAACTGCATGGATAACCATAATACACCCAAAGGAAAGTACAAATCTTCATATCTTCCCCAGCCTGAGCAAGTGTTACACAGTTTTTCTCTGTAATAACAACGACCTCTCCTGGTCCAAGTTCTTTATAATTCTTGTATCCAAGATTTTTATATGCATAATTTTCAAAAGAAACACAGAAGCCCTCTGCTTTCTTTCCAATTACAACCGGAGTTCTTCCGTACTTATCTCTGGCACAATAAATTCCATGATCATTCAAAAGTAATAAAGACATTGAACCATCAACAGTTTCCTGAACAAACTTAATTCCATCAATAAGATTTTCCTTTGTATTGATAAGTGCTGCAATAAGTTCTGTTGCATTCACCTCGCCAGTACTCATTTCCTGAAAATGAACATGACCAGCCTTGAATAATTTATCAATGATTTCATCCACGTTGTTGATTTTTCCTACTGTTGTAAGGGCATATGTGCCGTGATGTGAACGAATAATCAAAGGCTGTGCCTCATAATCAGAAATACATCCTATTCCATACTTTCCATGCATCTCATGAATATCTTTATCAAATTTTGTTCTAAAAGGAGCATTCTCAATATTGTGAATAGCTCTATTAAATCCATCCTGTCCCAATACTGTCATACCACCACGTCTTGTTCCTAAATGTGAATGATAATCTACTCCAAAAAATAAATCAAAAACGCACTCTTCACTAGAAGCTACGCCAAAGAATCCGCCCATATTTGTCACTCCTTAATTATCTAATTTTTTCGTACTAAATTATATTACTTTGTTTGAAAGTATACGTCAATATGGTGTTTAATCATTTTCTTTCCACAACATAAAATTCCCCCTACCAAAATATACTGATAGGGGGAAATTCTATTTAGAATTTATTATATAAATAATTTCTATTTGTTAGAGATTGCAGCCTGTGCAGCAGCAAGTCTAGCGATTGGTACACGGAATGGTGAACATGATACATAATCAAGACCAATCTTGTGGCAGAACTCAACTGAAGAAGGATCTCCACCGTGCTCTCCACAGATACCAACATGAAGGTTTGGATTAACTGGTTTTCCAAGCTTAATAGCTGTCTCCATTAATTTACCAACACCTGTCTGATCAAGTTTTGCAAATGGATCATTCTCGAAAATCTTTGTATCATAGTAAGCATCTAAGAACTTACCAGCGTCATCACGAGAGAATCCAAATGTCATCTGTGTTAAATCGTTTGTACCGAAGCAGAAGAAGTCAGCTTCTGTAGCGATCTCATCAGCTGTAAGAGCAGCTCTTGGAATCTCGATCATTGTACCAACATGGTACTTAAGATCAACACCAGCAGCAGCGATCTCAGCATCAGCAGTCTCTACTACTACAGATTTAACATATTTAAGCTCTTTAAGCTCACATACTAATGGAATCATGATTTCTGGCTCAACAGCCCAATCTGGATGAGCAGCTTTAACTTCAAGAGCAGCGCGGATAACAGCTTTTGTCTGCATCTTTGCGATCTCTGGATATGTTACAGCAAGACGACATCCTCTATGTCCCATCATTGGGTTGAACTCATGTAAGCTATCGATGATTGCTTTAATCTCTTCTACGCTCTTGCCCTGAGAATCAGCTAATTTCTTGATATCAGCTTCTTCTGTTGGAACGAACTCATGAAGAGGTGGATCAAGGAAACGAATTGTAACTGGGTTTCCTTCAAGAGCCTCGTAAAGTGCTTTGAAGTCTCCCTGCTGATATGGAAGAATCTTCTCAAGTGCAGCTTCACGCTCTTCAACTGTATCAGCACAAATCATCTCACGGAATGCAGCAATTCTGTCTTCCTCGAAGAACATATGCTCTGTACGGCAAAGTCCGATACCCTCTGCTCCAAGCTCACGTGCTTTCTTAGCATCTGCTGGAGTATCAGCATTTGTACGAACTTTAAGTGTTCTGAATTTATCAGCCCAAGCCATAACACGACCAAACTCACCAGCGATCTTAGCATCTACTGTTGGGATAAGTCCTGCATAGATGTTTCCGTTAGATCCATCGATAGAAATCTCAGAACCCTCTGTGAATGTCTGTCCTGCTAATGTAAATTTCTTGTTCTCTTCATCCATGTTGATATCTCCACAACCAGATACACAACATGTTCCCATTCCACGTGCTACTACGGCAGCGTGACTTGTCATACCACCACGAACTGTAAGGATACCCTGAGCAGCTTTCATACCTGTGATATCTTCTGGAGATGTCTCAAGACGTACAAGAACTACTTTCTCTCCTCTCTCAGCCCATTCAACAGCATCGTCTGCAGTAAATACAACTTTACCACAAGCAGCTCCTGGAGATGCTCCAAGACCTTTTCCGATTGGTGTTGCAGCTTTAAGCGCATCAGCGTCGAACTGTGGGTGAAGAAGTGTATCAAGGTTACGAGGATCAATCATTAATACAGCTTCTTCCTCTGTCTTATGTCCTTCATCAACAAGGTCACAAGCAATCTTTAATGCAGCTGGAGCTGTTCTCTTACCGTTACGACACTGAAGCATGTAAAGTTTCTTGTTCTCTACTGTAAACTCCATATCCTGCATATCATGATAGTGATTCTCAAGAGTTTCACAAACCTTAATAAACTCTGCATAAGCCTCTGGGAATTTAGCTTCCATCTCAGCGATTGGCATTGGTGTACGAACACCAGCAACTACGTCCTCACCCTGAGCATTGATAAGGAACTCACCCATAAGCTTGTTCTCTCCAGTAGCTGGGTCACGAGTAAATGCAACACCTGTACCAGACTCATCGTTTAAGTTACCGAATACCATTGGCATTACGTTAACAGCTGTTCCCCATGAATATGGGATATCATTATCACGACGGTAAACATTTGCACGTGGGTTATCCCATGAACGGAATACAGCCTCGATAGCAAGTTTTAACTGCTCAACTGGATCTGAAGGGAAATCTTCTCCTAACTGATTCTTGTACTCAGCCTTAAACTGTGTAGCAAGTTCTTTAAGATCAGCAGCTGTAAGCTCTACGTCGAACTTAACACCCTTCTCTTCTTTCATCTTGTCGATAAGCTCTTCAAAGTATTTCTTACCAACTTCCATAACAACGTCAGAGAACATCTGAATGAAACGTCTGTATGAATCATATACGAAACGCTCGAAAGCTGGATCTGGGTTACCAGCAATCATAGCTGCTACTACTTCATCGTTAAGACCAAGGTTAAGGATTGTATCCATCATACCAGGCATTGAAGCACGAGCTCCAGAACGAACAGAAACAAGAAGAGGATTCTTAAGATCTCCGAACTTCTTTCCGTTTACTTCTTCCATCCAAGCTACACCTTCCATAGCCTGTGACATAATTTCGTCATTGATCACACGACCGTCCTCATAATACTGAGTACAAGCCTCTGTTGTGATTGTGAATCCCTGTGGTACTGGAAGACCGATTTCAGTCATCTCAGCAAGGTTAGCACCTTTTCCACCGAGAAGATTACGCATGGACATGTTACCTTCTTTGAAGGTATAAACCCACTTGTTTGCCATTTTGCAATTCCTCCTAATAAATTTATTTTGGTATGGGAGACTCCCATCCACTTACTAATTATATATACGCACTGTCGAAAATGCGCACATAATTATCATAACATACTTTTTCCAAATATCAATAAAAAAATAAGATATCCTAACAGTATTTTTATTAGGATATCTTATAAAAATTTAAGACTAATTTTTATTTCTCGTCTTCTTTTTCAATTATCTTCTCAGTAGATATAGTTGCAGCTCTTCTTAACTTTCTATAATTAATAATTAATACTATAAGAACCACTATTCCGGCAACTCCTACAAGAACAGGATAAATTAACCCCTGCTCAAATAGCCAGTCTGTAACTGAAAGTGGAAGTTTTTGTTCTGGTATATCATGTGTTACATCAAGACCTGCTATATCTCCTGGTCCTGCACCTAAAGGTAACTCGTTTGTAGAATCAGAAATTGTATTAATTGGTGGAACATTTGGAACTATTACATTAAGGTCTGGTGTATTTTGACCATCTGGAATTACTACAACATTCCCTGGATTTCCAGCTGCGTTTCCTCCAGCGGGATTTGCACCATTTGGATTTCCTCCAATCGCAGCACCATCACCACCGTTATCTGTATTTCCACCATCATTACCGTTTCCTGCACCATTATTACCTGTTGTAATTGCAGAATATACGAAAGTAAATACATTCTTGGATTTATCAGACTCTAATTTAGCTGTCTGATTATAGCTATTAGGGATATATCCATCAATGTAAAGATAAGCAATTACAGGCTCATCTCCCACGTTACCAAAATATGTTTTGCTATCAGCAAGTGAATTTCCGTCTGTGTCTACATAATTTATTGTATACTCCGTAAGTTCACCAGGAATGCCATACGCAACAACGTAATCTTGATCTTCAAAGACAGTAAATGCAGAACTAGCAACAGTATTGTTATCTCTACCACTCAACCTGATACCTTTAACATAATACTTACTATTCTCGTTTAATGCTACTGTTCTTGGAGCATCACAGCTTACCACATCACCATATTCAAGTCCGCTTATAGTAACCTTATCAGATGAAGATTCTACAGAAATTGATTTCTTATTTCCCTCACCCTTTCTAACCTGAATACCCGAATATGATTGGAAAGTTCCCTGTCCTCCTGAATAAAAAGAAACGGAGTATGTATATGAAGCTGCTTCTACATCAAATTTCATTGACGAAACAAATAAAACTGTCGCAATTGCAACTGCAAAAAATCTAATCAGCTTTTTCACGTACCTGCTCCCCCTTTCTCTTAATTAATACAACCACAAGAAGCAATATACCTGTAAGCAAAGTTACAATTGAAGCTATATACCACACATCACCTGTTTTAACCTTTGGAGTAGGTGTTGTATATGTAGGTGGATTAGGTGTTGTAGGATTTGAATTATCTTCTACAGCAAAATTCATCATTAGTTTAGCCAAAGTATCCTGATAAATGTTACCCTGACTTTCTCCATCAAGACCTACTTTTAAATATACCTTTCCATTATCACCTGGTTCAAGAGTCTTTAAATAAAAGAACTCATCAAGAGAATCAGTAGCTTCATTAAGACCAACTCCAGCACTGGTATCTTTTTCTCCACCAATACTCTCACTGCTATAAATAACGGATTCCTCACCATTTACATCTGTATAAGTAAGAAGATATGTATATCCTCCATTTTCAGCTACAGACTGAGCATCTTCCAAACTGCTTAATACATCATTTGACATATACCAATTTGTCGAAATATCACTCTCATTATGGATATCCACAGAGAATGTTACTGTATCGCCCGGCTCCATCTCCGAAACCGAAACAGCAATTTTATTTGAATCAAAAGAGCTTATCATCTCACTTCCAGTGAAGCTACATGATCCAGCCTCTGTCTCGCTATCTTCAGCATAAATATTGCTTGCTGATCCAAGGACAAGCAACATGCATAATAAACATAATAATTTCTTTTTCATATTGCCCTCCTATTAATTTAAACTAAGTGTACCATCAGAGATATTTACATCAACACCCCATGCACTCTTAATTGCCTCTTGAGCATTATGAGTCTGAACAGCATCAACTTTTGCCTCTACGACAAAGTATGCTCCATCATAAGCGTATTTTGTTGTAATTGTTGATCCACCATCTCCGTCAGCGCTTGCAGTATCAGTTACTTTTTTTGCTATTTGATCACTAATGCTAATCTTGTCTGCAAATAAAGATGATGTCTCACCACTTTCTAACACGCTTGAATAATAAAATACATTTCTTTCATCTGTTTTAGCAGATGTATCTTCAATCCAACCATTGTTTGTAAAATTGATATTAATAAGTGATGGGTCCAAATCTGTTCTCTTCTTCTCACCATCTTTATCCATCCAATAATGCGTAACAGTAACTCTTACATACTGGTCAATTGTCCCACTATTCTTAACTGCCAATTCTTCTTTATAATTTTTATTTAAAATCAATTTCTCATCACCAGCATCAGAAAGCATATTAGCAAGAAGTACGCCCGTCGCTTCACTCCACGCATCATCTTTATGCTGATAGTCTCTCCAACTTATATCTTTACCATTTTCCTGCAAAGTTACACCAATTGACTTTACATCTATCTGAGCTAAATAATTATCACTCAAATATGTAAGTGTTGCTCTTGTTGAGCTGAATGTTGAAAAAACAAGCATTACTACTGCACTTACAGCCATTATTATTGGAAGCTTCTTTTTCATTATTCATCTGCCTCCTCTACTACGTATTCTGCAGCCTGTTGCCAATCTGCGCCTTCTGCAACACATGGATTACCGTCTTCATCATATGATACCGGAACGCACTCCTGTACAACAACTACATTAAAACTATATTCCACATCTTCTGGAACTTTAATATAGGCCTCAATAGACTCTGTAGTTCCGCCTACTGGAACAACTTCACTATAATACCAATAGCCATCACTTCCCAATGTCCAGTTGCTTCCACTTGCAGTAATTTCGAACAAACTACCTGCGATTATCTTTGTTCTAATGAAGCATGGAACATCACCTGTATTCTCAATCTCAATTGTCTTTTTCCAGTCTTTAAATTTTTCTTTAACCGTTGTAGTAGGTCCTAATTCAATAGGAACACCTCCTCTTGCAACAGCAAAAGTAGTAAAATAAGCAAGTGTCTGATTTACAGAAAATACCATAACGCCTAAAATAGCAGCTACAACAAGTCCTGTAACAACACGATTTTGTTTACTAACTTTTTTAATATTACTAACTAATCGTTTCATTCAGACCTCCTACTAGTACTCAGAAATTTGGTGCCATGTCCAACCATTTCCATCATATTCAAAATGATTAACAACACCGGTTCCATAAACCAATCTATCAGTATAATCATTGCTAAAATCAACAGAAACAGTATCATTTGCAACAATTGTTGTCTCAAGATTTTCAGAAGAGGTAACTGCATAACTACCTCCAGAATACACCTCAGTCACTGTTACATGTGAACCAGCTGGAATATTCTTCACCACTGCACTCTTAAAACCAGCTCCGGTAAATTCTAGTGATGCAACATCAGAAAAGACAATCTCTCCTTCATCATTTACAGCCTCTATTTCAAACACGAACATTGGATAACCGAGTTCAGTATTGTATCTCTGTAGTGTTTTATTAATCTGCAATTCACCAAAAAGTTCATACTGTTCAGGTTTTAACTCTATTTTTATGTCATCATAAATCCATTCGTCTTCACCAGAACCTGACATTGCATATTCATTATTTGGTGCTGATACAAGATATGGTGTAAAGTTAAAACCGTATGCTGTTGTTTCCACAGGTTTAACGTAAATCAAATACAAGCCAGTTGAAACATCAATTTTGCCCTCTCCACCAGTGACAGTAATAGTCTTATCAGCCTTTAGTTCATTTGTCTCAACAGTATTAGCTGCAGTAGATGCAATGTCTGCCCATTCCTGTGCAGTTGTCTTGCTTCCAATTTTATCCATATCTTCCTTGATATCCAAAAAGTCATCTAACACTGTATAGACATCATTTTCATCAACAGAAGCAACTTTATATAGTTCAACCTCAAAATCAACCTTCTTTAACTCTGTCCAAGAATCAGGTATATCAACCATTATTGTACATGTTCTATTTACGTCGATATGTCCCCTAGCATAAGTCTGATAGCATGGTACTGATACCAATACAACTGCAGCAAGTAAAACACATATCATTTTTTTGTTTAAAAAACGCATTTTAACCTCCTGATTTATCTAAATCGTTTTAGAACTTTATTTTTCATAAACCTATATATGATAACATAAACAATAAGAATGAAACTTCCCACTCCTAATGCTTCTATTAACACACTATATTGTCTTGCATCCTCAACTACTACTCCACCAACTTTTTCGTTTTCAATTCTGTGTCCCCTTACCAAAAGACGATGGGTATTTACTCCATATGGAGTACATGTAATTAAAGTACAATAATCTTCTCCTGACTCAATTTTCAAATCATTTAATTCATCAGGTAATACTATACGAATCTGATCAACCTCATAAGTGAGAGTTTCTCCTAGAACGTACAACATAAATACGTCCCCTTCACTCAATTGATCAATATCTGTAAACAACTTAGATGATGTAAGCCCCCTGTGTCCGGAAATTGCACTATGTGTACTATCTCCTCCAATTGGTAATGATGTACCCTCTATATGTCCAACACCAATCTGAAGAACCTCATTATCGGTACCATGATAAATAGGAATTTTAACATCAATTCTTGGTACTTCAACATATCCCATTATCCCGGTTCCATTAACATCTAAAAGTTTTTCATACTCACTATACTCCTCATCAGTCATTTCAAATCTGTTATTGTTTGACAACAGCTTTCTGTTATACTCCTGAGCAGCTATACGCATCTCTTCAAGCTTTTCCTCATCCATATTCTCAACAGAATCAACATAGCTCGCAATTGCTTTTGACTGATGATAACTATTCCAATAATCACTTATTGTAGGGTATAGTAATAAGGACAATCCTACGAACAAAACTATCACAAATATAATCGTAGATAAATGTTTCTTCATAGCGCTCTCCTTACTACTATAATTAAATTTCGCAAGACCAGCCATAAGGCTGATCTTACGAACATTTTTCAATTACTGTCTAACACGTTTCTTTGTTACAAGAACGATTCCAGCACCAATAACAAGAACTGCACCTACAACGTAGATTGCTACACGACCTGCACCACCAGTTGATGGAAGAACAGAACCAGACTGGTTAACAACATTTGTTGATAAACTTCCTTCACCAAGATTCTTTGTGAACTCAATTTCACCAGTTACAACGTTTCCGTTTAAGTCTGTAAGTCTTGGGTCATCAGAAATAATATCATGCTCAGCTGTTACTGTAAACTCAATATCAGAAATTGAGTTGTATCCATTTGGAGTCTTTGTCTCGCTAAGAACATAATCACCATCATCAAGACCCTTAAATGTAAATACTGTTCCTTCTGCATTCTTTGCTACTGCAACTTCTTTCTTTGTTCCATCAGCAAGTTTTTTGAAAAGTGTAAACTCAGCACCAGCAAGAGCTGCATTGTCCTGATCTACTTTGTTTACTACTACTTTGTATGTGAATACGATAACAGTATCCTCTGGTGTTACACCAGTATTATCTCCACCCTGATTTGAGTTAGGGTTGTTAGAGAACTCGAGGTATACTTTATTTGGGTTACCCTTAGAACCAATTACAGCTTTGTTGTTAAGAGTAGCTGTATACTCTACAGTAATAACACTTCCGTTTGTTGCACCAAGTGCTTTTACATCAGCGCACTCAAATGTAAGTTTTGTTCCTTCATATTTAGCTGTGAAAGCTGAAGTAACATCTTTTCCATCGATTTTTACAACATAGTTATTGTCATATGTAAGTCCAGCAGATAATGTATCGTGGAATTTTACAAAATATGTATCATAAGCAGATACATTTTTAGCTAATGTAGCTTTAAGTAAGAATGGAACCTGATCTCCGATATCCCAGTCAGCTGAATCCTGCCACTCTGTAAGGCTCTCAGCTTCAGAATCATTGATATCTTTAACTTTTTTCTCTACTACTGTAGTATCAGCTTTTGGCTGAACAGTCTGATCCTTTACAACTTTAAGGATGAACTCTGTGTAAGAATCCTCTGTACCATCTAAAGAGCCATCTTTATCTTTGATAAGATAGTATCCAGCATCAAGTCCTGTGATTTTGTAAGAAACATTTGCTGAATCAGCTGGAACTGATACTGTACCAGCTGGTGCTGCAAGATACTGATTAAATGTCTCAGCTGTCTTTGTAGCTTCAGAACTATTTGATACAACACCTTCAAGATTCTTTGCGTATGCAACTGCATCTCCAAGAGCAGCCTGACCTTCTGCAGAGATTCCTGATCCCCACTTTATGTTTGAAATCTTTGAACCATCTTCTGAAAGATCACCAGCAAAAATCTGGTATGCCTCATAAGTGTGTCCTGCTACAGCATTTTCAACAGTGATGCTGTAAGTTTTCTTTTCATCTGCAAATGCTGTTACAGTCATAGCAAGTGCCATTACGGCAACTAACGCAAATGCAAACATTCTTTTCATTGTTTTCATTCTTTCTCTCCTTCTTTTAATGCTTAAATATTGTGTCTTTTATATATAAGTGAAACTAATGCAAACAATGTAAGTATCGTTCCACCTAATAAAAACATCCAACGATTTCCGCTTCCACCAGTTTCTGGAAGTTTGTATGAAATCGATTTATTGGTAATCTGTACTGTACCAGACGAAATTGCCTGTGAAGATGTAACTGAATCTCCTATTTCTCCAGATGCCACACCATTTTCATTAATGTATACATATGAAGTTGAATATCCAGCCATATTGTATTTTTCATCAACGCCGACTTCTTCTACATAATACTTGTAAGTAAAGTCTAGCAAATTACCCTTATCATCAGTTGCAGTTTTTGGAAGACCTGATATTGAATAGAACCACTTTCCATTTTTATCTGGTTTCACTTCAATAACATTGCCATAAGCTGTGCTCTTTCCATTCTGATCTACCTGATATACCTGAAGGAAAATACTTCCTTCACTCTTATCCTGTGTTGTTCCATCAGAATCTTTCCAGAATTTTTCAACATTAATTGATGTAGTTGGAATTGCTTCATTCTCAACCATCTCAATATAATATGTTTCCGCTAAATCTCTTCCTGTTAACTGTCCATTTTCAGCACATACAGGATATTTTGAAGTATTACTTGCTCCAAAGTAAAGATAATATTTCTGTGGATCATTTGGAAGCACATATCCCTTTGGTGCTTTTGTTTCCTGTACATAATATTGTGTATTATAGTCAAATTCACCATTCTTATATTCAACGACAAATTTACCTTCTTTGTCAGTTACATATTTTTTAAACTCATTATATTTTCCACTTGATGAGTCATACTTGTATAAGGTAAACTCAGCTCCTTCTAAAAGCTTGCTGTAATTATCTTTATCAACCTTATAGAAAATATACTGACTATTCTTGTAAATGTAAGCACTTGTCTCTTCATTTGTAAGACTGTCTGAAGCATGCTTTTCTGTTTCACTTCCACTTACACCAACAAGAGAAACCTTGTTAGTAATATCAAGCGGAACAGGGCATTCCTCATTATAAAGTGTATAATCGCTTGTTGTAACAGCATAACTGTACTTCATAATCAATGTCTGACCATCAGGAACAGTTGCTGTAATAAGATTTTTTATCGAATCATAATATGTTGAATTTGAACAATACATTGGAGCTTCTTCATATTTCCAACTCCAATCAACAACTTTATCACCAATCTTATATGTTCCATTATCCTGCAATGTTGCATAATACAATTTTACAGAACCTGGAACAACATGCACCTGCCAAGATACATCAGCATTTGTCCATGTACGAATCTTGTAAGTAAGTTCATCAGTCAACGTGAGTGTTTCACAATTATCAACCAGATCTTTGCCTTCTGGATTAATCGTAACAGTATAATTTAAGATATGGTCAGTATTATTCCATGTGTACTGTTTGTTAAGGATACCATTACCTTTTTCTTCTTCATTTTCACCAGACTGATTTTTCTTTGGTTTTGTAGCTATCTGAGTCTGCTCATCCTCACCACAATTACTTTCTTTATCAGAAGAAACCTTTACTTTATTTGTAAACGTAAATACCGTTCCCTGATCAAAAGTATCATAGTCATTAATCTTACAAGTATATGTAAGGATTATCTTAGAATCAGGATACCAAGCAGTTGTATTGCTTCCCTTCTTAACAGTTGTAACTACCTTATCTTTTCCATCCGTAGTTGTCTTCTTAGATGATGTCTTAATTCCATTTATGAAATATCCATCTTTATCTGAAAGAGAATACTCTGTACCATCAAGAGCAGCATATGTATATCTGTCCTGATTATCATAAAGCATACTTATCTGAACCTTATCAACAGATACTCCACTAGGCAAATTATCAGTTATAGTATAAACAGAAGCATCATCATCTGCTAATGTAACAAAAACCTTCCATGTAAGTGTTCCGTCATCATTTACATTAACATATGTAGTTCCTCTTCTTCCCTGACCATCAGTTTTCTTTACGTTTAATGATTTCGAGTACTCTGCATGAGCATTTCTCTCACCAGCCCAGAAATCGTTATAATAAATAGCATTTACTCCATTTGAATAATCACCTGTCGAGTGATATTTGATTGTGAGGTTATTTGCCTCTTTATTCTCGCTATTATAAGCAATATCTTTATTTACTGTAAACATCACGCCCTTATATCCTTTATAAGAACCACTGTTTACATTCCAGAAGGAAACCACCTGACCATCCAGTGTAATAACTTTAAAATCAATTATGTCATAATATCCAAAAACATCCGCCGCAGCATACAGATATTCCTGTACCTGTTCATATGTCATATAATGATTATCCGGATTTCCTGTATCAGCCGAAACCTCATCTTTGATAACAAGCCCTTTCTTTATACCACCCTCTGGAACCTTGATCACTGACTTCCACTGAATTGTATAAATCTTATTACTTGTATCGTTATTTGCACCCAATGCTGTCTTTGAAACTTCACCTGCTCCTGGAACTGAAACTGAAGCATCATACTCGTAATGATTATCTCCCTTTACAAGTTCAACCTTGTTGTGCGCTTCATATCTGTCAAAGCACTGTTCTGCTTTCACTTTATATTTAATCACATATGTACTGGTATTTGATGTACCATTTATTCCAATGAAATCAATAGATGTCACTTCGCTACCAGACTTATTTATTTTATATCCTTTTCCATCTGTATCCTGTTCAGATGTAATATTAACCTCAGAAGTATTTGCAAGATTTGTATCTGTAAGTCTATATCCTGCAATATCATCTCTACTCTGATTTACCTTAATAGTCCACTCAATATATCCATTTTCATATCTACCTTCTTTGTAGATAGCGTTTTTCGAATAAGTAATACAACATGTTGCTTCATCAACAACCTTCTCATTATTTTTTCCCTGTGAAACAACAGAAGCCTTATTTCCGCAACTTACAGTGACTCCATCCGCGATTTTATCAGTATTTACATAATATTTGTACTTAATCTCAAGTTTTTCATTTGCATTGAGCTTAGGGAAAGTTCCTGTCAAAGTACAATAATTATCATCAGCAGCTACACTGTATGAATATTCATATGCGTTTAGAGAATTTCCATTCTTCTTAACTGAAACATTTACATTAGATGTATCTACTTTTAATCCAGCAAGATACAAAACATCATTAAGCTGAATTACATCTGGTGTTCCTTTTGTAGAACTGATATCGAGCTTATACTCTACAAATAGTTTCCCATTGGAATCAACCTGAATAGTATTTTCTGTAGTAGTACTCTTCTCAATACTGATATCATAATTCAAACTATTGTCCTTATTCCACTCAATCAGTTCATTATCAACTTCAAGGATTACATCTCCTCCTACATCAACAATGATATCTCCACCATCAGTCATGTTTCCTTTTGCTTCACAAGAAAAATTGATTCCGGCCTTGATATCTGAGTCGATATATCCTTCAACGAATTTAACAACAACCGCATAGGTACCATCAGCATTTTTAACAAAATGATAATCAAATGCATGATTACCTCTTTCATCCTGATGTTCATACCATTTCTGACACAGCTTATCAGAAATCAAAATATTTCCACTTGAATATACGAAATAATAATTATTTCCTGCTGTTGCAGCTTCATCTTTAGTTATCTCAAAATCAAGATTTGCTGAGACATTAAAAGTCTTCCCATTCCATTCTACTTTTGATCCATCAGCAACAGTCATCTTTGGCTTCACATTTAACTTAGCAAGATTAGTATAAACTATTGTTTCGTTATCTATTGTAAACTCAGCCTGATTTTGATCCGCTGCAGATGCAGGTTGAATAAGTCTGTATCCTGTAAAGCCAAGAACAACAACTGCAAGAACTGAAACTATAACTGCAATTCTCTTACGTCTTTTTACTCGTCCTAGTCTCTCTTTACCGAGACGTTCCATATCCTTATCCATCTGCATCCTCCTTTCTTTATTTTTTACTTAATTGAGCCAAAGTCTCCCAATGGCCATATTACAAATTCTACTTTTCCAATAACTTGTTCCTCTGCGATGCACCCAACTCTAGTGTTTCTAGAATCAAGCGAAACGCTTCTATTGTCTCCCATAACGAAAATCTTAGATTCCGGAACCTGATAAGGCATCTCTATATCACAATCACCTAATGCCTTTTCTGTCAAATAGGGCTCATCAATTTTTTGTCCATTTAAATAAACTGAACCCTCGTCGGAAACAAGAACTCTGTCGCCTGGTTTACCAATAACACGTTTAACAAGAATTTTATTATTGTAATAAAAAGCAACTATATCTCCACACTCAAAATCATCTGTCTTTGTAGCCACCAAAATCTGTCCTTGCTTTAAAGTAGGAGACATTGAAGTTCCTGTAACCTGTAAAATTGGCAGCCACAAATTGGCTATCAAAACTGCTATCGAGGCAACCACTAAAAGTGTACCTATAGTATTGCACAAGGTTCCAACAAATTTCTGATTGTATTTAACTCTGCGAAGCTCCTGGCGTAATTCTTTAATATGTAAATCATCGCCAATTTTACCCACATCATCATTTACAATAATCTCTTCAATCTCTTGCTTATTGCTTTTTTTATTAGCTTTTTTATTAATTTTTCTCTGTTTTCTGTTTTGTCTAACTAATTTTAAAATTGGAATTATGTTTTTTAAATTTACTTTACCCATTATTTTGATAAATTCCTTGAAGCGAGTGAAATGACTGATGCAAACTTTTCAATAGTCTCTGTGACCTCATTCAACTTATTAATAGCAGCATCAATATCTCCAGACTTTTCAACCTCCCTCTCAAGAGTAGAAATGTGTTTTCTAGCTTCGTCTAATTCTTTTCGCAAATGCTCAACCTCTTTACTTCTATCGAGTAACATCTCAAGTAATTCGCTACGACTCAGCTTTTTTAATTCCTTAGCCTCCATATTACATTTACCCTCACTAATTGCATTGCCCCACTTGTTGGGCAAAAACTATAATACACGAAACAGTACACAAATGTTTACATTTTCAACACTTTTTAATACATTTTCATACGCAAAAATACTTTGTGACCTTCGTGTGACCAGCATTGTTAATATTTTTAAAAATACTACTAAACTTTTGTACATTTTGTACAAAAAAAAGGGTAGCAAAGACAATATATTGTCCTTGTTCCCTTTCTTATCATCATCTTTTAGAACTGAAATTTTTCAGCAAAATATGCATCCAAATCTTCAATCTTAACTCTCTCCTGTTCCATTGTATCACGATCACGTACTGTTACGCAATGGTCTTCTTGAGAATCAAAATCATATGTAACACAGAATGGTGTTCCGATTTCATCCTGACGACGATATCTCTTACCAATTGTTCCCCTGTCATCATATTCACAGTTATATGTCTTTGAAAGATGTGCAAATACTTTCTCTGCATCCTCATTTAATTTCTTTGACAATGGAAGCACTCCAATTTTAACAGGAGCAAGCGCTGGATGAAAATGGAATACTGTTCTTATATCAGGTTTTTCTTCTGTTCCAATATTCTCCTCATCATATGCTGCACAAAGGAATGCAAGTACAACTCTGTCAGCTCCAAGAGATGGCTCGATAACATATGGGATGTATCTTTCACCTTTTTCTCCCCTTGTCTCATCAAAATAGGACATATCTTCTCCTGAAGTATTCTGATGCTGAGTAAGATCATAATCTGTACGATCAGCTATTCCCCAAAGTTCTCCCCATCCAAATGGAAACTTAAACTCAATATCCGTAGTTCCTTTTGAATAGAAACACAATTCCTCTGGTGAGTGATCACGAAGACGCATTTCATCTTCCTTAATTCCAAGAGAAAGTAACCAGTCACGGCAGAATCCTCTCCAATACTGGAACCATTCTAAATCTGTTCCAGGCTCGCAGAAGAATTCAAGTTCCATCTGCTCAAACTCACGAGTTCTAAATGTAAAGTTTCCTGGTGTAATCTCATTTCTAAATGATTTTCCAATCTGTCCAATTCCGAACGGGATTTTCTTACGAGAAGTACGCTGTACATTTTTAAAATTTACAAAAATACCCTGAGCAGTTTCTGGTCTTAAATATACAGTATTTTTTGCATCTTCCGTAACACCCTGGAAAGTCTTGAACATAAGATTAAACTGTCTAATATCTGTAAAGTTGTGTTTACCACAAGATGGACAAGCTACCTGATGTTCCTCGATAAAATCTACCATCTGCTCATTTGTCCAACCATCAACTGAACCACCTAAATCAATTGAATTTTCTTCTGCGAAATCCTCAATGATTTTATCTGCTCTAAAACGTTCGTGACACTCTTTACAATCCATAAGTGGATCCGAGAAACCACCAAGATGACCTGATGCAACCCAAGTCTGAGGATTCATTAGAATCGCACAATCAACACCTACATTGTATGGATTTTCCTGAATAAACTTTTTCCACCATGCTTTTTTAACATTGTTCTTAAGTTCTACACCAAGATTTCCATAATCCCATGTATTAGCTAAACCGCCATAAATTTCTGAACCAGGATATACAAAACCTCTTGCCTTTGCAACCTGAACAATTTTCTCCATACTTTTTTCCATCAACTTGTCCTCTCATTTCTATATTATTTGTAAATTACATATGTATAATCTGTTTTAATTTCCTCTTCTTCGTCGCCAAAATCAAACGAAACTTCAGATTCTTCTTCAACAGCGTTCAACAAATCATCTTCACTTACACTGCTTGAATCTCCATTCTCTTCACCAGCCTCTGTTCCATCAACATTTTCCTGAACCACTTCTGTTCCTTCCTCTGATGAAGCTTCCGTATCATCGATTGCTTTCTCAAGAAGATTTTTTCCCGCTTTAATTGCAATAGTATTCTCATCAACAATCTTGGTATTTTTTACAGAAGCAAATGACACTCCGTCTTCCACATATACATTTGCATCTCCTGCATACACAATTACCTTGTACCCATCCTCTTCTGTGAACTCTGACGTCTTTGCCGATTTTGCCTTTCCATTTGAAATAGAAGCAAACTCTTCTTCGAATTTATATCCCTTTGCAAGAGCTTCTGCAATTGTTCCATTAAAAAGTTCTATTCCATTAAAATCTGAATACTCTTCAGCCGAATCATATTCAACTATAAGAGTTGCTACTCCATCTTCAACTGAAAAATCATTCAATTCAACATCGCCATCGTTAGCTTCATTATATTCATCAATCTGTTTATTTATATATTCTTCTAAATCCTTTTCTTTTATTTTCTTAGTATCAATTTTCTCAACATCAGTTGAAACAACAGAACCATCATCTAAAATAAAAACAGTGCTTTCCTTTGTTTCATAATCAATCCCGCATCCTGATAACACTCCTAAACAAAGTAATGCGGAGATAAACATAACACAAAACTTCTTCATCTCTTCCTCCTCTTTTATTACAAATCTCTGCTATTATACACTTTTCAAAATCTGTTTTCAACTATAGAAATATAAACTATAAGAAAGCCAAAGAATTAAATGAATGATGCACATAACACTCCATATACTCTTTCATTATAGAAGAAAGCTCCTTCAAAACAGCATCTGATACTGAAAATGAATACAACTTTCCTATATCAGAGGCAACAATATACTGCATTGTATATCTGGTGTCATCTAATATTTTTTGCCCGGGAACTAAAGCGGCACATTTATCACAAAACATTCCACCTCTTTTTACCGAAAAAGTATGAATATTATCCTTGCTTCTACAATGAATGCACGAAAACATATTGGGACCTTCACCACTTATTGTCATAGCTTTTAGTTCAAATATGACACGAACCAATTCCTTTTTATATGCTGGCGAAGTCAAAGCTCTAAACGACTGGTATAAAAGCTTTAACATTTCTTTTTCATCATTATTTTCCTGACAAAAATATTCTGCAAATTCTAAAAAGTAAAACCCTAAATATGTAGCTTCAAGGTCCTCTGTGAGTTCCC
Organism: Agathobacter sp.; assembly: GCA_045122195.1. Taxonomy (GTDB): domain Bacteria; phylum Bacillota; class Clostridia; order Lachnospirales; family Lachnospiraceae; genus Roseburia. Next base: position 113,055 of record JBGVHH010000098.1, read on the forward strand.
TGAAGTAATTTTGAATGCTTACCTTTGAAAGATTGTATGAAGATTTTCCTTCAAACAATTCAAATTCTCCAAATGCAAAAGGATTTGTTGCTGCCAAAAGCTGACTGTTAGGTCTTCTTGCACCTCTTGCAAAAGCAGTAATTTTCCCCCTTTCTTTGGTAAGAATTGTTATTCTTTTGTCATAATCACTGATAGGCATGGATGTAAGTACCATTCCCGTCACCACAACTGACTGTGCCATCTTCTTCCTGCTCTTTTTCCTCGCTAATTGTATTCTCACTCACTCCACGGTAAGCTAAATAATCTGTAACTTTTCCTGATTTGTAAAAATCATCCCAGGTTTTCTCCATCGGCTTTTCCTCCTACCTTATTATGATAGTCAAAGCCGAAAAATCTATACTCTGCAAAAAATGGTAAAATTACTCTTCCTCTCTATACCCGAAATTCTTTATAAGGAAATCACTGTCTCGCCAATCCTTCTTAACCTTTACCCAAAGTTTAAGATTAATCTGAGTATCTAATAATCTTTCCATCTCATATCTTGCATTAGTACCAATTTTTTTCAACATAGAACCCTGTTTTCCGATAATAATACCTTTATGCGAATCTCTCTCACACACAATTGTAGCATCAATATCTACAATCGTTTTTCCTTTATTCTTTCTTGTCTTCATCTGATCAATTGAGACAGCTATTCCATGTGGAATCTCATCATTTAATGCATGTAATGCTTTTTCTCTAATTATCTCAGCACAAATCGCTCTCTCCGGTTGATCAGTAATAGTATCTTCATCATAGAACTGCGGTCCATATGGCAAATACTTAAATATAGAATCAATCACATCATCCATATTCTGACCTCTCAGAGCAGATGTTGGGATAATTTCTGCAAAATCATATACTTTTCTGTAAGTATCGATATACTCTAGAATTTTTTCTTTTTCCACTGTATCAACCTTGTTAATCACAAGAATAACAGGAGTTTTAACTTTTTTAAGTTGTTCAACAATATGTTGTTCACCTGCTCCGATAAAATTTGAAGGTTCTACAAGCCATAATACAACATCAACCTCATTTAATGTTCGCTCTGCAACATTTACCATATATTCTCCAAGCTTATTTTTTGCTTTATGAATGCCTGGCGTATCCAAAAAAACAATCTGCCCTTTTTTCATATCTGTATAAACAGTCTGGATTCTATTTCGTGTTGTCTGAGGCTTATTGGATGTAATGGCAATTTTCTGACCTATAAGTCTATTCATTAATGTTGATTTTCCAACATTTGGTCTTCCAATAATTGTAACAAAGCCTGATTTAAAACTATTTGTCATTTATCTCTCCTGTACTTAACTAAACAATTTCTCTGTGTTATCAAACATATCTGCTGCAGATTTTATTGCGTTTTCATTTCCAATTACACACAAACACTCATCAGAAAGTACTGCTTCAACTAAATCTGCCAGTGCCGAAATATCCTGCGCAGTTGCACATAATATTTCGTCTCTTTCTTTTTGAATCTGTTCAAAGGTAATATTTTCAAGATAAGCAGACATTGATCTACCACCTTTGGCTTCTGGATTAAGAGGTGTATCCAGTGTACTAAATGTACCAATGATATACTTTGTCATATCTCTTTCATCAGCAGAATAGCTTCTCAAATACTCAGGTATCTTCTCATATACGTCATTAGTCTCTTTAAGTTTCGGATCTCTGTACGAAACAAAATAGCACTCACCACTTCTTAAAAAAGTATTCATACAACCGTAAGCTCCACCTTTTACACGTACATTTATCCATAAATAATCATATCCCAAGATTATCTTTAAAAGTCTAAGGGTTCCCGTATACTCAAATCCTTTTGAAATAAAGTCTCCGGTTCTTGCCACGTACTGAATCTGTGATGCATCTGTAAATGCTTCTTTCTTTATAGTGTACTCCACGTTTGGAGTTTTTCCTATTTCACTCATATCAGGGAGAGCACATACAAATTTTGCAAGTTTCTCTTTTGCAGATAAATACAATTTCTCATTTCCCGTAAAACTAATTAAAAGACGATTTTTAGCAAAAATCTTCTTATTCATAGAAATAAGTTTCTCAACAATACTCTGCGGATCTTCTTTTAGTTTTTGCTCAATCTCACATATTGTTCTGTAAAAATCAATTCCACGAAGCTTATCATTATACAACGCATATTTTGAAAAACTTGATAAACTTCTCATAGAAGCAACAGAATGAGCAGCAGAGCTTAATGTCTCCTGAAGTCTTGCCTTTACCTGCATTACAATTTCTGTAAGACGTTTTACGTCATCAAACTTGGATGTTGTTATAATCTGCTCAATCAGATGTAATGCTTTCTCAAGATTCTCATCAAGAACCTTAATTTGAATTTCATAATTAAAAATCAAATCAGACTCTTTTTTAAAATTTGGATGCATAACTGGACCAGTTGTAATTCCACCTGTATAAATATTAATAGCATTTGACAAATCTGAATATACAAATTCCTCAGTGTCAACATAGCTTAGTACTGCTCCAAAATAGCTTAAGTATCCTATAGTTTCAAAATCAAAATCTTTAATATTAAACATCAAAGATAAATAATCTATTCCATTTGATTCATAATCATGTCTTACGATTTTTACGCCTTCAACACAATCCTCAATATTTGAAAATGGGTTAGATGTCTTTTTCAAATCATCACGTGTCAGCATAGGAAGTTTTAACAAATCTTCCTCTGAAGATGGTTCTTCCTGATATTTTTTTAAATCATAAGTCGCCTGAATAAGTTCATTAATTTCTTTTTCTGTGAGACTTTCTTTATAAGCGGCTAGCTTTTCTTCTAATGCTTTCTCTTCATTATTATTTTTATCACGATTCGGTTTTACTACCACACATGAACCATGCTTATTGTCCAGCAAATATTCCTGAATAAGATTCTCAAAATAATCAGTATCAACCAGTTTCTTTAATTCTGCAAAAGTCTCAAGACACTCCAAATGCAAAAATGGTTTTTCGTCATCAAACAACCAACTGTCAAGACAATTTAGTCCAAACAAAAGACCCTTGGGAAACTGTCCAAAATCAGCTTCTCTAAATCTAAACTCTCGGCTGTTAATACCTGCCAGTAGAGATTCCTTATTAATTCCTTCTGACACAACATTTTTAAGTGTATCTTCAATAATTTCTAAAAACTCATCCTTCTGACTTGCATTGGCGTTTTTTGCAATAATAGAAAATACTGGTTGAAATATCCCTGAATCAAATGAGCCATATACATCCTCACCTATTCCAGCATCAACAAGAGCTTTTTTAACCGGAGCTCCTGGTGCACTAACAAGGGCATAATCTAACACATCAAATGCCTGATACAACATTTTGTCCAACGCATTTCTCACAACTCTGTTATAGGATAAATATGTCTGATTTTCTTCAGAATCATCGGATGCTATTGAATAATCAGCTTCTACAACTCTTATCTCATCAAAACCCTTTTGTGGCTCAATCTTTGAATCCACTTCTTTGTAATCATATTTACTTAAATATTCCTTATCTAGCCAGATAAGTCGCTCCACCATATCCATATCACCATATAGATAAATATATGAATTGGAAGGATGATAGTATTTGTAATAAAAATCCAAATACGCCTCATAAGTCAATTCTGGAATGTAAACCGGGTTTCCACCAGAATCTTTACTATATGTGTTGTCCGGGAACAAAGATTTATTGATATAATTCGATAAAACTTCATCAGGTGAAGAGTATGCACCCTTCATTTCATTGTATACTACTCCATTAATCGTAATAGGTGCATCCTCTGACTCCAATTCATAATGCCAGCCTTCCTGTTTAAATATCTCCTCATATTTGGTAATATTGGGATTAAAAACAGCATCAAGATACACATCCATAAGATTCTTAAAATCCTGTTCATTACAACTTGCAATTGGGTATACAGTCTTATCCGGATATGTCATGGCATTCAAAAAAGTATTGAGAGATCCCTTTGCCAATTCAATAAATGGATCTTTAACTGGAAATTTTTCCGAACCACAAAGTGTTGTATGTTCAATAATATGAGGAACGCCAGTCTCATCCTCAGGTGTAGTTCTAAACCCTATATAAAAAACTTTGTTATCATCATCGTTTGATAATAATGCAATTCTAGCTCCACTCTTTTTATGTTTCAAAACAAAACTGTTAGAATTAACATCTTTAATCTCGTGTTCATCTATTATTTCGTATTCACTTAATTCATGAATTGTCATCAATTAATCCTCCTAAAAAAACGAGGTAGTGTCAAAAACTACCCATTTTTTATTTTAAAAATTCTTTTAAAACCTTGATTTTTGGAGGTTTGCAAATAAAAAGAGCATTGACCTCCCTTTTTGATGTATAATGAGTTCACCACAAACCATTACCTCGAAAGGA
>JBGVHH010000099.1:0-12995 GCA_045122195.1 Agathobacter sp.
AAGAGATGACAGCGGAATAATCATAAATCTTGCCTCAAAGGAATATTCAAAATGCATTGAGAAATATCTTTCTGCCAAAGATAGATTTATAACCATTACATTTTGTGAAAAAGCAGGAGATAAGCTTGTGACAAAAGGCACTTATGCCAAGTTGGCGCGCGGTGATATGGTTAGATTCATGGCAGAGAATAATATCGAGGATCCGATAGAAATCACCAGGTATAATAGAATGGGCTATTTTTTCAGGGAAGATATATCTTCGGATAACGAATTTGTATTTGAGCGAATTTAGGCCATTGGGGACGGAGTTTTCTGGCTCATTTTTCTGAAATAGCAAATAACATGGGAGAAATACAATGATAATACGAACATTGATGGAAGACAACATATCAGGTGAAAATCTCTGCGCCGAGCATGGACTTTGCATATATGTTGAAACAGAAAAACACAAGCTTTTAGTTGACACAGGTCAGTCTGACAGAACCTGGGACAATGCGAAAACAAAAGGAATTAATCTTGAGGAAATCGATACGGTTGTATTAAGTCATGGACATTATGATCATTCCGGTGGACTCATGAGTTTTGCCCAGATTAATCCAACTGCAAAAATATATATGAGAGCAAATGCGGGAGGCGATTATTTTAGCGCCAAGGGCCAAATGCATTATATCGGCATTGATAAGCGGATTGAGGAACTTCCTAATCTCACATTGATAGACAAAGATATGGAAATAGATTCTGAATTAAGTGTCTTTACCGGAGTTACAGGTAGACATCTCTGGCCTGCCGGAAATAAAATTCTTTTAAAGAAAGAAAATGACGAGTTCATGCAGGATGATTTTTCCCATGAACAGTATCTGGTAATAAAAGATGATGACAGTAAATATGTCCTGATTTCAGGGTGTGCCCATAATGGAATTCTTAATATTCTGGAAAAATTCAGAAGCATTTATCATTGCAATCCCAAACTGGTAATCAGTGGATTTCACATGATTCGAAGGGAATATCGTGAGGCTGATATTAATGAGATTAGGAGTGTGGCAGAAGAGTTAAAAAAGATGGATACAACATTTTACACAGGGCATTGTACGGGTGAGCAGGCCTATGACATTCTTAAAAATATAATGGGTGATAAGCTGCAGCCACTGGCAGAATTATATTGAAAAAGAAGGTGTGAATATGGAGGAGTATAGAAAAAGTTATAAGGGATTTTTTATTTGGCTGATTGGTTTTTGCCTAGCCTGTTTTGCATGTGTATTTTTGCCAAAGACATCTACTCAGATTCTTATAGCAGTTGTTGATAATATTATGATAATTGGCTGTTTTATTCTGTCTTTTATCATATATAAGACGCAATATGTGTACTGGTATAATGGTACGAGTTATGAAGAAGCAAAGAAAGCGGGTGCGGAAAGAAGAAAGATATTCGCGCTTGAGCATATGAAAAGATTCGGGTACTTTGCACTTGCTTTTTTGATATACAGCATTGTATCTGTTTGGATAGGAATACCATATGGTGTTGATATAACAGTAGCGACCATTGGTATTGTTGGTGTTGCAATCAGTACGATAAACATAAAGCTTTAAGCCATTTAGGATGAAAAAGGGCAGGTTGTCAAAAAAGACAGCCTGCCCATTAATAATTACATCATACCCAAAGTACGAAGCAATACAGTCATAAAAGGATTATTAACGAAAACAACAACTAAAATACTTATAATAATCATAACAATTAGTTTAAGAATATCTCTATTGTCCTTACCATTATCCCAGGATTTTCTAATGATAACTTTTGCTGCAAGATATCCAACAAGAGCACCAAGTGTGTTCATAATCAAATCATTGATATCTGTTGCGCGGAATAGAAATAATTGAAGTACTTCAATAGTTAAAGACATTAAAGCGCCGGCAATAACAGTTGATGTCCACCGTGGTTTTATATTGTGATATAATTAGCAAATAGTAAGAGGGCGAAGGATAGTGCCAGTATATTTTGTAATGTAAACAGATATTTTGGGTTAGAGAAATGGAAGAATAAATCGATGAAAAAAATAGGATTAGTAGGCGGGCTAGGACCTGCATCAACAATAGATTATTACACTGGATTAATTGACAAAACCCAGCGCGAACAAGGACAAACAGTTTATCCTGAAATTGTAATCGACAGTGTTAATATGACGCTTCATGACAGGGCATTAGTTGAAAAAGACTATGACCGGTTAGCAGATTATCTGATAGAAAGTATTGAAAATCTAAGAGCCGCCGGAGCAGAAATCGCAGCAATTACAGCCAATACAGAGCATATTATCTGGGATATGGTCTGCCAGCGTTTTACACTTCCAGTCGTAAGTGTTGTAGATGCAACAATAAATGAGATTAAGAAAAACGGATACAAACGAGTACTTGTTTTTGGAACGGTTTTTACTCTTAAAAGTGGTCTGTACGATAATGCTCTTGAAAAAAACGAAATAAATGCAATCATACCAACAGATAATGATGCAGAGCAAATTGGAAAACTTATATATCCGAATCTTGAGAATGGAATTGTAATCCCAGAAGACAGACAAAAGTTAATTGAGATAGCAGAGCAATATATTGAAAAGTACAATGCTGATGCAATGCTATTAGGTTGTACGGAATTACCACTGGCAATAAAGCCAGGCGATGTGAGTGTACCAGTTTTAAATACAACATCGATTCATATTGAGGAAATATACAAAAGAGCAAACAATTAGTCAAAACACAGTTTATGTAAGGCCAAAGGGGACAGTAAAAAAGCCAGAAAACACCGTCCCCAATGGCAGGCTCAATGGAAGGAAGTGAAGCAATGAAAGGTGATTTTGGACAAGGCAAAGTAAGCAGATTAATCCTGGCGCAGGCAATACCGCTTACGCTGGCGCAGCTGGTACAGCTTTTGTACAACATAATAGACAGAATATATATAGGGCATATGAATTCGGCAGATGCAGGAAACGCTTTATCCGGAGTAGGTCTGTGTTTCCCGATAATCACATTTATCGCAGCTTTTGTAAACTGGATATCTTTAGGTGCCTCACCATTATGTTCAATGTCACGAGGAAAAAAAGAGACAAAAAAAGCACAGGACATTCTCACGACGGCATTTACTCTAGAACTCATAATAAGCATCGCGGTAATTTTAATAGTATTCTTTATCAAAACACCGCTTTTATATCTGCTTGGAGCAAGTCATGTTACATATAAATTTGCAGTAGCGTATCTGGATTTGTATATCCTTGGAACAGTATTCTTCGCAATAAGCACAGGGATGAACACCTTCATAAATCTTCAGGGCTTTCCAAGAATGGGAATGCTTACAACAATAATTGGAGCAGTAATTAATCTGATATTAGACCCGATTTTTATATTCGTTTTAAATCTTGGTGTAAGAGGTGCTGCCATAGCGACAATCATAAGCCAGTTTTGTTCGGCAGTGTGGGTATTGGCATTTCTTGGCAATAAAAAAAGAGAGCTAAGACTTTGTAAACACAGCTTAAAAATTCATCGCTATGTTGTAAAAGACATCTTAATCCTTGGTTTTCCAGGCTTTATCATGGGAGCCACAAACTGTGCAGTGCAGGCAGTTTGTAATGCAACACTATCAACCTTTGGCGGCGATGTCTACATTGGAATAATGACAATCATTAATTCAGTAAGAGAGATGATAGGTCTTCCAATCAACGGAATAACAACTGGTTCGCAGCCAATATTAAGCTACAATTATGGAGCACAAAAATATGACCGTGTGAAAAAAGGTATACGATTTGCATCAGCACTTGCGCTTTTCTATACTGCAATATTCTGGGTTAGTACACTGATTTTGCCACATGTATACCTAAGAATTTTCAGCAAAGACCCAGTGGTGATTTCAAACGGAGTCATACCGCTTAAAATATACTTTCTCGGATTTATTTTCATGGCATTACAGTTCGCTGGACAGTCCACTTTTATGGCACTTGGAAAAGCAAAGCAGGCGGTATTCTTTTCTATTTTCAGAAAAATAATTATTGTTATTCCACTTACCCTGATTCTTGCAAGAATACCAGCAATTGGTGTAATGGGCGTATTTTGGGCAGAGCCAATTTCGAATTTAATTGGAGGAAGTGCAAGCTGCATATGCATGTATTTTACGGTATATAGAAAATTAGAAAAAAATGCATTTATCGAAATACGATAAATAATTATTTACATTTATGCACCTTTTGAGTACAATTGTGTATGCTAAGTCGCATTCTACATATTATAAGTATAATGATTGGTCCATATTAAATAGTAATATTCGTGAAGTGGAGCAAAAGTATGGAGAGTTTGATATGGGGAAATAAGGAATGGAAAGAAGGGCGTTATTTATGATGTATATGAAGGAGGACCTATAGGAGGTTAAGAGTATGTCACAGCGGACTATAGTAGGCAAACACAAAGTAAAATCAATAAGTAAATGGTAATCATTTGGAGGTGCAAAAATGGAAAAATTGTACAGAGCGTATGCAAATAATAAAGTTATCTTTTTTATTTTGTATTTTATTTATAATTGTTTTTTATCGTGGTTAGCTTTTGAATTATTTATTGATTATTTGTTTAGCTCGATGCCTTCATTTGGTGATCCAAGAAGGGTAGTTGAGCTATCGTTATTATCAAATCTTGCATATATAGGTGTATTGATATTTGTAGGATGTATGATAATAATTCCATTTGTGGGGTTGACTATAAAATCAATAAAAAATAAAAAATTGCAAATACTATGTTTGTGGGGATGCGCTGTAATTGCATGTATTCTTGGAATACTACTTTGCATGAATGGTGTTAGATTGTTTGGAAAAATCCCAGAAATGCTAGGTGATATGCTGTTATCATTTACATAGATTGAACACTAGTCGACAATAGTGGGGAGTGTAGCTTTTGTTATTGCGATAATTAGTTGGATAGATTCAATAAGCGGATATATATCTTAGGAAAAGTACTTGATTAATCAGAGAAAGGAAAAGTCACTCCAAATAGAGAAAAACGTAGGACTGGAGTGACTTTTTCTGTGAAAGAAGAAGCAGAGCAGGTAAAAAAAGCATGAAAAGTCACTCCAAACAGAGAAAAATGTAGAGCTGGAGTGACTTTTCCAGCAAAAACAGAAGTTGCCCAAGCAAGACGAGCAAGAAAAGGCATGCCAAACAATGTTATCTTGAGGAACAAAAAAATAGCTATGTATATCACAAAAATATACATAGCTATTTGATTTAAGTCTGTGAAATGATTGTATTACGCATGTGGAATGTTAGTGTGTTCTGATATTTCCCGACTTATTGTGCACAAATCATCAACTGATAAATTATGAATATCTGAATTTCCTGTTATCCTCGCGAAAGTACGGAGTTCATTTGCAGAGCATGAAAGGAAATTCTCTATACGCTTAGCTGCGGTATCAATATGTAATCTTTCCCTAAGTTTCTCGTCCTGTGTAGCCATTCCGACAGGACACATACCGGTTCCACATATTCGATATTGCTGGCAGGCAGCAGCAACCATCGCAGCTGAGGCTATAGCAACAGCATCAGCGCCCATAGCAATTGCCTTAGCAAAATCAGAGGATACTCTGAGGCCACCTGTAATAACAAGGTCTATATCAGAGTTTATAGAATCTAAATACTTTCTAGCTCTGTAAAGTGCATAAATTGTAGGAACACTGGTTGAGTCTCGAATTATAGCAGGAGAAGCACCAGTTGCACCGCCTCGTCCGTCAATTGTTATAAAATCTGGTTCAGAGTATACGCAGAATTCCAAATCTTTTTCAATTCGACCGGCTGCAATTTTGATACCAATTGGTCTGCCCTCACTTCGTGTTCGAAGCTCACTTACTAAATTTTTTAAATCATCAGGACTACTTATGTCAGAGAATTTGGAAGGACTAATTACATCCTCACCAACTGGTTTTTCTCGAACCTTTGCAATCTCAGGAGTAACTTTACTGCCAGGCAGATGACCGCCCATACCAGGTTTTGTTCCCTGACCAATTTTAATTTCAATAGCATCTGATGTCTTTAGATTTTCGTCTGTCACACTATACTGATTTGGAACATATTCAAAAATATATTTATATGCGGCATCTTTTTCTTCAGGAAGAATACCCCCTTCACCACTGCACATTGCTGTGCCAACAGCGGCAGTTCCCTTTGCCATTGCAATTTTAGTTTCTTTTGATAATGCGCCAAAAGACATGTGAGAAATATACACAGGCATGTCAAGAACCATAGGTTTTTGTGCATGCTTTCCGATTACAGTCTTAAGTGATACATCGGCATGTTCGTCCAAAGGCATAGGATTTAGCTGAGCTCCAAGAACAAGGATATCGTCCCAGTTTGGCATAGCCATCTGAGTGCCCATTGCCTCAATTGCGGATTTGCCTGTTACAGCCATTTCATGAATTTCTTTCATGTAACGATAATTGCTATCAGTTTTTCTAGTTTCGCTTGGGTAGCTTAAATCCAAAGGAGCAGAATTGCTTGAAGCTGCCTTTTTCTCACCTTCTACCAGTTCAAATTTATCTACAGGCTGCTTGCAGAGAGGACATTCTGTAAGTTCAGAAAATGGTTTCCCCTCCTTTTCCTCATCAAAAATATACCCACATATACTACATTTATAGACCATAAAAACCCTCCTTCTTCTGACTAAAAATGTTATATGAATATTATAAGTTCAAACGATATGTTTGTCGACAAAATGTGAAGGAAATATATTTTTTAAACCTTAAACAAATCTTAATGTTTTACCCAATAGTAAATTAATATAATAAACGTTACAATGTATATAAATTACATATGTAGTTATGAAATAAAAATCCCGGGAGGAAAATATGTACAACGTATTAGTATGTGATGATGAAAAGGATATAGTATCAGCACTTAGAATATATCTCACAAGCGAGGGATATCAGGTTTTTGAAGCTTATAATGGAAAAGAGGCAATAGAAATAATACAGGAAAAAGACGTTCATCTTGTACTGATGGATATTATGATGCCAGAAATGGATGGTATATCAGCCATGGTAAAGATAAGAGAGCTTACAAATGTACCTGTAATTTTGCTTACTGCAAAAAGTGAGGACACAGATAAAGTATTAGGACTTACGGTAGGAGCAGATGATTATATCACAAAGCCATTTAATCCAGTGGAGCTACAGGCAAGAGTAAAATCTCAGATTCGAAGATATATGCTTTTAGGAAGCGGAATCGTTGAAAATAATAAAATGTCTGTGGGAGGAATTGAGCTTGACGACAAGGCAAAGGAAGTAACTCTTGATGGAGAACCGGTTAATCTCACAAAAACAGAGTATGATATTCTAAAGCTTTTGATGGAGCATGTGGGAGAAGTGTTTTCACCTAATCAAATTTATGAAAAGGTTTGGAAGGATGATCCTTTTGGAACAGAAAATACGGTAGCGGTACATATCCGACATTTGCGTGAAAAATTAGAATATGATCCTGCGAATCCACGTTACCTGAAGGTAATCTGGGGACGGGGATACAAAATGGAAGGTGAATAGGATGAAAAAAATAAAGTATTCAGGTATAGCAAAGTTTTTTGTGACTGTTTTGCTGACTTGCAGTATAGTTTGTTTTGCACTTATGACATTATTTTCTATTGCATATTCAGAACTTGGGAGTGCAGCAAAGAATAAAAATGATGTTTATAGAAAAATTACAAAAAACTATGCAAATGCGATTTTTACAGAGTTATCATACAATCTAAGTGATGCAGAAAAAAACATAGACAAAATTTTAAAAGATACGCGACTTAAGGTTGCTGTTTTTCATTCTGGCTCGCGTTATTTAGATACTGTAAGGGGAAATGAACTAAATAACAAGGATTATTATCTGTATGGCAGCCCGGAAGAAGTAGGTGAATTTAGTTATTATTTCTGGGGAGTTGAATCCGGCTGTTATCATTACAATCTGGATTCGGTACTGGGAGCAATAACAAATGATAATGAATTTTATCAAGCTATGGATAGTGGCTCAGAATACGGATACTACAATTTAATTGCGTCAGTTTCAGATGGAGAGTATGACGATTTATACAAGGAAGCGGACAAGTGGCTTGAAATCTACGACAAAGTAGGAAAAAATGCCTTACTATTTCAGGTTATCAGCCTCATAATAATGATAGCAAGTGCGTCATATCTTGTTATGGCTGCTGGACATAGAAAAAATGATGATATTATTCATCTTAGGTTTGTTGATAAGGTCCCATTTGGAGTATACAGTACCATTTTTGCACTAATAGAAATGTCGACATTGTTTATGTTTGAGGTAGTGTTAAGTAGTCTTTTTATTGATATAGCGCAGGTAATTGTATATTTACTGGAGATTGGTTTAGTAAGCACATTTGCATTTATTGCATATATTGGAACAATAATTACAAGAATAAAAGCAAAGAAATTCTGGAGATACACACTTGTGTATTATCTGTGGATACCAATTAGAAAAATTAAGACATATGCACAGGAAAATACAACACTTTTCTGGAGAATGACAATATATATGGCTATTGGAGCTATAGTATTTTTACTTTCGGGATTAGCATTTTTGATTATGTCAATAGACAGTAGCTCCCTCGCGCCATGGGGATTGTGGATGTTTGGAGTGATGGCAGTTGTTGCAGTTGGTGTATACTTCATTGTATTCCAGATGAGGAAAATCCAGGATGGAGTAGAACGAATTGCAAATGGAGATGTGGAGAATCCAATTGATACAACACAGCTTATCTGGGAATTTAAAAAGCACGCTGACAACATAAATACAATTGGGCGAGGAATAGATGTTGCAGTTCAGGAAAAAATGAAAAGTGAGCGATTCAAGACAGAGTTAATCACAAATGTGTCACACGACATTAAGACTCCGCTTACCTCAATAATTAATTATGTGGACTTAATGAAAAAAGAAGACATAACAGACCCTACGCTGCTGGAGTATATGGACGTCCTCGACAGACAGTCAGCTAGACTGAAAAAACTTATTGAAGACCTTATGGAAGCATCGAAAGCTTCAACAGGAAATCTAGAAGTGAATCTGGAAAAATGTGACATTTCAGTAATGCTTGGGCAGACTGTTGGGGAGTTCGAAGAGAAAATGCAGGCAAATGGGCTTATACCGGTAGTTTCGTGTCCGGACAATTCTCTTACCGTAATGGTAGATGGAAGACACCTGTGGAGGATTTTTGACAACCTGTTAAACAATATATGCAAATATGCACAGTCTGGAACCAGAGTGTATATTGACATAGAGCAAAATGGGCAAAATGTAGAGATTGTTTTTAAAAATATTTCTTCAACACCACTGAATATCTCAAGTGATGAGCTTATGGAACGATTCGTAAGAGGCGACAGTTCAAGAAATTCGGAAGGGAATGGATTGGGACTTGCAATAGCAAAAAGCCTGACAGAACTTATGAATGGAGAGTTAATTCTTGAGGTTGATGGAGATTTGTTTAAGGTCACGCTCATTTTTCAGGCGGATAAGAAAATGTAAATGAATCAATGGCAGAATTGGTTTGACATATACATCAAAAAAATATATTCTATTTAGTAGAGTGCAGACAAAGTCGCATGAAGGGGCACACCACCTTGGGTATGGCTTCCTTTGTGTGGCTTTTTACTATATGTAATGAAGTTTTTGTATTCCTGCGTGGATACAAAGCTATGCACAACTAGAGAAAGGAGAAAGAAATGGTAGTAGTAAATGGAAAAGAGTTACCTATTGAGGGAATGCAGTTGCAAGAATATTTAGAAAAAAATGACTATAAATTAGAACGTATCGCAGTTGAGATAAACGAAGAAATTGTTCCGAAAAAGCAATATGATTCAGTTACTTTTAAAGATGGCGATGTTGTGGAGGTGGTAAGCTTTGTTGGAGGAGGCTGAATTTTACAGCGCGCTGGAAAAACGCCATGGCAAAGATGTTCAGGACATTATCAGAATGGCTGAGGTTACGATTTGTGGATTGGGCGGACTTGGCTCTAACATTGCGATTGCGCTTTCAAGATGTGGGATTGGTAAACTGCGTCTGATAGATTTTGATTGCGTGGATCTTGCAAATTGCAACAGACAACAATATTTTATTTCACAGGTTGGAAAGAAAAAGACGGAAAGTCTGGCTGAGATAATCAGAATGATAAATCCGTTTGTCGAATTGGAATTGTTTGATTGCAAGCTGACGGAGCAGAATATGGAAGATGTGTTAAGGGATTCCCCTTTCATATGTGAAGCTTTTGACGATGCAAGGCAAAAGGCTATGCTTTCCAACTATGTTTTGGAAAATATGCCGGATTCATTTTTAGTAGGAGCATCTGGAATGGCAGGCTATGGAGACAGCAATCTTATTCATACGAGAAAAGTGTTTGGAAAGTTTTATCTATGCGGTGATGAGAAAAATGGACTTGAGACAGGCAAATGTCTCATGGCGCCGAGAGTCATGATATGTGCGGCTCATCAGGCAAATTTGATTTTGGAGTTAATTATTGAGCAGGCAAATCAAAAAATAGGAAATTAGAATATGTACTCTCGGCATCTGTTTAAAAGATTCTGAAGTATATAAATATAGAAAAGAGGAAAAAGATGGATACATTTAAACTAGGAAATAAAGAATTTAATTCGAGATTTATACTTGGTTCAGGAAAATATTCAATGGAGTTGATTAAGGCAGCGGTAGAGCAGGCTGAGGCAGAGATTATTACACTGGCTGTAAGAAGAACGAACACAAAGCAGGGAGAGAGTATTCTTGATCATATCCCGGAGCATGTGACTTTGCTTCCAAACACATCAGGCGCAAGGGATGCAAAAGAAGCTGTTCGTATTGCGAGAATGTCAAGGGAGCTGGGCTGTGGAGATTTTGTGAAAGTGGAAATTATGAAGGACAGCAAATATTTACTGCCAGATAATGCTGAGACTGTAAAGGCAACAGAGATATTGGCAAACGAGGGATTTGTAGTGCTTCCTTATATGTATCCGGATTTATATACAGCAAGAGATTTGGTTAATGCTGGAGCTGCGGCAGTAATGCCACTTGCGTCACCAATTGGGTCAAACAAGGGCCTTGCAACAAAAGAATTTATTCAGATTATTATAGATGAGATTGACCTTCCGGTAATAGTTGATGCTGGAATTGGAAGACCATCTCAGGCGGCTGAGGTTATGGAGATGGGAGCAGCCGCTGTAATGGCAAATACAGCTATTGCAACAGCAGGTAATGTTCCACAGATGGCTGGTGCTTTCAAGGATGCAATTAAGGCAGGACGAGCAGCATATCTGGCTGGTCTGGGACGAGTATTAGAAAGAGGTGCTTCTGCATCAGATCCATTAACAGGATTTTTAAGATAAGACGAGGTGAAATGAAATGGAAAATCAGTTTTTTGTGGACTCTGAGAATTTGAGTGAAGCAGCACTTGAGAAAAAACACAAGCTGGAAAATGACCCATCATCTAGAACAAATCATATGGAGTATCTGCCTGACATGGAACAGATATCGTCAGACATCATGGATAAGGTTCTTACCGAGATGGAGAATTATGACTATGAAAAATATACTGAAGCTGATGTAAAAAGAGCATTGGCATCATCTAGAATTGGAATAGAGGAGTTTAAGGCATTTTTATCTCCGGCAGCTGCTCCATTTTTAGAGGAAATGGCTCAGAAAGCGAAAATAGAGACAAGTAAGCATTTTGGAAATACTGTATATATTTTTACACCACTTTATATAGCAAATTATTGCGAAAATTATTGTGTATACTGTGGTTTCAACTGCTACAATGACATTGTTCGTAAAAAGCTTACAGACGAAGAGATAGAAAAGGAAATGAAGATAATTTCTGATTCCGGAATAGAAGAAATACTTATTCTGACAGGTGAGAGCAGAGCGAAAAGTGATGTGGAGTATATTGGAAATGCCTGCAAACTTGCCACGAAATACTTTAGAAATGTAGGTCTTGAAATCTACCCCGTAAATGTGGATGAATACAGATATCTTCATGAGTGTGGAGCTGATTATATCACTGTTTTCCAGGAGACATATAATGATAAAAAGTATGAGACATTGCATCTCATGGGACATAAAAGGGTATTTCCATACCGTTTTGAAGCTCAGGAGAGAGCAATTTTAGGTGGAGTAAGAGGTGTAGGCTTTTCAGCACTTTTAGGTCTGTCAGATTATCACAAGGATGCACTTGCAACAGCATTGCATGTTTATTATCTGCAGAGAAAATATCCTCATGTAGAGTATTCTATTTCATGTCCGAGACTTCGTCCAATAATAAATAACGAAAAAATAAATCCATTGGATGTACACGAAAAGGAATTATGTCAGATTTTATGTGCGTATAGGTTGTTTTTGCCATATGTAGGAATAACCGTATCATCCCGCGAGGAAAAGCATTTCAGAGATGGCATTGTAAAAATAGCGGCAACAAAAGTGTCCGCAGGAGTATCCACTGGAATCGGTGACCATGAAAGTAAGTACAACAAAGATGACAATGTTGAAAACTCCACTGTAGAAGGAGACGAGCAATTTGAAATAGCTGATGAGCGAAGCTTTGACGAAATGTATCAGGATATTGCGGCAGAAGGACTTCAGCCGGTTTTAAATGATTATGTATATGTGTAAAAAAATTTGTATTACCAATCGAACCCTTGTAGATGGGGATTTTATTAATCAGATAGAAAAAGTATGTCTGACGGACTGTGATAAAATTTTACTTCGGGAAAAAGATCTTGATGATGATTCATATTCTGAAATTGCCCAAAAAGTAAAAAAGCTGTGTGACAGATATGATAAGGAGTTAATTATTCATCATAGGAAGGAAGTGTGCAGAAATCTGGGAATAAAGCAGATTCATTTTCCAATGCCATATCTTACAAGTCATAAGTCACCTGAAGCATTTATCAAGGATTTAAAGGAATCCACTCCCATAATCAGTGTGAGTGTTTCTGTGCATTCGGT
>JBGVHH010000100.1:0-3381 GCA_045122195.1 Agathobacter sp.
AAGAGATGACAGCGGAATAATCATAAATCTTGCCTCAAAGGAATATTCAAAATGCATTGAGAAATATCTTTCTGCCAAAGATAGATTTATAACCATTACATTTTGTGAAAAAGCAGGAGATAAGCTTGTGACAAAAGGCACCTATGCCAAGATGGCGCGCGGTGATATGGTTAGATTCATGGCAGAGAATAATATTGAGAATCCGATAGAAATCACCAGGTATAATAGAATGGGCTATTTTTTCAGGGAAGATATATCTTCTGAAAACGAATTTGTATTTGAGCGAATTTAGGCCATTGGGGAGGCCATTGACTCCGTCCCCAATGGCTCTACTTCATTGTATTCCAGATGAGGAAAATTCAGGATGGAGTAGAGCGAATTGCAAGTGGAGAAGTGGAGAAGCCAATTGATACAACACAGCTTATATGTGAATTCAAAAAGCACGCTGACAATATAAATTCAATTGGTCGTGGAATAGATGCTGCAGTTCAGGAAAAAATGAAGAGTGAACGTTTTAAAACGGAACTTATTACAAATGTATCTCACGATATAAAGACTCCGCTAACATCAATAATTAATTATGTAGACCTCATGAAAAAAGAGGACATAACTGACCCTACAATGCTAGAGTATATGGATGTCCTCGACAGACAGTCAGCAAGACTTAAGAAGCTGATAGAAGATTTGATGGAGGCTTCAAAAGCCTCAACAGGAAATCTGGAAGTAAATCTTGAAAAATGTGATATCTCAGTAATGCTAGGGCAGGCTGTAGGTGAGTTTGAAGAAAAAATGCAGGCAAATGGACTTATACCGGTAGTTTCATGTCCTGACAATTGTCCTGATGTACTGGTTGATGGAAGACAATTGTGGAGGATTTTTGACAATCTGTTAAACAATATATGCAAATATGCACAGTCTGGAACTAGAGTGTATATTGACATAAGTCAAAATGGGCCAAATGTAGAGATTGTTTTTAAAAATATTTCTTCAACACCACTGAATATCTCAAGCGATGAACTTATGGAGCGATTCGTAAGAGGCGACAGTTCAAGAAATTCTGAAGGAAATGGATTGGGATTTGCAATAGCAAAAAGTCTGGCAGAATTTATGAATGGAGAGTTAATTCTTGAGGTAGATGGAGATTTGTTTAAGGTGACACTTATTTTTCAGACGGATAGGAATGGCTGACATTAAACAGTTCAAAAGTCAGAATTGGTTTGACATATACATTAAAAAAATATATTCTATTTAATAGAGTGCAGACAAAGTCGCATGAAGGGGCACACCACCTTGGGTATGGCTTCTTTTGTGTGGCTTTTTATTATATGTAATGAAGTTTTTGTATTCAGGTGTTGAAAAAAACTATGCATAACTAGAGAAAGGAGAGACAAATGGTAGTAGTAAATGGAAAAGAGTTACCTATTGAGGGAATGCAGTTACTCGACTATCTTGAAGAAAATGATTATAAATTAGAGCGTATCGCAGTTGAGATAAACGAAGAAATCGTTCCGAAAAAGCAATATAATTCAGTTACATTTAAAGATGGTGATGTTGTGGAGGTGGTAAGCTTTGTTGGAGGAGGCTGAATTTTACAGCGCACTGGAAAAATGCCATGGTAAAGATGTTCAGGACATTATCAGACAAGCTGAGGTGACGATTTGTGGATTGGGAGGCCTTGGCTCTAATATTGCGATTGCACTTTCAAGATGTGGAATTGGTAAACTGCGCCTGATAGATTTTGATTGCGTGGATCTTGCAAATTGCAACAGACAACAATATTTTATTTCTCAGGTTGGAAAGAAAAAGACGGAAAGTCTGGCTGAGATAATCAGAATGATAAATCCGTTTGTTAAATTGGAATTGTTTGATTGCAAGCTGACGGAGCAGAATATGGAAGAGGTGTTAGGGGATTCCCCTTTCATATGTGAAGCCTTTGACGATGTGACGCAAAAGGCCATGCTTACCAATTATGTCTTGGAAAATATGCCGGATTCATTTTTTGTGGGAGCATCTGGAATGGCCGGTTATGGCGATAGTAATCTCATTCATACCAGAAAAGTGTTTGGACGGTTTTATCTATGCGGTGATGAGACAAATGGACTTGAAACGGGTAAATGTCTCATGGCACCGAGAGTCATGATATGTGCGGCTCATCAGGCAAATTTGATTTTGGAATTAATTGTGCAGGAAAATCCAAAAGGTAATTAAAATATAGAAGAATGTTATGAGATGTTTATAAGAATTAAGGAGTAAAAAATGGGATTTGTTTGTGTTGTATTTTTATTATTAGGTATATTTTGTATTGCATATGGAAAGTATTCATTAAAGAATCCAGATTTTGAGTGGGATATTTCTTGGAGGAGACAGCTGTTTGTAGCTGGAGGAGAGCCTACAGAAGAATACTATGAAGTTCAAAAACGAAATGCAAAATTGTGTATTGGAATAGGAATAGCAATGATTGTAGCTAGTATGTTCATTATTTTTTCAAAGATTGAAACGTTTGTGAAGTCAGGAGAATATGATGTTGTCATTGATGGTAAAAAAATTGAAATACCATGTGATTATTCTGATATAGAAAAAATAGGGTATGAAGTTGATTCTTTTCAAAGTGAATATGTGGTAGAATTTTCAGAGTTAGATGGAAATTCCGTATATACATATGTAGTAAAAAATAAAGAAGGGAAGGAATTTGAGGTTATTTTAGAAAATACCAATGACAAGAATGATGGTAAAAACGGTTGGACTGTAGTAGGAATAAATGCAGATTCAGAAAATGCTCCGGAAATAGCTCTTTATAATGGAGTGACAAATAAAATGAACAAAAGTGAAGTGGATTCAATTATGAATTTTGAGGAGAGTGATTCAGGAAGTTTTTTTAGTGGAAACCGAGGTAGCGATGATGAATCAGAGACGTATACTATAAATACAAAATCAAAGAGCTATATTCTTAGTATTGAGTATGATGGAGATAAGTATAGAGATGACACTATGTATGTTACCTCAATTAGTATAAGGGAAAAATAGCGAGACTATGTATATGTGTAAAAAAATTTGTATTACCAATCGAACACTTGTAGATGGCGATTTTATTAATCAGATAGAAAAAGTATGTCAGACGGACTGTGATAACATTTTGCTTCGGGAAAAAGATCTTGATGATGATTCATATTCTGAAATTGCAGAAAAAGTAAAAAAGCTGTGTGATAGATATGATAAGGAGTTAATTATTCATCACAGGATGGAAGTGTGCAGAAATCTGGGAATAAAGCAGATTCATTTTCCAATGCCATATCTTACAAGTCATAAGTCACCTGAAGCATTTATCAAGGATTTAAAGGAATCCACTCCCATAATCAGTGTGAGTGTTTCTGTGCATTCGGT
>JBGVHH010000101.1:0-47867 GCA_045122195.1 Agathobacter sp.
CCATAGATCCTGGAATGCATCGACTCGCCAAAGAAGAAGATTCCGGGATCTCTTTCTTTTTATTCTCTGGTGACAGTATATCGGTTAATTCCGTGACAGGCAATCAAATCCGTTGAAAGTCAGGCTGAGAGGGGCGCAACACAATTGCAATTCATTGTTGATTTGATTCAATAATTGATTTAAGCCTATGCTGAGTTCATTGATACGATTCAAATTTATTTCGTCACAAGCATTTCTATTTCTTTTTCCTATATTCAATATAAAATCCTTCTCCTTAGTTGTATTTTTAAGTCGTTTTGCTGGGAAATCAAGGTGACAAACCACTAAAACATTTTCTATTTTGATAATTGTTGGAAATATAGTCCTGAAAAGGACACAAGAATGACATTTAATAATTCGCCTCCCGCTTATGCGGGAGGACATATTTGATTGTCAATTTCATGCTATTTACTAGCTTATGAAGATTTTCTACTGACATGTTGTCAATGCAATTCAACTAGAGATAAAATAATTAGATTTCAATTCCATTCTTTGTAAGAAGTTCTCTTGCACTATCTACTGAATCTACACCTGTCGCATTTTTTACAGGTGCGAACTCTTTTTCTCTTTCAACTTCATATGAAAGACAGTTGTCCATCATATACACCATATCAAGAATAAGTGTTTCGAATTTGTACGCATTTGGTGTTTCCGGCTTGTGTTCTACACCATCTTCATCAACAAATGGCACCTTTTTCTCCACTACATGTAATGGTAAACTCTGCTCTGCAATTGATAAGAGTTTATCTACACGGAATAAGTAGTTGAGAATTACACCAAAACCATACTGAAGTGAACCATTCTCATTTTTGGCTTCCGCCATCTCTGGAGTAAGTTCATAATACTCTACAATTGATGGTTTTCCGTCTTCTAAACAAAGAGCACCAACCTTCTCATATGGATCAACTTTTCGAACCACCTTTGCAGCACTCACACATCCAGAATCAATTGTTGCACCAACAAAAACAGGATCAGCAATCTGCTGTAATACATTATCTACAGCAAATACATTAAGCCATTCTACACCTTTTTCCTTAAGATCCTTATCTAGTCCAGCGTTGATTAGGGATTTGAACCATCCACCATTTCCATTTGGAGACATTGCAAGCGAGTCTTCTGATTTCATTAATATGTTTCCATCGAAATCCACTGCTGGAACCATTTCCTGAACGAAAAATTTAACAAACTCCTTGTTGTATCCAAAATAATTATGCTCTGCAAAGAATTCTCTTGTCATCTTATCATTGATTTCACTTGTCATAACATATAATGGAACCCATGCCCCAGTCTGATTTGTTACTTTCATAAGATTTGCAATTAACTGTTCAAATATATAAAGCTCTTTAGTCTTTCCAATATTGAACATACCCTTTGCTTTATCAAAACCAAGTCTTGTTCCCTGACCACCAGCAAGAAGAATAGCTCCTACTTTACAAGCTTTAATTGCTTCAACACCCTTCTGAAGGAACATCCCTTTCTTTGTCTCGATTTCAGATATTTCCATAGCTCCAAGTGGAGAGAATTTCCCCCTCTGCTGTTCTTTGCTGTGAATCATATCTATGTATGACCAATCCATTGTTTCAAGCTGTTTTTCAAGCTGTTCCGGCACATCTGCACCTACAAATTTCATTAAATATTTCTGATTTTTTTCTTTAATTTTCTCGATTATTTCTGGCTTCATGTTTCCTCCTCCATCATACGTATTTATATTTTACTATAAAAATGTCATTTGTACATATGAAATTGTGCTAGTGAGGCATTTTCTTAGGAAAAGTCACTCCAACTCGCCTATTTCTCTATTCTGGAGTGACTTTTCCTAACTCATGCTGCTGAACTTGGTCTGTTTCCTCTCCAAAAGTCACTCCAACTCAGCTTTTTCTCTATTCTGGAGTGACTTTTACCTTTCCATGCACAACATAAGACCAATCGTAATGATTGGTCTTATCAATTATTTACTCGTCTTCTTTTTTATTAGTTGTTGAGGATGAATTCTTTTCTTGCTCTGCCTTTTCTTTATTAGTGTCCTTTACTGCATCGGTTCCATCAGCACCAACAGTTTCATTGTACTGAGTTAGGTCATAGGCTGCGGTCTTCGATGTAACTCCTGTCTTGTTTGCAATCTTGCTTGAGAGCGTCTCAACTGTATTTGAAGGTGTGTAACTATCATCCGCGAATAAGTACTGATGAAGTTCAGTAACATTCTTCGAAAAATCAATTGGAATAACTGTATCACCGGTACTTGACAAGGTCTTGGTTGTTAACTCGAATGGGAATCCAGTAGTAGATACCAGATTGTATTCAGTCAAATCCGTTGCCAATGAAATCAGCTCTGTCTGAGTAAAGTTCGTGCAAACCTGTCCCATTATGTCAGAAAGCATAGATGTCAACGTTGCAATATCTGTCTCCTTCATCTTGTTGATCATAGCTTCAAGTACAATACGTTGTCTTGATGCACGAAGGAAATCATCTCCAGCTGTGGATCTGATACGGGCATAAGCAGTCGCCTGTGTACCATTCAGATGAACCATACCAGTGTCCGTTACCTTACCTGTTCTATAACCAGTTGTACCATCAATCTCAGGAAGAAGGAAATTAATCTCTTTTCTCTCAGCTTCAGTGATTTCGAGATCAATTCCATCAAGCTCATCAATTGCATCTACTAAAGCTTTCCAGTCAACGGATACGTATTTTGTGATGTCCAGATCGAGATTAGAATTCAGCATTGCTACCGCATTTGGAGCTCCGCCACTTTCATAAGCAAAGTTTGCTTTTGTGAACTTTCCACCACCAGAACTTAAGTAAGTATCTCTATAAACAGATACGAGGCGCACTTCATTGGTATCGTAATTTAAGCTTACAATCATGATACAATCAGAATGACCTGTATTGTAATCACCGTTACTTCTGTTGTCGAGACCAAACAGAGCCACATTGAGATATCCGTGCATCTTCTTAGCCGCATCCTTATCCAAGTCCTGATTGATACCAGCTTCACTATTTGAAAGTTCATTCTCCCATGTTACTTTACCAAATGTAGAGTTGTAGAGCCATAAAACTCCCAAAACAACTGCCAAAAGCAATACTTCAAAGATAAATAGAACTATCTTCTTGCGACCCTTTTTCTTTCTTCTTTTTTTTCTATTATTAGTTGCCATTTTTACTATCCTTTTTTCTCTTATGAATGTATAACCAAGCATCTGCATAATCCTGTCGTTCTTTTTCAGTCATCTCGGTATATTTCTCGAATTCCAGATTAGTTAAACGCATCTGCTCATTTCCGCATTTGTGGCATTCCACATTTTTCCTTCTAGAAACCATGCGAACCCAGCCACAATCCGGACAAATGTAAATTTTCATCATAGTTTTTTATTTGAAGCATTTTAAGACATCAGCTGAAAGTACATCAAGCTTAGCCTGCGAATCCTCCAAAGACTCTCCTTTAACGCCAAAATAGAATTTAATCTTAGGCTCTGTTCCAGAAGGACGAACACAGCACCAAGCGTTATCGTTAAGTTCATAATATAAGACGTTTGAGCTTGGAAGTCCTGTTGGAGCAACCTCACCAGTTGTCATATCTTTTCTTGTATCATTCTTGTAATCACGAATAGCAAGAACTTTGTAGTCGCCAAAATTCTTTGGCTCACTTGCACGAGCATTTGACATAATCTCATTAATCTGAGCAGCACCGTCAATACCCTTTAATGTAAGTGTAGAAATTCCTTCACGGTAGTATCCGTATTTCTCATAAAGATCTACCATTCCATCCCAAAGCGTCTTGCCCTGCTTCTTGTAAAAAGCAGCAACCTCACAAAGCATGCATACTGCTGCAGGAGCATCCTTGTCTCTTGCATATGTACCTGGAAGACATCCATAGCTTTCTTCCATACCAAATACGTAATTGTTGCATCCTGTTTTCTCGAATTTGAGCATCTGCTCTCCGATATATTTGAAACCTGTGAGAACTTCAATATGTTCTACATTGTATGCAGCTGCAATAGCTTTACCCATGTCTGTAGATACAACAGACTCAACAAAAGCAGGGTTCTCAGGTAAAGTTCCGTTTGCTGATTTCTGGCTTAAAATATACTCGCCAATGAGCATTGCTGACATATTGCCTGTGAAAGTAACATACTCACCAGTCTTTGTATCCTTGCAGTATACTCCAAGACGGTCAGCATCAGGATCTGTAGCAAGAACGATATCAGCATCTTCTTCCTTTGCAAGTTTAAGAGCAAGCTCCCAAGCATCCGGATTCTCTGGATTTGGGTATGGGCATGTTGGGAAGTTTCCATCAGCAATAGCCTGCTGTGGCTCAATAATAACGTTCTCAAATCCCATGTCTTTTAATACTCTCTGTACTGGACGAAGACCAGAACCATGGAAAGGTGTGTAAACAATCTTGATATCTTTTGCCATCTCTTTGATGATTTCAGGATGAATAGAAAGCTTCTTAAGTTCTGCGAAATATCCTTCTTCCACTTCATCAGAGATTACATTGTAAAGACCTGCAGCGATTGCAGCATCTTTGTCCATTGTCTTAACCTGATCGAATGAAGTAACTTTTGCAACCTCATCCATGATATTTGTATCATGAGGTGGTGTAACCTGTGCGCCATCCTCCCAGTAAACTTTGTATCCATTGTACTCACGAGGGTTGTGACTTGCTGTGATAACAACACCTGCAATTGTACCTAATGCTCTAACAGCATATGAAAGCTCTGGAACTGGAGCAAGCTGTGGGAATACATATGTCTTGATTCCATTCGCTGCAAGACAAAGAGCTGTAGCATCTGTAAATTCATCATGCATATTTCTTGAGTCGTGTGCAATTGCAACACCTCTTTTAACAGCTTCCTCCCCCTGTGAAAGAATGTAGTTAGCAAGTCCCTGTGTAGCCTGTCTAACTGTATATATATTCATACGATTTGTACCAGCCCCGATTACACCTCTGAGTCCAGCTGTACCAAACTCTAATGTGCGATAAAATCTATCCTCAATTTCCTTCTCGTCTCCCTCAAGTGCCTTAAGCTCAGCTTTTGTAGCCTCATCAAAATAAGGATCTGTGCACCATTTCTGGTATTCGTTTCTGTAATCCATTAATTTTTCCTCCTGAATCATAGTCAAAACTAGAGATAAATACTATCTAAACAATTCTAGCACAATACCATGTATTTGAAAAGTTTAACTTTATTAGGTTTATATTAACTCCTGAGGACTTTCTCAAAAAAGAAAGTTCTAAGAGATACTGGCATGGCACATACCACAAACTGAACAGCAACTGTAAAAAAATAATCCCAGTGGCTGATAGTACCGGTGCGAAGAATTCTTTTTCTTCCAGAACGATATTTAAAAAAATAATCCATTCCGCCTCGCCTTTTTATCATATCTTCACCAGTTCTGGCATAGACAAGAGTCTCGGCAAGGTTAGCCATCTTACAATGATTTTTAATCATGTGTGCCCAAAGTAAAGAATCTTCCATCAGAAGACAGCTCTGATAATTTCCTGCAGCAAGCACGGCCTGTTTTTTGTACATAACTGTCATATGATTGAACGCATCACGTTTTCTCTGATATTGATATATTCCATGACAAGTAAGAGGAACCTGTCTTTCACCGGTGATATGGTCTGTATCCACTGCGAACTCCGATATGTAACCGCCCACAATGTCCAGGTCAGGATTTCGCAAAAAAGCATTACATTGTAGTTCAAAACGCTTGGGCAAGGCAATGTCATCTGTATCCATTCTCGCAATGAATTCATGACTACAATGCCTGATTCCCTCTGCAAGAGCAAGCCCAAGTCCTCTATTTTCCTCAAGGGGCACGCTTACAAAGGTAATATTTCTCTTTTCTGTCTGTTCTCTGATATCAGCAATTACATGATATAGTTCCTCAGAAAGAGGTCCATCCTCTACCAGCACGATTTCATCAGGAAGAACAGTCTGTTCAAAAAGGCTGTCAAAACACTCCCTCAGGTTTGACGCCTTTTCCTTGTGATAAATCGAAAGTAAAACCGAAAACTTCATAACTCCTCCCAACACAAAAATTTATTTTGTGACAGCAAAAATCGTTTCAAAACAAATTTTAACATCTTTTAATAGCGAAAAATGTCGTAAATAGGATAGATTGTACTCCATTTTTCCTGGAAGAACTTCTTTGATATACGTAGAATCCACATCCGCTGCATTCTCAAGAAGTCTGTCCTCGTCTTTATATTTGATACTTGCCTCGCTTGTAATTCCGGCGGGCATAAGTAAAGTAGCCTTCATCTCATCAGTATATGCCATCACATATTTTTCCACTTCAGGACGGGTGCCCACAAAAGACATGTCACCTAAAAGCACATTGATAAGCTGTGGAATCTCATCAAATCTGTATTTTCTGATAACAGCACCAACCTTTGTGATTCGAGAATCGCCTCCAACAGTGACAAGGGAACCTTTTTTGTCCGCACCATCAACCATTGTACGAAATTTAAAAATTCGAAACTTTCGTCCGTAGGTGGTGATTCTTTCCTGCCTAAAGAAAACAGGTCCTTTGCTGTCTGCTTTTATCCAGATGGCAAGGACCAGAATAACTGGAGACAAAAGCAGCAAAAGAATTGCAGCCATAACCACATCCATGATGCGTTTCACAAACAGACTGCCTCTCTTTTTGCATAATCTTTTGTAACACTTATAAGTGTAATCGTTTTTCATAAATTCCGGAATATCCTTCCAGGCTTTCCATCTATTCATGTAAAACCTCCAACATATTTTCAATTATATAAGCCACATCCTCATCACTAAGCTTTGTAGTAAGAGGTAAAGTGATTTCATTCTCGTACTGAGCAAATGCATTTGGGAAATCCTTGATATTGAAACCAAGATTTTTGTATGCAGTCATCATTGGAAGCGGTTTGTAGTGAACGTTAGTTGCTATGCCACGCTCAGCCATCTTTATAATCATCTCATTACGCTTCTTCTCATTAATTCCCGGCACTCTCAGAAGATAAAGATGTCCGCTCGATGTATGACAGGCATTGTAATGCGGAAGCACCTTGCAGCCTTCTTTTATGAAGGCAGCGTCGTATTTTTCAATTATTTCTGCCCTTCGTTCTAGCAGTTTTGGATATCTGTCAAGCTGTACCAGACCGATTGCAGCCATAATATCAGTCATGTTGCATTTGTACGAAGGAGAGACAATATCATACTCCCATGCCCCAAGCTGATTTTTGTTGAAAGCATCTTTGGACTGACCATGAAGGGATAAAAGCATAAACTGCTTGTAGATTTCCTCATCATCAAAGCCTTCAATCGGTCTCCAGGTAAGAGCTCCACCCTCAGCTGTTGTAAGATTTTTAACAGCATGGAACGAAAAGGTTGAAAAATCTGCAATATTTCCACACATAATCTTCTGACCATCTTTATTAACTGATGCCCCAAACGCATGTGCCGAATCAACTACCACAGCAATTCTGCCAATAGCTTTTTGAACGTCATTGGCCGGTGTAAAAATATCTTTTTTCTTCTCAACAATATCAAAAATTCTATCGTAATCGCAAGGCACTCCCCCGATATCGACAGGAATAATCACTTTCGTATTCTCTGTAATTGCAGCCTCGATTGCATCATAGTCAATCTCAAATGAATCCTTGCCACAATCTACGAGTTTGACAGTAGCACCCACATGAATTGCCGGACTTGCAGAGGCAGTATAAGTGTAAGCACTTGTGATAACTTCATCGCCCTCACCAATTCCTAGAAATCTAAGAATTGACTCAAGGCATGCTGTAGCTGAATTAAGTGCGACTGCACGGTTTACTCCACAAAACTCAGCTATACGTTTTTCAAATTCTTTTGTTTTTGGTCCGGTGGTAATCCATCCACTTCTTAGCACTTCGGCAACTAACTCAATTTCAGCCTCTGTGATATCCGGAGGTGAAAAAGAAATATTTCTTTTCTCCATATTTTACTCCCCATCTGGTTTATAAGTCTTAACCACTGATGCAATAACCTGTTTAATATCCTGGCGTTCTGCTTTACAAGCCTCTTCAATTTCAACAAGCTGTTTTTCAAAAAGTTCATCATCCATCTCAATAGGCTCACCTATATGAATAAGCTTGTTTGGAGTTTCTTTTAAGCCCTCCTCGCTCATAAGCATCTCCTCATATAGCTTCTCGCCTGGACGAAGTCCAGTGTAAACAATCTGAATATCAACATCCGGTTCAAGACCTGACAGTCTAATAAGATTTCTTGCCATGTCATCAATCTTAACCGGCTCACCCATATCAAGAACAAAAATCTCTCCACCTGTTGCATAAAGTCCTGCCTGTAGAACAAGGGCAACAGCCTCTGGAATAGTCATGAAATATCTGATAATACGCTTGTCCGTTACCGTAACAGGGCCACCGTCTTCTATCTGTTTTTTGAACAACGGAATAACTGAGCCATTACTTCCAAGAACATTTCCAAAACGAACTGCTACAAAATCAGTGTCAGTCTTTCTATTCATCATCTGAATGACCATCTCACAGAGACGCTTTGATGCGCCCATGATATTGGTTGGATTGACCGCTTTATCCGTAGAGATAAGTACGAATTTTTTCACGCCATGTGAAGCGGCAGCTCTGGAAAGCTTCAAGGTTCCAAGAACATTGTTCTTGATAGCCTCATTCGGGCTTTCCTCCATGAGAGGCACATGCTTGTGGGCAGCTGCATGGTAAATAATCTGCGGATGATAGGTATTAAAAACATAATCAAGACGATTAGTATTTCTAACGGATCCAATTAAAGTAACAACCTTTACATAAGGATATTTGCGCTTTAGCTCCTGCTGAATATCATAGGCATTATTCTCATATATATCAAAAATGATAAGAAGCTTAGGATCCTCCCTTGCAATCTGTCTACAAAGCTCGCTACCGATTGATCCTCCTCCACCAGTTACCATTACGACTTTACCCTGAATAAAGGAATGAATCTTGTCATTGTCTACTACAACCTGATCTCTTCCAAGCAAGTCCTCAATACTAACCGGACGAAGACTTGAAACCGAAACTCTTCCATCAACCATCTGGTAAATTCCAGGAACTACAGAAATCTCACAGCCTGTTTCTCTACAGATATTTAAAATTTCTTTTCTGTCTTTACCTGCAGTAGTTGGAACTGCATATATAATCTTTGAGATATCGTATTTTTCCACCATCTCAGGAATATCAAAACGATTACCCACAATTGGAACTCCATCGAGAAATCTTCCAAGCTTTGCCGGATTATCATCAATAATACAGCATGCTTTTGTATGAAGATGTGAACTCATGATAAGCTCGCGAACCAAAAGTCTTCCAGCATTTCCAGCACCGATAATCATTACGTTTTCAACGCCATCAGCTGAACCCTTTTGCTCAATCATCTTCTGAGCTGTTCTGATAAATCTGTAGGCAAAACGCATACATGATGTAAGAACAAAGCTAAGCATAAGACCAATTATCCAAAAGGCATATGGCATCTTGATTGAATAAACATTGTGTATAACAATAGAAATTACACACATCACTATAT
Source organism: Agathobacter sp. (assembly GCA_045122195.1). GTDB lineage: Bacteria > Bacillota > Clostridia > Lachnospirales > Lachnospiraceae > Roseburia. The sequence goes on from JBGVHH010000101.1 coordinate 9,582, forward strand.
AAGCAATAATGATATGTAAAAATTCATTGATACTAGCAAATCTCCAGATGCTGTGATACAGCTTGCAGATGTAAAATACAATCAATGCAAAAAAGATAAACAATGGAACCAGCTTTACATACCCTTCAAGATACATAAGGGGAATATGGCTGTACACAAATTCAAATCTAATCAATAACGCAAATGCAAATGAAACCGCAATACTACAAATATCAACAAATGCCATTATCAAAGCTCTGACAACCCATTGTTTGTCATTACCCATATAGCTTTCCCTTTTTTCTACTAAATCTTCTGTTTCTTTTTTCTTCTTAGTCTCTGTACTCATATCAAAGAAACCCCTTTTAAAATAAATATAATCAAATAACTATGACCATTTTACCATAATCATTTTTTTCTGAAAACAAGCAGTTTGCTTATTATGTAATTTAATGCAATTACCACAACCTGAGCTATAAGTTTTACCCACATACTAGGATAAGAAAGCATAGTGATAAAAACAAATAAAATGGTCTCCTCAAGCATAAGCGTAATAAATCTTCCGCTAAAAAAAGCAAACATCTGCATGAATGCCGCTGTTTTTGTTGGTGGTTTTGATTTAAAAACCCATTTTTTATTTGTCACAAACGCAAATAAAACAGAAAAAATCCAAGCAAAAACATTTGCTATTAATTCATTTATGCCCAAATACACATTAAAAAATGCATATGCAGAAATACTTACAGTCACGGTCCCGCAACCAAATAATGTGTATAAGGCAAATTCTTTTATATTGTTCTTCCTCATTTTTTCACCATTTAATGTAAAATCGTAAATTTAACAAAATGCGATTTTTATATAATAGCCTCATCGTAAATATTAGTCAACTTTTATTAGTATGTTTTGACTCATATGTGGTATTATATCCCCATGGCAAAAAATAAAAGTATAAAACTAAACTACATATACAATGTGAGCTATCAGATTCTCACGATGATTACGCCCCTAATCACCGCACCCTATCTGGCACGTGTACTAAATGCAGATGGTCTTGGAGCATACAGCTACACAGCATCAATTGTGACATATTTTCTGATGTTTGCAGCACTTGGAACTATAAACTATGGTAACAGAGAGATATCATATCTGCAAACAAATCGAAAGGAAAGAAGTAAGGTCTTCTGGGAAATAGAATTACTTAGCATTACCAGTGTTCTTACCTGTGTAGTGGCTTACCTGGTATTTACCTTCTTTTTTCACAGTGAATACAGAGGGTTATTTCTTGTCCAGCTGGCATCACTATTAGCTGTTGCAGCAGACATAACCTGGTTGTTACAGGGCTTGGAGGAATTTGGAAAAGTAGTAGGCAGAAATATGGTTTTTAAAATCATTAATATTGCCTTTATCTTTCTAGCTGTAAGGTCAGAAAAGGATTTGTTGATATATATTGGCGGAATGTGTTTTATTGAATTTATTGGTAACGCATCAATATGGTTTTATCTTCCTAAATTTGTTGATCTGCCAAAATTCAGAGAGCTTCATCCATTCAGGCACTTAAAACCAACTGTTGCGCTTTTTGTGCCAACTATTGCATCAACAATATATATCAATCTGGATAAAACCATGCTTCAGCAGATTTCCGGCGACATCACAGAAAACGGATATTACGACCAGGCATTTAAAATATACAAGCTTGTCCTGGCAGTCGTAACAGCTTTGGGGGCTGTCATGATTCCAAGAATTGGTAAATGCTTTAGCGAAAACAAAACAGATGAAATGAAAGGCTTGCTTTATAGAAGCTACCAGTTTATCTGGTTCCTTGGTTTCCCACTTTGCTTTGGATTAATGGGAATATCAAGAAATTTCTGCCCATGGTTTTTTGGACCTGGTTGGGAGAAGGTACCATATATTTTGATAATTCAATCGTTACTTCTTCCTATTATCGGAATAAGCAATGTTACAGGAGTACAATATCTGATTACAACCAAACGAGAAAATCTATTAACCCGCTCAGTATGTATAGGAGCTGTTGCAAATCTGATATTAAACCTGATTTTCATTCCATTTTTCTTCTCATACGGGGCCGCGATTGCATCTGTAATATCAGAACTCTTAATCACAATTATTCAATTATGGTATGTGAGAAATGAACTAAGTATCAAAAAGATACTCTCACTTTCTCTGAAATACCTATTTGCTTCCCTTGTGATGTTGGCAGTACTAATTGGACTAAATCTCATCTTCCCAGTGGGCATTCTGTATACAATAACTATGGTGGCTATTGGCGGAGCAATCTACGTCCTACTTCTATTTATCATGAAAGATTCCATGATTATGGAAGGGAAGGAAATGATAATTAACAGAATATTTAAATAAAAACACGGCGGATTGCAGGAATGCGCAGAAGAAGATGTCAGCAAAGCTGACGCGCATTCCGCAGCAATAGCGCCAAGGCGTTATTGAGATTTTAAACCCTGTCTATAAAATTAAATTGTTATTTCTGTCAATGGTTATGAAGATCAATATTGGTTTCATCCACGATAAAAATAGGCCTATTCTTCGTCTCAAGATACATCTTCGACAAATACAATCCCAGAACCCCAATACTTAGCAATTGAATACCACCAATGAATAAAATTATTACAACTGTAGACGCCCATCCTGCAACCGGGTCTCCAAAAATCAACCTTCTGATAATGATAAAAATCATAGCTATAATTGCGGTCAGGAAACTAAAAATTCCCGCGATAGATGCGGCATATAAAGGTGCATTTGAAAAAGCAACAATTCCATCCAGGCTGTACAAAAACAACTGTCCAAATGACCACTTTGTTTCCCCTGCAACACGATTTACATTCTCGTACTCAATCCACTTCACTTTGAAACCAATCCACCCAAAAAGTCCTTTTGAGAAACGATTGTATTCTCCCAGAGAAAGCAGAGCATCAACATATTTTCTATTCATTAGACGATAATCTCTTGCTCCATCAACCATATTTGCCTTAGAGATTTTTCGCATCAGCTTATAAAAAGCTCTTGCAAAAAAAGAGCGAATCGGTGGCTCGCCTTTTCTAGATACACGCCTTGTTCCAACTGCATCATAGCCCTCCTCTGTAAGAACCGAATACATCTCGGGCAAAAGAGCCGGTGGATCCTGTAAATCTGCATCCATTATCGCTACATAATCCCCAGTCGCATATTTTAATCCTGCAAACATAGCAGCTTCTTTTCCAAAATTTCTGGAAAAAGATATATATTTTATCCTCTCATCCTTCTTTGCCAGTTCGATTGCCACGGAAAGAGTTTTGTCATCAGAACCATCATCAACAAATATGACCTCAAACTGCTGCTCTTTCATAGACTCCATCACCCTTACAATTTCATCATAAAAATAAGGCAAAGCCTTCTCTTCGTTAAAACATGGTACAACTATTGAAATATCCACATTTCCCTTCTTCCTGCCAATGGATGGCATATTTTTCTCTAATATACTAATAATATTCTGACAAACTACCTATCAGTTAGTTTAAAACAATTACAGCAATTCTTGCAATATCCTTTATCAACATAAATTCAAAAAAGCTCCAGCAGTTAATTATGTTAAATATTTCCTATTTTTTTCTAGTCAAAATATGGATTTCACCTTATTTATATGCTATTCTATTCATGTGTGTCATAGCTTCCATTCTTATCAGTTATGATATTACAAAAAATTATTGGAGGATTTTTTATGGACAACAAAGAATTTAAACCGTATGTTCCGGCGGATAAAATCACACCGGAATTTACATTTGCATCCATTTTTATGGGTGTATTACTCGCGATAGTATTTGGTGCGGCCAATGCCTATCTGGGACTTAGAGTAGGAATGACTGTTTCAGCTTCTATCCCAGCCGCTGTTATTTCAATGGCTGTAATCAGAGTCATTTTAGGAAAAGACTCGATTTTAGAAAGTAATATGGTTCAGACAATTGGTTCTGCCGGCGAATCGCTTGCCGCTGGAGCAATCTTCACATTACCAGCGCTTTTCCTCTGGGCAAAGGAAGGCGTAATGGACAAGCCTGATATGATTGCAATTGCAGTGATTGCACTTTGTGGCGGACTTTTGGGAGTACTTTTCATGGTACCTCTTAGAAATGCTCTTATTGTAAGAGAGCATGGAGTTCTTCCTTATCCAGAGGGAACAGCTTGTGCAGAGGTATTGCTTGCCGGAGAAGAAGGTGGCGCATCTGCTAAATCTGTTTTCGCCGGAATGGGAATTGCAGCTCTATTCAAATTCCTGGTAGATGGACTCGGTGTAGTTGGTGGAGTTCTCACAGCTCCTATCAAAGCATTGAAAACTGAATTTTCTGCAGAAGTATATCCGGCTCTTGTGGGTGTTGGTTATATCTGCGGACCAAGAATCGCTTCATACATGTTTGCCGGTGGTGTCATTGGCTGGTTAGTTTTAATACCAGCAATTGTAACCTTTGGTGGCGGCACTGTTCTTTATCCTGCTGATGTTTCAATTGGTGAACTCTACGCAGCAGGTGGCGCTGGTGCTATTTGGAGCAGCTACATCAGATACATTGGTGCTGGTGCTGTTGCTGCCGGTGGAATTATAAGCCTTATAAAATCGCTACCACTTATTGTAAGAACTTTTAAAGATTCAATTAAATCTATGAATGGTTCTACTGGTTCAAGTAAAATCCGTACAGAACAGGATTTGAACATGAAAGTAATTGGAATCGGTGTAATTATTATGATTTTAGTATTGTGGTTACTTCCACAGATTCCAGTTTCATTAGTTGGTGCAATTATTGTCATAGTATTCGGTTTCTTTTTTGCCACAGTTTCATCCAGAATGGTAGGACTTGTAGGAAGTAGTAATAATCCTGTTTCAGGAATGGCTATTGCAACACTTCTCATTGCTACATTTTTACTTAAAATTACAGGAGATAAAGGAGCTCATGGAATGCAGGGTGCTATTGCAATCGGTTCCATTATTTGTATTATCGCTGCTATGGCTGGTGATACCTCACAGGATCTGAAAACCGGCTATATTCTTGGTGCAACACCAAAGAAGCAGCAGATTGGTGAAGTTATCGGAACAGTTGTTTCAGCACTTGCAATCGGAGCAATTCTTTTATTATTAGACAGTGCTTGGGGATTTGGCTCATCAGCTATTCCAGCACCACAGGCAACACTTATGAAAATGATTGTTGAAGGTGTTATGAACGGAAACCTCCCATGGGCACTTGTATTTATCGGAGCATTCATTGCTATTGCATTCGAAATAATTGGAATATCTGCTCTTCCAGTTGCTATCGGACTTTACCTTCCACTTGAGCTTAGCTCAACAATTATGCTTGGAGGACTTGTTCGCCTTGCAGTTGATAAGAAGAAAGCAAAAACCAATAGCAAGGATAACAATACAGATGCCGGAAGCGGAATTCTTTTCTGTTCAGGAATGATTGCCGGAGAAGGTCTAATTGGTATCGTTCTTGCAATCTTTGCAGTAGTCGGCATCTCTGATAAACTTCAAATTGGTGCAAACATTCCACCAATAGCACTTACCATCGGTGGAGTAGTCCTCTTGGCATTAATGGTTGTATCTGTTTGGATAGCAGGTAATAGCAAGAAAAAATCAGAATAATTATGAAAAATAGAATTTTAGAAAAAGAAAGCAACAACTATCTGGATTTTATACCAATGCATAATCCAGATATAAAATTTGAAATTGATGGGAAAAATCAAGTAACACTTCTTCAGGAGAACAAGGGCTTTTTCAACTTCATAGCCCAAAAGCTATTTAAAAAGCCAAGAATATCACAGATACACCTTGATGAAATGGGTAATTTCATATGGCCACTCATAGACGGTCAAAAAAGTATTATGAATATTTCAGTTCTTGTAAAAGAGGAATTTGGAGAAAAAGCAGAACCACTTTACAACAGACTGGTTCAATATTTCAAGACACTTGATAGTTATGGATTTATATCCTTAAAAAAGGGAATGCAATAAAGCATTCCCTTTCCTTATCTTTTATTTTATACAAACAAACACACCGGCATCTTTTGTTATTCTATATTCGTCACCTACATTTTTCTCCACAAAAATTCTAAAATCTCGATAACGATCCAATATGTACTGTCCCTGATTACCATGACAAGAAAGAATGTACTCAATCAACGGTTCTGCCGTGTCTAATACAATTTCATCATCATACCGCCTAAGTTCCACATCAGAGAATACCTTTGATAAAATTTCTCTTCCATTTTCAAGTCCAAAATTCTCAAACAGTTTATTTTTTGAAAGAACAATTCTGTCATCAAACTTCTGGACCAAGTCTGTAATCTCGTGCATGTGCTTTTCGCCATAAGCGCTACATATAAATCTACCACCAGATTTTAAAACCCTGTATACTTCCTTGCATACTTTTTCAATGTTGTCACAATAAAAAAGAACATGATTCGCTATCACCACGTCAAATGACTCATCCTCGAAAGGAATCTTGTGACAATCAAAGGCCTTAAAATCAAACCTCTTGTCTCCTGAGAAGTCCCTTCTCACCTCACGAATCATTCCCTTTGAAATATCTGATAATGTGATATGAACATCATCTGGAAGAATATTTATATTCTCCTTCCACAAAGCACCATTACCACATCCTATCTCAAGAATAGATTTATCTTTTGAACCGATTTGCTCATAAATCCAAGGAAACCATCCCTGTTTGTTGGAAGAATATTCTCTATGTAATCTGATTCTGGCACTGATATTACTGGCATTCTGATACTGACTTTTTAGTGTACTCTCCATTCCTGTCAGATGAATAATGTTTAGCATCTGACTCCAATCCACCTCGTGCTCCTTCTCAATAACTTCAACTGTATTATTAATTGCCTGCTCCACAAGCTGCATCTGTTCGATTTTATCCTGAACCAGCTTTTTTTGAAGCTTGAGGGAAGACAACATAAAATGATAATCTCTGTCATCAATTGTCATCTCTTTGATATCATCCAGAGAAAACCCGAGATACTTGAGCAATAATATCTGCTGAAGTCGAGCCAAATCACTGTCTGTATAATACCTCTTACCATTTTCATCAACCCAGGATGGCTTTAAAATATTCTGTTTATCATAAAATCTAATTGTTCGAACCGTAACCTGCGCTAATTTTGCAAATTCACCAGACGAATAATATTCTGGTTTTTTCATACATCACTCCAAAAACTTTATTGCTTTCTAATATTGAAGCTGGAAATATTGTCATCAGAATCCAACACAAAATATAATGTAGTTCCTGTGGCAGAGTAACAAAACATTTTGTCCTTCTGAGCCTCAGGTTCACCCAATTTATCTATAAGGTCATCCTTGGTAGAATTTGGTGTGATACCTTTAAATCTAAAATTGATATTGGCATATGTTTTTGAACTAAGCATCTCAAGATTAATCTGCACCAAATCGCAATCCTCTACAGCTGATCTCTTCTCTGAATTATTTTTTACTGTAATAAATCCTGCCGCATAATAATCTCCACCAAAATAATAGCTCTTTGCCTCTCCTGGATTCAACTCGTCGTCATAATATAGACGCTCCATGGTAATATTGTTGTTTTCAAGCATCTTGTCAAATTCTGAAATATCGCCAGGAACCGTAACATCAGTATTCATAAGTCTAATTGTCTCGCCTGCTCCCAGGTCATATCCCGGTAATATTGCTTTCATCACAATACTGGCAATGATAAGCACTACCACAAGCGCTATTGCAGCCCCGCCAATCATTTTCAATCTGGCTCTTAACTGTTCATCATCTACAGCTTTTTCAATCTCATCTGCGGTGATATCTTCATGAACCGCATCATCTTTTTTCTTTTTAAATCTACTAAATATATTTGACTTCGAAGGTTTATCTGGCTTAGGTGATGCAAAAATTTCAATCTTGTAATCATCATCCGAACCGTCCTCTTGTGCTTCTGAAGACACATCCTTCGTCTCCTGAACTTTTGCCTGTGTAGTCTCTTCATGCTGCACATTCTCCTCTGGCTGAGACTTCAACTCCTCCGTTGCTGTCTGCACAGTTTCTTCTGTCTGAAACTCTACCGGGTTAGCCGGTTGTGAAGCTGCCATCTCAAGACGAATCCGTTCGAGACGTTCCGCTTCCATTTTGATTCTTATAGTTCTTTCGGCCTCTAAACGTTCTCTCTCTCTTCTCTCAGCCTCAATTCTTTCCTGTTCTATACGTTGACGTTCACGTGCCTCACGCTCAATGCGTTCCCTTTCTAATCGTTCCTTTTCTCTGCGTTCATTCTCCTCACGTTCACGCTCTCTACGCAATCTTTCTTCTCGAGCCTGTTCTATACGCTCATTTTCCAGGCGAAGTCTGTCTAGACGTGCTTCTTCTTCACTCATAGTCCCCATTCTATCTACCTCAGCAAGCATTTCTTCCGTATATTTATAGTCATCAAAAGTAGCATCAACATATCCGCTTTTGTAGTCATCTATATCATCTATCTTAAAATAATCGTCGTCCCTCATCTTTTCCTCCAATTATTATACCTATAAAAATGATAGCATAACAGTTGTATATTTTGAAGAAATATTTTATAATACACGGATATACTAATGAAGAAAAGAGGAAGAAAAATTGAAGAAAAGCAAAATCGCAAGAGCACTTTTATTTGTACTCCTGATTCTTTCAGTCGCAGCTGCAGTATGGCAGATTCTAGTACTGAACATGTTGCCAACAAAGTATTTAGCTGCATTATTTGGCGGAATCGCATTACTAGTTTTGATTGCAGCCTTTTTTGTTTTTAAAAAGGGTAAAGACAACAAGCTTACAAAAGTAAGAAGAGGATTCGGATATTTCCTGATAGTTGTTGTTATGGTTTTATGCATACTTCTTACTTATTTTGTAGGAAGACTCAATCATACAGTATCAAATATTACAAGCGACACTAAGACAAGCAACGTAATTGGTGTCTATGTATTAAAGGACAACAAAGCCCAGAATATCATGGATGCTGATAAATATAATTTTGCAATTACAGAACAATTTGACTACGACAATACAAAGCTTGCAATGGAGGACATTAATTCCAAAGTCGGTTCAGACATTACAACAACCACCTATGATCATGTAGATGGAATGATTGATGCTCTTTACCGCGAAGATGTAGATGCACTTATTATTAATCAGTCTTATATTTCACTTCTTGAGGAGCAGGAAAAATACTCATTGTTTGAAACTGATACACGTTGTATCTATACTTTCGAAATTATTGAGGAAGCACCTGAAGAGGAAAGCGAGACCGAGGAAGAATTATCTGTTACAGAGAAACCTTTCATTGTATATATCAGTGGAAATGATACTCTGACAAAGAAATTACAGACAAGCAGAAGTGACGTAAATATCCTTGCTGTTGTAAATCCTCAGACAAAGCAGATATTACTTCTTAACACACCTAGAGATGCTTATGTAGAGACAACTCAATCAAAGAACCACTCAAAAGACAAGCTCACTCACTGTGGTCTCTATGGAATTGATTGTTCAATCAGTACTCTTGAGAATTTCTACGACATTGAAGTAGATTATTATGCACAGATAAACTTTACAGGATTTGAAAAGCTAGTTGATGACTTAGATGGAATCACAGTTACCTGCGAAAAGAGTTTTACATCAGCAGATGGTTTCCACTATTCAAAGGGAGAAAACTATCTAGATGGTGAAGAAGCTCTTTCATTCGTACGTGAGAGAGACGCTTTTGGTGATGGTGATTATCAGCGTGGTCGTGATCAGATGATAGCAATTGAAGCTATTCTTGACAAAGCCCGCACATCACCTGCTGTATTACAGAATTATGGTGATATTCTCACAGACCTTGAAGGAATGTTTATCACAGATATGTCTTCTGATGACATGTCTGCACTTGTAAAAATGCAGATTGACGACAACGTAGATTGGACAATCACCTCATATGGTATCTGGGGAGAAGGAAAATCAAAGACAACCTTCTCTGTTCCTAACCAGAGAGCATATGTAATGATTCCAAATGACGAAACAGTAGAATTTGCACAGAAGCTTATTCAGATGACAATAGATGGTGAGCCAATTACAGACGAGGTAATGGCAGAAGCTCCAGTTGAATACTAAATCAAAAAAGTTCGATGAGAATCTCATCGAACTTTTTATTTGACCATACTTGCAACTGCATAGTTGAGATATGCTGCAAATGTAACCCACAATAAATATGGAATCTGAAGATACGCTGCAAATTTATCAACTGAACTCCAAATTACAATCATACAGATAATGGTAACCCACAATCCCATCAGGACAATAAATGCCAATCTGAAATTAAACATGTTAAAAAATACAATACTCCACAATATATTTAACGCCAGCTGTACCCAGAATACAGTTGTCTTATCAGGATTTATTTTTCTAATTCTAGTCCAACTAATTCCCATTAAGGCAAACAAAATAGTCCATACAACTGGAAATACATTTGACGGCGGAGAAAGTGGCGGTTTATTGATAAACTCATTATATCTATGAACACCTTCACGAGTAAACCATCCAGTCACACCGCCAATGGCAATCACCAAACCCGCGCCCCAAATATACGAAAAGATTTGCTTTTGCTTATCACTACAATGCAAACTATCACCCCCTTGTGATAGTCTATGTAGATATCAGAAAAATATTAAGAGATAATATTTCTTTATTTTAGATTTACACAAATATCCTTTATTTCCTCAATAATCTCCATGCATTTCTTTTTTCTCATACCAGCTTTCACCCCAACACTCAATAAATCCTGCATGTCAGGATTCTTCCCATTTCCATCAACTGAAGTCGTATGCGCCCCCCAATAAGTATTGCTATAAGTCAAATCATAGGCTGGGCTTAATCTCCAGCAATCAAATTTTTCATCATATAGGAAGCTGAAGTTTTTCGCATGATCATCTCTATTGTGAGAAAACACGTTAAAACATGCCCTACGAAACATATTCTCAACATCTTCTTTATTGTCTCTGGTTAGAATACGGGTCAACAACATCAAATCTTTCTGTTCCAAAATATCCACGGCATATTTTCGATGGAAACAATCTCGTTTCAGTCATTATAATACCGCATTTTTTGGCATATTCTGAATACTCATATTCCTGTAATCCAATATCCGCCGAATCCACGTGGGCAGGGAATTTTATTATCCAGGCTTTGCCATCAACCTTTGATTGCAAGTCTATCCAGAACAGTTACATTCTTATCTATCCCATGCTCTTTTAATAGGCGTTGCAACAATAGATTTCCCCAGGCATCGGGCAAACTATCAGAAAACACTCCATACAACCCATCAAAATGATCCTTGCCAGGAACAAATACCTTATCCTGTAACGGCAACGAAAACGGACTAATCGAAAATCCATTGTCTAACCACTCCTGACAATATGAAAACGCTACTTTGCCATAATTCGTAAGGGCAAGCGTTCCAACTTCCCGATTATGATACTTTACCTTCAAGGATTTAAGTCCCATCTCAATGTTGTTTTTGCTCATTTATTACCTCCTGAATAGATTTGTATGGAACATCTGTAAATAATGATTTAATTCCATCAATTGCATCCAATTCAATCGCAATTTTTGTCAATGAAACAAAATTAATATTCCCTGTTTCCTCAAATCTTTTAATAGAAGCATAGCTCACACCAGTGCGTTCACTTAATTGTTTCTGAGTAATCCCTAATCGTTTTCTCAAACTCTTCACATTAGCTGCAACTATCAAATTTATTTCTTCCGGTGTTTCCCATACAAATTGACGCATTATATCTTCTCCAATTTTTTCTTAATCATACCAAATTGTGCTAATATAATTTTAGCTAATATATTGGATTTTCTCAACAAAACAGTGCTAAATATCCAATATATTAGCTATCATATACTCATTTCCTATATTTCTTTATCCTCTAAATTTACTGACTCACACAGCAATCACGCTTTTTTACTAGCATCCCCAATACATACTGCCCCAATAAAAATCCACAAATATGGGTTGGTTATAGGTTCATAAATACAGACAACATCCATAACTGCACAGATAATTATTCCAATGGATAAAATGGCTGTTTTTTTATTCTTCAAACCTTTTACGATAGAAGAGACTATCACTGCCAAATATGATACTGTACCGACCACTCCTATTGAAATAAGCTGATGGAGATAAACATTGTGAGCATTATCAAAAACATATTTCAGTTCATTAAACATCTGTGTCCGATATTTTTCCATTAAAAGTTGCGGAACCATACCATGCCCCGCTCCAAACATTTGATTCATAACCGGAAGATTAGAAAAAAGATTCATGCACCATTTCCATACGATACCTCTCTCTGTCCCCCAGGAATCATTAAATCTAAGATACCTCTCAGCAAAACCAATATTACAGGTTCGATTAATAAGAGAAAAATAGATAAAGCTTGATACTGCAAGAGCAATAACACTTACTACAGCTATCCCTCCAGCTACAAAGAGACGCTTTCTTGCATCATCTGAAAGATGGTATTTTTTGCCAATCCACAATTTAATCAAAATCAATATCACAAGGAAAACCAATTCCAGAAAAATTCCATCAACTATTGCTTTTCCAAATCTGGAAAGATGTCTTGCAAAAGGTGCCACTTGATATATGATAGCAAATGATAAAATGCCCATGGTTCCACAAATTAGAAAATCAAAAAATACCTGAAGCTTCTTCTGATGTAACGACAGCAAAAATAAGGACACAATTGCTATTCCAAATCCAAGAAAAGCAGCATCAATATTTGAAACAACTATACTCACAAAATACAGAGCACAAAGAACAGCAAATAACACTTTATCTGCCAAAAGTGTCTTACTTTTACCAGAGCGATTCCGACTAATATTGTCTCCAAGTCCGTATATCAGCACTGGACAGACAAGGCAACAATATTTTCCAAAGACTGCTGTGTTTCCTAAAGTTGATAAAAAATTGCCCTTTTCCTCTCCAGCCAGATTCGAAATCAAATTGGCAATATCTATTCCCAAAAACTGTATAAAAGCAAAAATGATAGTAAGACAGGTTCCAATTGCAGCTATTCTAATGAAACTTATAAGTTCAGCCTGCTCATTCCATTTAATAAATCTAACTGCAGAATACAGCATCAATGTGAGCAATACATAAAAAAGTCCCATTCTCTTGTCGGAAACCGCTACTATATCATAAGCAATATTTCCAGAAACGATACATGTAATTAAGTTCGCTAATAGGTAAATACTCAGGGAAAACTCCACAAATCCCATATGGTATTTTTGCTTTATTGAGCTTGTAATTTTACACCCTTGCGCCACAATGTCAAAATATCTAAGTAAAAGCATCCAGAAAAAGCATGAAATTGTAAGAATACCTATCACAGTAAATTTAGTCACAGTGATGTTAGAATATCCGTCTGTCATAACAAGTGGTGCCACCACAAAAAATCCTATACACAAAAAATATTTTAAATTCTTCTCAGACATATTATCCCCTTATAACCAACCATAAACAAATCATTGTAACAACGAATAATGCAAAAATTACACATGCACCGGTCATCTGCCGTGCAATTATTTTCTGTTGTTTCTCCTTACGTTTTTTTCTTTTTCCCATGGTTTTCCCCTTTACGCTTCCTTTCCCCTTATAAAAAACTGGTCTATCTGTAATATCAGCACCTGCTATTTCTGCTTTCTAACAACATTTTTTGTTTATTTAAGGAACTCAAATAATATTCAAGGAACTTAAATAATTTAAGTTCCTTTTATTTTCTCATCCACTCATCGTAGGTTTAATATTCCTATTCCACAGGAATATAATACAAAGAAATTAGCAAATCCTTAGCCGCATCCTCATCCATGTGATATTCTACAAATCTGTCTCCCATGGTTTCCGTTCCTGGTATATTGTAAATCTGTTCAAGATTTTTATCATAAGATAAGATTTGATAGCCCACCTCAACAACAGACATATCAATCACTGTATATCTGTTGGTGATATCAAGAGTACTTTGAACAATCCCTATTTTATCAACCACTCCAGAGGATTCAATCTGACTGTATGCAGCCTGTATGTATTGTTCCTGACGCTCAAGTCTTCTGGTAGCACTGTCTACTTTGGTATCATCTCTCCAAACCAAATATGCCCATGCATCCATACCTTGCAATGTAACCTGCTGCCCCTCGTCAATATGAACCCCCACATCTGGTACATCTATTGTATCCATTGATGTAAGTGTAACCCCTGATAACGCATCATTAAACTGTGGTAAAGCCCCCATATTAATGGAAAAATAGCCATCTATAGGGAGATCAAACAAGGTTCTAGACACTGTGGACACTGTCCTCTCACAGCTTTGCTCCATTCCGTCACCAAAGCCATGCTGCACACAAATCTGTGCACTTGTACTCCACAAGCACTGGCCTGTTTCATCATATACATCAACATCAGTCATAGTATTTCTATTAATAGCGACCACCGACCAACTCTTAGCTTCATCATCCACAATGAGTAAAAATAAAGCATCCGACTGACCACCATTGGTCGCCCCCTGCTTCGGATAAACTTCCTCCATACTGTCTATTCCCATCAACAGGTATGTCTTTATGTTATTCTTGTATTGATATTTCTGGCCTTTGTAAATAATCTGCCCCTGTTCCCACAGATGCAAACCTTCTTCATCCGATATAAGTGTATTATCTTTAATTGACTCATTGTATTTATCAATATTCATTGCCGATATGCAAAGGAAAATTGATAGCATAAAAATCACTATACTTTGAATAATTTTACTTTTCATTGTCCAACTCCCCAACATATTTTAAAAAGAGAGAAGCCGACGCTTCTCTCTTAAACATCTTGCATATTTAATTATAGCTTTTATGCTCTCTTCTTTCTAGCAAAAAATCCAACTAATGCGATTCCTGCAAAAAGAACAACTGTCAACAATGCAATTGGAGCTGTATCACCAGTCTTTGGACTAGCTGATGTAGTAGCAAGTTTCTGTGCGGTAACAATGTAATCTGAGCAATGCTCCATCTGGAATACTGCACTACCATTTGCGTATTTAGCATCATCAACAAGCTCGAAAGCTTTAGTCTTCTCGTTGAAGTAGTAGAGGTAAATTGTCTGTCCCTCTGTAAATCCACCTTCTGATAAATCCAATGTAACGTCTGTCTTGCCAGGTAACTTTCCGTCATATGCAAAAGAAACAGTTACATAAGATACTTTGCTGTTCTTTCCAGCAGCCATTACTTTATCAATATCAGGAACAATTGCATCACCGATTGATACTGTAGGATCGAATGCTCCTGACATCTCAGCAACTTTATCGAAGTTAGAGAATTTGAATGAAGCATTGTTCTTTGGTGAATCAACTGCTATACTTACACCTTTTTCTTTTGCAGCTGTAAAGATAGACTGCTCTACTTTAAGACCAGCTGCAAGGTTGTTGATAATGATTGTATCGCCTTTTGCTGCGTTTGCAATTTCTGATGTTACAGCAGTTGTAACAGCCGCATCTGTTTTCTTGTTTGATACATCAACTGCAGTACCTGTTGTTGCAGCAGCTGGAAGCTTCTCGACTGTGATCACATAAGTACCAGCAGTTGTAATCTTGCCACCAAAAATATCAACATCTGAACCATCCTTACTCATACTAGCAGTTCCGCGGTCATCAAATAAATCTTGTGCAGCATCATAATAATACAATTTACAATTTGAAACCCAAGCAGAATCAGAACTGCCATATCCTCTATTGCATTCTAAAGCAATATTTCCCGGCAGACTTCCGGTTCCTCCAATAGTAATCTGGCAAGATTCTTTTGTATATCCGACAGCCTTTAATTTTGCTGTTGCTTTGTCGTTTGACTTATATGCAAACGAAACATCTAATGCTTTTGCATTAGAAACACTCATATACATACAAAATTTATCAGCACCATTGTCACCGTCTATAACAATGTAGCCTTTTCTGGAAGCTAATGTAGACATATTGGCTTTAGAAACCTTTACTGATGAAAGGTCTGCTCCACTAACATTAACCCCCACTGCTTGATTTGGATTCTTTGTACTCTTATAAGCAAGAGCTGCCGTAACAGAAGCATCTAGATTCTTTGCAGCTGCCCCCTCAATTTCTACCCATGGTGCTTTAGCGTCTGTACCTGTTGCAACATATACAATTCCTGTTGCAATGTTCTCTCTTATTTCTGAATAATCCCCAGCCCCCGGACTATCAGTTGTCTCAGCAAATGCTGTTGCGCTGCCTAATGTAAGCACCATAAGTGCAGCCATAAGGCCAGCAAGTTTTCTTTTTAGATTCATATTCACTTCTCCTCTCATAGAATTTTCTCTAAAACTGTAGTACTACTTCATTATAGTACCATGGTACGAGGATAGTCAATATTTTTTCTCAGCCGAAGCGTTACTGAATAAATTAATTTAAACTACTAACATTTATGTTTCATTAATTTCTCAAATTCTTCAATAGTGATTCCTAGTTTTTCAGCACCGCGCCTCATATCGTAATCACCATCTCTAACTGATGAAACAATTTCCATCAATCTTCCTTCTTCTCTTCCTTCTTCTCTAGCCTCTTCCCTTTCAAGCATAATCTGTCTGTCAAATGTATAATCTAGTTGTGTCACCTTTACCACCTCATCATAATCATAAATTGTAAATACAACGTCGCCATACATACACCCTATATAAAAATACAATTACCTCCGTAATACTGCTTGATATACATATAGAATACACTGTGACATTCTTACTCAATACCAAAACAACCAATACACATATTTGGATTATCGCACCTATTATGTTAGATAAGTTTGCATACTTGGATAACCCCAGAGAATTTAGTACCGGAAAACAAATAACATACGTAGGGAATATAACTACTATTGCCGGCATCATGCATCTCAAAATATTTCCTGCATTACCATATCCAGGGCCGAAAAGCAATTCACAGATTGAATTTGCATATATAAACACCCCCGGAACAAATAAGATTACAAGAATAGTATACGCAAATAATATTTTTTTCACTAAATTATAATTCTTTTTTCTCATCATATAAGGATACAAGCTATCCGAAACAGGAGAAGCAACTGATTTTGATAATGACAGTATCTTATCTGCAGAGCTATAATATCCCACTATTTTTTTCCCACTGAAATACATTCCAAGTATAACCGTATTTGTTGCCTGATATATTGTAGAAGCAATTCTCGAAGCAAAAAATGGAACAGATTTCTTTATTTCTATCCTCCATACATCAAAGTCTATTTTTGAGAAACGCACACCGAATTCTTTATAAATATTAACCCACGAAATTGCAACAGCAATAACATTGCCCACTAGAAGTAATATAGGTATAAATAAATAATCTTTAGAATCCTTTACAAAAACAAACATTAGAATCGTAAAAATCACCTTAACAAACACCGTTCTAAAAGTAATATACTTCATCTTTTCCAGACCTCTATATATATAATCAGGAGTCAAAGAATTAACACAATATGCTATTGTATAAATCAGGATAATCATTCTAGCTTGTTGAAATGCAGGTATGATATAACATAAAATGTACATTACCATCATTAAAAACATTCCGCATAATGTCTTATATATTGTAATTACAGTAAATAGCTTTGATATGTATGTCCTATCATTTCTATGAATAGTAACACTTTCGGTTCCAGATAAAATAAACCCAAAATCGAGTATTAACTGTATATAACTCATTATTGAAACAGCAAATCCTATATATCCATAATATTGTGGTCCAAGTACCCTCGTCTGATAGGGAATAGTAATTAAATATAGTAATTGTGTCGAAAATGAAAGTAAATACAAATACATTGTATTTATTAACAACTGGGATTTTACTCTTTTCATTTAAACTTTCCTTGTAATCGATATCTAAATTTAGTAGGAAAAATGTGCTTCAAAAACAGCTTGATGTAATCTTTAAATTTCATTCCTATTTTGTATTCTGACAGATTAGCCTTTCCAAAAGTAAGACTTTGTAAATCTGTATCACTCAACCTATTTTTCACATCAGCAGGTCTTGATAACTGCTTGTTTCCAATTTGTTCTTTATTGTAATCCAGCACTTTATATTCTAATTTATCCTTTACTTCATCAAAAAGCCGCAATCCAGATTCTGTGTTCAACATTAATGAAGAAATAGGATATTCAGGATAAAAATCAAAATAATCCATCCACGTGTTACAATCCCCCATGGTCAAATCCCCCACACGCTCCGGAATTGCAAATTGGCAGTGATAACAAGATTTTCTAAAATTTTTCTCATTCATAAATAATGAATAATATCCATTTTTCCTGTAATCAATTTTTTTTCGTTCATCAATATTAAAAGCGTATCTGGTTCTCTCGTACTTATTTTTAATTCTAAATTCAATTTTTCGAGGGTTAATTTTATACATTTCTTCCAAATTCTTCTGCCATAACTTATTGGACGGAACCCCGTGACAAATAATGTCTATATAGAAAATATTGCTGCAACCTTTAAAATATTGTTTAACTGCAGCACACTGACAAGGAGTCCCTGTAAAAAGCAGTTTTTTATTAATTTTACAAATTTCGCTTATTTTTTCGAACACACCAAACATACTACTTTGAACATATTTTGACCCTTGCATACGCATCACATCTTCTATTTTGTCACTTATAATATGCACCGCATTGTAATTATCATCAAACACACAACCACATACATATCCACCATTATCAATAAAATGTTTGGCAAATACCCAGAACATTCCACCAGACGAACTTTTTTCAATGTCCTTTTTATTCTTTGCAATCGCAACATAGGTCTTGCTTGGATATTGTGCCTTAACCGGGTTAATTGCAATACAATTACTATCACACAAGCCACAATGAACACATATGCTTTTGTCAACTTCTGGATAAACAAACCCATCATCAGAAACTATTTTATGTATTGCCCCAACCTTGCAACTACTAACACAGCTCATACAACCAACGCATTTATTAACCATTTCAAATCTTCTTCCCTTTTTTTCTCTAAAATACTATTAGCTATTTCAAAATTTTCATTTTGATCCCACTCAAGTAGTTTCAACAGTTCATCCATTCTTTGGTTATTCCCAGGTACTTTTAATTGTAGAAAAGGAGTATTTAAATTCAAAGAAAACGCTGTGCCATGAAAAGAATTTGTAATAACAAAAGCTGCATTATCAATTAAATCAATAAATTCGTATGGATTAGCTCCTGCAAGCACTTTATCTACGCCTTTTGGTTTAAATGTATTTAGCATAATTTTATATACAGGCAACCCCATTCTTTTTGAATATGTGATAAAAATATCAGCTTCATTTTCATGACTTTCCCCTATAGTAAACGCCAAAATGTAACTATTCTTTTCAAACTTATAATGAATATAATCCTTATTCTCTAAAACAATATCTCTCCATTGATTTGCTGTAAGCAATAATGTTGGATCCAATATTTTATAAATTTCTTTATCAACAAGTTGGATGAGCTGACTTCTAGTAAACTCTTCTCGCACACTAATAAAATCATACTTGGAAAGCAGCTTCGAAAAAAGATCTTTTTCTGATTCGGTTAAAACATATCCGCCCATACTTGAAGCCACCGAAATTTTACATTTAGGTTTCCCAAAATTAAGCAAAAATTTATCATCTATCCCATCACTAATTTTAGGATTCCAAATCTGATCACTTCCGGATATTAATATATCACACTCATTGGCTTCATCTAATGAATATACTTTTTCTTTTGAAATAAAATCATCAAAAGCTCTCTTTTTGAAATATTCGTACCTAAATAAAAGGCGCTTCACTAAGGTAGTAAAAACTTCCTTTGGCTTTCCTGAAAATAGAAATCGCCAACTTTTCTGACGCGCCTCATACTCATTTTCATAATCTACTAATCCAACATCATAGTTAGTAATATCACTGAGACATCTGTAAGTAGCGAATGCCTGTAAACAAGCGCCATAACTTAATGCCTTATGGTATGTTACAATACCAACTTTCTTATTATCCATTAATTTCACCATATAATTTCAAATATTCATTACATACATTTTCAACACGACAAACCTGCAAAATATCATGTTTGAATGTAATTTCAAATTCTTCGATTGCTTTTTTAATCAACTGAATATAACCATTAATATCTTCACGATTTGCAATATACTGTGCATAATCTCCCAATAATATTTCATTAGCTCCAAAGTTACAATCCGATGCTACTATCTTTGTTCCACTTGCTAAGGCTTCAATCAAAACCATGGGAAACGCCTCTCTATCAGAAGTCTGAAGAATCAATTGAGCATTTTTCATCCATTTATATACATTTGCTTGCCACCCCATAAATTTTACGTATTTTGATATTCCATATTTTTTTACCAAATCTATTAAATCGCTTTTTAATGCTCCTTCTCCTAATATATACAAATCATATTTTTTGTAGAAATCTCCCTCAAAAAAGATTTGAATAGCTTTATCAAAACGTTTTGTTTCAATTAATCGTCCGACAACTAACATGTATGGTCTTTTTATCTGTCCGACATTTTCACAACTTAGCTCCTGTATTTTATCAACATCTACAGGATTATAAATTGTTTTTGTTCTCTTCTCAGCAATCTTCATATCGTTATTCATTTCTATTTGAAGGCCTTTTGAAACACAAATGTTCATTTTTCTCTTATATAAAAATGAATAAACCCATCTATTTCTTTTTTCCTGCAATAACGATGTATGTTGAACGTACAAGCATTTTTTTCCAAGTAAACTCATAGAAGCGCATAAATGTGATAATGGAAGATGAGCCGTCACCAATGAATATCCTTCCTCTGGCATATTTTTCAAAATAAAATTATTAACCTTTTTTCTTTGTCTAAGGATTTTGCTTATTGCTTCACTTTTAGGTTGCTTTTCATCTATTCCTAAATTTAATATTTCAAACTTGTACTTATCATCTAAATAGTCAACATTTCTCAACAATGTTACAAAGCATACTTTGTAACCCTCTTTCAGATACTGTAAACCTAAATTAACGCAAACTCTTTCCGCGCCTCCCTTTCCAAAAGAATTTACAAAGAATAATACTGTTCTCATTTTATATTCCCCATATTTTTATTATAATTTACAACATACACAATATATGAAATAAAAATAAAATATTGTAGATATATGGTCTCATATGTAATTGCAAAACACAAATAATTAACAACCATTAAAAAGTAACCATTATTTAACGATTTTAAATTAATTTTAAATATCTTATAAAATAGGAATAGACTTATTATTCCTATTTCTGATAAAAGCTGCACATATGTGGAATGTGTTTGAACAATCCATCTTCCACTATGAACATTATTTATATAAAATCTAAAACTTCCCACTCCTGATGGCAAATAGTAATTCTTCGCCATCATAGAAAATGCATTCTTCCATAACGAATACCGTGTATTTAACGTATCCATGCTTGCCATAAAATTAAACTTATACATTATAAACGGCAACATCATTATTCCAATAACAAATAGTGATATCATTATTCGTCTTTGCATTTCGTTGATTTTTGTGCGGATAAACAAAACAAAAAACAGCAAAGATGGAACTATCATTACAATTTGAGTTTTAGAAAAAGCCAAACCTAAACATCCAATTATTGCAACTAAAATGATGTAATCATACCAATGCTTTTTTTGCATAAAAAGAATAATCAATTGTGAATATAAAAACAAAAAAGCATAGTTGGCATCTTCGGCAAATCCAGCTATTCTAAATCCCATTCCAAACGCGTTTATATGTTCAGCCCCCACCGACATCATTCTCTCCTGAGAAGCTAAAAAAGAAGGAATCGGAACAGAAAACAACACCAACAAAAACGATATCATCAAAACAATGGTTGAGAATTTAAAAATCTGTAATATTTTTTGTTCTTTGATTTCTTTTCTATATAGGATAAAAACAACAAGACTCAAAAAATTATTTATGTGCAAAATCGTTAATGACCTTAACTCATCATACACAATATTTTTATTTCCCCATAAAAATATGTATGAACAAAACAGCACCAAATAAAATAAAATCAAATATACTTCATTTTTTAGCAATTTGAGTTTTGTTTTCTTTAACACTGACTTCACAATAAGTACTATAGCGAATAGTACTAAAACATATCGTAAATCCAATCCAAAAAATAATATTTCTCTATTTATTGTTGTAAAAATAAACAAGAAACAAAATACATCAAAATACATCTAAAAGCTTCCTTTCAAACGCTTCTATCGTAGCAGAAATATTAAATCGTTTTGCGCCACACTTTGCTCGCTCTGAATAATATTTAACCAACTGAGGATTCTCTAAAAATGCAAGCATACCTCTATAAATGCCATCCTCACTATTTTCTACTATATATCCATATTCATTATTTTCCCCGAACAGCTCCTTCATTCCAGAACAATCAGTAACTACACAGGCTTTACCTACTACAATAGCCTCACTAGCAACTGTTGAAAAACCTTCAGCTCTCGAAGAACAAACAAAAGCATCACATTTTTTCATATATGGATATGGATTCTTCTTAAACCCAAGTAATTCGACATATTTTTCAAGATGATTTTTTTCAATATATTTTGTTAGACTGCTTTTTTCCGGTCCCTCACCGATAATAAATACCTTAAAATTATATCCTTCTTTTTTTAATCTATTAATAACCTTTAAAAGACGATCATATCCTTTTTGAGGCGATAATCGTCCAACTGAAACAAATGAGAAATATGGACTGTCTAACTCTATTCTTTCATCTGCCTTTCTTTCGATTTCAGCAGAATCAATTACATTATATATAGTCAATAGCTTTTCTCTGTCAATTAATAGCTTTTCTTCTACACTCGCCTTAACATAGTCCGAAACACAGATTACTTTATCAAATGAATTGTACACTTTTCTTTCATCTTCTATCCCTTTGAAAAATAAATCCGACTTTCTCTCATTCATTATATCCACATGTATCCACGAATACTTAATAGACTCTTTATTATTCGATGCGGCAATTATTTTTGCACAGATTCCCTCCAAAAATGCTATTTCATAATCATACTTTTCTCTGATAAAACACTTATAAATCAATTTACAGTTAGCATGTCTCCAAAAAAATTGATAACACTTTTTCAATACTGCTTTTGTTCTAGAATAATTCTCATGTAGGCTTCCAGAACAATCCTTTTTCTCAGTCCCTGTATTTTTACGTTTGGGAATCTTGAAAATCGATTTATATTTTATCCCCTCTGCTATATAATTCTTAAAAACGCCTGTATCTATAACAGTCATAAGCGTTATATCATATTTTGTTTGATCCAAGTTGTTGACTAAATTTATTAAAACCTTTTCAGCGCCTCCAGCACCTAATGTATGAATTAAAAACAATACCTTAGGTCTCATTTTTCTCGACCCCCTCGGTACTGCCCTTCTGAAAAATTGTACGGAAAGTCAGAATAATAATTTTTGCATCCAGATATAAAGACTGATTTTCTATATACATCAGATCGTACCTGAGCTTGTCATACGGAGTAGAATTGTATTTTCCACAGACCTGAGCGTAACCGGTCATACCACCCTTTACCCTGCATCGGTATTCAAACTCAGGAAGACTCTCCCTATATTCAGCAATAATCTCAGGTCGTTCTGGCCTTGGTCCAACAAAGCTCATATCATTTTTCAACACATTAATAAGCTGTGGAAGCTCATCTATTCTACATGCGCGTATTACTCTTCCCACTTTAGTAATCCTATCATCATTTTTCATGGACAAAGTAATTCCATCTTTCTCTGCATCCACAATCATGCTTCTGAATTTTATGATGTTAAAAATGCGCCCATCCTTCGTACAGCGTTTCTGCTTATACAAGACAGGCCCCCTATCTTCAACCTTTATACATAAAGCTGTAATCAGCATAATAGGAGAAAACAAAACAAGTAGAAAAATAGAAAGTACTACGTCGCATGCCCTCTTTCCAAAATATCCATCTCTTCCATAATAGTTATATTTGTACTTCAAGAGTGGTGTGTTCGTGAGATTTTTTTCCTCCGACCCCTGACATAGAATATCCTCAATCCTCGGAGTGAAATAGAACGTCTTCTTTAACTCTGTACAGGTCTTCATTAGAAGCCCCCTTAATCCATGAGAAATCTCATATAAAATCACAATATCGTATTCCCCAACCATGTTACAGAAGTCCGCCACATCTTCAGTCTCTTCAGAGAATTTCTCGATTTGGAAAATGAAAGGATATTTGCCATGCAGTTTTTCAGAGAACTGCTTTACCTCTTCTATTTCAATACCATTTCCATATACAATAATTGTCTTCTTGGGAACCAGATGGGCATACAGATAATGCTTAAAAAATATAATAAGGATACTTGTTCCTATTATCTGTAATGCTACCGCCACAGCGCCCGGCACCACATTTACAAAATTGTGCACACTAAAACAGCTCGCCAAGTATAAAATCAAATCGGCAACGCCAAACGCTACTATTTGACTAAAAATCAATTCTGACACATTAGTGGAAGCAAGTCTATACGCATGATATGTACTACAAAACCAAGCATAAATAATCACAAATGCCACACATATACCAAATCCACCAAGCTCCCAATGAGCATCAAAAGTACGGCTGTTATAGTATAAAAACCAAACAGCCGCAAAAAGACCTATATTCCATAGGCTAATAATGCACTTTGCTACAGTAGTAATTTTCTTTCGTATCATATAATAATTTTATACCTAAAGCAGAAAAAATGCCACACATTTGTGCGGCAAAAGGTACTATTTAAGTATTGTACCTTTTTACCATAACTTCAAGAGTTAAAGATTTTACGGGTATTCTCTTTTATTGATAGACCGCCTTATTGAGGATTTTCTTTATGAATTTTTATTGAGTTGCCCTTTTCTTTAACAGCAAAAGCTCCTACCCTTGATACTCCACGATTGCACACTTCTCCCCCCAACAAAAATTTCATATGCATATTTTCTATTTTGAAATTTGAATACTTTGAAACAACACTAACCAACTTGACTATTAATAATTATATCTTTTTTATATACACGATCACTCTCATCTGCTTGTAGAATATAAACAACTAATTTATATTCTTGTCCGTCAATCAATAAAATCTCATCTGCAAATTTTTTGAGTTTTGGAATCTCATTTTTATAATTTTGCAAAGAAGAAATCAACTTTAGTTTTTTTAGGCTTAAACCACTTTTTTGATTATTTAATATTTTTTCAAGCAACTCTGCAGCATCTAAAAATTTTCTATTTTCAAAATTCTTTGTTGCTATCGCCACTTCACTCACTTCAGAATATCCATCCGCTTCAAAATATATCATAAAACTCTTCTTATGTAGCATTTCATCTTTTATCTGATCAATAAAATCACGTACCTCTTTTATCGCAGTAATAAGCGCATCCCCTTTAGATAAATCATCACTAAAAGCTGAAATATTAGATTTAACATCACATATCAATGTATAAATCTCTTTTTTGCTATCATCTACAATTCCAGCTAATATATCTGTAGTCATGCAGGCATATTTATTGGTACCAGCCGGCCTATATTCTGTTGCGTATATTCCATATTGATTTTCTTCAACCTGATACACAATATTTATCAATTCTTTCGTCCCAAATTGCTTGTGATCTTCTATAAAAGTTACAGTTTTTGAATCAGATATCCTATAAAGTTTATTTTTTTCTATTTTATTTAAATCAAGTTCTTTAAATAATACTTTATTCACTCTCAAGTATATCCTCCAATTCTTGATGCTCGAAATACACTTTATATGCAGTACTTGTAAAAAGATCAAATTGATATCCCAAGTTTGGATCACATATTTTCTCCTCGACGATACTCTTTCCGTTAACCCCATTTACAAATTCATACACAAAAAGTTCAGACACATCTATTAAATCAAATTCTTCTAGATTTAATTTCTCCAACGCAGTTTTATCCCCTGTTCTCGTAAAATAATTTGATAAGATAACTAAATTATTTAATCGGTTTACAAAAGTATCACTATGAGTAGTAAGAATAATCTGATAATTTTTATTCCTTAATCTATTTAGAAATCTAACCATTTCTAGTTGTTTTTGGGGATGTAAACTTGCTTCTATTTCATCAATCACAAATCTACGATAAAATCTATTTGAGGTCATTGCCAAATAAAAAGGAACAACTTCATTAACCATAGCAGATGTAAGGTACATAGGAAAATGATTATTATCACCTTGCGATGAATAAGTCATCCCATTTTTCTGATCTATTAGTATTTCCCCGTTTATTATTTTATCATCAAAAAAACTTATTACATCTTCATTTATATCTACTAATCCATCATCTTCCTTGTATAATTGCAAAAATTTCAAAAATTCATACATATATTTCGTAAGATTTAAGGATTCTTGTATTTGTTGACTAATGTTTTCTCCGCTAAATTTATATGACATAACTGAATCTGTCTTATGTGCAAAAAATTCCCTGTATAATAACATAAGACCATTTCTTGATGCAGGAATAAATATGCTATCATCACTCAGTATAGTTGAAACAGCTCTTCTAATATGATTCCATATATTCTCATCTTTTGAAAACGATGCAGACACACCCACCAATTTTTCTTTTTCAGTTGCGTCATTTATTTTTCTTGATTTAATAACTGAGATATTAGCATCCTCACCCCAATTATTAATCCCATTTTCTTTACCACCAAGTAATTCATTAATAACTAAATTGTTATCCGAATTGTAAATAATATATCTTTCACCTTTATCTAAACTAATATCTACTTTCAATTCTGATATTTCAATTTGCTTTCCAAATGTCGAGAAAATAATATCATCTGATACTCTTTTGATATTATCATTTACACACTCCACAAATTTTGGCAATGTTTCTTCTGAAATTTCATAAATAGAAAGTTGTTCATTTCGCTGTAGGAATAAGCATTTCGTTGCTTTTTCATCTATCAAATCTTTCCAAGAATCATTTACTCCTTCTATTAATTGTAATAAAAAAGTCTTTCCACTATTATTAGGTCCCACAAATACTGTATATTTATTTACACATACTCTTGCATATTCAATTTTTGCAAAATTCCTTACTTCTATCCAAATCCTCATATTTTCTCCATAAATTTTTTATATAAATAGTAACATACTATGTAATTATAACACAACTTTTCAAGGATTATGAATTAGATAATTATCATTTACCTCATATTCGCCACTTTAACCCACTAGTTTCCGTTAATTTTATGTTTTAAGCATTGTTTTATTAATTTTTGACTATCAACAAAAGTCTTACCATACAAAGCAATATAATCAGCTTCTTGTTGTTCATTATGGTATAAATCAATAAAATCATCCAACATATATAACTTATTTTCCCTATTAGGTTTACACACTAATCCAGAATATAAATCACCATTAAGTAGCCTATAAAATTCTTCTTCTGAAACATAATATATTCCCAACGGAAGTTTTCCTTTATTTCTGAGAATTTTCAGGAAATTATACACTGATAATAACTCTGTAGCACCTCCACATCCTACATCTGCATGAAACGTAAATGCTCTCGGATAACATTTGAATATATATTTGTTTTTCTTTAGTATTACCCCTAATTCTCTTCTATAACAATCTTTTATTGTAAAAAATATAATTTCATCTTCATCCACAAGTTCATTCAGCATTTCTTCCGCACGATAATATCTTTTCAGATTATTTTTATATGGTGTTTCTATTCCAAATTTCATCCACTTTTCATTAATTTCAAATACTTTACAAAGGTTATCAATAAACTCGTATGGTGGTTCTTCTGCTCCGTTATAATATCTATTCAATTCATTTACTGATTCAAGTTCCATCATATTTCCAATTATTTCTAAATTAATTTTATCATTCTCATAATTACTCATATTGATCAAATTAATAATGTGGTCAAGACGCATATGAAAATTAGTTTTTCCCCCTTCAATATTTTTTAAATCTACAGATAGCAATCTTTCCTTAATATAATCAGGGGCAATACCTATATCTGGCTTTTTATCCATAGTAACATCATATATTGCACACACCAGCATCATATACTCCTTATCAACTTCTTTTTTTGTATAATCTATATATTTTAATGATTTTAAATATTGGGGAATATACTCCTTTCCCAAAATATTTCGTTCCATAATAATTGGAATATATTTCTTTGATGCATTTTTTTCATAAATTTCTGGTGCAATAATAATAGTTTCTTGGCCGGCACCACCTAATCTATTTTCCGCTTTAGCTTTGTATTCTTTGTTGCATAATATAAGAACCTTATCAGATTCAGCTACTGACTTTTCCATAAACAAAAATATATCAGCTCCTGTATGCAAATCCCATTTATCAAGAATAACATCTATTCCATCATCTCTTAATTTAACTGCTAAATCTATTACCTTTCGTTGATATTCCTCATTTGTCCACGCATATGAAATGAACACTTTCCTCTTCATAAGAATCATATTCCTCCTAGTATAATAATGCAAAATTCATTTGCAAATACTATACTACAGTATTCAACGATTCTATTTATCTCATTTTTGTAACAAAATTTGATTTTCTATTTCAAAAATGAAATTTATCACATCTGCTCCAAATCTTTTATTTCGTTTGCCAATTCCATTTTTTTATATCCCATCTCAACTAATATAACATCTAAAGAATTTAATAGGGATTTACAAGCCGTAGGGATTAATTTTTTTTCTGCAAATTCATCATAATTATCTATTATTTCATCTATTTCAAAAACAACATCTGCATTCATCTCTATTCTCAGTTCGCTCTTAGTAGATATTTCCAATTCAATATTTAACAGAATACTCTTCTCGTCCTCATTTTTTGGTGCTTTAAGATTAACTTTACATTTCATAGCTAAATCCAATTTATTGGGCAAATTTTTTGGAATCTTTATTTGGATCTCAGCTATCCTTTGTTTTAAAATTTTGATACTAATTTCCTGCATACAATAACTCCTCCTCTTTTTTCAATATTGGGCTATCACAATAACTATTAAATATATTATCATCCTCATTTTTCCAATTCATTTTATTAACTTGATATGGAATATATATAATAGTTGGTGTTTGATTTTCCTGCACATTGAAAGAATTATCAATTGCATTTAAAACATATTGATTTAATGTTATTTTTTGCTTTGCCGCTTCTAAAGCAGCTCTTTTGTGTAATTCAGGGGTAATTCTTACATTAAACGTCCCTTTAAACTCTTTATCGGGTTGTTTTCCAATTATTTTACAAATTTCCAAATAATTATCTATACATTGTTCAAACATCTCTTTTAACTCGTTCACTGACTCCCCATGAAAATTTAGAGAGTCAGCAATTCCAAAAACTTCACCAACAAAAATATTATCTTCTGCATCAAATTCAACGGAAGCATGATATCCTTTATACTCAATCATTGAATTTCTCATAATTTCACCTCTTATTTTATTTCACCTATATCTTTTAAAAATTCTATTGTTTTTTCAATTTGATACTTATAAAGTTCTTTACCAGGATGTGGTTGATCAAATTGTAGAACTCTTTTTGTTTCATCGTGAACAAAACCTATTCCAGATCCTCTTCCCCCTGAAAACATTTTACAATTACATTTACTCAATAACTGATTTAGTTCTCTTGTAGTAAAATTCTTAGGATACGGCTTTCTACATAGTTTATCAATTAAATCTTTTTTCTTTGGCATCTATAATTATCACCACCTTTGACGCGAAATATGCAACTGCTTTTTAGTTGCTTAATTTTACCACTATTTTTACTATTTATCAAATACTATTATCATTATAGATATACCTATTACATTTTTGTATTATTACCAGATTAAAACCATAATAATTATTACCAATGCCCTTTAATCCTTCCTGTTTTTTTGACATAATATATATTTTCTTTCAGGTTTCTTGTTTTATTTCAAACATATAATACCTAATTCATCCTCTTAATCTGTGTTTTTTAATTTTTCCGTCTTTTTGTCACAAAAACGGAACTATTTAAGTAATGGGGGGAACACAAGCATGCCTACTGCTTATTCAAAAAACTCCCTATAATGTAACTGTATTTAGGAGCATCGTGCTTTGAGGAAGCGGTAAAAGATATCGTAATGACCAACTCCCCTCCCAATAAAACTAAAATAGCCAAAAAAAGCTCCCGAGAAGAATTCCCGGGAGATAAAATCAATTATGAAAAGTCTGGTTGTTAACTTCCGAAAAAGGGGTTTTACTTGCCCCTTTCAACGTATATTTCTCTACTATTTTTCTCTTTTAAATACAAAAAACTTACTAATCACATAATTCAGCACAATCACAACAACCTGCGCGATAACTTTAATAACCATGCTATTCATTAAGTCCACAAAAGACATTGAAAAATGCATATGTAGCTATCCTTGCAACGAGGGCAAGACCACCTTGAAGAATTAATGCTATTTGACATGTAGCGGTATGACCAAAATCAATGTACGATATAAATTTGGTAATTAAAATCAAAGCAAAGGAGATTATTATGGATAACTTACAAACGCTTGTTGAGAACTATTTGGAATACTGTCGTACGCAGAAATGTTTAGACGAAAAGACACAGAAGGCATACAGAATTGACTTAAGACAATTCTCTGAACAGACAATTCCACAAGAGGTTACAGAAATCACATCCAAAACGCTTGAAGACTATATTGCAAAGCTTCACCAACAATATAAGCCCAAGACAGTAAAGAGAAAAATAGCCTCACTAAAAGCCCTTTTTCATTATCTTGAATACAAAGAGATAATTAACAGGAATCCTTTCAACAAAATACAAGTGCGCTTTCGTGAACCTGTCATATTGCCAAAAACAATACCTCTACATACTGTTGAACAATTATTAACTACTATTTATGCGCAACGCAATAATGCCAAAACTGATTATCAGAAAAGAAATGCTTTAAGAGATGCTGCAGTTGCAGAGCTTCTATTTGCCACGGGCATGAGAATTTCTGAACTATGCACGCTGAAAAGTGAAGATGTTAATCTTTACGACGGAACCATTCTCATATATGGCAAAGGAGATAAGGAAAGGCGTATCCAGATTGGAAACGATGCAGTTTTTCGCATCTTAGAAGAATATAAGACCAATTTCCAAACAGAAATTAAGAGCTGTAATCATTTTTTCGCAAATCAATCTGGTAAAGCTTTATCCGATCAGTCAGTCCGCAGAATGATAAATAAATACTCCTCTCTTGCCGGTATAGATTTACATATCACACCGCATATGTTTCGACATACTTTTGCCACCAGCTTATTAGAGGCGGACGTTGATATTCGTTATATTCAAGAAATGCTAGGACACAGTTCTATAAATGTTACTGAAATATATACCCATGTAGCTGTAGCAAAACAAAGAGACATTTTAACCAGAAAACATCCTCGAAAGGATTTTCATATATAGTTTTCTTTTACAATCCATTGTTTTCATGATGGATTGTTCTAATTTTAATGGATAATATTTAGTTATCCATCAAGTAGTATTTCTATACATAAGTGGAGGTATTATATGTATCATTTACAAAACTTTCTAGGTAACAGATTTGATAGAATTCAGGCAATAATTGATAACGAACACTCCCAAATGAATTTACATGCTAATTTAATAGGGAGTGCAAATTACTCTTTTCCATCTGTTTTGGAAGCATTGAATACACCATTTAATTTGAATCCCTCGGAGGGATCTCGTAGAAAAAGATTTTTTCCTCAATGCAATAGTATTGATGAATTAGAAAATATTGCAGAAAGTCTTCTTATAGAACTTTTCCAATGTAAAGATTATGGCGCTAATATCGAACCATATTCTGGTACCCAAGCAAACCATATTGTTTATCAAGCTATTTTAAAAAATGATGATGCTGTATTAGTAATGAGAACCAGTGATGGAGGACATGTTTCACATTATCATTATCTTAAGACATTCTGCAATGTTTATGATTATGGCGTAAATAAGGATGAAGAAATTGATTATGAAGAAATTGAAAGAAAGTGTCAAATATATCATCCAAAATTAGTAATTGCAGGTGCGAGTTCATATCCACGCTATATAGATTATAAAATAATTTCTGCTTTATGTAAAAAGTATAATGCGTATTTATTAGCAGATATTTCACATACGGTAATTTATATAATGAACCAGACTCATATATCCCCTTTTGATTATGCAGATTTTGTGACATTTACCACACACAAGACAACTCGTGGAATAAGAGGTGGTATTGTTTTATACAAAAAAGAGTTTGAATCTTTAATAAATCGAGCAACTTTTCCCATTGTACAGGGAGCTCCTAAATTTAATGAGTTGCTTGCTAAGACAATTATGTTGTACGAATTAAAAGAATTAGACATTCCAAAATATGTTAAAAAAATACTTGAAATTTCGAAATTCTTTTCAGATACGTTTACTCAAAATAGTATTGATCTGTATACTAAAGGAACAGATTCTCACCTATTATTGTTGAATTTAAGAAAGCATAATTTAACTGGAAAAGATTGTGAGGATATGCTTTTAAATCAGCATATCCTCACAAATAGAAATCAAGTACCAAATGATAATCTCATTGCATCTGTTGCATCTGGCTTAAGAATTGGCATATTAACACTTGCAACATTAGACATGCCTCAAAGTGAGTATTCTATTATAGCTTCAATAATTGCAGAAACTATACTCAAAGGCAAAATTATCGACACTACTACTGTTTCTCAAATAATGAAATCTTACAAAATTATTGATAATTAATACCGCCAATGAGGTGATACCCCCAACATAATTTGGTTAACTTTCGTGTTAGAATTATTTAGATATAATCCATATGACGATATATCTCCTGGATAATTTGTTGTAAATTCGCCACTATATTGCTCTGAAATTCTTTTGAGTATATACAAATTGTAATTACATAGCAAACTTATCCAAGGATCTGGCATTTTTTCTGCTTTTTCAACAAGATCAAGAAATGCTAACCTAGTTTCATTAAGCGTTTGGATATTTAAAGCATATTTCGTTATAAAAATGTTACTTTCTAACTTTAATAAATCAAAAGTTAATGACGTTGGGAGTAGTTGTTTAGCTAATTCAAAATATTCCAAGGCTAATGAATAATTTTCTTCACAGAAATGGACTACTCCCAAATTAACCATCGATTGATATTCTTCATTTGACTTCAAATCATGCATAATTTGTTTTGCTTTTACAAAGTAATCTTTTGCAATTTGCAAATTGTCTGGATTAATATCTTTATAGAGATACAAAATACCAATATTGTTTAAACATGTTGATTCAATAAATTTATTTGACATTTGCTTGAAATAATTCAAAGAATCATTTAGTAGACAAAATGCTTTCTCAAATGTATACAAATGTCCACAATTACGTAAAATAATATAATAGTAATCTAAATCATTATAAATAGGTGTAGACTTTGTTAAATTATCAATTTCTCGCCTTAGAATTTCGTCTTTTCTCAAATGTTGCAGTGCATTTAGATATATGCTCCAACTTTCATAATTATTCAAATCACTTTTTATAGTATCTATTGCTTTCGTATAATGATAGGATTGCAATAAAAATTTGGCTTCAAACAATTTTAAATTATAAGCATTGGATAATCTGTTACTAATTCGTATTCCAGTTTCAAAATCACTTGTCTTTTGCATAGAATCCAATAACTGTATAATGGATCGTAAAGGAAACAATAACGCTAATTCCGTATTAGAAAAAGTAGAATCTGTCAAATATTTATATAACATACATATCTGAGAATATCGATATTTACTATATAGTAGGTTAATATATTTATCTAATATCCCCAAATGTTTTATTATTTCCGTATGCTTTTTTAATTCAAGTAAAGTATCTACACAAAATATAAATTCACTATCTTCGCATTCCTCATATGCCATTTGTGTAAATACATGTTCACAAGAACTGATTAACTCGGTAAATCTTTCCTCTTCGTTTGATACTTCTATATTAAATCTACTTGCTTTTGCATATTTACTATGTGTTATTTGAAGCATATCATTTTCATTGATTAATATATAATTCATTTTTGATAAATTTGCTATACTCTGTTTAAATATATTCGAGGTACATTTCCGGTTATATTCTAAAACTCGTTCGACAAAAGAAATTTTTATACCTTCAGGAAAAAGTGCCAATAAATCAATAATATCTTTCTTTATATCATCAAGTATTTGGATTCCATGTATTGTAGGAGTATCATTTACGTCATCTATACCATTTAAATTTACTTGGAAGATAAATTCATCAATCTCTTTCATATTACCTGTTTGAACAAGTCCGTAATAATAACTAAGATTATTTTTTACTTTCAAAAAATCATTATAACATAAATTTACTTCACAGATTTTTTCAAAATCTAGAATAGAAACATTATTTATTTTTAATACTAATGCATCTGAATCAACGCAAAATTTTTTAATTATACTATGACTTAAAATTTCATTTTCTTGCAAACAATACACGTAAAAAACAATTAATTCAGTACTTAACTGACGTATCATATTATTAAAATCAGTGACAATTTCATCTGAAATAGTCTGAATATTGTCAACAAATATTATTAGACCTGTTTCTTTGTTTAGAAAACTTAAGTAATCAAAGAAAACTGTTTTTGCCGTTTGATAATTACTACTTAAATCAGTATCCGTAGAATTAAGAATACTATATATTGTCGAACCAACATTAGGAATTAGCGATAACGCTGAAATTAAAACTTTTTTTGCATTGTTTTTTACTTCTTCAATATACGTACTTTTATCTAAAAAAGACAGAAAGGTATTTTCTTCTGTTACATAAGTTACGTTACTTTCATTATATTTTGTCTTTTTTAAGAGTTGATATGTCAAAAAACTGTAAAAAGTATCTTTCTCACAATTCTCTGGTATTTGAACGGCATCTAGATGAATTATTGTGAAATGACTAAAACAATCACTTTCATGTATAATACTAATTGCTTTTTTAGCTAATTCGGTTTTTCCTGTACCAGAATCTCCTAACATAAAAATGTTGCGATATATATTAGAAGTTGATAAATAATCTATAATTTGTTTTTCTTCTTCTCTTTCATAGTAATCTAAGTTTGTTATATTAATTTTAGGCATATTTCCTCCCTAGAAGCTCATTCAATATAGTTCCGACGATGGATAACTAAATATTATCGCTTACTTACATTATAATATATCTTCGATATTTAATCATTAAACATATAACCTTAAGTCTCCGGATATGGTTCTATCCGCCCTCCGGAGTTATATAGAAACCTGATTACCACTGACAGCCAACCGGGGCTTATCCGACCCTTGAGTTCCTTCAACAAAGAATCACCGGATTTCAGGAACTCCATATCCAAATCCAGGAGATGATGCAGCATCGATCTCATCTGTCCGTTGATGTTTGCTTCATTTCAGCTGATCCACCATTTCCAGTGCTTCATGGTTGCTTCACACGGATAGTTCTCTGTTTCAAGGTCATCTGCACCAATCACCTCATCCACCACATCCTCTATGTTATCAGAACCATAGTGTTTGTATGGAATCATACAGTCCGGCAGTTCATTATGCAGCCTCCGGCATTTTTCATTGGTACATTTCAGGCGATTAATGGCAAACCAGCTTTTCTTTCCGCCTGCCTCTTTATGGATTCGCAGCTTCCTATCCCTCCTGCATAGAGGTTTTCCTCATTCCGGACAGATGGTATTTTCTTCACTGATTACTAAAAATGTCTTTTTCCTCATTGCGTTCTAACCGATACTTTGATACGATAACCATGGTAGCGATACCACCATAGATCCTGGAATACATCGACTCGCCAAAGAAGAGGGTTCCAAGATTCTTTCTTTTTTATTCTTTGGTGACAGTATATCGGTTAATTCTGTGACAGGCAACTAAGTTAATTGTAAGTCAAGCTGAGAGGGGCGCAATATTAATATTTTGTTTGCATACAACTTATAATCATCTTTCAATTTATAGCACAATAAAGATGCACTTTCCTGATTGGGTACTATTATGGTCTCCAAATCATCAATTGCAAAATTTAATGTATATTTCTGTATCATATGGTTGTTTAATTTTTCCTTTTCTTCCTTACTATCCACTATTTCGGGTAAAAGTCGATTACAATAACCATCTATTCCAACTCCATTATCTCTAAATGGCGGTAAGTACCTCCATTCCCGTTCATCATAGAACGGTTTAGAATTTAATGTTATATCATGACTGTATTCTTTAATAAATCCAGCATAGTTCATTACAGCATCCATCATTTCAATAGTATTAGATCTCTCTTCATTTTCAGCATCCAATTTTAAAGCATATTGTTGTGCAATCCATTGTAAATGATTATATGCATTATATATTTCGGACCCTTTTAACATATAACTAATTGGATTGAGCCCTTTATTTATGGCCCATTCTTTTTTCATTCCAAGTCCAAATAGTCCATACTCTTTTCTATGCTCATCTGCTAACTCAATTGGTATATCTGTAAAACAAACCATCGGAATACCTACTCGTGCCTCCTTATAATTTGGCATCATAAATGATAAATCTTCAATGGCCGTCATTGGCCAAAATCCATTTTTTAATATGGAAATCAAAACATCAATATCGCTTGTAAAATGATATAAAAGCTTTGAACTGATTTTACTATTATACATAAAATTCCCCCTTTTTTTCATATACTCACTTACAACTTCGTTCTTAGCGATCAGGCAATGAGTGCGTAAACCTATGATGTACTGGTTCGACATACTGAAAGTGTATTTTACTTTTTCCAGATATGCATTGGTATTCATCCAGATCTTCTAGTATGGTAAATACATCTTCCCTTTTACAATACATATCTCCATTATACTCCAACTTCAACCTCATTGCATATCTATTGATTGTAGAAAAGATATTACAGCGTTCCATCTTAGTACGCCTAAATATAGTTTTTTTCCACGCAAATCCGTATACACATTATTCAATCTAGTCTTTCCAGCGTACTACTCAAATTTAGATTTTACATAATATCTCTCTACAATCTTACCATTCGATACTCTTTCTCTGTAAATTCTACAATCCTAATCTCCTACATGGCTACTTTATTTAGCAAACAATTTAATAAATCTTCTCAAAATTATTACCAACTACTGCCAATATTTCCTCTTCATCGCCATTTTTCGAAAAATAAGCAATCACATCCTCTTTTAAAATGGTTGCTTGAAACATATGCGCAGTTCCAAAATTCATAGCTACTTTTCTCAATAAACTCCAAGATATTCGCGGATTTTCTTCATTCGGATTTTGACTACCACGATAAATTGTAATCTTATCCGGAAATGACTCATATTTAATCAAATCTTCTTCAAACATTATATCCTTCCTATCCACTCCCGAAAAAGCTTCAATTAAGGTATCCATTAACACCTCGTCAGTATCTGTAACAAACAACTTATATAAGCACATTGCATATAATTCTTTTGGTATTATTGTTCTTAAACTAATCAGTTTTTGAAACGCCCTTTCATTTTCCCATTCGTCTTGCAATCGAAATACTTCTATGCACTCTGAATATTTACCCACTAATTCATTAAAATTACTAAAATCGAGCATAATTTCCCTCCTTCGATATGTTCTACCTCTGATATAAGACCACTTTTGCCTTGTCAACTCAATATTTTTCTCTTTAGCTTTCGCATATACAAATGACGCCACACACCTTCTTAATAAGTTTTCATTGTTTTCTAGTGCTTCTTTTATTGCACCTAATTCAACTGCTGCAAGTGGATACAGTAAATAATTATTCACATTATATGAATCCAACCATTCTTTCATTTTCAAGTTCGTATCATCTTGTTTTCAAATACATTCTATCTAATCACTCCTCCTCATTTGTGTATTTTTTGAAACTTTTTTCAGTTTTTTGTTCCAAAAATGAAATTATTATTGAAAGAAGGAAATATAACGTAAGCGCTAAATAATAAGGTGTCTAGAAGTACCACCTAATAACTGAAATAATGATAGTAACCAAAAATAATGGAGCATTTCACTATGGAAAACGTAGGGAAATGGATTCCTTCAATACCTATGGAGGTTACATA
>JBGVHH010000102.1:0-4429 GCA_045122195.1 Agathobacter sp.
TTAGGAAAAACTTTATATTGACCTCCCATTGTCAACTCTCCTAATGGCAATCCGCATATTATTAAAACAGATAATATGATTACCACTGAAAATGTTATTGCTCCAATTATTGCGACCATATTTCCCTCCGTAGAATTCAAAGTTAATTTTTAGTGTCTTTCTGTATCTGTTTAATAGCATCCAGATATTCTCTCTCAACAGAACTGATAGTCTTTTGCTTATATTTTTTATACTCCATTTCAGCTTTGCTCATAGCTTGTATATGTGATATTGAACCATTTCCTTCTAACAATTGCTCTCCCGTAGAAACTAATATTCTATCAAGGTGCTCTGCCCAATCTTCCATAGTCATTGCTATTTCCCGTTCAGCTTGTCTCTCAGCAAAATCCAAATAACCGGAAACAAGTTGCCCCATAGCGCGTAATTCTTTCTCATCAAGATAATTTTTGGCTATCTTCGCTTCTTTTAAAGTCGGGTGCTCTCCTGAAAAACTCATTAATCCCATAAACTCTTTTTCAGCATTAACTCTATGATAAATGACCTCTGCTGCAGTTTCACCTGATATAGCATAGTGAATTTTATTCTGTACCTTTTTAAAGAATCGGATAGATTCCTCTGCTGTAGGGTCGTAATCAATACTGGTGGCATAAATTTCCAGAATTTGACGATAAAAAACTTTTTCAGAAGCACGAATATCTCTAATACGTTCAAGTAACTCTTTAAAGTATCCGCCGCCACCCAGCTCTTTTAACCGCTGGTCATCCATAGCAAAACCTTTTCGCATATATTCCTTTAGTATTCGGGATGCCCATATTCGAAATTGCACCCCTCGTTGCGATCTAACGCGATATCCCACTGAAATTATCATATCCAAATTATAGTAATTTGTAGGTTTTGTAGAAAATTCGGAATTTCCGAATTTTCTCATAGTATCGTTCTCATTAAGTTCACCATCTGAATATATATTTTTTATATGTTCGTTAATTGTTGATTTGGATTTTTGAAACAAATCTGCCATTTGCTCCTGCGTCAACCAAACCGTTTCGTCTACAAATGTAACGTCAACCTTTGTAACACCATCTTCTGTTGTATATAAAATTAATTCTGACTCCATATCTCACACCCCCATTGCAGAACATATGTTCTTTGCTATATTATCACATTATCGCTAATAATTCAATATAACTCAGGTGAAACTTCAAGTTTATTGCTGATGGATACAGCGCTTATCCACTAGCCGCTCAACAATTCTTTCGGGAATTTGGTGACACATTTAAGTTTGACATCACACAGGTAATTAGACTTACCAATGACGATGAAGTATCCAAAGAATTTCGTCCGTATAAGCAAATGATTGAGCGATTAAACCGCACCTACAAAGCTTCTTACAGACCAACCAATGGATTCCATAACATTGACGGTGCCAACTACGATTTATCACTCTGGGTAGGTTATTATAACTTTCTGCGCCCTCATAAACACAATAACTTCAAAATATTGAACGAAGTAGATATATTAAAAAGCACAGAAAATATGCCTGGCAAATGGCAACTTCTAATATTCCTCGGGCAACAGACTATCTTAAATCTGCAAAAGGGCGAAGCCACTATCTGTTCTTAGATTCAGAGCCAAAGGTAGTAACCAGCCACCGCATAGCGGCTATGCCCTTGATGCTGTCAAGGGTGGCGTCAGTTTACCACAACGCAATATATTTACAGTTTTCAAGGTTCATCTGAGCCATTTTTTCAGCCCAGCTTTTTTCATAATTCACTTGACACTACCTACACATTTTCTATAATAATATCACTTTCATAGCTAAAGTTAAACCTTTCTAATTAGACCTATTTAAAGTATTCGCACCCGACAAAAAGGACTATCACGCAAAAGTGATAGTCCTCATTATACTATTCCTCAATACTGAAGCTACTCAATATCTTACTTAATTCACCTGCAACATTATTCAACACTTCTACACTATCCATTACATCTCCCATCATACCATTTTGTGCCATTGCCTCTTCTGATACTTCCTGTGTATTATTATTTACTTCATCTGCGATGTTTGATATTTTTTCAAGTGCGTCTTGTAATGATACTGTACCACTGGTTACTTCCTGCGTAATTGCTGCAACATTTGTCATCTCATCAGATACCTTTTCGATTTTCTTTTTAATATCAACAAAGCTTTCTTTTGCCTGATGAGCAAGCTCCATTCCTTCTTTTACAGAGTCATTACCTCTATCCATTAACTGAACAGATTCTACTATACTCTGTGATATATCATCAATAATTTTTCCTATTTCTTCTGCTGCATCTTTAGACTGATCTGCAAGTTTACCAACTTCATCTGCTACGACAGCAAAACCTTTACCTTGCTCACCTGCTCTTGCTGCCTCTATAGCCGCATTTAATGATAGTAAATTAGTCTGAGATGCAATATCTGCTATTAAATTAATTACATTACCGATATTGCTTGACATTCCTTCCAGTTCCTTAATCTTTTGATAGGTAGCTGAAACATTACTTTCAATTACGTCCATTTGGTTTACAACTATAGTAAGCTTTTCATCACCTTTAATGGCTTCATCCGCCGTCTCAGAAGCAACTTCTTTTACATTCATAATATTTCCGGCAATTTCTTCCATTCCCTGAGTGATTTCTT
The DNA here is from genome assembly GCA_045122195.1 of Agathobacter sp. GTDB lineage: Bacteria > Bacillota > Clostridia > Lachnospirales > Lachnospiraceae > Roseburia. The sequence goes on from JBGVHH010000102.1 coordinate 2,663, forward strand.
CTATCATGCTAGCATTTGTATGTGTTAATTCACTCTGACTTTGAGTACCTTGAACTGCTCTGCCCGCTTTTTCAACTATATACACAGCTTTGTCTTTGGTTCCTTCAGCTTTATCATTTAATGAATATGTAATCTTTGTAATCTCTTGTGAATTATTATTTGTTTCAAGTACCAAATCATGAATATTTTTCTTCATATTTTCCATAGAATTGGCAATCTTACCAATCTCATCTGTTCGCTTTAATAAGCTTTCTCTTACACGAACCGTAAGATTACCTGAACCCACTTCATTACAAAATGCGATTAATTCTGCAAATACTCTAAACAATATATTTATCAAAATAACCAATATAACGCATGAAATAATACAAATAGCTGCCACCATTGGAATAGACGCAGCTCTCATACTATCTACTACAACGTCTATCTTCGTATTGTATATACCAACATCCATAGAACCATAAAGTTCACCATTTACATAAATAGGATACATTATGTCATATGTCCATGCCTGTTGGACATCAGCCCAAAAAGAGCTTGTCATAACTTCGCCCTTTGTTGCTGCCGGTACTGAATATCCTGTATCATCAGAATAGTTTTTACCTATTTTCTGCGTATCACTGTGTGCAATTGCTGTAACTGTTTTATCTATAACTATTGCATAAGCAATATATTCATTTTTAACAGTCTTACTCTCTACAAATGCTTGAAGTTCCTCAACTGTTGCACCCTTTTCTATTAAAATTTCAGCCTGTGCCGCTATCTGTGAGTTCTCATTTATGAGCTGCTCTATCATAGCCTCTGAAATATTTTTTTTTGCAACATTAAAAGTTACAAGCAATACAAGCACAAATCCTACTAAAATTATAAGTGCTGACGACAATGCAATTTTAATCTTTAATGAAAACGCCTTCATAAATACCACCTTTCTAATAATTTGCAATTATTCATTTAAATTATCAGTTATTTTAATTTTAACATTGATATTCATTTTTGTAAAGACTAAGTAAAGTGTCGGAAAAATTGTTTCATTTTCCGACACTTTACTTAGTCTCTACCATTATTAACCTTACCTTTTCTCTTCTTTACGCTAACCATGCCCTTCGCGCCCCTGACCGCTTTATTTGTAACGTTCACTTTTGCAATTCTAACAATCAGATTCGTACTTCGTAGCTTTTAAGCTAAAGAACTTTGATTTTTTATCATTTTAACAGGATGTACCGGATTATAGTCTTGCCTTGTATACAAATCACCAAATTTCTAATGAATCCTCCGTATCAATCCATATCTGCATAGTTCCACGAGATACAGTCTGGCATATTCTAGTGGATTATCTATTGCAAGGGCATTTAAGGCACACTCTGAATTAGGAGTAGTCTTTAATCCTTCCCCTGCCTTTGCACAGTCAATCCGTAGAATATATCCGGCATAAGTGCATATATCAATGCTGTTGTGGTAAATGTTGTAATCTGCATATATTATGTTCATCCAATCAATCCTTTCTTGAAAATGTATTATAAGCATTCCATCCAGTTCCAACTGCATTTTCATAATTTGTTATAAGATGTTACCAGATTTTCTTTCCCTTATTTTTCCCCTTATGAGGGTTCGTAAACAAGGGTAGAACGATATAACAGTTATTAAATCCCTAAAAATACCTCAAGTGAGAATTCAAATCTTCTGTTGCTTTCAATCTCTCCGCAAGACTGAAAGTTGAGCGTGCCTATTTATATAGCCAATAAAATGATTACACCAGATAGCATTGCT
>JBGVHH010000103.1:0-46841 GCA_045122195.1 Agathobacter sp.
TTAGTACGAGAGGACCGGGATGGACGGACCACTGGTGTATCTGTTGTCGACCAACGGCATGGCAGAGTAGCCAAGTCTGGCAGGGATAAACGCTGAAGGCATCTAAGCGTGAAGCCCCCCTCAAGATGAGATATCCCTTCCAATAAGGAAGTAAGACCCCTTGAAGACTACAAGGTAGATAGGGCAGAGGTGGAAGCATGGTAACATGTGGAGCTGACTGTTACTAATAGGTCGAGGGCTTAATCTTTGTGATACATTTTTGATGTATCGCGCGTAGCAAACTTAGCGAGATGAAGCGAAGCGAAATCGAGCTTGTTTTCGAAGTGGAAAAGAACAAAGAATGTTCTTGGAATTGTATGAAGTTTTGAAGGTGCAAACCTTTAAATAATCCTCAATAGCTCAGTCGGTAGAGCATTCGGCTGTTAACCGAAGTGTCGTAGGTTCGAGTCCTACTTGGGGAGTTAAATAATTCCTAACTCTAGTAGCTAGGAATTTATATATTTGGTGACTTAGCCAAGTGGTAAGGCCCCGGTCTGCAACACCGTCATCGCCGGTTCAAATCCGGCAGTCACCTCTTTAACTGGAAACAAATGTTTCCAGTTTTTTTATATTAGATGTTTATTTTTTCTATATTCGGATGGAGTTTGCCCAGTAACATATTGAAATCGCTTTGAAAAATAACTTTGACTTACAAATCCTAAAGTAATACTTATATCAGATATAGAGAGATTTGTAGAAAAAAGTAAAGTTTTAGCTTGTCGTATTTTCGTATTTAGAATGTACTCTTTAAATGTACAATGAAAATATTTTGAAAAAATTCTTTGTATTTGACGTTCGGAAAGATTACAGTATTTTGCTAAGTCGCTTAGTGTAATATTTTCATTAAGATTCCATAAGATATATCTTTCAATTAATATACATATATCTGGTCTGTCTATGGGAGAATATTTTTCCTTTACGAGATTGCAGAACTTTTTTGCATAGGTAAAAATTAAATCCATAAATTCAATTGTAGATGGATGTCTTTGATATTCAATAATTGCTGAATTGTATATTTCAAATACTTTTTTTACATTTGCTCCAGAATGAATAGCAGCGCGTGACATAACAGTAAAAATAGGTAGCAAAGCAAATTGATCTGTTTTAGCAATATTAAAATTTCTGCCGATTAATGGTGGATATTTGAGTTTACGTAATTCTTCTATTGCAAGTTCATTTCCCGAATTAATTATATTAAATAGTGATACTTCAAATAAACAAATATCATTTATATCATTATCAAAGGTTAATATATTTTCAATTACATCATTCCATGGTGTATCAATATTTAATTTGCTTTCTTCTATAATTTTTTCAGGGGAGATTTCCTTTTGTGTACAAATTTCAAATATTATTGATAGTAAATTAGCAAATTTTGTTATTGAAATAGGCATAATATTGCTAAAAACATGACGTAATGTAGAGTAATTAGCAACATTTTTTTAAATAATGCGTCAATAAAGTTTGTTTCAATACTAGTTGATATAGGACCAAGTAAAAGATAAAAATCATTAGTTTTGAATAAACCTATATATACACCTTCATGAACACAAAAGATAAAAGGATAATTAGTATTCTTCAATAATTTAAAAGAATTGTTAAGAAAAGAATTAGGATAATAAAAATCAGTTATATCAGGTTTATAATAAAATTCTATACTATCATTTGAAAATAGTACAAAAGGAATAGACGATATATTGTATACACGATTTAGTTTATCTACTATATGTATTATTTGATTCATAATTTTGCTTACCCCCTAAAATACATGTCGTAATTATATACGAATATGACGTATTTATTGTAACATAATAATTATAATAATAGTATTATTTTCCTATAAATTTTGTATATAGGAGATGAATCAAATGAGGAAGAAAATTGTTAGTTTATCACTTATGACGTTGATGGTTTTTACTTTGTTATGTGGGTGTAATTCGAATTCGTCTCAGGATGAAGAAAGAACTGAAGGAAGAGTTGTCAATATTTATAGCTGGAATACAGAATTTAAAGGACTATATGAGGCCTATGCTTCAGATTTAGGTGAAAAGCATAATGTTAAGGTAAATTTTATAGTAATTACAAATGATAGCCAAGCTTATCAGATAAATTTGGATGAAGCATTAGCAGAGACAGATACAGCAATTGATGATGATAAAGTTGACATTTTCTTGATTGAGGCAGATTACGCATCAAAATATATTAAATCAGAATATGCACTTGATATTAAAGAAGTTGGACTTACTGATGAGGACATGTCTGGAATGTATCAGTATACAAAAGATATTGTAACTGATAATGGTGTATGTAAAGGGGTGACATGGCAGGCAACTCCTGGTTTATTTGCATATAGGCGATCAATAGCTAAACAGGTTCTTGGAACAGATGATCCAGATAAAGTTCAGGAAATGTTAAAAGATTGGGAAAACTTTGATTTAGTAGCAGAAAAAATGAACAAATCAGGATATAAAATGTTGTCTGGATATGATGATTCATTTAGAACATTTTCAAATAATATGACTCAGCCATGGGTTACAAATAATAAGATTAATCTTGATCCAAGTTTAGAGAGATGGATTACTCAGACAAAAGAATATACAGATAATAATTACAATAATAAATCAACACTATGGTCGACAACATGGTCAAAAGATCAGGGGCCACAAGGAGATGTATTTGGGTTCTTTTATTCTACATGGGGTATTAATTTTACATTAAAGGGAAATGCATTGGAAGATTCAAGTCAGCCAGAACAAGTTGGAAATGGTAACTATGGTGACTATGCTGTTTGTGAAGGTCCTCAGGCATATTATTGGGGCGGAACTTGGATATGTGCAGCAAAGGGGTCTGACAATATTCCATTTACAAAAGACTTAATGAAGAGATTGACATGCGATAAAGAAACAATGAAGAATATTACTCTTGATACTCAGGACTTTACAAATAATCAGGAAGCAATGGAAGAAATTGCAAAGAGTGATTACAAATCTGAATTTTTAGGTGGACAGAACCATATTGAATTATTTGCAGAGTCAGCAAAAAAAATTGATATGAGTAATATTAGTGATTATGATAGTGGATTAAATGAAGCACTTCAGAATGCAATGCATGATTATTTCGATGGGAATGCAACATATGAAGAATCACTTGATAAATTTTATAGTTTGTCTCTTGAGAAATATCCAAATTTAACACGTTAAAGTTAATGGAGAGGTAATTTATATGAAGGTATTAAATAATATAAGTATACGAATAAAAGTGCTAGCGCCTATCATGACATTGCTTATTGTAGTAGTATTAGCTAGTGGCTTTAGTATGTTGAATGCTAAAAATTTGTTGAATGTAGGTTATACAATTTCTGATGATTGTGCAAATTCAATTGAAATAGCACAGGATATAGAGGCAAAAATACATTCAATTGGCAAAAATATGTATGGCTCATGTCAGACTACAAATACAACAACAAAATCAGAGTTTGAAGCAAAAATTGATGAAGAAATTAAAGGTATGGAGTCATCACTAGAAGAATATCAGAAGAGAGAATTGACTGATTTAGAGTATGAATATATTGCTGCCATAGTTAAGAAATTAGAAAAATATAAAAATGGTGTTAGTTCAGTACTTGTAGCAAGTATGGATGGTGATGATGATGCAATGCTTGATGCAATAAATATAAATGAGAAACCAGCAGAGGAATATATTCTTTATAAACTGGAATTACTTATTGAGATTATAAAAGATGCAATGAATAATGCGTTAGGTACACAGGAAAGTGCATTTACATTTGCAATTGCAACTTCAATATTTTTTGTATCAATTGCTATTATAATGGGTATTTTTTCAATAATTGTCTGCTCTAAGGGAATTACAAGTCCTATGAAGTATATTACAAATAAACTTGAGCAGATGGTTGATTCAATTCAAAGAGGAGAAGGTGATTTATCAATGCGTGTAAATCATCTTGGGAAGGATGAAATCGGTAGAATTGGTCGAAGTGTAAATCTATTTACTGAGACATTGCAGAACATTATGATGAGAATTACACAAAGTTCAGTAGATATGAATGAAATTGTTGATGAAGTAGGAAAGAGAGTTAGTTTTGCGGACGGAAGCTCAAAAGATATTTCTTCTGCAATGATTACTTTATCAACGTCAATGAGCAATGTATCTGATTCAGTTGAAGGAATAAATAATAATATTTCAGAGATTGGAATAAATGTAAATGATATTTCTGAAAAATCAGATGAGTTACTAGAGTATACAGTAAAAATGGAAGAATCTGCATCAAATCTTCAGAAGAGTGCGGTTCAAAATAAGATTGAAACTAGTAGAATGACTGAAGAAATAATTGCAAAGCTTCAGGCAGCAGTAGAAAAGAGTAAAGATGTAGAAAAGATTAAAGCTTTAACAGATGATATTCTTGAGATAGCAGCTCAAACAAATCTTTTAGCATTAAATGCTTCAATAGAAGCGGCAAGAGCTGGTGAAGCGGGAAAAGGATTTTCAGTAGTTGCAAGCGAGATTAGCCATTTATCTGATTCAAGTACAAACTCAGCAACAAATATTCAGAGTATTAACGAAATAGTAATAACAACAGTAAAAGAACTTGCAGAAAATGCTAGTGAATTGGTTAGTTTTATTGAGCATAACATTTTACCGGATTATGATAATTTTGTAGTTGCAGGAGAAAATTATAGTAACGATGCAAAACATATTAATGAAATAGTTTCAAATTTTCATGAAATGTCTGATATGTTAAAGAACAGAACAACTGATGTACAGGAATATATCGAAGAAATAACAAATTCAGTTAAAGATAGTTTGGAAGGAATTAATCATACTGCTCAGAATACAGATAATCTAGCAGGTGATATATCAAATATTTCTAGCAAGATGATGCACAATAAAGAAGTAGCTGATATGCTTTCAAGAGAAGCAGAACGTTTTGTAATAAATTAGGCCTTCATTTTTGTAGGAATTGGTTTCATAAATGGACCAATTCCTATTTTTTGTGCAATTTGTATAAGAAAAATAAAAAATAATTGTGAAGGAAAATGACGGAATATGATTGACTATGACTGAAAATGAAAATATAATTAATTTATAAAGGTTTTGAATAAATTAAAATGGAGTTGAAGATAATGTTAGCAGAAGAGAGAATAAAAAAGATATTAAGCATTGTTGATTCCGAAGGTAGTGCAACGATGCAGCAATTAATGGATGCATTGAAGATATCAGAATCTACAATTAGAAGAGATTTAATTTCTATGGACCAAAAAGGGCTTTTGATAAAGGTTCATGGAGGTGCAATATCAAATAAGACAAGTATCAGAACGCAAGATGAAAAAGTAAATAAAAGAGAGATGCAGAATTCTGAAGAAAAGCGTCTGGTTGCTTCTTATGCTGCAAAATTAATAAACGATGATGATTTTGTATATATTGATGCAGGAACAACTACTGCAAGTATGATTGAATACATAACAGCAAAAAAGGCAGTGTTTGTAACAAATTCTTTTACCCATGCAAAGAAGTTATCGGAGAAAGGATATCAGGTTTACATACTTGGAGGAGAATTTAAGTCAACAACAGAAGCTATTGTAGGGGAGGAAGCAGTTTTTGCACTTGATAAATACAATTTTACAAAGGGCTTTTGGGGAACAAATGGTGTGAATGTTAAGAAGGGATATTCAACACCAGAGGTTAAAGAAGCTATGGTAAAGAAAAAATCAATGGAGAATTGCAAAGAAAAATATATTCTTGCAGATGCAAGTAAGTTTGCACAGATTTCAAGTGTAAAATTTGCTGAATTTGAGCAGGCAACGGTAATAACAGATAAGCTTCCGAATGAGTCGTATAGAAAATATAAAAATATCAAGGAGGTCTAAGAATGATTTATACAGTTACATTTAATCCGTCATTGGACTACATTGTTGATGTAGACAATTTTCAACTTGGGATAGTAAACAGGACTACAAATGAGACTATTTTTGCCGGAGGAAAGGGTATTAATGTTTCAATGGTATTAAAAAATCTTGGATACGACAGTACAGCATTAGGATTTACAGCAGGGTTTATAGGAAAAGAAATAGAAAGACTTTTGAATGAAAAGGGTATAAATGCTGAATTTATTCCTGTATTAGAAGGAACATCAAGGATAAATGTAAAACTTAGATCGAATGAAGAATCAGAAATAAATGGGCAAGGACCAAAAATAAGTGAAGACAATATAAAGGATTTATATAATAAGCTGGATGAGTTGAAGGAAAATGACATTTTGGTGCTGGCAGGAAGTATTCCGGCAGTAATGCCATCGTCGATTTATATGGATATAATGTCTTACTTAAAAGAAAGAAATATAAGAATTGTTGTTGATGCAACAAAAGATTTACTTACAAATGTTTTACCATATGAGCCATTTTTGATTAAACCAAATAATCATGAACTTGGAGAAATATTTGGAGTAAAAATTACTTCTAAGGATGATGTTGTAAAATACGCAAAGAAGCTTCAGGAAAAAGGAGCAAGAAACGTTCTAATATCAATGGCTGGAGATGGCGCGGTTCTTGTGACAGAAGATGGACAGGAATATAGAGCAGAAGCTCCTCGTGGAAAGGTAAAGAATTCTGTGGGAGCAGGAGATTCAATGGTTGCCGGATTTATATACGGATATTTGAATAGTAAGGGTTATAAGGATGCATTTATGTATGGGGTTTGTACGGGAAGCGCAAGTGCATTCTCAGAGGAATTGGCTACTAAAGCTGAGGTGGAGGCTTTAATAGATAGAAGCAAAAATTTATTTTAGGAGGTAATGTATGAGAATCACAGATCTTCTGTCGGCTACGAGTATAGAGTTGAATGCGACTCCGGCAGGAAAGGAAGAAGCTCTTAATCAGGTTGTAGAACTTATGGTAAAGAGCGGAAAAATTTCAGATGCAGATGTGTATCGAAAGGGTGTTTTTGCAAGAGAGGAAGAAGGAACAACCGGAATAGGAATGGGGATTGCTATTCCACATTGTAAGTCAGATGCAGTAAAGAAAGCGGGACTTGCAGCAATGGTTGTAAAAGATGGGGTGGATTTTGAATCATTGGATGGAACGCCTGCAAAAATTATTTTTCTTATTGCAGCACCAAATACTGAAGACAACGTGCATCTTCAGGTGCTCAGTAAATTGTCTGTTATGTTAATGGATGAGAGTTTTACAAATAGTCTTATCAATGCAAAATCAGTAAAGGAGTTTCTGAGTATTATTGATATGGCTGAGGCTTCGAAAGATGAAAAGGAAAGTGGAAAGGAAATGTCAAAAGGGGTAAAAATAGTTGCAGTTACTGCATGTCCGACAGGAATTGCACATACTTATATGGCAGCAGAATCTTTGGAGAGAAAAGCAGAAGAATTAGGGTATGACATTACAGTTGAGACAAGAGGTTCAGGTGGTGCAAAAAATGTACTTACAGCCGCTGAAATAGAAGAAGCAACTGCTGTAATTATTGCATGTGATACAAAAGTTCCAACTGACAGATTTGATGGAAAGAAAGTTATTGAATGTAAAGTAGCTGATGGAATCAATAAAGCAGAAGAACTTTTGAAAAAAGCAGCAGCAGGAGATGCACCTGTATTTAAAGCATCAAATAGCAAAGAAGCTCAGAAGAAAGAGGAAAAGAGTGGAATAGGACACGCTTTTTACAAACACCTAATGAGTGGAGTATCTCATATGCTTCCATTCGTAATTGGTGGAGGTATAATGATTGCCCTTGCATTCCTTATTGATACCATTTGTGGATATGGTGCAACAGGAGGAGGCGATTTTGGTACATGTACACCATTATCAGCATTCTTTAAATATGTTGGTGGTCTTTCAATGGGACTTATGGTACCAGTATTAGCTGGATATATTGCATATTCAATTGCTGACAGACCAGGTCTTGCAGTAGGTTTTACAGGAGGATTACTAGCTTCTTCAGGAAATGCACTTGCAGCAGGATTTGCATGGGATGGAGAAGTATCAGGATTCCAGAAATTTATTGCTGATTTTGCATTCCAAGGAGCTGATGGTGGGGCAACAGTATCTGGATTTCTTGGTGGTATCCTTGCTGGTTTTATTGCAGGTGGAATTATTCTTTTATTAAAGAAGATTACAGCAAATCTTCCAGAAGCATTAGAAGGAATTAAACCAACGCTTATTTATCCATTAGTTGGTGTGTTACTTATTGGAATTTTAATGTGCTTTATATTTAATCCACTTATTGGATTGGTAAATACAGGACTTAGCAATATGCTTACAAGCATTGCAGATGCAAATATGCTTCCACTACTAGGATTAATTCTTGGTGCAATGATGGCTATCGATATGGGAGGCCCAATCAATAAAGCAGCTTATGTATTTGGAACAGGTATGCTTGCAACAGCATCGGGCTATCTTGACGCTGGATTATCCACATCAGATCCAAAGGTGCAGGCTTGTTACGTTGCTATGGCAGCAGTTATGGCAGGTGGAATGGTACCTCCAGTGGGAATTGCAATTGCATGTAAGCTTTTCCCTAAGAAATTTACAAAAGTAGAGCAAAACTCATGGCTTTCAAATATTGTAATGGGATGTTCATTTATTACAGAAGGAGCAATCCCATTTGCAGCAGCTGATCCGGCACATGTTATTCCTTGTACATTAGCAGGTGCAGGAGTGGCAGGATGCTTAACAGCAGTATTTAAATGTACACTTATGGCTCCACATGGTGGATTGTTCGTATTCGCGACTGTTGGAAATCCATTGATGTATATTATAGCCTGGTTAGTAGGTTCAGCTGTAACAGCTGTTCTTTTAGGAATATTGAAAAAAGATGTAAAATAAAACTAAGAAAAGACACTGTCGTAGGGCAGTGTCTTTTCTTATAAAAAAGTGAGGAAAGATATTAATTATAAAAAAGAAATAAAGCAAATGGGCAATTTATAAACATTCTCTGAAATAAAAGGTGGAAATATTGACTGCAATACTTTCAAATAATAAAGTATTTATCAGATGTTCTACCAGGAGGATTAACATGGGAAAAGTAATTGGTATAGATTTAGGAACAACAAATAGCTGTGTTGCAGTTTTAGAAAATGACCAGCCCGTTGTGATTACAAATTCGCAGGGACAAAGAACAACACCATCGGTAGTGGCTTTTTCTAAGGATGGTGAGAGGATAGTAGGAGAGGCTGCAAAGAGACAGGCAGCAGTAAATGTAGATAGAACATTTTTCTCTATAAAGAGGCAAATGGGTACAAATTATAAAGCAAAGGTAGATGGAAAACAGTATTCTGCACAGGAAATATCTTCAATGGTGCTTCGTAAGCTGAAGAAAGATGCAGAAAGCTACATCGGAGAAGAGGTAACAGATGCTGTTATTACTGTTCCGGCATATTTTTCAGATGCCCAGAGACAGGCAACAAAGGATGCTGGTAAAATAGCAGGTCTTAATGTTTTGCGAATTATAAACGAGCCAACATCAGCAGCACTTGCGTATGGGCTAGATCATGGACAACCACAGAAAATATTAGTTTTTGATTTAGGAGGAGGTACTTTTGATGTTTCAATTATTGAAATAGGAGATAATCTTATAGAGGTAATGGCGACATCAGGAGATAATCATTTGGGTGGCGATGATTTTGATGAAAGAATTACCACTTACATAGTTGCAGAATATCAAAGAGCTGAAAAAGTAGATTTAAGAAAAGACGCAACGGCAATGCAAAGGGTAAGGGAAGAGGCAGAAAAGGCAAAAAAAGTATTGTCATCATCATCTACAACCACAATCAACTTGCCTTTTATCACAACAGTTAAAGGTGAGCCAAAGCATTTAGAGATGACTCTTACAAGAGCAAGATTTGATGAACTTACAAAGGATCTTGTTCAAAGAACAGCAGGTCCGGTAAATCAGGCCTTATCAGATGCAGGAATTTCAGCATCTGAGCTTGGAATGGTGCTTTTAGTAGGAGGTTCAACAAGAATACCAGCAGTGGTTGAGCAGGTTAGAAAGCTTACAGGAAAAGAGCCATCACATAATTTAAATCCTGACGAATGTGTTGCTTTAGGTGCAGCAGTTCAAGGTGGGAAGCTTGGCGGAGCACTTATGGTTGGAAGCAGTGCAGCTGAGATAGTACTTATGGATGTTACACCATTATCTCTTGGAATAGAAACTGTTGGAGGTGTATCAACCAAAATCATTGATAGAAATACAACGATTCCTACCAGATACAGTCAGATTTTTACCACAGCAGGTAGTTTTCAGACATCTGTAGATATAAAGGTATTACAAGGTGAAAGACAGTTTGCAAAAGATAATAAACTAATCGGAAATTTTAGACTCCGTGGAATAAAACCAGCGCCGGCAGGGGTTCCTCAGATAGAGGTAACATTTGATATTGATGCAAATGGAATAGTGCAGGTATCAGCAAAGGATTTAGGAACAGGAAAACATCAGGAGATAACAATTACTGCAAGCTCAAATATGTCTGATGAAGAAATAGAAAAAGCTATAAGGGAGGCTGCTTTATACGAGGCAACCGACAGTCAGAGAAAGGCATATATTGACAGTAGAAATGAACTTGAGAGATTAATTAAACAAGTAGAAGTAGCATTGTCAGACAAAGCAACGAAAAAATCTTTAGAATATAATCAGAAGAAACAAATAAAATCAGCTTTATCATACGCAAAGAAGCTGGTTTCAAGAACAAAGCCTGGAAATATCAGTGAGGAGCAGGCTAATGAATTAAAAAAATCAGCCAATGAATTAAGACAGGCTGCAAAAGGAATAATTTAGTATAAGAAATTATCATAAAGAATTATTTACCTGTAAGGAGTTTTCGTATAAAATAATTTTGAAATAATAAATGTACGAGGAATTTGAAATGAGCGCAAATGACAAAGCAGAAAAGGTACTTAGAGAACTTCATATATTATTGACAAAAAGTGAACCATATACGAAAGAACCAAGCAAAGTAATTGTTGATAAACAGCAAATGCTGGATCTTCTTTCTGATCTGAACAAATGTCTGTATGATATTCAGGATGAATATGAACTGACAGAACAAAGTAGAGGAAGAGCAGAAAGAGAATTTAGAAAAAAAGGAGACCAGATTGTCTGGGATGCCAGTAGAAAGGCCGAGGATATTTACGCAGCATCAGTGTTGTATACAGATGAGGCATTAAACAGAGTATGGGATATAATGAAGGAAACTCATGAATCAGTAGAAAAACTTTACGATGAGATGAGTGAGAGATTAAAAGAGCAGGAGCGAATGGTAAAAACAAACCAGAGCGAGCTCAAATCCCAGTTACAGGATTTGACTGATACAGAAAAATATCTGAAGCTTATTGAGGACAGAAATCGTGAGATTCAAAAGCAGAAAGAAGCCGGCTTTCCAAAGGAAGGCGTAAAGAGTGAATATTCAATTTATAAGAACAGGCAAACAGAAGTAAAAGTAAATGTTGAATACCTTCAGAAGCTTGGATTAGCAGAAGAACCACTTGATGAGGAAATTGAGCAGTCAGAAGCATTTGAAGATGCAAATTTGGAAAAATTAGATACAAACCTTGTGAACAATGAAGTCAGCCTTAAACAGGATGAAGAAATAGATAAGGAACTTGAGGCAAAGCTTAGAGCTGATTTGGATGCGGATTATTTTAATTGGAAAGAGTCAAATGAACCCAAAGAGGAGAGTAATAAAGGACCTGGAGATTTGGCTGAGGGTATCCAGAAAATGTGGAAAAGTATAAAAGGAAGTAAGAACTAAAGCCTTGTCACATTTGTATAAGTAATGCTATAATGACGATTAATTAGAAAGTTGGAGGAAAAAAGAGTGAAATTATACGAAAATGGCGCGTATCTTATTAATGGCGAAGAAGTTGTAATCAATAACCCAGAAGCACTTTATGCAGTAAAAAGTAAAACAGGAAAAGATGTAACTGCACAGGAAGCAAAACAGAATACTATTGCATATGGTATTTTAAGAGATCACAATACATCAGGAAATATGGATAAGCTTCAGATTAAATTCGATAAGCTTACTTCACATGATATTACATTCGTTGGAATTATTCAGACAGCAAGAGCATCTGGATTAGAGAAATTCCCAATTCCTTACGTTCTTACAAACTGCCACAACAGTTTATGTGCAGTTGGTGGAACAATCAATGAGGATGATCACATGTTTGGACTTACATGTGCAAAGAAATATGGCGGAATTTATGTACCACCTCATCAGGCAGTAATTCATCAGTTTGCAAGAGAAATGCTTGCTGGTGGCGGAAAGATGATTCTTGGATCTGATTCACATACACGTTACGGTGCACTTGGAACAATGGCAGTTGGAGAAGGTGGACCAGAGTTAGTTAAGCAGCTCTTAGAGCAGACATATGATATTGATATGCCAGAAGTAGTTGGTATCTACTTAAAAGGAGAGCCAATCGTAGGTGTAGGACCTCAGGACGTTGCACTTGCAATTATCGGAGAGGTTTTTGGAAACGGATTCGTAAAGAACAAAGTAATGGAGTTCGTTGGACCAGGAGTATCAAACTTAAGCGTAGACTTCAGAATTGGTGTTGATGTAATGACAACAGAGACAACATGTCTTTCATCAATCTGGAGAACAGATGATAAAGTTAAAGAGTTCTATGATATTCACGGAAGAGTAGAAGAATATAAAGAGTTAGATCCAAAAGATGTAGCTTATTATGACAGCTTCATTGAAATTGATTTAAGTGAAATTCGTCCAATGATTGCTATGCCATTCCATCCAAGCAATACATACACAATCGATGAACTTAATGCAAACCTTATGGACATCCTCGATGACTGTGAGAAGAGAGCAGAAGTAAGTTTTGATGGAAAAGTTAAACTTGACTTAAAGAGCAAAGTAAGAGATGGAAAATTATATGTAGATCAGGGAATCATCGCTGGTTGTGCCGGTGGTGGATTCGAGAACATTTGTGATGCAGCAGATATTCTTAAGGGAGCATCAATTGGTTCAGAAGAATTTACATTAAGTGTTTATCCAGCTTCAACTCCAGTTTATATGGAGCTTGTTAAGAATGGTGCAGTAGCAAATCTTCTTGCAACTGGTGCAGTTGTAAAAACAGCATTCTGTGGACCATGTTTTGGAGCAGGAGATACACCAGCAAATAATGCATTCTCAATTCGTCATTCAACAAGAAACTTCCCTAACAGAGAAGGTTCTAAAGTACAGAATGGACAGATTAGTTCAGTTGCACTTATGGATGCTCGTTCAATTGCGGCAACAGCAGCAAACAAGGGTATTCTTACAGCAGCAACAGATATGGATGTAAACTACACAAAACCAAAATATTTCTTTGACAAGACAATTTATGAGAACAGAGTATTTGATAGCAAGGGTGTAGCAGATCCATCAGTAGAGATTCAGTTTGGACCAAACATCAAAGACTGGCCAAAGATGAGCGCTTTACCAGAGAACATGGTTCTTAAAGTAGTATCAGAGATTCATGATCCTGTAACAACAACAGATGAGCTTATTCCATCAGGAGAGACATCATCATACCGTTCAAATCCACTTGGATTAGCAGAATTTGCATTATCAAGAAAGGATCCTGAGTATGTAGGACGTGCAAAGGAAATCCAGAAAGCACAGAAAGCTATCGAAGCTGGACAGTGTGCGGGAGAGGTAGTAGAAGGCCTTAAAGATATTATGAGTGTTGTAAAAGCTCAGTTCCCTAATGTTGGACATGATAATATCGGATTTGGTAGCACAATTTTTGCTGTAAAACCAGGAGATGGTTCTGCTCGTGAGCAGGCTGCATCATGCCAGAAGGTACTTGGTGGATGGGCAAACATTGCAAACGAATATGCAACAAAGAGATATCGTTCAAACCTTATTAACTGGGGAATGCTTCCATTCATTATTGATGAGGGAGAACTTCCATTCAAGAATTTAGATTATATTTTCCTTCCAGGAATAAGAGAAGCAATCTCAGAAGGAAAACAAGAATTTGAAGCATATGTCGTAAAAGACAATAAGTTAGTTCCATTTACACTTAAAATGGGAGAGCTTACATCAGACGAGAGAGATATTATCTTGAAAGGATGTCTCATTAATTACAACCGTAAATAAAGGAGGCTCCATATTTTGGCTGAAAATGAAAACTTGGAAATAGAAAATCAAAAGAAAAAAAAGAAGGAAGAGTGGCAGCATCTAACAAGAATAGGAATAATGGTGTTTGTTACCTTTACAGTCAGTATTTTATTCTTTTTTGCAATATTTAGATTCGACTTCATATTAAAGGTATGGAACAAATTTATGTCATCAGCCAGTCCGATAATTATCGGTCTGGTGTTGGCATATCTTATGAATCCAATTATGCTTGGGATTGAGAAAAAAATCTATTCCCTTATGGAGAAAAAGAGTAAAAAGCCATCAAAAAAGGTTGCAAGAATTCTTGCTATTACGGGTACTGTGTTGATTTTATTAGCTGCAATGGCATTACTAATAAGAGCAATAGTACCATCAATAATGACAAGTATTTATAGTCTGTCAGATACTCTTCCTAATGATGTTGCAAATATTATTGAGAAAACAAAGAAAAGTAGTTTTGGACAGAGTGAATATTTTGAATATATAAGCAATGCTCTAATTAGTTTTACGGATAATTTTGAGGTTATTGCAAAGGAGAAATTGGTTCCGGTAGCTCAGACTTATCTTACACAAATTACATCAGGAGTATTCTCATTTTTCAAGGCTATCTTTGATTTCCTGGTTGGAATAGTTGTTATGGTATATGCGATGACAATACAGGATACTCTGATTGGTCAGACCAAAAAGGTTATTTATGCAACATGTAAACCAAAAACAGGAAACACTATCATTGAGATTATAAGAAAGACAAATGATATTTTTGGTGGATTTATTACAGGAAAAATTCTGGATTCACTTATTATCGGTGTGATTGCATATATTGGATGTTTTGCACTTAGTATTCCGTCGCCTGTATTAATAGCAGTAATAATAGGTGTTACAAATGTAATTCCTGTATTTGGACCATTTATAGGAGCAATCCCTTGTTTACTCTTA
The DNA here is from genome assembly GCA_045122195.1 of Agathobacter sp. Lineage (GTDB taxonomy): Bacteria > Bacillota > Clostridia > Lachnospirales > Lachnospiraceae > Roseburia. Next base: position 15,119 of record JBGVHH010000103.1, read on the forward strand.
GTGGTAATACAAAGTCCAATACATGCGTTGTATTTGCTCGTATTTATTTTGGTATTGCAGCAGGTCGATGGAAATATTATCGGACCAAAGATTTTAGGTTCATCAACAGGCCTTTCAACTTTCTGGGTTATGGCAGCCATATTGATTGGTGGAGGAATGTTTGGATTCCTTGGAATGCTTTTGGGTGTCCCAATGTTTGGATTGATTTACTATCTGGTGAAGAGAATCACAAACAGTGCGTTAAGAAGCAAAAAATTATCCGAGAATTCACTTGATTATACAAGTTTAGAAAGAGTAGATGAAAAATCTTTTGAAATGATTTATCCTAAAAAGACTGAAACAGAAAAAACAGAAGAGTAGTAGACTCAAAAATAAGAATCAATAAAGTGTCAAATGTTGAAATTCAGTTAAACATTTGACACTTTTTATATGTATTGATTTTGACAAGTAATATAGGCTATGTTAGACTAAAACTAGATAATTAGCATCAATTAAAGACTATATATTGAGGTGACAACAATTGGATAAATATGAATACAATCTCAAAATTGACCAGATAAAGACAATGTGCGCAGAAGAAAATTATTTGGGTGCAGCAGAGATTGCGGATACAATAAATTGGAATAAAATACGAAATGTTAATGCTCTTGTTAAGGCGGGAGAAGTATACGAAAAATCAGAAAGATATTCCGATGCAAGGGATGTTTTACTTTTAGCATATGATCGTTCACCTATTGGAAGGATGATTATATACAGACTTGCGGAAGTTGCAGTGAAAATGGCTGATTACGATTCTGCAAATGCTTATTACAATGAGTTTGTGGAGATTGCTCCTCATGATACACTTAGATATGTCCTCAAGTACTCTATTAGAAAAGGACAGGGTGCAGGATATGAAGAACTGATTGGGATTCTTGAAGAGTTCAAGGATCAGGAATACACAGAGGAATGGGCATATGAATTAGCATATTTGTATCACAAATCAGGAAAAACTGAAAAATGTATTGAGGCATGTGATGAATTAATTCTGTGGTTTGGGGATGGTCCTTATGTTGAGAGAGCATTAGAGCTGAAAATGTTGTATCAACCTCTTACAAAAGTTCAAGAGGAGAAATATAGAAGATTTAGACTTGAGCGAGAGGGGATAACAAAAATTGATTCTGAGGAAATGATAAAGGCTGGAGAATTTGCACACGATTCTGTTGAGATTCCACAGATTGCAGTAAATTCAGAGAAGTTCAATACGGTTAACCTTCAGGAAGAAATTGCAAAAGGAATGCAGCAAATCATGGATGCTACTGAGAAGAATGAAGTAGCTGATACCATGGACAACATCAAGAAGATTGTGGAGGAAATTCCATATCTTCAGATTCAAAAAGAGGAAGAAGAGAAACCATTAGAGCATATTGCTACAGATGAAGAGATAGATGGCTCGTTAAAGATAAATTTCCAGGAAATGCTCGGAGAAGAATCAGATGGGCAGATTTCGCTTGTTGTAAATGAAAAGGCTCAGGTAGAACAGCAGATTACAGGGCAGATGTCTATTCAGGATGTTCTTGATGAGTGGGAGAAAACTAAGCGAGCAGCAGAAGCTGCATTGCAAGAGGCTGAGCAGAAGAAGCTTGAGTCTGCAAAGGCAAGAGCACTTCAGGAAGCTGGTGACATCATGGAAAGATTAAATGATGTTATTCCAAAGCTTGATGCAGGCGTGACTCCAAAGGAATTATTGGAAGAAGAATATTTGCAGAATGAAATATCAGATGTAGAGAATTCTCAGCCTGTGAATATACCAAATTTGTCTTTGACTGAAGAAGTGATTCCAGAGGAAGTTATTTCAGAGGAAGTAGTTCCAGAAGAAGTTGCTCCAGAAGAAGTTGCTTCAGAAGGAATAACTCCAGAAGAGCAAGATATATTATCGCAACCGACAATGATACTTCCGGAGATTACTTTTGAAGATGAGTTAATGCTTCAGGATGATACAGACAGTGAAGAATTAAAGGCATTAGAAGATGAAGTCTTGCTTCAGCCAACTGCACAGTTGCCAAATATTGACTCTGATATGTATGCAGAGAATAATCAGCAATTTGAACAGGTTAATAATTTCCTGGGAGAAGAAGTTGCTAAAATGAGTGCAGAAGATCCTGAGTTAGAGCATAAACTTGATATGGCGAAGACAAGAAGGATGCCAGTGCTCAAACAAAAGACCTCTAGATTACCAGATATAAGTCTTCCGGAGGACTTGGATGTAGATGATGAAACAGTAGAAGAGAGACATATTGATTCTTTATCAGAAGAACAGAGAGCTATTTTTTCATACTTTATTCCTGTTAAAGGAATGGAAGATCAGATTTGTAAAGCTTTTAATGGTGTGGTTTCACACTTAGGAAGAAAAGAAGCTGCGAAGACGGGAAACCTGATTATTCAGGGAGAGCGAGGATGTGGAAAAACTGTTCTTGCAACAAGTTTTATAAAAGTATTACAGAAAGAAAACAATCATATAAGTGGAAAAATTGGTAAAATTGACGCTGTTGCACTCAATAAGAGAGATGCACAACAGTTGGTGAGAAAAATCTCTGGAGGATGCCTTATCATAGAAAGAGCAGGAGATTTGGATAGAAATACAGCAGTTTCTTTATCATTCTTAATGGAACATGATATAACAGGAACATTGTATATTCTCGAAGATACCTCAAAAGGAATAAAGAAAGCATTGTCACTTGATGAAGGATTTGCTTCCAAATTTACAGAAAAAATTTCTGTTCCGATTTTTACAAATGATGAATTAGTATTGTTTGCTAAGTCATATTCGGCTGAATTGGGATATAAAATTGATGATATGGCAGTGTTGGCTCTCCACAACAGGATAAGTAATATTGAGAGAATTGACCAGGCGACAACGCTTACAGAAGTAAAAGAGATTGTGGATGAAGCAATTGAGCGAGAAGCTCATGGTGGATTAAAAAAGGCAATCAGCATTTTGACAGCAAAACGATATACAGAAGATGATAGAATTGTGCTTTCAGAGGCATATTTCGATATTAAATAGGTAAATTTGGAGGGGTAGTATGAGCAATTTTACAGCAATGGACTGTTACCTGTTTGGGCAGGCAACACATTATGATATTTATAGAAAGATGGGAGCACATCTTACAGAACAAAACGGAAAAAAGGGAGTTTGTTTTGATGTGTGGGCTCCAAAAGCAAAACAAGTATTTGTCTTTGGTGAATTTAATAACTGGACTGAATATGAATATGAGATGAAACGAGTAGATCCTGAAGAAATGGGTGTGTTTGAGCTTTTTGTTCCAGGTGTAGAAAAGGGCGACATGTATAAATTCATCATCAAAACACAGGATGGTAGAACATTATACAAGGCTGATCCATATGCCAATTATGCAGAGTTAAGACCAGGAACAGCATCGCGAGTAACAGATATTGATCATTTTAAGTGGACAGATGCTGCATGGATGAAAAAGAGATCAGAGCAGACAGAAGAAGAGATATATGAGTCTCCAATGTCTATTTATGAAGTCCACCTGGGTTCATGGAAGAGACATCCAGGAAGAGAAGACGATGGATTTTATTCGTATAGAGAATTAGCAAAATCTCTCATCTCATATGTAAAAGAGATGGGTTATACACACATCGAGTTGATGGGCGTTTCGGAGTATCCATATGATGGATCATGGGGATATCAGGTTACAGGATATTATGCTCCGACTTCAAGATATGGAGAGCCAGAGGATTTTGCATATTTTGTTAATCAATGTCATAAAAACAATATTGGCGTAATTCTTGATTGGGTACCTGCTCATTTTCCAAGAGATGCTCATGGTTTGGCTGATTTCGATGGAACACCAACATATGAGTATGCTGATAAGAGAAAAGGTGAGCATCCTGACTGGGGAACAAAGATTTTCGATTATGGCAAAAATGAAGTAAAGAATTTCCTAATAGGAAGCGCTTTGATGTGGGTAGAGAATTATCACATTGATGGATTAAGAGTAGATGCCGTTGCGTCAATGCTTTATCTTGATTATGGTAAAGATGATGGGCAGTGGGTTCCAAATCAGTATGGCGAGAACAAGAATCTTGAAGCAATTGAATTTTTCAAACATATAAATACACTTATTCTTGGAAGAAATCATGGTGTGCTTATGATTGCAGAAGAATCTACAGCATGGCCAATGGTAACTGGAAAAGCAAAGGATAATGGACTGAATTTCAGTTATAAGTGGAATATGGGATGGATGCATGACTTCCTAGATTATATGAAGCTTGACCCATTATTTAGAAAAAATAATCACAATAAGATGACATTTGCCATGAGCTATAATGCTAGTGAGAAATTTATCCTCGTATTATCACATGATGAGGTAGTTCATCTTAAGTGTTCTATGTTGAATAAAATGCCAGGTCTTGAAGGTGATAAGTTCAAAAATCTCATGGCTGGTTATGCATTTATGATGGGACACAGTGGTAAGAAGCTTCTCTTCATGGGACAGGAATTTGCACAGCTTCAGGAATGGAGTGAGGAAAGGGAGATTGACTGGTATTTACTTGAGAATCCAAATCACAAAAAAATCCAGGATTGGGTAAAAGAGTTATTGCATTTATACAAGAAAAATAAATGTATGTATGAACTTGATTGCAGTTGGAATGGATTTGAGTGGATAAATGCAGATGATGCAGATAGAAGCATATTCAGTTTTGTAAGAAAGAGCAAAGACGGAAAAAATAATATGCTATTTATTATCAATTTTACACCAATGGAAAGACCTGATTATAGAGTAGGAGTTCCACGTAAGAAGACGTATAAGCTTGTACTTAATAGTGAAGATCCAAAATTTGGAGGAAAAAATGTTGATATTCCTCAAAGCTACAAAGCAGTAAAAGCTGAGTGTGATGGAAGAGATTACTCGTTTGATTTTCCACTTGCTCCATATCAGGTAGCTATATTTAAATATTAATACTGAATCATATTAAGGGCGTACAGTGTACGCTCTTAATTTATGTCAAAAAATATCCGATATATGTCATAGCGGAGGGCGGACTATGACAGTAGATAGAGTAACGAATAAGACAAATATAGATAAGGCAAATATGGATATGACTTCATCGGAAATGGGCGGATTAATGGGAGTTGCAAGAGGAAAAGATGAGGTAAACGGATTTTGGAAACAGAGTGAAAGCTATACAAAAACTCAAAAGGTAAGTGAGTCAAAAACAATAAATATGGCGGATACTGTCTATTTTAAGCCAGATGGAAAGAAATCAACGGGGGCGAGCCAGGCTGGAAGTGTCGTAGATCAGTTGGAAGCAGATGGACAAAAAACTGCAGAAAATAGACTAAACCAGATGATAGTATTGTCTAATACAACCTCTGCAGAAGATTATAAAGAGATGCAGGAAAATGGTTTTTCAATGGCCGACACAGATGCAGCAACAATTATAACGGAAACTGATATGATAAAAGCAGTGTTAGCGGAAGCAGGAGTTGATATTTCTGTATATGGAGATGGACTTAGTGAAGAACAACTAGAAGAAATAACAGGAAGTAAAGCGTTAGCAACATCGATAATTAATAAACTAAAAGAAAAGGATTTGTCTGTTTCAAAAGAAAATGTATCACAGGCAAATGAAGCTATTGAAAAGGCAACATCTATTGATAGTATATCAGATGGATCAATGGCGTATCTAATACGAAATAATTTAGAGCCAACAATAGAAAATATATATAAGGCAGCAAATAGTAATCAGCAGTTAACAGAAAACAGAGAGAAACTATCTGATAGTGATTTTGAAGATTTAAAGTCTCAGCTTGAGAACGTAATAACAGAGTCAGGCGAGCAGATAAATGAGCAATCTCTAAGCAGATGTAAATGGCTAATAGAGAACAGACTTGAGATCACACCAGATAATATGGAATACCTGAGAAAGCTTCAGGAATTAAATAGTGAATTAAATACAGCAAACGAAGGTCAAGCATATGTAGAGTCTGTTGTATCTTCAATTGTTGATGCAATTGCAGAAGGAAAACGACCTATAAATGCAATGATGCTTGAGGGATATTCCCTACATGATAAAGCAAAAAAGGCAATTGAGATAGTTGAAAATGCAATACCAGAAGATATTGCGAAGTTAATTGAACAGAATAAACCTGTTACAATTCAAAATCTGGGGTTTGCAGAAGCTGCAAGAGAAAATAGCAAAATAAATGTGATGAATGTATCAGTTGAAATCGAGATAACAAGCATTACTGTAATTACTGCACACCGTAAGTTAGAAGAAGCAAGATTATCTATGTCTTTCCAGGCAAATTTATCGCTACTAAAAAAGGGTATAACTATAGATACAAAACCAATTGAGCAGTTAGTTGAGGCGTTAAAGGAGCAGGAAAATAGTTACTATAGAGATATGATGAATCAAGCTGAAATAGAGGCTTCGGCAAAAAATATTGATAGTTTTAAGAATACATTAAATGTATTTGATGAGTTGAAAAACATTCCAGCCTCAATTCTTGGAAAAAATATATCTTCATCTACTATTAATGAAATATATGAAACTGGAATAACAATAAAGGCATCATATGAGAAAGCTTCGCAAAGCTATGAGACACTTATGACTGCTCCAAGAGCTGATTTAGGTGATAACATTCGCAAAGCATTTCAAAATGTGGATGATATTCTTGAGGATTTAGGCCTTGATATTTCAAAAGAAAACCAAAGAGCAGTGAGAATCCTGGCATACAATGAAATTGAAATTAATACGGATAATATTTTTGAAATAAAAGCAAAAGATGAAGAAGTGCAACGAGCATTTAAAAATATGACTCCGGCAGTAACCCTTGAAATGATAAGAAAAGGAATTTCTCCACTAGATATGACGATAACCCAGTTAAATGAAGTAGCAGAAGAAATAAAGAAAACTACTGAGGATGGGGCAGAAAAATTTAGTGAATATCTTTGGAAATTAGAGAAAAATAATCAAATATCTGAAGATGAAAGAGAATCATATATTGGAATATACAGGCTTATTGCTCAGGTAGAAAAAACAGATGGCGCAGTTGTAGGCTCACTTGTAAATCAGGGTGCAGAACTTACTATGAAAAATCTATTGTCAGCTGTTCGCTCTTCGAGTAAGGGTCAGATGGATTATAAGGTAGATGATGATTTTGAAGGTGTTTCATCAAAATCTCAAGGAAAAAGAATAGATGATCAGATTAGGTCAGCTTACAATACAAACTGCATTCATGATATTTATGATGAACTAACACCTCAAAAAGTAAAAGAAATACTTGATTCTGAAGGAAGTAAAAACTGGGAAGAGTTAACGATTGAGGAGTTTAAAGAAGTAATTGAGCAAGTAAATGAAGATGCTAAAGCGGATTTAGCATATATCCAAGACCAAATGGCAGAGCTTGAGGACGCTGCAAATACAGGAAAAAATGTATATGAGTTTATGGAAAGATTTGATATTAAAAATAGTATCATGAATATAAAAGCAGCAAAAAGAATGTTAAATGATCCAGGACAGATGATAGAGGAGCTTTGGTCAAATGGAAAATATGGAATGCTTCGGGGATTGAAAGAACAAGTTCTTGAAAGATTCGGCGAGGCAGTTAAGACTCCTCAGGAGTTAGCAGATGCGCAGGAAACACTTGCGGAGACAGCAGAACATGTAATGGATAATATGATAATAGAGGATAGAAAAGTCACATCTGTTGATATCAAAGAAATGAAATTGTTAAATGCACAATTTCAAATTGCAAGTAAGATGGCAAAGGAAGAAAATTATGTCATCCCAGTTGAAACAGGAGATTCTGTAACTGGAGTTGCATTAAAGATAATCAGAGGAAAGGAAAAAAAAGGTCTGGTAGATATTTTCTTTGATAATAAGAATATGGGCAAGGTAGCAGCATCCTTTGAGGCAAAGGAAAATGGTGTTGCTGGTGTGATTGCTGTATCGTCAGAGAAGATGCAAAAAGCTATAGTGGAAAATATGTCAGCATTTACGGATAAAATAAGTGATACTTCACCCGATATGGATAATTTAAAGGTTGTGCTCATTCCAGAGCTTTCATCAGAGCAATTTGAAACAAGTTCTTTACATAAAGAACTTAGAGTAAACAAGGATATTGACAATGATTCAGATAATAAAGGAATACAGACGAAAATGCTGTATAATATAGCGGAATCATTTATTACAAGTATTAAGACATTTGTTGATTAAAATAACTGACAATTCCAAAATAAATGGCACGAGCGAGCTTCTGTTGGTAAGATGAATCCGACAGAAGCTCGGCTTCTTTTGGATTACTTAAGAAACCGCATTCCACAATTATTGTGGGCTTACTAGAATTTTTCAAAATATAATAGTCGCTGTTTTCCAGAATTTCACGTGGGTTTTCAATCTCAAGAGATGAATTTATAGTATTTGAAATGCAAGTAGCAAGTTTCCTTCCTTCTTTGGAATTAGTGTAGTAGAATACCTGTGGACCACAAGATTCTGGTGAGGAAAAACTATTTTGATGAATACTAACAACCAAATCAACATCTTCATCTGACATAAGTTGAACCCGTTTTGATAAATCCTGTGATTTGTCAGAGGCCAATTCTTTATCCTGATCTCTGGTAAGAATTACATTGTAGCCTTTGTTCTTTAGAAGTTTTTCTAAATGTAAAGCTATTTCAAGGTTTATATCCTTTTCCAGTAAACCGGATTCTGATACTTTTCCTGGATCATTACCACCATGTCCTGGATCAATAACAATTGTTGCTGATGACTTTGAAGAAAGTGAAATAGAATGAGCTAAGACAGCAATTGCTCTTCCACAAAAAAAGGAAATTGAGAATAAAAAAATAATTGCAAAACGAGAGTGTTTTTTCATAATTAATAAAAACCCGATGCATGATGCATCGGGTGTATTTTTTTACTATAATATGAAATTGTGGTTTGGAATATGATAGAAATTAATTAATGTATTTAATTACTGTATCCCAGTATTCACTGTTTTCAAAACCAAGCTTCCAAAAAGCTGCTCCAGCAATTTTGTTATCATCAACTAGCTCAAGTCTTTTTTCAAGTGAGCTTGTATCCTCAAGCCATACCTTGTAAATTACATCACCTGAAGTCCATTCAGCATAATTCTGACCACATTCGTCATCCCAGATTGGGGTTGCACCGGCCTGATTTACTATTTCATAAGCACTGTCAATACCATACGCAGATGAGGAAACAGAGTAGTTTGACTGATCCTCAGAGTCAGTAACATCAACATTGTCAGTATCCTTTGGAGTAAGTTCCCAAATTCTAGTATAGATTGGCATTCCGAGGATTACCTGATCTGCAGGAACTTCGTCAAGTGTGTTTTTTAAACCTTCTTCAACCCATCCTAGGGAAGCAACTGATCCAGCATCAGATCCTTTGTAGTGCTCATCATATCCCATGATTACAATATAGTCAGCAAAGTTTGCCATATCTTTTCGATTGAAGAATTTATTGTAGCTTGCTGGAACTGTTAAGTCAACAGAAAGAATAATTCCATTGTTGTGACATTTAATAGCAAGCTCACGTACGAACTGAACAAACGAATCACCGTGAGCATCCTCAGTGATAAGCTCAAAGTCAAGATTAATTCCATCAAGTTCGTATTTAATTGCTACAGAAATTATCTGGTTTACTAAAGTAGTTCTGGTAGATGTATGAGTAAGTACATAAGCACTATCTGCTTCAGCATAGTCAAGGTTGTTTACAACACCCCATACATCGACATTTTGAGAATGACAATATGAAACATAATTGCTACTTGCAATATCTGAAATATTTCCATTATTGTCCTTTAAACTAAACCAAGTAGGTGAAACAACATTTATTGCTTTGTTCTTAGAAAGTACATTTGCAATATTTGAGTTAGAAGACTGGTTGGTTAGAAGCTGCCATCCAAGACAAATCTCACCATCCTTTTTAATATGTGTATACTCTTCTTCCTCATAATCTTTGTTTTTAAACTTTTTAGAAGTTGTATCACTTAAATTACTATTTTTAATGTATCCGATAAAACCGTTACTTGAAAGAACCTTTGTCCAGTCTTCACCTTCTTCAAGAACAAAAACTGTTGAGTCTTTTTCAATTTCATCAAGAATTGGACTTTTGATTCCACCTTTAACACGAATCTCAGTATTACTATCTACAGTGGCAATATCTCGTTTTCCCCATTTTGTAGTAAAGACAATTCGATTTGGATTTTCAAATTCCTTATATGTAATATTGGAGTATAGTTTTACAAAATCAAGGGCAACAAGAGATCCATCTGAAGTTGCTTTCACAATAGGGTAACCAAAATCAACTGAGGATTTTGAAACAAGATAAGAATGACTCTCTGCGTTTACTGAAATCAAGTCAGACGAAGTTGCATATAACAGAATGTTCTCATTTGAATCCCAGTAAAATCTTGAATTTAAGTAATTGGTTATAAAATTGTAATCAACGTATATATGACCATCTATGATAGTTGCTTGAAATTCAGAGATTTCATCATCGACTACCATAGCCCATTTTTCATCAGAAGTTGTTCCAAAGTATTCAGTCAAATCCTGCTTTTCGTCACTTGGACTGTATTTTTTTATCAATGAGGAAATACCCCAGATACTTAGAACAATAATTAGGAGTCCAACTATGACTAATCCCGGTAATATTTTCTTTTTCATGTGTAAGAATCCTTCCTTATAAATAATCCATTAAATTATACCATTGCGGTAGATTAGATTCAAACATTATGTAATAAAATTGTAATAATTCATATAAAATTTACAAAAATTAATTATTTTTACAGGGCCGCATAGCGCGACCCTATTATCTTTTTCCGTAGATTTAAAAATCTGTGCATTATTTTTATTTTTGTGACATCGAACTCTCCACAAAAATAACCCAAATTTATTGTATTATTTTAAATTTTTTTATTATTGTTTTTATATAAAAATGTGATATTAGTGTTGTTGTAAATCCCTCCCCTCTACTTATTAATAATTCATTTGATTTAATTTGATTAATCAATTCCATGCAATTTATTCAGTGTGATTATTAATATAAATTGTAAACCCACTAAAGTGCGCTGGAGTAAGCTCAATAAACAGCTGATTGAAAATATCATTACTTATCATGGTATATTAATTCCTTTCTAATAAATTTTCAAAAAACCAGAAATATTGAGAGGTAAGTAGAAACGGATTTGGAATAAAAGGTACGCTATCAAAATGTTTACTGGTTTTCTTTTCCACAAGATTTCCTAATAGTTTTATATCTTTTGCAATATTTACATTTTGTGCTTTTAAAAAGCAAATAAAATGAGAAAGTGATTTCTTCTTCCAAGGACTATGTGAACACAATGCTATTCTGATGTCGCATCGCATGAACTCCTTTATTGTAAATTCATTGATGGTGCCAAAATCCAAGACGAAGTAATTATAGTTTTTTTGTAGAATTTCACTTAGTCTAGAATGTGTTACAGATGAATAAAATGTGATATTCATAAAATCAAAAACATCCTTTTCCCCAATGGAAAATACTTCATTACTTGCATTGATTTCAATATATGCTGTCTTACCAAGCTTTTTATTGCATAAATAGTTAGATAACGCCATGCTAACATGAGTTGAACCAATATTATGTTCACTTGCGCAGACCCCAATTATCTGCGGAGAAGATTTGAAATTCTTTTTCTTTTTGAAAATTTTTTATAGCCTCCTTTTATAGTAAGCAGTTTGCTAATTAGGGATTCCTTAATTGGGGAAAGTGAAAATACATCCTTATCAAATGGGTAATTATAGACTTTACAATCAAGCAATTTTGCAAGCGATACAGCATTGTAATGTGTACAAAGATTCGCAAGAAATTTACACGGAGCAGATAGATTTATTAGGGAAATTTTCATATTCAGAATATCTTTCAGATGCCAGAAACTACCATTACATACAACTAAGATTAAATCCATTTTGGAAAGTTCTTCTAAGGTGTATGTAGTGCCCATATCGTAGATAATAGTGACATCGTCAGGTAAACTATACTGAATACCTTGATTATAATTTGGTACTCCGTAGAAATTCCTGTAATGATAAATACCATCTTTCTCACTGAAAAAATCGCTGTACTCTTCAGAGAATCTGAGAATATCGTTGTTGTTATCAAAGAATATAGCTTTATAACCCATTATGTTTAATGCACTTGTAAGTGAAATAGATATATGACTGCTTCCACAACCGGAATGACTTCCTATAACTGCTATTTTCTTTTCGAGATGCGGCCTGAAATAATTATTTTTAATTTTTAAAAATTCATGCTGAAACTCCTCCACCGTTTCAAAACGAGAAGCTACAACAGGATCGGTTGATTTTTGGATAATATGTTTGAATTTACGGGAAAAAGAACCAGACGTGTAATTTAGTAAAAGGCACAGTATTTTTCCTATACTGTATATATCTGCCTGAGTTGTTATTGTATTATCTGTATAACATTCAGGTGCAGAAAAATCCACGTTCCCGTAATAATTGAAGTTATTTCCTGATTTGGTAACAAATGAAGATACTCCAAAGTCGATTAGTTTTAGTTGATTTTGGAATACTATAATATGCTCCGGTTTTAGGTCTCTATAAATAATTGGGGATGGAGCATGATTGTGTAAATAAATAAAAATGTCAAATAATTGCTCGCAATATTCAAAAAAAAGACCTGAGGAAATAAACTGTTGATGAAGCAAAAAAGAATTTAAGGTCTCTCCATCAATATATTCTTCCACAATATAATAAAAAGATTCATCTTCTTCAATATCAAAAATTGTGGGAATACACGGATGATTTAAAGTCTTTAAAAGCTTTGCTTCAAATAAATCGGATGAGGACGAGCCGGATTCTTTGGGGAGAATCTTGATGGCACGATCCTGTTCCATAGATACGTGTCTGACAAGAAAAACTTTGCTAAAACTGCCGGAACCAAGGTCCCTGATGATTTTGTACTTGCCAAACAAAAGTTGATTATTATTTTTCATACGCTCCTCTGGGGTCGGCGCGCATCTCGTGATAAAATATATATCACACAATTTTAAATTGTGCAAGCTATTTTTTTTTAATAATTGGTTTGCTTTACAATGTGAGAACGTTTTATTATAATAGGTGTACGATTTACAGGGAAATTTTCAGAGTAAGGAAGTGATAAAATGAAAATTGAAAAAGTAAATGACAATCAGATACGCTGTACGCTTACACGTGAAGATTTAGCGGACAGACAGATTAAATTAAGCGAGCTTGCATATGGTTCAGAGAAAGCAAGATCTCTTTTTAGAGATATGATTCAGCAGGCGAACTATGAATTTGGATTTGAAACAAATGATATTCCATTGATGGTAGAGGCTATTCCGTTGTCATCGGAGTCCATCATTTTAGTTATTACAAAGGTTGAGTATCCGGAGGAACTTGACATCAGATTTTCAAAATTTTCAGAAGCTGACGAAGAATTTCTTTCTCATGATGATATAGCTGACACACCAAATGCTCAGGGAGCGGATGATATTTTAGATTTATTTGAAAAAATCAGAAAAAACAGTTCAAAGGAATCAAAAGAAGAGAATATTGAGTTACCACGGGATTTGACAAAGATGTTTGAGTTTGCAAATCTAGACAATGTGTGTAGAGTATCACATGTGGTAAATGGGTATTATTTGGGTAAAAACGACTTATATAAAGATGTTCAGAAGAATCGATTTTATTTATTGCTGCATAAAAGTGAGCACACACCAGCTGAGTTCAACAAGATTTGCAACATGATATCTGAGTATGCATATCAGAAAAATTATTCGCCATCAACAGGTGCGTATTTAAATGAGCATGGCAAATTAATGTTGAAAAATAATGCCCTTCAAGTATTAGTTTCGCTTTAATAATCTATGATTGAATTAAAAAGACGATTGCAATAACGCAATCGTCTTTTTTTTAGCCTAAATCCTGAGCTAAAAATGTATTGATTTCATCAACAAGAGTATCTGCATCAATTCCGTGAACCATAGCAGCTTCACCAATTGTCTCCATCTGAGATGATGGGCATCCAAGACAATGCATGCCGATATTTAAAAGTAATGGGGCAACATTCTGGTCAATCTGAAGAAGCTCACCAATCATAGTATCTTTTGAAACCTGAGCCATTGTTTTTTCCTCCTAAACATTTTAGTGTGCCTATTATAATACGATTTCCAATCAAATGCAAATTAATACCTTTTTCAAAAACTTTTTCCATGAAAACTTAAGCATTAATAAAAACCAGTCGATATATCAAGCAGATAGACATGGAACGTCAAATGAAAAAAGCAAGGAAGCTTTAGAGTAATTCTAGAAAGGACAGACTATGAAAATAAATAGAAATATGTCGGCTGTCACAGCAAACAATCAGCTTCTTAGAACAGAGGGAAGATTGCAGCTTTCTATGCAAAAACTCTCAAGTGGATATAAAATCAATTCTGCGGAGGATAATCCCGCAGGAATGGCAATTTCTAATAAAATGCGTGCTCAGATAGATGCACTTGATCAGGCAAAATCCAATGCATCTGATGCACAAAATGTTATGGAAATTGCGGATGGAGCGTTAAACGAAATCTCAGATATTTTGCAAAGAATGCGTGAATTATCTGTACAGGCTGCAAATGATACAAATACAGCTGATGATAAAAGAGCGATTCAGGATGAGATAGATGAATTGAAAAAAGAAGTAGATAGAATTTCCGGAGATACGGAGTACAACACAAAGACTTTGCTGGACGGCTCAAGTGATACTAGAGTATATACTCGTGAGCTAGATGCAGCCGGAAATGCATCTTTGTCAAACAATTCTATTACCAGAATCAATATGTCAGATAAAGTAGAGTTTGATAAATATGAGCTGACAGTAAATAGTCTTGGGGAAAGTGCAAAAGCGACAATTGCAAATGGTACAAAACCTCAGGCAGGAACACTTTCAATTAATGGAGTAACTCTTAAAGTAACCGAGGAAATGTCTCAGGATGAATATATTCAGGAACTTCAGAAAACAGCATCAATGGCTGGAACAGAGATGAAAATAGAGGATACAGGTGAAATAAGTTTTACCTCTACACTTATAGGAGAAAAAAGTGTTGTTGAAATAACACTTTCAAATGAGTTGTCAGACCTTGCAGGCGCATCATATCAAGAAGATGAAGAGGGAAATTTTGTCGCAAAAGATATTGGAAAAAATGCTGAAGTAAAAGCAGGAAATAATTTCACAGACACAACTATTTCTACAGATGGAAACAGAGTATATGTGGTTGGAAACAATGGATTTACAATGGATTTTCTGTTGAATTCGGATATTGACATGACAGCAGGAGCAAAGAACTTTCAGATAGATGTCACGGATATTGGAAATATGACTATTCAGATTGGTGCAAATCAGTATCAGCAGATGAAGGTTCGTATTCCTGAGATTTCAGTGGAGTCTATGTATCTGGATACAGTTGATGTAACAATAGCCGGGGGTACAGACAGGGCACTTGATACACTTGATGAGGCAATTGCGTACACAACACAGGTCAGATCAAGAATCGGAGCTTTTCAAAACAGATTAGATTATGCGTCAAATAGTTTGGGTGAAACATCAGAAGATATGACAGGTGCATATTCAAATCTCATGGACACAGACATGGCGGCAGAGATGACAGAATATTCAGCACAGAATATTCTTGATCAGGCAGGAATTTCAGTACTTTCACAGGCAAATGATTTACCACAGCAGGTACTGTCTTTACTTTCAAAGTAGGTGAATTATGGATAATGAGTTAAAACAGGAATTGACGAGAAGAATCAGTCAGGCAAACAAAGGAGAATTGATTCTGGTGATGTACGACATCTATTTTGCATATTCAGATGATGCAAAAAAGGCGTTAGAAACAGATGACAGAAATGCATTTAAAACCGGAGTTCGAAATACTCAGGAAAGCCTAGATGAACTGATAAAATCACTTGATTTTACATATGATTTGTCTAATCAGCTTTTTAAATTGTATTCATATTGCAAGAAACAGCTTTCAAAAGCAATATATGAAGCAAAAACAGACAAAATCCTGGAATCAGACAAGATTATGAAGAAATTAAGAGATAGTTTTGAAGTGGTAGCAATGGCTGATAAGTCAGAGCCCCTCATGGCAAATACACAGAAGGTATACGCTGGATTTACCTATGGAAGGACTCAGTTGACAGAAAATTGTATGGACGGAACTCACAGAGGATTCTTTGCATAAGAATCCTCTATTTTTTTTGCGCAGTTTAAGAGAAATTTGTATCGCATAGAAACGGCTTTTGCTTGATAAATATAATAGTCAATTAAATCCGGGTCGCTAACATTTTCAAGATTGATGTATACATTTTTTAATTCGTCAGATGTTTTTTTGATGTCATTTAGCAGTAATTTGTATCCGTCTTTATCTTCCGGAATATTTTTTAAAAATTTCATTTGGACCTCCAATAAGTCTTTTTTACAAGTATAAGCAAATTAGTTTCTTCTATTCACAGTTTTAAGAAAAAACATTTTTGACACTCAAAAAACTAGAAAAAACAAGGGGTTGGAGCCACTCATCAAAGCGAAGGTGCAAGTGAATTTGTGGAAGTTTGACAAAATCATGTTTTTTGAGAAAAGGCTATAGACATTTAAAAAATGCGCTGATATAATTCGACTCACAACAAGAGAGGTGATGCATAATTGGATGTTGTGGGGATAACATCAAAATGTATACTGTACATATTTTTGCTTGCTGCAGTATATCAGGATTTTAAAAGCAACAAGATCAGTAACCGGCTGATTTTGATGGGCATAGGAGTAGCCTTTCTCTTTCGAATATTGGGGAGCGAAGAAAAAGGTGTCATCTGGTTTCTACCAGATATTGTTTTTCCGGTTATCGTTTTATATCTATTATTTATCTTTGGCGTTTTGGGAGCCGGAGATATCAAATTATTTTCCGTAGTTAGTGGATTTACAAATTTAAAACAGACGTTTTATTGTATTGCAATTTCTTTTGTTTTGGCTGCAATATGGTCTTTTTTTAGACTTTTATTATCTGGGAAATTAGCAAGTGGATTAGTTAGTGCATTGACATATTGTGGAAGAGTACTGCAGGGGGACCTGACGAGATACATCACGGATATCAAGAAAATTAATTTTTCCATTACAATTCTTGGAGCCATGATTTGTCTAAGTATAGCAGACCAGGTATTTAAATTTGTTCTATGAAGCTGACAGGAAATAGGTAAAGGAGGGAACAATGACAAAGGTAAAAGTTGGGATGTGTATAGAAGAGGAGGAATATGCACAGCGGTTTACATGCTATCTGATAAACCATTATAACGAACAGCTTGAATTGCATATATTTTCAGACAGGTTGGAATTGGAAGCTGCAGTAGATGACAGATTGGATGTCATCATTGTTGACGACGGGGACAACAATATATTGTTATCACAGAGATTATCAGCCCCGGTAATATACTTGACGGAAGAAAGAATCGAGTTGGGAATGTGTGGAGAACTAGAAGAAACAGAAGAGGAGGGGGTGTATTTTGTGGAAAAGTATCAGGATGTTGGTGGAATTGTTGATGAAATTCTAAAAAGAGTGGGCGGTGAAGTCAGAGAGCTTAAAACGGATGGTTCAATAAATGGAAAGACACAGATTTTTGCAGTATATTCACTGGCAGATAATCAGTACCAGCTCCCGTTTGCTTTAACTCTGGATTCAATTATGGGTGAAAATTCAAAAGTATTACTAGTTGATTTTCAAGAAAATAGTGGTTTATCCAGAATTGTTGATCAGGAGTGCCCTCATAATCTTGAAGAATTGATAGTAATGGCCGAGAGCGAAAGATATTCTGTAAATAGGATAAATAGTTGTATTGGCCACATGAGTAAAGCTGATTTTGTATATCCAATTTCAAATAGCGAAAGTCTTTGTGAAATAGATACTACTATATGCAATAACCTGATTAAGATGATTTGTAGCGAATTGCAATATGATATGGTGATTCTTAATCTTGGGGCAAGATTTAAAGGTTTTTTTGATTTATTAAATCGTTGTCAGGAAGTGTTTCTAGTGCAAAGGCAAGGCGGGCTCAGCCAGTGGAGGGAGTATGAATTCACTGAGGAATTATTAAATAAAGGTTATAAGTCAGTGGTAGAAAGAATCAGAGTAGTTGAACCTCCAATTATTACAGCTCCGGTTACAAGTTTTGAAAGACTGATAGAGCAATGGAAGTGGAATGAGTTTGGTGATGTGATTAGAGGATTAACACAGGGAGCATGCCGTGCTGGTTAATATAGAGCAAAAAATAAAAGAACAGGTATTGGCAGAACTTGATTTGTCCAGAGAAATGGATGATGACGAGATATATGAGTTGATAGGAATGATCATTGCAAGAGATGCAAATGCCAGACAACTTACTATAAAGGAGCGTATCAGGCTGGAGAAAAATGTTTTCTATTCTTTGAGAAAACTGGATGTTATTCAGGAGTTGGTAGATGACAAAGAAATCACAGAAATAATGGTGAATGGTCCAGACAATATATTTTATGAAAAGGAAGGACAGATACATAAGTTTGATGGGCATTTTTCTTCGGAAGAAAAAATGGAAGATGTAATTCAACAAATAGTTGGAAAACATAACAGAGTGGTCAATCAGTCTTCTCCAATCGTAGATACCAGGCTAAGCGATGGTTCAAGAGTAAATATTGTTCTTAAACCAATTTCATTGGTCGGCTCAGCCATTTCTATTAGAAAATTTCCGGAACACCCTATGGATATGGAGAAGCTTATTGCAATAGGATCATTGACAAGGGAAGTGGCTGATTACCTGGAGGTGTTGGTCAAATCTAAGTACAGCATATTCATATCAGGTGGAACCGGATCAGGAAAAACCACATTTTTAAACGCTTTATCACAGTATATTCCAGAGGACGAGCGAATTATTACAATTGAAGATTCAGCAGAGTTGCAGTTACTTGGTGCGAAGAACATCGTCAAGCTTGAGACCAGGAATGCAAATACAGAGGGCGTTGTTCCAATAACCATTCGAGATCTGATAAAAACCGCTCTTAGGATGAGGCCAGATAGAATAATAGTAATATGTGAAGTCCTTTCCTCTTATTTCTTGAATTTAAGGCATTTCTTACAGAGTACACATACACTCCGTTAAAATCCTTTATTTTCAAGGCTTTTATTTGGTTAGTAGCCAAAATGAGAAAAACACAGGATAATCCAGAGGACTTCCTGTGCTTATTTTAAAAATCTAAATCAAGATTCATTTTAAGAGCTTCTTCGAGCTCTTTTTCTAATTGTGCAATTTTTTCAAGAGCTTCCTCGTATTTAATTTTATAATTATCATTCACAGAAATAGCATTTAATTTGTTCTTCAAATCTTTAATTTCTGCTTTCTGAGAAGAGATAATAACGTCCTTCGCATCTTTGGTTTGAATTTTCTTATTTCCAGTAGGATTTCTGTATTTGTCTATCAGCTTAAGCATTTCAGGATTCTTATAGAAATAAGAACGGGAAACGCCAGCTTCTTCACATACAGCCGCAAGAGTAAATTCTTTGCCAGATTTACGAACCTTATTAACAGCTTTAATAACATTTTCTTCTGTTTGTTTCTTAACGGACTGATTATATTCAACCAGCCCTTCTATGTTTTTATTTGCCATTGTCATTATCCTCCATTTTCTTTTCTATTTTAGAAATAATGTCTTCCAAATATTTCTTTGTCTGCATGTTCTTTTCAACCATAGAATCAAGTCCGTTCGCCTTAGCGATAGTAATAGACGATTCAGTTTCAAGTAGCTGCAATTTATAATTTGCAAGATGCTTTGGAGATGGGACAAATAAGCCACAGGCAAGACAGCTATTAGCTTTTAAACATTGTCCCATTGAACTATTTCTAACACACCAGCCATTGCATAAAGGTTCAGCATGTTCATAGTCAGAAAGAATAGCGTCATCAATGTTACCTATATTACTAATTAAGATTTCATCTCTGTCTATTCTTGGCTTCAACTGACGTTTTACTTCTTCCGATTTAATAACAACATAGTGTGAAAGACTTTTTAAATTCCTTTGTCCCATAAGATTAGCGGTTGCTTTAGGGTCTTGTCCTGATTTAAAAAGATTTGTGGCATAGGTTGCTCTCATACGGTGAGTATGAAACTTAATAGGTAATCCGTCTCTTCCCTTAACATTTTGTTCTATTAATAATTCATTAATATTTCTACAAAATGTACTATATGAAATAGGATTATTCTTTTCATTTACAAACACATATTGAACCGAATCACCAAACTTCTTTTTATTTTTCTTTATTTCTTTCAGCATAATCTTAGAGACATTGTCATCAATAGGTTTTTCATATTCATCAAGTGTTTTGTGCTGAAATAAAGTTAAAAAATACTTTCCGTCAGGGTATTTTTTTATTGAATCAACAGATAAATATAGAAGTTCAGAAATACGCATTCCCGTCATCATAAGGATGTAAAGCATTCGACCGTACATTTTATTTTTAATATGTGGCACAGCATTCATAATGTCCCTTACTTCTTCGTCTGTAAAATATGAGCTTTCCTTTTTGGTTTTAAATGCATAATCTCTTGTTGTAATTAAATCTACCTGTGGAAAATTTTCAAACTCAAGCATTCTGCCATATTCAAAAAATACCTTTAAATCTAAAATACAAATATTTGCTACGTATTGACTAACATCTTGCTCTATTCTAAACCAACAGAAGTATTCCTCTATAATGTCACGATTTAACTTATCTAAATGATTTATTTCTGGATGATTTTCTTGTAACCATGAGAAAAATTTTCTTAAATAAAGTAAATATCCCGAAACGGTGTCCCATACTATAGAAGACAATCTGTTATAACAAAAATCTTTTGCATGTTGACGAAATTCTTCGTTTACTATTCCCCTGAAATCTAATGTCTTTCCAGAAGTCTTAAGATTCTTAATTGGCATTTTTTCACAATGCCATACATCTTTTTGTATTTCTGGCAAATCTTTTTCATAGTAGTCAATAACCGTTTGAATACAATTTTCAAAGAATGTAATACATCTATTTCTTTTCTTTGTTGGAACAATTTCCATAGTAGATGTTTTAACACATTTTCCATTAAAAGTTTTTGCTTTATTTCCGACTGTGCAAACTATATAGCGTTCAAAATCAGAGGTATCTGTTATTTTAGAAATACTGGTGTAATCCGTACTATTTACATAATTAATAATATGTTTTAAATGGTCGTATTTTTCAGCAAATGTTCCAAGTGTATTTTTCTTAATTTCTATTAAATAATAGAAGAAATATTTAAGTTCTTCTCTTATAACAACATTATTACATGATGATAGGTCAAATTTGCGATTAGTAATAGATGAACGTGTTCTCCACAAGGTTTTATGACGTCTATCTGCATTTTTAAAATAATCCCATTCCATTACATCCCATATGTCACCAGAATATTTTTCTGGCAATTCAAAATCAGGAATATTTTGCTGTAAGTTAAGTTGTTTTATTCCCATAGACAGTACCTCCTTATTCTAAATTTTGTAATGTTTCAATTATTTGTTTTAGTTTTTTCTCTGTTTCAAGGTCTGTAGCAAGGTTATTATTCCAGCCATTCATTCTTGAAATAACAATATTTCTCTGGACTTCTTTTAAATGTTCTTCGTGAACACTTAGAAATCTTCTTGACGTTCTAAAAAACTGACAATTTAAGCAAATATCAGCGTTAGGACATACACCAAGCCTTGATGGATAATTACAATAACCATTTGCTAATGCTTTTTTATGAAGTGATTCAGGACTTTCTAATATTTCTCTTTCAAGTGGCGCATCGGCTCCGACATTGGAAATATATTTTTCATGTAGGGCTCTATTATATTCATCACCTCGTTGTGCATATGTAAGTGTCATTTGAATTTCTTGGTGCCACAATACAGCAAGCTGGATTACCTGTAAGTCAACATCATAATTTTGAAATAAATCGGTGCTAAGTGTATGCCTGTAACTATGAGTTGTGTATTCATAATCTGTTCCATCATCATTTTTAATATTCTTTTCTTTACACCATCTTTTCATATCTTTTCTAAATGTTTGAGTTTGAAAAGGTTTATTAGGTGTAGATGGAGCTGGAAATAAATATTCTTCTTTATACGGAAGAGCAACTACTTTTTCAACCTGTTCTTGCAGTAACTTATATAAAGATGGTGGAATTAAGTTAATTGTGGTTTTTTGCATTTTCTGACAATTATCAACTCTAATATAATGACCGTCTGTATTGTCTTTATATAAGCAATCAACCTTTAATTGGCATAAGTCCGAAACCCTCATCCCAGTACAGTAATTAATCAAATACATACATTTATGAACGTGGTCTAATTCATGCAACTTTCCAAATATCTGTAAAATTACATATTCAGATACAAGGTTATCTGATGGCACATATTTTTCTTTTTTTAGGTGATACCTTTGAACAGGAGATGGTTTATCAGTAAGCCCCTTTATTGCCATATATTTATAGAAATCGCTAAGACTATTCACGAATTTATTGATGGCATTATTGCAAATAGTAAGTGTGCCAATATAATCCGTAACATCTTGTTCTGTAATATCAAAAAGTGATTTATAAGCAAAATAATTAGAAAATGCAATTATTTGTGGCAAAAAATTAATAATTGAAGCAAGCGAAAGTTCACTACAACCAATTAAATATTTAAACCACTTCTTGAAATATTCTCTATGTTCAACATTTCTAATTCTCTTAAAATTCATGCTATTTTGTGCGACCGCTTTATTAATTCTTGTTTCATCAATATTGTAATCCTTAAAGTACCAGACATCCCTATCCATTCCAGTTCTTGTGTCTCTAAGTTCAGAAAGAACGAATAAAAATGATGGAATTAACTTTATTGCTTCCTGTGAAATCTTATTCTTTTCAATAACTTCTATGTAAAGAGTTTTACATACATCTTCTGAAATTTCTAAGAAACTGTCAGCTTCAAACATATTTGCAAGCTCAGTCAAATAGAATAAATGATTAAAGTACTTGCTTTTATATGTGTAAGGGCTTCTGTTTTCAATACAGGATTTGAAAATGTCCTTTATTTCTTTTCTTTTAGTTTCGGATTCAACAGTTGTTAAATCTAAAATCCTGTGATTTTTAAATTTCTCTTTGAAATAATCGGAAATTTCTTTGTCTGGAAATTCTGTAAAATCCAGTACGTCACCTTCAAAAAACTTATCAACTTCTGTTGGCAATTTTATAATTTTGTTTTCAATCATTTTATTCGTCCTCCTTGTCATCCTCTAATAAGAAATCTACTAATTCATCAAGAGTTGACCCTTCCTTAGCAAAGTTCTTATTAGCATTTTCATTGTATTCATCCATCATTTTTCGCTTTGTTGTTGTATCATAACGAGCGTATATGTCGGATGTAGTATTTATGTTACTGTGTCTTAAAGTATCTTTAATCTGAACCATGTTACAGCCAGAATTAAGCATATCCATTGCAAGACCATGACGGAAAGAGTGTGGATGTAGGTCGTTTATTCCTATCTTTCTACCCAACCTTGTAATCATGTCTTCAATATTTCTTCGTGACATAGGCTGATACTTATTGTTTCCGTATTGATTTACAATGAAGTAATTAGTGTCTATGTCAACTAAAAAATTATTTATGTATTCAATAATGTCTTTTTGTAACCTATCAGTAATAAATACCGTTCCTTCTGAATCATATTTAACAGCAGCATCCTTATTTGATGGGTCATTATGCTTTACTATATGAATGGTTTTATTTTGAATGTCCTTTAAGTCTTCAATCATAAGACCGATAACCTCTGACACCCTCATTCCACATTCAAATAAAAGACCAACAATAATTTTATTTCTAAGAGAGGTAGCGTTTTCATAGCACTTTTCATATTCTTCACGGGTTACATATTCCAGACGTTTTTTTACTTCTTTTTCTTTTAATACGCTTGTAAGACCACGTTTTCTTTTAATAGTCATTTCACTTAAAAAGCTATGAAACTGTGCATTCCCACGCATTTGTCTATATACAGGAAGCTTATCTATTCCCTCATCAAGCGAAATAAAATCATAGAAATTTAAAACTGTGCTCATTATTAAATTTACGGTCTTACTGGTTCTTATAGCGGTATATCCGTTAATACTTACCACATTTTTGTTGTAGTCTGGGTACTTAAGCCACAATTTAAAGGCAATAAAGTTTTCAATAATTCCCTTATTAGTAGCAGATTTTGATTCAACAGCAGTTTTATATGTAAGACCAACTACCTCCAGCCATTCATAATAAAGCTTTAATCTTTGGCAGTAACTAATCACGGTGTTGTAGCTATTTCCATTTGTGATAAGAAAACGCATATATTTATATATTTCTGGAATCACTTTCCCATCATCACCAAAAAGGAGAGGGAGTGTCTTTCCTGATTTAGTTTGTATTTCTTTAATGTTCATAAAAGTTCCTCCCTTCTTCTGATACGTTGCGAACTATAATACTAACTATAAAATAACATGGTTGACATATTCTGGCAATAGCGTTTTGTAGCCTTTTGACAGTTTGAACCGTAAAATAAAGGTTGCAGTATTTTAGGTTCTTAACATTGCGAACTATTATTCATTCTGACAATGATTTATAATATTTTTGAATAGTATGTAATGTTTCGTAATGTCAACCAAAAGAGGAAAGGGCTGGTAAGTATGAGCGAATTAAGTGATGGAATGGTCGAAACGACCTTAGATTTAATAGAAAAGATGTTTTACAACAACGAAAAGATTAATGTTTCTGCTGTTGCAAAAAAAGGGAAAGTCTCACGACAATTTCTCTATAATCACCAAGAAATTATTAATAGAATTTCTTTTTTCCAAAACTTCAACTCTTTGTCGATAGAAGAGAGATTTGCTAAACTTAAAGCCCAGAATCAAGAACTAAGAGACCGTTTGGAACGGTATGAAGATTATGTTCTTGATTTGGCTATGCACAGAGATTAATTTCTTCCGTGCATTCCATAAAGGTAGTTATTAACAACTACATCTATTCTGTGGTGACCCATATTTTCAGAGACTTTTTCAAGAATTCCTCTGTCAAAACTGTCACCTTTTCTTTCGTATTTACAGTAATAACGTTTACCGTTACCAGCTCCAGCCCTTTTATATAATTCGTAAAGGTCACGGGCATAATCGGCTCTTAAATCATGTATTGCTGAATGAGGAATTTCAGATTTTTTAAATATTCTATTTTCCCCATTTACTCTGTGTGCTGGCTGGCGGTCAAACATTTCGGCAACTTGCTTATTGTACTTAGGATTGACTAAGCACCATCTTTCAACGCCACCCTTACCACGTTTATAAACATAGCAATTCTTACCGCTTTGAGACCATTTAAAGTCTTCTTTTCTTAAGGCTAATAGCTCGCCACGTCTACAGCCTGTAGCTCTTATGAACTCTTTAATTTCTCTATATCTTTCATCTATATCTTTATATTTAGATGTATTGTAGCCACGAGTTCTTGTAATATCTTCTCTTAAACGAGGTGGCAATTTAATGTCGAGGTCTGCTAATTTTATGTCATAAGATGAACAAACTGCACACGCTCTTGTATGTACAGTAGAAGCGGAAAGTCCTCTATCTATTTCATTTTGTAAATATTCTTCAACATACTTTCTACAGTCTGAATAATGTTTAATTTCTGATTTATGTTCTTTCAAACAGTATTTAATAAAATGTTTTGTGTGTTTTTCATATGTTTTTGTAGTGCCACAGCTATAATGACCTTTAACATTTTTTGGTGGTTGTTCTCCACGGTCTAAAGCTTCTTTTTTGGCTCTTTGTTTGGCTTCATATTTGCTTTCACCATATTTGATTTGTCTTTTAAGTGCATTAATACACTCATGGTTTAAATTATTTTTCTTTGACATTGCTGTCTTCCTCCTTTATATATACTTAAGTCCAGCGTATTACTGGAACGAATAACTTGTAATGCTTAGTTTTGTGTTCATGTCTAAAGACGCACAACGATTTTTCTCCATTGGAGCAGTCCATCCGCTGTGACTATGAACTGTAAAATCTATAATAAAAAGAACCGTCCTTTGATGACGATTCTTACAAAGAGGGAAGCATGAACGAGGTTAAAATGTTTTATCCCTATAAGCACCCTGACGCAATCAGGAGAAATAAAACGACCTATAATTCCCTTGTATAGAATTGTTGCTTACACTGTTTGGCGTGTTCAAAACCAGAGGGGCTCTCTTAGTTGCTTTTATAAGCAATGGCTCACTTTTTCTTCGGTCAGGTTGAAGCTCCCAACAGGTAGCGTTTTCTTATTGCTAATTCTCATTACAATAAAAAAAGCATTCCTGTTACGAGAATCCGAACAGAAATGCTATTCAATATATATAAAGCAATCGAATGATTGAATAATTCTAATTTCATTTGTAATAACATGAGAAGCCTGTTCGGTCATTCTCTACAGATGGTTGAATTTAACAATGCCAGCATAGGCTTGTTACATCTGCTTAATCTATACTTATGGATTCTGTAATCAGAATCACTATGACGGTGAAAACCGTACTAAAATCACTTACAAATAGATTATACAACACAAAAATGCAAACTCCAAATTATCTGTGGTTTCCGTTAAAAAGTGCAATATGTCACAAAGAATGGCGTATTTACGGGCTTTGTGAGGTGTTTCCGTTCGGACAAAAATAAAAAAAATTTGAATTTATTTCAAAAATTTCTGAATAAAGTTATTTTCCCAGCCCTTTGCACTTAAATCATTTCAAAGTGCAAATTTTGCCCTAAAAAGCACCTTTTTATGTGAATATCGGTTTTCGCTGGCGTGGATTCCGCTGGTTACCTGAGTCGGTTTCTGTCGCAACCTCTACAGGTAACCAGCTTGTCATAGTTTCCCTATACGCCCTCGGTCAAAGGTCGCTCCACGCTCCCAATGTCCTCGTATTACATCATCATTCACACGGATAATTCTAATGTAATACGTATTCACAAAACGTCTTAATTTTTCGGTCGGAATTAATACGTTTTATTATTGCGTATAGTTCAACATATCACCAAGTTTTTTGTTTAATCACTTGATTTGTATATTTGCTATAGCTTATAATAATTATAAATATTTTTATAACTAATTAAAAACGGTTTTAAAGAAAGGGTACATAATGAGCAACATAATTGAACAAATGACTTCGAATACATATAAGGTTTTAAAGATTCTGTATTTGAATCAAGTTAAATTAGCTAGTGGTGAAATAGTAATTCCACTCACACAGCAATATATTGCTGATGAAATGTCCCTGAGCCTTATTTCAGTTAATGCAATCTTTAGAGAACTAATGAAGAATGATTTAGTTATTCAAAAAGGTCGTGGCAAGTACGGATTAACGGACAGGGCGAATGATATAGTAAAAAATATTGAAAAACTAAACTAAACAACAAAGGAGAATAGTTAGCTATGGATATGAATTCATTACACAATCAGACAACAGTAAACGTTCAGGAGAAGTCAGCACTTCTTTGGTCGATTGCGGAATTAATTAGAGAGTTCTATAAAAGACATGAATATGGAAAAGTAATTCTTCCTATGTGTGTTCTTAAAAGATTTGATGATGTATTAGCACCAACAAAAGAACAGGTACTTGAAACATATGAAAAAGTTAAACATTTAGAAGTATATGAGGGATTTTTAGAGAGAGCTTCTGGCTATAGTTTTTATAATATTAGTAAATATGATTTTAAGAAATTAACAGCAGATTCAGCCCATATTGAAGAAAATTTCAGAGAGTATATTAACGGATTTTCAGAGAATGTTCAGGACATTTTAGAAAACTTTGAATTTGACAGAGAGATTACAAAGCTGGCTAATAATGGAATGCTGTTTTTAATTGTGGAAGCATTTAATAAACCAAACGCTTACATGGGAATTGATAAAGTTTCTAATGTAGATATGGGTTACATCTTTGAAGATTTAGTTCGTAGATTTTCAGAGAGTTATGATGAACAGGCTGGAGCACATTTCACAAGCCGAGACATCATTTATTTAATGACCGACCTTCTTATTGCAGAAGACAAGGACACACTTATTGAAGAAGGTGTTGCAAAGACTGTTTATGATATGACAATGGGTACAAGTCAGATGTTGACTTGCATGACCGAAAGATTAACCGAATTAGACAAGGACGCAGATGTAAGAATCTTCGGTCAGGAGCTTAATCCTGAAACATATGCTATTGCTAAAGCAGACATGCTTATTCGTGGTGGAAATGCGGATAATATGCGTAAGGGAAACACTCTTTCTGATGATAAATTTAAAGATTACAAATTTGATTACATCATTTCAAATCCACCATTCGGTATTGAATGGAAAGTTGAGAAAAAGGCAGTTGAAGATGAACATGCTTTAGGTGACGCTGGAAGATTTGGCGTTGGACTTCCTAAGATTTCAGACGGTCAGATGTTATTCGACCTTAACGGAATTGCTAAATTAAAAGATGATGGAAGAATGGCTATTATTCATAATGGTTCTTCTTTGTTTACAGGTGCAGCCGAATCAGGTGAATCAGAAATTAGAAGATATATGATTGAAAATGACTGGCTTGATTGTATTATTCAGCTTTCAACAGATGTATTCTATAATACTGGTATTACTACATATATTTGGATTATTTCAAAGAATAAGCCAGAACATAGACAAGGCAAGGTTCAACTCATTGACGCTTCTAATATGGTAGTTCCAAGAAGAAAAAACATTGGTTCTAAGCGTAATGATATTACAGATGATTGCAGAGCTATTATTGTTCAGGCTTATGGTGAGTTCAAAAATAATGAGACATATAGCTTAGGAGACAAGACTTGTGAGTCTAAGATTTTCAATAATGAAGATTTTGGATTTAACAGAATCCAGATTGAAACACCATCTTATGATGAAGATGGAAATAAGATTACTAAAGGCAAGAAGAATCAGCCTGTAGGAGACGCTTCTAAACGTGATTTTGAAAATGTTCCATTAACAGAGGATATTGATTCATACTTTAATAGAGAAGTTAAGCCATATAATGAGGAAGCATGGATTGAAAAGTCTAAAACAAAGGTTGGCTATGAAATTCCATTTACACGCTATTTCTACAAATATGAAGCACCAGAAGCAACAGATGTGATTGCTGAAAGAATTTCTGAGAAAGAACAGAATATTATGAAATCTCTTAACACTTTATTTGGTAAGGGGGATAAATAATATGGCAAGACAAATGAAAGATTCTGGGGTTGAATGGATTGGGCAAATTCCAGAGGAATGGAAACTCAAAAAATTAAAACATTGCGTAATAGAAATAAATGAAAAAAATAATCCCGTAAAATTCACTAATGTATTATCTCTAACAAAAGAAAAAGGCGTTTTGCCTTATGAAGACAAAGGAAATCAGGGCAATAAGTCAAAAGAAGATATTACACAATATAAAATTGCCTATAAAGATACTATTGTTGCAAACAGCATGAACATCATTATAGGTTCTGTTGGTATTTCAAATTATGATGGCTGTGTAAGTCCAGTATATTATGTGTTTAAAAATACAGAGGATTCGGAGTTAAGATTCATAAACTATTTACTTACAACAACTGAATTTCAAAAGCAAATGAGAAGATTTGCTAATGGTATTCTTGAAATACGACTTAGAATTTCGTCTGAAAATTTAATGGGACAAAAAATCCCAATGCCTTCAAATGCAGAACAGAAAAAAATAGCTGATTTCTTAGATGAAAAGGTTAGAGAAATCGACAACGTTATTGAAACAACTAAGGCTACTATTGAAGATTATAAAAAATATAAGCAGTCATTAATTACAGAGGCAGTTACGAAAGGACTTAATCCTGATATTGAGATGAAAAATTCTGGAATTGAATATATTGGAAATATTCCTAAAAATTGGAATGCAAAAAGATTAAGATTTTTAGGAACATGTCAAAATGGAATTAGTAAATCATCTGAGAGTTTTGGAACAGGATTTCCATTTGTTAGTTATGGAGATGTTTATAAAAATTATAGTTTACCAGAAGCTGTTTCAGGATTGGTTGAGTCAAGTGACTCAGATAGAGAAAATTATTCAGTTAAATATGGAGATGTATTTTTTACAAGAACATCTGAAACAATAGAGGAAGTGGGATTTACATCAACTTGCTTAAAAACTATTGAAAATGCGGTGTTTGCTGGATTTGTTATTAGATTCAGACCAAACAATCAAAATGAACTCTTACCAGAATATGCAAAATATTATTTCAGAAGTGAAATACATAGAAAATTCTTTGTAAAAGAGATGAACTTAGTAACAAGAGCTTCTTTGAGCCAAGAATTATTAAAGAAGCTACCTGTTCTATTGCCATCATTACAAGAACAAGAAGAGATTGCTAATTATTTAGATGAAAAATGCACCGAAATAGACAATCTTATTTCAGCTAAAGAACAGCTTATTGAAGATATGGAAAGCTATAAAAAGTCACTCATTTATGAATATGTGACTGGGAAGAAAGAGGTTGAGTAATATGTGGCAAATTATTTCTAATATTTCTGCAGTGGTAACGCTTGTCTTATTTGTTTTATATATGATAGGACATTGGTGGAGTATAAAAATTTCAAAGAAATTATTATATGAAAAATTTGAAATTGAAAATTTATCTAATGAAGAATTAGATGAGGTAGACACATTAATTGATTTAGGGCAGTCAGGAGACGAAGTATTTTCTGTTTCATCTCCAAACGGAATAAGAAAAATTTCTGTTTATGATGTTGAATATGATTATGTAAATAATAAGTTCATTAATAAAAATCTTTTGAAAGAACTGACAGATATAAACGTAGATGAAAAAGTTTATGTTAGAACTTGTATTCCAGAAGGTGCTCCTAATAAGTATATTGAAGTCGAAAAATGTGATTATATAAAAATTGGATTTGCATTAGCAACAAGTGGAAAAAATGGAAAACTTGTAAAAGTAGACTATAAATGCAAAATGACATTTAAAAGCTGGATTTACTATTTGTGTTCGTAATCTAGCGGAAAGGAAAAAAGCTAATGGATATAAAAGAAAAGCGTTTTGAATCGGACATAGAATCCTACATGTTGACCTCTGGTGGCTACACTAAAGGCGATTTAAGCACTTATGACCGAGAAAAAGCTATAGATTTGCCAAAGCTGATTGAGTTTATTAAGACTACACAGCCTAAAGAATGGCAAAGATACGAAAGAAATTACGGAACAGACGCAGAAAAGAAGCTCTACAAGAGATTTCAAGAAAGCGTTGACACATTCGGATTGCTTCACGTTATTAGACATGGATTCGAGGACAGGGGAGCAAAGATTAAGGTTGCTTTCTTTAAACAGAACACCAGCCTTAACCAGAATGTTATTGAAAAATATAATGCAAATATTCTTACGTGTACAAGACAGTTTAAGTATTCTACAAAGAATGAAAACTCAATAGACATGGTTCTTTCTCTTAACGGAATCCCTATTGTTGCTATTGAGTTGAAGAATCAGCTTACAGGACAGTCTGTTGACAATGCTAAGAAACAGTTTATGTATGATAGAAACCCAAAGGAATTGTGCTTCCAGTTTGA
>JBGVHH010000104.1:0-11048 GCA_045122195.1 Agathobacter sp.
TGAGGCGCAGGTCGCAAGGCTGGCGTGAATAGAAGTGGTAACACGGGATTATGTCTCGTCTTCATGTAGTGTGAAGACGGGACTTTTTTAATAGGAGGAAAGCAAAATGGCAAACAAAGGTAAATTCTATATGACAACAGCGATTGCATATACATCAGGAAAGCCTCATATTG
This sequence comes from Agathobacter sp., assembly GCA_045122195.1. Classification (GTDB taxonomy): domain Bacteria; phylum Bacillota; class Clostridia; order Lachnospirales; family Lachnospiraceae; genus Roseburia. Next base: position 174 of record JBGVHH010000104.1, read on the forward strand.
GAAACACATATGAGATAATCCTTGCTGATGCAATTGCAAGATACAAAAGAGCAGAAGGCTATGAGGTATTTTTCCAGACAGGAACAGATGAGCATGGTCAGAAAATTGAGGAAAAAGCACAGGCAGCAGGAATCACTCCAAAGGAATTCGTAGACGGAATTTCAGATCAGGTAAAAGACATTTGGAATCTGGTAAACTCTTCACATGACAAATTCATCCGTACAACAGATGAGGACCATGAAAAGTGCGTAAAGAAGATTTTCAAAAAATTATATGATCAGGGAGACATTTACAAGAGCTCATATGAAGGACTTTACTGTACTCCATGTGAGTCATTCTGGACAGAGTCACAGCTTGTAGACGGAAAATGCCCTGACTGTGGAAGAGAAGTAAAACCAGCAAAAGAGGAAGCATACTTTTTCAAAATGAGCAAATACGCTGACAGACTTATTGAGCATATCAACACCCATCCAGAGTTCATTCAGCCAGTATCACGTAAAAACGAGATGATGAACAACTTCCTTCTTCCAGGACTTCAGGATTTATGTGTATCAAGAACTTCCTTTACATGGGGAATCCAGGTAGACTTTGATCCAAAGCACGTAGTATATGTATGGCTTGACGCTCTCACAAACTATATCACAGGAATTGGATATGACCCAGACGGATCATCAGAATTCTTTGATAAGAACTGGCCAGCAGACCTTCATCTTATCGGAAAAGACATTGTTCGTTTCCACACAATTTACTGGCCAATTTTCCTTATGGCACTTGACCTTCCATTACCTAAGCAGGTATTTGGACATCCATGGTTACTCCAGGGTGGAGACAAGATGAGTAAGTCAAAAGGAAACGTGATTTACGCAGACGATATGGTAAGACTTTTCGGAGTAGATGCAACACGTTACTTCGTACTTCATGAGATGCCATTTGAAAATGATGGAATCATCACATGGGATTTAGTAATCGAGAGATTTAACTCAGACCTTGCAAATATTCTTGGAAACCTTGTAAACAGAACTGTTTCAATGAGCAACAAGTATTTTGACGGAGTTGTTAAGAGTACAGGTGTGACAGCCGGTCCTGATTCAGCAATCGTAATAGATGGAAAGCCTGAAAAGACTTCAGAGGAAATCGATGCAGACCTTAAGGCTGTAGTTTCAGGAACAAAGGCTTCTGTTGAGAAGAAGATGGAAGAGCTTAGAGTAGCAGATGCAATTACAGAGGTGTTCGCACTTTTCCGTCGTTGCAACAAATACATCGATGAGACAGCACCATGGGTACTTGCAAAGGATGATGCACTTAAAGATAGACTTGCTGAGGTACTTTACAACCTTACAGAGTCAATCACAATCGGAGCAAGCTTACTTCATCCATTCCTTCCAGATACTGCAGAGAAGATAGTGGCACAGTTAAACACAACACTCCGTGACTTTGATGACCTTGACAAATTTGGATTATACGAAAGTGGCAATAAGGTTACTGACAAGCCAGAAATTTTATTCGGAAGACTTAAAGCTGAAGATGTAATGCCAGAAGTTGAGAAAATCCAGGCAGCACAGAAAGCAGAGTTCGAAGCTGAACAGGCTAAGCTTGCAGGTGCTGATGCGTCAGATGCCGATAACGCAGCTGATGAGGACGTAATTGACATTGAGGCAAAGCCAGAGATTACTTTTGATGATTTCATGAAAATGCAGTTCCAGGTAGGAGAAATCATTGCCTGCGAAGCAGTAGAGAAATCAAAGAAATTACTTTGTTCTCAGGTTAAAATAGGAAGCCAGGTTAAGCAGATTGTATCTGGAATCAGAAAATACTACTCACCAGAAGAGATGGTAGGTAAAAAAGTAATGGTACTTGTAAACTTAAAACCAGCGAAACTCGCAGGTGTTCTCTCAGAAGGAATGCTCCTTTGTGCAGAGGATGCAGAAGGAAACCTTGCACTTCTTAAGCCTGAAAAAGATATGCCATCAGGAGCAGAAATAGCATAATAATCGCATATTTATAAACAAAAAACTCTATGCAAAACAAAAAACCTCCTTTATAATATGAATGTACTTTCGGAATCATTTAAAAAGATTCCGAGAGTACATTAAGACTTAATCGGGAGTTTAAGCGGAGGCGTTGCATGGAGTTTTTTGATATTGTAGACGAAAATGGTAATCCTACTGGAGAAACCATAGAGAGAAAAAAAGCGCATCAAAATAATATAATGCACAGAACAGCCCATGTCTGGATTGCAAGAAGACATGAAGGCTATGTTCAGATTTTGCTTCAGAAGAGATGTATGCAGAAGGATTCTTTTCCTGGATGTTATGATATCTCAAGTGCGGGACATATTCCGGCAGGAGTAGATTATATACCGTCTGCTCTTCGTGAATTAAAGGAAGAGCTTGGACTTGTGGTAGATGAAAGCGAACTTGTGGAATGTGGACTTCGAAGAGTTCAGATAGACGAAGAATTTCATGGCGAGAGATTCAGGGACAATCAGATAGCAAAGGTTTTTTTGCTTTGGAGAGATGTTGAACCAGCAAAGCTTTGTATCCAGCAGGAAGAAATTGATTCTGTTATGTGGATAAACTTCGATGAATGTATGAAAGCTGTTGAAAATGATTCTATTCCCAACTGCATTGATATAGAAGAGTTAGAATTATTACAGCAGAATTTTTTAAACTGATTAGGAGGACTTTATGATTTCTACAAAGGAATCTTCATTAGAAGAGATTAAAAAAGAATTTGCAGAGGTAAATGCAAAGATGGAAGCTCTCACAGAGAACGAGCCAGCTGATGAAAACAGTGAAGAATATGCAAAATGGGTTGAAGAGTGTGAAACACTCGCTCTTGATTCAGAGTCGCTTATGACACTAATAGATTTAAAAATGACACAGTCTATGTAGGCTGTGTTTTATTTATCTCAGTTGGGAAGACTCCCACTTCTATAAGTGGTGAGTAGAAACTAGGTTGTATTGTGGAGCAGTATCTTACAAATCAAAATACAAGTGTAAAGTCTAATACAAATTAATAACGAGGTAGAAAATGATTTTTGAAACACATGCACATTACGACGACAGGAAATTTGATAGTGATAGAGATGAGACAATTAGAAAAGTAAAAGAAAGTGGAGTATGCCCAATCATAAATGTTGGTGCATCAATTGAATCCTGCAAGGAAACAATAAAGCTTGCAAGAGAATATGATTTTATCTATGCAGCAGTTGGAGTGCATCCAAGTGATATAGAGGGACTAAATGAGGAAAGCTTTGAATGGTTGAGACAGCAGGCCTCTCTTGAGAAGACAGTAGCAATAGGTGAAATAGGTTTAGATTACTACTGGGATAAAGAAGCCAAGGTGCAACAGCAGCAGAGAGTTTGGTTTAAGAGACAGCTAGAGCTTGCAAGGGAGACGGGGCTTCCGGTGATTATTCATTCAAGGGATGCGGCAGAAGATACAATGAAAGTGATGAAAGAAGCCAGAGCTGAAGAGATACCGGGAGTTATCCACTGCTATTCTTACTCAAAAGAGATGGCGCAGGAGTTTATCAAAATGGGTTATTTCATAGGAGTCGGCGGAGTAGTTACCTTTAAAAATGCAAAAAAATTAGTTGAGACAGTAGAAGCGATTCCAATCGAAAAAATTGTACTTGAAACGGACTGTCCGTATATGGCGCCGGAACCAAATCGTGGAAAAAGAAATGATTCTTCAATGATTCCTTATATAATTGAAAAAATAGCACAAATTAAAGGAATAAAACCAGAGGAAGTAGAAGAGATAACAAGGCGAAACGCATTTAGATTGTTTACAAAAGTAAAAGCATAAAAAATCCCACGGGAGAAAATCTCTCGTGGGAAAAATTTATTCTTAATATGTAGATTATTTTCCTGTAACGATGTATGGGCTGATTGATCCAGCAAGCTGAGAAACAGGCATACTCTGAAGCCATACTCTACCAGGTCCTGTAATAACAGTGTTGAATAATCCTTCACCACCAAATAAAGCATTTTTAAGACCAGGAACACTCTGAATTTCGATGTTACAGCTAGCTGTCATTGCAGCAAGGTATCCAGTGTCAATTACAAGCTGCTGACCAGGAGCAAGTTCATACTCTTTTACATATCCGTCAAACTCAAGAAATACCATTCCGTTTCCTGAGAGACGCTGCATGATGAATCCCTCACCACCAAAAAGTCCTGCTCCGAATTTTTTCTGGAAATGAACAGAAAGCTCAACACCTGCAGTTGAAGCGAGGAATGCTGATTTCTGAGCAATGATTTCCTGACCAGGAGCAATATTGAATGGACGGATAGAACCTGGGAAGCTTGATGCAAAAGCAATCATTCCCTGACCACCCATTGCTGTGTAGCGGTTTACAAACATGCTTTCACCAGAGAATGCACGACCAATCATTTTTCCAAAACCGCCGTTTGATGATGTCTCCATATGCATGTTTGGAGTCATCCAAGACATAGCACCTTTTTCTGTAATCATTGTTTCGTTTGCTTCGAGATTACAGATTACCACTGGTAATGGTTCGCCTTCAATACTAAAATTCATAACTATACCTCCGAAAAAATAAAAATAATAAATAACATGTATATTGTAACACATTTATGCTAAAATTGAAAGAAAAGGAGTGAAATATGGCTTTATTAGGAAATCCAAAGAATACGATAGAAGTTTTACAAAAATATAATTTCAATTTTCAGAAGAAATTTGGACAAAATTTTTTGATAGATTCGAATATACTAGAAGAGATAATAGATGCAGCAGAGGTTACCAAGGATGATATGGTTCTTGAGATCGGACCGGGAATTGGAACAATGACGCAGTATCTATGTGAAGCTGCCAGACAGGTAGTATCTGTAGAGATTGATAGCAATTTGATACCTATTTTGGAGGATACACTTAGCGCATATGATAACGTGGAAGTGATAAATAAAGACATTTTAAAAGTAGACATAAATGCGTTAGCAGAAAAATACAATCAGGGAAAGCCAATAAAGGTTGTTGCAAACTTACCATATTACATTACAACGCCAATTATAATGGAGTTATTTGAAAGCCATGTACCAATTGACAGTATAACAATCATGGTTCAAAAGGAAGTTGCCGACAGAATGCAGGAAGGCCCGGGTTCTAAGGAATACGGAGCACTTTCCCTTGCAGTTCAGTATTATGCAATGCCTGAGATTATTGTAAATGTTCCGCCAAGCTGCTTTATGCCACAGCCAAAAGTTGGAAGCTCGGTAATAAGGCTTACAAGACATGCTGAGCCACCAGTGAAGGTGGATGATGAGAAACTGATGTTTAAGGTTATCAGAGGCTCATTCAATCAAAGAAGAAAAACACTAGCAAATGGATTGAATAATTATGGTGGAATTCCCCTTTCAAAGGAACTTATTCAGGAAAGTATTGAAGAGTTAGGTGTTGCACCAAATATTAGAGGAGAGGCACTTTCCCTTGAACAGTTTGCTACTCTTAGCAATATTATAAATAAAAAAATGAATAAAAATTAATAGGACAGTAAACACTATTATCATAACAAGTGATAATGGAGGAAATGTCCTATGAAAAAACAATATATTGCAGCAGCGGCATGTCTTGTGGCTGGAACCATAGGATTTGCAGCGGTATATTCAACACAACTTAGTTCCGAGGATGAAGTTCCGACGGAAATATCTCAAACAGCTTCTATAGTAAAGCCGAAGCAAACACCTAAGGAGACAGAAAAGCAGAACAACACAGAGCAAAGTACGCAGATTCAGGAAAGTGAGCAGGAGACAGAAATTCAGCAAACTGAAGCGGAAACTATTCAGACTGAGGTTGAACAGTTGCATTTTTCAGAGAGCTCGATTACTACATGGCCATGTAAGGGAGATGTAGTGTTGCCATTTTCAATGGATAAGACAATTTATTTTCCAACTTTAGATCAATATCAGTATAATAGAGGTATCGTGGTAAAGGCGGATAAAGGAAAAGAAGTGCTGGCAGCTGCGGATGGCAAAGTAATAGATGTATATACCTGTGAAGAGACAGGATGTACAATGGTAGAAGATTTAGGAGATGGGTATACACTCACATATGGACAGCTCGAGGATGTGAAATTTGCTATAGGAGATACAGTAGAAGCTGGAAATATTATTGGAGTTGTTGCAACACCATCTAGATTTTATACAGTAGAAGGAAGTAACATTTATTTAGAACTGGAGAAGGATGGAGTACCTATAGATCCAATGACATATTTGGGAAAAATTCAGTGATAAAAATATACAGGAGGTGAGCTTAGTTGAATTTTAGTGAATATAATGAGATTGTCAGGCAGTGGACAAATAAGGTAACAGAAAATCATGGGGTGAACGCTGAGCTCACCTTAAAATACTGTAATGACATCATCGATTATGCAACTAATATCAATGATTCAAAATTGTTGGGATTTGCATATTACTATTTGGCAGAGACATATTATTGTCTAAACGATGGGGATAATTATTTTTCATCCACAATCAAAGCAATTGAGCATCTAAAAAAAGTTGGTGAGTGGGCATATATTGCCAGAAGTTACAACATACTTGGAATTGTAGCTGTAATAAGGGGAAACCTGCCTATAGCATATGACTATTATCTTAATGGTTTGATGTACTGTAGGAAATACAATCTGTTAGAGGAAGAAATGATAATAAACATCAACTGTGGTGTTTTGAATATACAGGGCGAACGATACGCGGAAGCACTGGGATATTTGGAAGATGCTTTGGCGTACATACAGACACAGCCGGATTCAGAAGGCTATCATTCAACAATTATGTGTATCTATAGCAACATAGTGACCTGTCGTGTCAATCAGCTTAGATTCGATGGAATAGATGACATTATTGAAATAATAAAAAAAGAGCACTGGCCAAAATCAGATTATCTGGATAAGATTGGAACACTTATCACAGAGGCCTATTATTACCATAAAAGTGGACAGGTGGAAAAGCGTGATGAGTGTATAGAGCAGATTGATAGCGCCGTATCTGAAAACATAGCATTTATGGATATGGTGGAGGATTATTTCAAATATGCTCAGATGCTTTTGGAGTGCGATAAAGAGGTTGAATTTTGGCATATCCTTGATACGTTAGAGCCTATGATTAGAAGCTTTAATATAACAGATATGCAGCTTAAATCGATTTCGTTGAAGATAAAGTTTTACAGAAAAAATCATAAAAATGCCGAATATCTACAGGCCGCAGGCTTATTTTATGAGTTATCTGAAAAGCGTGAAACTGAATCAAAAAGCATGATAGGAACGGTTTTGAATCTACGAAACAGTTTGGAGAATGCAAATCAGGCAAGAAAAGAGATAGAAAAAGAGAATGAGAAACTGGTGGTAAAATCAGGAACGGATCCACTCACAGGTCTGGCAAATAGAGCCGTTTTATCTGATTTTGCTGATGAGGCATTTACAAGAGCAAAGCAGAAGAAAATGCCATTTATTATTGAAATTCTGGATATTGATTATTTTAAAGAGTTTAACGATAACTACGGACATCAAAGAGGTGATGAGTGTCTGATAGAAGTTGCAGAGTGTATCCAGGAGATGGCGAACAAACACAATGGATTTTGTGCCAGATACGGTGGAGATGAATTTGTGCTTATTTATGAAAATGCTACTAAAGATGATGCTGTTGAGTATGCGCTGGAGTTAAAAAAGAAAATAGTAGATAGAAATATAGAGCACACATATTCAAAGGCTCTTCCAATAGTCACTATATCACAGGGATTGTGCTGTGACATACCAGACAGGGAAAATAAGGTATGGGATTTTCTACATACTGCTGACAATATGCTATATAAAATCAAGAAAAAAAGCAGAAATAGCTACTGTGTTGGCAATAAAAAGGATGAAATGATTAAATAAACATGTCAGTAATATTATTATTTGGAATAAATGAAAAAAAGAAAAAACAAATAGAAAAAGTAGCAACAATAATTAATGCAAAGGTATGTCCTGTTTCACTTTCTGATTATAATCAAAAACTGGGATCGTTAGCAGGAATAATCGGTTTTTCTAGAACGAAGGGAACGTATATTGGACCTGGATTTTCAATGGAGATGATGGTTTTTTCGGGTATTAATTCAAAAATGCTTGATGTATTTCTTGATGAATACAAAAAAGAAAATATTGAAAATGTGAAATTAAAAGCTGTTCTTACAGAGAGTAATATAGGCTGGACTGCAGAACAGTTATTCAGGGAAATATTAAAAGAGCATATGCAGATGAAATCAAGAAAGTAAGTTTTAAAAGACAAAAGAGGGAGATAGAATGGAAGAAAACAAGAAAAAAGGGTTTTTTCGAGAATCAATTACGAAAGGCTTTCCAACATTTTTAGCTTTAGCAGGAACAGTTCTGGTTGTTTTTGTTATTTATGATTGGGATTCCATTACGAGTACAATAAATAAAATATTAGGAATACTCACTCCTATTATTTTGGGAGTAGTACTTGCATATCTGATAAACCCGATGGTTGTATTTTATGAGAATGGTCTCACAAATTTTTATGTAAAGCATTTTGCAAAGAAGCCGTGTATCCAGGACAAAAATGAGGAAGAGTTAAAGGAAGAGTGTAAGGAAAAGAAGATTTCCATGAGAATGCCTGCCATTTTTATTACTCTTGTAATTGTGATTGCTGTAATCACACTTTTACTTTTTATGGTTATTCCACAGATATATACAAGCGTAATAAGTTTAAAGGATATTCTTCCTGGCCAGATAAAGGATGTTACAGAAAAATTAGATAGTCTGGTAAGAAAAAATAAAGAGCTGGAAACGATTGCCAACCAGTTTTATGGAGAGGGAATTGACTTTGCAACAGGATGGATAAAAACGAATCTTCTAGGACAGGTTTCATTGATTATTAATGGAATTATGGCATTCTTTAGTGGGGCGTTAAATGTTCTTATAGGAGTAATTGTTGCAATTTATGTACTTTCAAGCAAAGAAACCTTTGCAAGACAGTTCAATAAGCTCATAAAGGCATTTTTCAGTGAAAAACAATCAGCCATAATTGTAGATGTACTGAAAGAAAGTAACAAGATTTTTGGTGGATTTATCAGTGGAAAATTAGTAGATTCACTTATTATGGGAATTTTATGTTTAATTGGATGTAGGATACTGAGTATACCATACTATGTACTTATTAGTGTAATAATTGGTGTGACTAACATTATTCCATTTTTTGGTCCGTACATTGGAGTAATTCCTAGCGCAATAATTGTACTTTTAGACAATCCATCAAAAGGTATTATTTTCATTATCTTCATTGCGATTTTACAGCAGATAGATGGAAATATCATAGGACCAAAGATTCTTGGAGAATCAACAGGTCTTTCACCATTCTGGGTAGTATTTGCAATCTTAATGGGTGGAGGATTATTTGGACTTATTGGAATGCTTATTGGTGTACCAACCTTTGGTGTGATTTACTATCTGATAAAAACATATGTAAATTACCGACTAGAAAAGAAAAAGGTAAATATAGATGAAACTAAATAAATTATTTGCAGTTGTAGCAGCTACAGGCTTACTGATTTCCGGATGTGGACAGACTGTTGCAGATGCAATAGGTGATAGTGACAAAAAAGAAAAAGTATCAAAAACCACTGAGACAACAGAAACAGCATCAGAAGATAACACAGAGTCTTCCACGCAAAGCTCTTCAGAGAATGAAGATGAGCAGGAAGGCAAGTATGATTTCACAGTTTGTTTTGCAGGTGACATTAGTCTGGCTGACGATGCAGTGACAACAGCACAGCTTGACAATTGTGACAACGGAATACGTGGTTGTATCTCCCAGACGTATATTTCCAATATGCAAAATGCGGACATTACCTGTGTGAACAATGAATTTGCTTATAGCGAAAATGGTTCTCCAATGGATGGAAAGGCATATACCTTCAGGGCGAATCCAAGTCGAGTATCTGTTCTTCAGGATTTGGGAGTTGATGTGGTTTCGCTTGCCAATAATCATGTATATGATTATGGAGAGCAGGCGTTTATTGATACATTAGATACTCTTGATGGGGCACAAATTTCATATTTTGGAGCAGGTAGAAATATAAATGACGCCATGGCTCCAGTATACAAGGAAGTGGATGGCAAAAAGATTGCGTTTGTAGGTGCAACAAGAGCAGAGAAAAATATCATGACACCAGAGGCCACTGAAGACAGTCCGGGCGTACTCAGATGTTATGATACAGCACTATTAAAGCAGACTATTCAAGAAGCAAAAGTCAATGCTGATTTTGTAATTGTATATGTTCACTGGGGAACTGAGTATTCAACAGAATTGGAAGAAGCACAGACACAAACTGCAAGAGAATACATAGATTCAGGGGCAGATGTGATAATAGGAGCACATTCTCATTGTCTTCAGGGTATGGAGTATTACAATGGAAAACCAATTATTTATAGCATGGGAAATTTCTGGTTCAACAACAAGACCTTGGATACTATGCAGGTAAATCTTGAATTTTCTGGCGATAATGAGACAAGTGATTTAAAGGTTAAAATCCTGCCAGGGCAGCAGAAGGAAGCAAAGACTTATTACTTTGCGGACAGCAAGGATCAACAAAGAGTATATGATTATCTGGAAAGTATATCCATAGGCGTCATCATCGACGACGAGGGCTATATTCACCAGCAACAGTAGGGACGGTTCATCTCAGTTGGGGAGACTCCCACTTCTATAAGTGGAGAGTAAAAACATATTTGTCTCATTGGAGGGTACAATCCCCCAACTGAGATAAAAGCCTCCGGCGGATTGCAGGAATGCGCAGAGGAAGATGTCAGCAAAGCTGACGCGCATTCCGCAGCAAGAACGCTGGAGCGTTCTTGAA
>JBGVHH010000105.1:0-3625 GCA_045122195.1 Agathobacter sp.
ATGAACTTGAACAGTTAGCTCCATGGAGCGAAGCTGCTCGAAAACAATGTGAAAATAATGTGGAGTGAAATGCTCCAAATGTCTGGCATCCTTAGGGATGCCATTTCTAATATCCCTACGGGGGATTATTTAGCGCTTACAGTATAACAAATGTATCAAGAAGATAAACTGAAATTCCAATATATACAATTGAAATAATTATACTGAATAACCATCCAATTCCAATTGTGTTTCTGATTCTACTACCAATATAAAAAAACATTCCTCCCATCAGTCCAAGTTGCAACGCTTCTCCTATTTCCAACTGTCCCACTAATCCGAGAACTGTGAAAATAAAAGATGTTGTAAGTAAAATGCTAAGCTTTACCATAAGTCTATGCTTATTTACTTCATATTCCGCAACACGTGTTGCCCCGGTCATAGTACCTCTTGCAATTGTTTCCTCTACTCCTACTCCTTGTCTTCCATAATTTTCCATTAACATATTCTTGTCCTCCTTTTTCTTGTTACACTTACTAGGACTGCGAATATTTACAAATAGTTTCAAAAAAAGAAAATTATTGTTTTTGTGGCAAAAAAATACCGCCTTAACCCATATTGTTTATAAGGCGGTATAGAAATTAATCCTTTTTATTTTACATATTCTCTTTCAATCCAATCACACAAATCCCCACTGGCATTTCTATTTACATAAGTCCACTGTGCCTTTCGTATTTTTGAAGAAACCTCCCTGCTCCTGATATATTCAATAGCTCGAATTAGGCGCTTTTGCATATTATTTACGGCAATACACATATGTCTGGTTTGAAAAAATCTTCGGTTATGTGTTTCACAGCCGGGAATTGGTGATATGTGAATCAATGGTACTCCTGCTACAGCAGCCTCTGTAGACGACAAACCTCCCGGTTTTGAAAGAAACACATCACTGGCTTTCATATACAATGCCATCTGTTTCGTATTACCAATCAGGTGCATCTGAGGATAATTCTTTCTCTTCTTTGTCAGCTTCGTGTATAAATACTTGTTATTTCCACAAATTACAATACATTCTGTGTCCTGTTGTTCTTTCAGATATTTACATACCAGATTAATCGCTTTTTCCAGACTTCCGGCTCCAATACTTCCACCTGAAATCAGAATGTAATGTTTCTCTAAAGATAGTCCCAGTCTCCTCTTTGCTTCCTCTTTCGAAATCTCTTTCCAAAATGCAGCACTAGTAGGAATTCCAAAATACAACAATTTCTTTTCTGAAATTCCTCGATTTACAAACTCATCCTTTAATTGTCGATGCGGAATCACATAATAATCACATTCCGTTTCCTCTGTAAATGGAATGCAGGTATAGTCTGTGGCAATAAAGATGGTTTTCGGCACCTTCATTCCGTGTTTTTTCATATTGGTGATGATTTCAGCAGGAAATAAATGTGGCATAATAATAAAGTCTACCGGATGTTCCCTTAAATACTGTTCCATTAATTCTGTCATTTTTTTATTAACAAAATACACAGGTGACCGAAATGGAAGTCTTCGATATCCTTCTCCCAACAAATAAATGAATCCAAACAAAGCAGGGGTTCGTTGGGCAATCCGTATATAAATGTTACCAATCATATCCGCCAGTTTTCTGCTGGACAACTCGTAAGGATCCATCATATTCACATGATGTCCTCTTCGTTTTAGTTCTTCTGCAACAGCTCCTCCTGCTGCATTATGTCCTCCACCAGTACCACACGACAAAATTAACGTTTCCATATCATTCTAACCCTACATTTTTCCCTTTCTTCACTACTGTTATACATACGAACACAAACAATTCCCGTGATTGCAGTAAATCCAATAGAAATCCAAAGATTAATTTTTAATAATATCATTGCCACCACCGATGCTATATACGTCCAAATTGTCCTGTCATAATGAGGCGTCACCCGAATCACCAAAGAGAAAAAGATAAAGAAAAATGCCAGAATCAACGCTGCACTCAAATCTGGGAATAACCCTAGCAGACAACCAAAAGTTGTTGCTATCCCCTTCCCACCTTTCCAGTTATTAAAAATTGAAAAAACATGACCTAATACCGGCGCAGCCAATACCAAGGAAATCATAATCCCTTGCGATTTTTGTATATCCAAAGATTGCATATATAAATAAACCGGAAGCATTCCTTTCAGCAAATCACATATAAGGGTACAGATTCCGCACAAAACTCCTCCCTCCATAAAAGCATTTGCAGTCCCAGGATTCCCGTCACGGCTTTCTTTCACAATATCCTTCTTTTTAAATAACATACCAAATATCTTTGCATATAAGACACTACCAGATAAATACCCCAGCAGAATAAATAAAACCGAATTCATCATTCTTCTTTACTCCTTTGTTATTGGTTAGATTTTCTCTTTCCATTCAGCTTCCCTGAATCCCACAAGCACAGTATCACCATTTACAATCACCGGACGCTTTACCAACATCCCATTAGAAGCAAGCAATTTTAACTGTTCTTCTTCGCTCATACTAGGAAGCTTGTCCTTAAGTTTCATTTCTTTGTAAAGAAGTCCACTGGTATTAAAAAATTTTTTAATTGGAAGGCCACTTTTAGCGTACCATTCCTTTAACTCGTCATAGGTTGGATTGTCCTCAACAATATGACGTTCATTGTATTCAATATTGTTTGCCTCAAGCCACTTTTTTGCTTTCTGGCAGGTTGAACATTTGGGATAACAAATAAATAGCACGGTCTTATTCCTCTCTTTCTAAAGATTATTGTTTTTCTTTTGACAATAAACAAACCGTCTCCACATGCGTGGTCACCGCAGTTGAAACACATATCCTTTGCCTCGTGTCCTGAAAAAGAACACATATCATTATCATTCAACAAGTCGTGATTATCGCTCATTTTAAGCTCCTCCTTGTTGTTTTTATACTGCCTGCTTATGAAGATTTTTGTACCTGTTCCTCGCATCCGGCACACTACAATCATCCATACCCTTTAATACAAAGGTAAGCTTGTATGGGTCAGTACTGCCATCCTCTGCAATCTCTCCGACAATCACCTTCTCCACAATGCTTTCAAATACCAGTCTGTCAAATTCATCCGTCACATCGGCATTCTTAAGCTTTGCTCTAATGGTTTTCATACGGCTTGCAATATTCTTCTGGGACAGAGCATTCTCGGAAAACAACAGCTTCTCTTCCTCACACTTGTCCAGTTTGTGATTCAATTCACTGTATTTTTCCTCGTAAGCTTCTTTAGAAATTTTATCATCCAGATACATGTCGGTCAATTTCTTTCTCTTTTTTTGACTGCGTAAATTTACCTGCGGAAATAAAAGATTAGAGTTCACCTAAGACGTTCTGATAAATGAATCAGGCTTTGAATTGTTGGTTACATCATACTCTTCTTGTTTCCTTATTTCAAGATTGCCCTTTTGGCAGTCTGATACTTAGTCCTCTTGGATGCCTTTTTAGCTACAGCAATAGATATGTCAAGGGGCATGCCTCGTAGAGGTGCTTTTGCACCCTTGACATATCTATTACCGCAGCTTCTTTTGTAATCAAGAGGACTAAGCATTTTATTGCGTCATCAACGCTCTATAATCCACGGATGTGATGATTGATGCATAGTTTCTTC
>JBGVHH010000106.1:0-2722 GCA_045122195.1 Agathobacter sp.
ATATGATGAGTTACCCGACAAATGGGGCGGTTTATAGAAATATTTATATTTTGCACCTTGAAAACTCAACATATTGCTTCAAAAACACCACACTTTATTTCTGAAGGTGTTTTATAATCTAACAGTCATGCCTATTTTCAACCTGTTTTTCAGACTGTTTTTGGATAAGGGGCGACTTTAACTAAACCGGTCAGATATCTGACCAGTTTTCGGGCATTCATTCCGGCAATCTTAAAGCCGAAAAACAGCTTTGTTTTAATATAGCCACGAACTGGCATTTTATCGACATTGTGTCTGCTACGAAGTGCTGCAGGAACAGTTTCTACTCCGTTTCGGAAACGTGCCAATTTCTTGAATTCTTCTGTTTTCAAGAAGCGTTGCTGTTTGGCATGAAACGCTGTACGCATTGCAACTTTAATTGTGGCGACACGTTTGTGTTCTTTTGGGTGGCACTGGCTGTAATAAGGACAATTTTTGCATGTGGCTAGGGGAAATGATGCTTTGCATTTCTGTGTGTTTTTGTCATAGGAGCTACTTTTGGGTTCATGCCCGGCTGCACACTTTAGCAGTTTTGTACCATCTTCGTTGAATTCAAAATCAGCCCAGTGATCACTGACCTCGGTTCCCTTAAGGTCTGTAGTTACCAATGTTATTTTCTTGCTTTCCGCAAGCTTGCTGTTTTCCATTCCACAGTATCCACCATCTGTTGTGAGTATGGCATGTGGGCCATCATCCGGTTGTTGCTCAATGTAGTCCTTGAGAAATTGGCTGTCGCTATAGGTATTCTTCTCGTACTGATAGTCAACTGTAATACTATTATGATTATCATCCGCAACTTCTACAACATTGGCGGTATAACCCCTGTAATCATTGCCTGCTTTCTTTCGATAAGTGGCATCTGGGTCAGCAGGGTTCTGCATGATATTTGAATCCATTCCGTCATGTGCACTCTTAAGTGTCAGGTTGCCATCATCGTCAGATTTTGTCTGTTCACTGATGGCTCGGAGCATAAGCTGATATTCGCTGTATTCATCATAACGACTGCCACAAGCTGAAATGATAAGTGCCGCATCTTTTAATATTTGCTCTGTTTTGGAGTCCGTATCTTCACTGCGGTTATGATAAAGCACCTTGTTGTGGTCATCATCATCAGTATAATGAAGAAGTCCCTCTGGTAATGCCGAATCATTAAGATTTTTCATCAATCTGGCAAGATTAGACACGCAGGTGTATAGAAGTTCCAAACGGCTCATTTTCTTTATATTAGAAGCTACCATTAGGGAATCCATGCGGCGCATTCCTGTATTTAACTTCATCATATCAGCCATACCTGAAGACAGTTTAACAATACAGTCATGAATAAGGTCTATACCTGTCATTTCTTCATAAGAATTGCATCTGGCACGAAATCTTCCAAGTGTACGTTCATTCAGTGGCTGTTCTTCAAAGCTGGTTGTATGAAGGGCGTACTGATAGCGGATATCAAACGGAAGAGTGTCAACGATTTCCTGATCCGTAAGTCCAAACATTTCTTTAAGTACCAGAGCACCAATAATTACATTCACTGGTGTATTATGTCTGGAAGGACGATCGCTGTAAAGTACAGAAAAAGGTTCTTCATCTATTTTTGGAAATATGTTCTCTGCAAAACATTTCGCCCAGGACTTTTCCAGCAACCTTTTTTCACGATCCGTAAGATTTAATGTGGCATCAAAAAGACTAATCTGTTGTGATTGATTTGTAGCAAATGACATTTTTATATACTCCTTGTTTAAAATCTGTCTCTATTATACTACATTTGAAGCTAATTTGTTAAGTTTTCAAAGTGCGATAAATTTTCCATTTGTCGGGCAACTCATGTATATAATGATATATGCAATTTTATTTTTGTATGCCATTTCCTCAAGAGTGACATGGGTCATCAACGCTAAAATACAGAAGTCTGCGATTATATTTAATGTAAAAAGAACCAGATACTTTATACTTATGTTTCTAATACCTTCATCTGTTATTCTTCTTAAAAATATACTTATGACACTGATAACTACAAAAGATAACAATGCTGCAAAAATACTTTCTAATGAATCATTATTATAATTCATTACTTTGCCAACAATATCTACCAACAGAATTGATAACATATCAATTATTTCTACAACAATAGATACCCATATAGCACATATAACTATTATCCGGATGATTGTTAGGATACTACCTTATTTTTTTTTGTAAATAGTTTTTGCACAAACGTTGTTTTTTTATACGTAAACGTTTGCAAATCGCATTAATACCCCCATTAATTTTACCACAACTTTCTCTTTAAATTCTTTTTCATATAGTGTATAATTTAACCATAAGTAATGTCGATTTGTGACTATTGGTAACCTGGCGATATTCCCCATGATGTGTTAATACCGACTTTTTTCGAATTGGTTTCTAAGTAGTTACATCGATTTTTATACATGAGGACATTCACATGGGCTTTATGGACGAAAGAAATATAAACAAAAGGAGGATTTTTTCTATGGAACCATTGATAGATCTTGGTGATTTATCTGCTGCCTTAGATGAAATAAACACATCAAACGAAGGAAAAAAAGAGCAGATTTTTAACGCCGGCATGTCTGAAGAAATGCAGGCTTCACAGAAAAGATATGAAGAATATCTAAATAAACATGAGATGGAATAGAACAGATGTGAAAAAGACTATACATTAGTGATT
>JBGVHH010000107.1:0-41368 GCA_045122195.1 Agathobacter sp.
CTCCTTTCGAGGTAATGGTTTGTGGTGAACTCATTATACATCAAAAAGGGAGGTCAATGCTCTTTTTATTTGCAAACCTCCAAAAATCAAGGTTTTAAAAGAATTTTTAAAATAAAAAATGGGTAGTTTTTGACACTACCATATTTTCACAGGAGGTAGAAGAGATGATTAAGAAAAGATTGCATTGTTTTTCAAAGTACCCACACATTTATGTGTTTATTGGAAAAGGAGAGAAAACGAAAGAAGAAATTAAACGCTATCTTATGCAGAGGCTTGGACTATCAGAAGCAACGGCAAGAAAGCAGATAGAGGTTGCGTTGGCAGAAGAGCACGGAATAGTTCTGAAGGAGAATGTGAAGTATCGCATGAGTCAAAGAACGATAGAATACTTGGTCGATTATTTTCTGGAGTTTTATAAGCAAGATGTTCATTGGATGACACGAGAGGTATATAAGCGCTATGTAGAAGCTGAACGTGAGCTTAAGAAATTGAAGAAGCGATTGGAAGAGGAGGGCATCAAGTTAGATGAGTAAGTATATGTATCAAAACACGAAACTACCATCTTATCTTCCGATGCCGCGATTCCTGATGAATTATCCAATCAGTAACACCGCAAAGCTACTTTATACACAGTTGCTTGGTAAAGCGCAATTGTCCAAGAAGAATGCATGGATAGACTCACAGGGAAGGGTCTATTTCATCTATCCTATCCATCAGATGGCAGTGGATATGGATAAAAGTATTACGACTATCAAGGATGTGTTAAGAGAACTGGTAGCAGCGCAATTACTAGAGAAAATACCACAAGGGCGAGGACGACCGAATCGGATGTACCTACTATTCCCGGACGATGAAGTAGGTCAGAAATTCGACGTCGGAAATTCGACCCAAGTAGGTCGGAAAACAGTCTCAAACTATGGCGGAATTTCGCCCCCTAGTAAATATATAAGTAACAAGAAGAATAACCAATTAAGAAATTATGATTACGAAGAAGAGGAGAGCTTTTAAGATGAATAGAGAATTTTATATAGGCGAAGATGGATTAAATTATTGTGCTATGTGCAAAGAGCCTGTAGAGGTGCTGTTGCCACAGAATGTGCAGACACATCTTAATATGAAAACGCATCCGAGACAGTGTGCATGTATTCGTGAACGCAATGCTCGAGAAGAGAAAGAACGAAAAGACCGTGAGCATAAGCAGACGGTTGAGAGCAACACTTCGGTGTGCTTTGAAGAACGAGCGATGCGAGAGTGGAACTTTGAAAATGACAACGGAAAGAATCCGCACATGAGATTTGCAAAACATTATGTAGAGCATTGGAAGGAGCTAAAGAAAGAAGGTCATGGACTTATTCTCTGGGGTGGCGTTGGTAGTGGTAAGAGTTACATGGCAGCATGTATAGCCAATGCATTATTAGAGCAGGAAGAAAGAGTCCTAATGACGAACTTTGCGACCATCATCAATGGGCTGTTTTCAGCCACAGACAAGGTTGATTATATGAATGTAATTTGCAGTTATGACCTGCTTATCATTGATGATCTGGGAGTGGAGAGTCATTCGGATTATCGGATGGAAGGACTGTTCAATGTGATTGATAGAAGAGTTCGTTCTGGAAAACCAATGATTATTACGACGAATTTGACTATCAAGGAAATGGACGAGACACAAGATTTAAATGAGGCACGAATCTATGACAGAATCCGTGCAGTTTGCCAGCCGGTACAAGTCAAAGGAGAAAGTCAGAGAAGAGCTAGCAGAAGTCAGATGATGGATAAATTTAGAGGATATTTTAATGTAGAACGAAAAGAAGGGAGTTTGGATGACGGAGATTAGATATGAAATACCTATCTGGCAAAAGGTAATGCTGACAAAAGAGGAAGCTGCTGCATATAGCCACATAGGAATAAATAAGCTTGAAGAGTTGCTCAAAATCCCTAATTGCCCATTCGTTTTGTATGTAGGTAAGAAGAAACTCATCAAAAGAAGAGAATTCGAGGCGTTTTTAACAGAAAATGTTGAAATATAGTGATTTTATAAATTTACTTTTGAGCCTCTTCGTGGTATAGTAGATACTGCTCGTGGAGGCTCATTTTTTGAAAGGAGTGAGCAACATGGGAAAAGATCTTCGAGGAAAAGAACTTGGAGTAGGATTAAGCCAACGTGAAGATGGCTTATATGTAGGAAGATATACAAATAAATATGGAAATCGTGTTCAGAAGGTGCTACCAAAACTTCAGGAACTCAGGCAGTGGTTGGCAGAAGCACAGTATCAGGATGAGCATAGCAATATAGACCTTCCGGCTTCTATGACGGTGAATGCGTGGTTTGAGTATTGGGTGAGTATCAAGAAAAGAACGGTACGACCAAATACAATTCGTAATTATACGGAAAGATACCATCGTAATATTGAACCGGTCATAGGAAACAAGATGCTAGGTGCAGTAAACTCAATTCATTGTCAAACGATTATGAATCGTATGGCAGATGAGGGATATCGAACAACCACAATATATCAGACACGAATCACATTATATAATATGCTTGAATATGCGTATCTCAATGATGTGATTATGAAGAATCCTTGTTCAAAAGTAGTTAAGTCCGATATAGGAAAGAGTTCTAGAAAGAAGGAAGCATTGACAAGAGATATGCAGAGAACTTTTTGCCAGATAGCAAAAGGAAATGCATACGAGTATCAGTATCGCTTTTTATTACAGACAGGACTTCGTACAGGGGAGCTTGTTGGATTAAAGTGGTCTGATGTAGACTGGGAGAATCGTACACTTACAATCAGTCGTTCTATGGAGTTTCGACATTCCACAAAAGAATGGAGAATCGGAGAACCGAAGAGTAAGTCAGGATATCGTACGATACCTTTGACAGAGGAAGCAATTGAGATTCTAAGATTGCAAAAGAAAAAGAATCAATCCATCGATATCATATCACTAGAATGGAGAGAGTTCATTTTCCTTTGTAGAAAAGGTACTCCGGTAAAGAACAGTACATACGACACGATGCTATTTAAGTTGTGTGACAAAGCAGGAATTCCAAAATTCTCAATGCACGTACTTAGACATACCTTTGCTACCAGATGTATTGAGGCAGGTATGATACCAAAGACTTTACAAACGATACTTGGACATTCTAATATTGGTATCACAATGAATTTGTATGTTCATACTACAGAGGAACAAAAACATAAAGAAATCGACCGGATTGCAGAGGCTTTAAAAGTGGTTTAACTATATTTTTTTGTCCTAAAAAATTGGTACGTAAGTGGTACGTTAACCAAATATTTTAAAGGCTAAAAAAGGTAGTTCGCAAAAATTGGTACGTAAATTGGTACGTAACCAAAATTCGAAATCGCAAAAAGCCAGTAAAATCAAGGTTTTCAAGCAAAAGGAGATAGAAAAATGAAATTAGGAATCGTTGGACTTCCAAATGTAGGAAAATCGACTTTATTTAATTCACTTACAAAGGCAGGCGCACTTGCTGCAAACTATCCATTTGCAACAATTGATCCAAACGTAGGAATTGTACCAGTTCCAGATGAGAGAATTGAAAAATTAGGCGAGTTATACAATACAAAAAAGGTAACACATGCTGTGATTGAATTCGTTGACATCGCAGGACTTGTAAAGGGCGCTTCAAAGGGCGAAGGACTTGGAAACCAGTTCCTTGCAAATATCCGCGAGGTAGATGCAATCGTGCATGTTGTACGTTGTTTTGAAGATGGAAATATTGTACATGTAGATGGAAGTATTGATCCGGCACGTGATATCGAGACAATCAATTTAGAGCTAATCTTTTCTGATGTGGAGATTCTTGATAGAAGAATTGCAAAGATTTCAAAGCAGGCAAGAATGGATAAGACATTGGCAAAAGAGCTTGAGCTTGTAGAGGCAATCAAGGCTCACCTTGAGGAAGGAAAAATGGCAAGAACCTTTGAACTTCCAGATGATGAGGATGCTGCAATCTGGTACAAGGGCTACAATCTTCTTACAGCCAAACCAACAATTTATGCTGCAAATGTAAAAGAGGATGAGCTTGCAGATGACGGCGCGTCAAATTCAAATGTCGCAAAGGTGAGAGAAGTTGCAGCAGCAGAAGGCTCAGAAGTATTTGTTATCTGTGCGCAGATTGAGCAGGAGCTTTCAGAACTTGATGATGAGGAAAAAGCAGAGTTTTTGGCTGATTTAGGAGTAGAGTCATCAGGTCTTGATAAATTAGTAGCAGCAAGCTACAGATTGCTTGGACTTATTTCATATCTTACAGCAGGAGAAGATGAGTGCCGTGCATGGACAATCACAAAAGGAACAAAGGCTCCACAGGCAGCTGGAAAGATACATACAGATTTTGAGAGAGGATTCATTAAGGCAGAGGTTGTAAACTACAAGGACCTTCTTGAGTTGGGAAGTCTTTCTGCAGCAAGAGATAAAGGTCTTGTTGGAATGGAAGGAAAAGAATACGTTGTAAAAGACGGAGATGTTATCCTCTTTAGATTTAACGTATAAAAAAATTCGCAATAAGCATATATTAAAAAGAGAACGCATAAGATGAAGCAGAGGAGGTTTTATCTTATGCGTTTTTTGGATTTGTGTGATAAGGAAGTTGTCAGTGCAGAAGAATGCAGATTTATTGGTCATGTAAGAGATTTGGAGTTTGACCCTGTCTGTGGAAAAATATGTGCAATTGTTGTTCCAGGACCTGGAAAATACATGGGATTCTTGTGTAGAGATTTTGAATATTGTATTCCATGGGTTAAGATTATAAAGATTGGTCCCGATATAGTTTTAGTGAATGTAGATGATTGTGATAGAAAACACAAAATATAGTGGATTTGTTTGACATTAGACACAAGGAAAGTTATACTCTAGATATATGTATTTTTACTAGTAATTCAGTATGGAGGGTACAATATGAAGTGTCCATTTTGCAGTAGCGAAAACACAAGGGTAATCGATTCAAGACCGGCTGACGATAACAATTCAATCAGACGAAGAAGATTGTGTGATGATTGTAATAAGAGGTTTACTACTTATGAGAAGGTTGAGACTATTCCTCTTATTGTTATAAAGAAGGACAACAACAGGGAACAGTATGACAGAACAAAAATCGAAGCTGGAGTGTTGCTCGCTTGTCACAAACGTCCTATTTCGGCAGATGAGATTTCTAAATTAGTTGATGATATCGAGATAGAGATTTTCAACAGAGAAGAGAAGGAAATTCCAACAAGTCTCATCGGAGAGCTTATTATGGATAAGCTTAAAGATTTAGATGCTGTTGCATACGTTAGATTTGCATCTGTATACAGAGAATTTAAAGATGTCAATACATTTATGAATGAATTAAAAAAGATGCTTGTATAGCATTTGATTAGGAAGGAATCTATGAATATTTCAGGTATTCGCCCAAGCGAAGGGTTTTATTCTTACAATTCCATAAAGATAAATGAACTTAGAAATCAGCAGATTGCAGCAGCGCAGGAGGCAAGGTCTACACAGAAAAGTATAGATGAACCGACAGCAGAAGAAATCTTAGATGCAAGAGCGGCTCAGACTTTTTCTTCATATGATTATGCAAGCACATATAATCCAGATGAAGTGTACGAACTAAAAGGTGCAGATAGTGATATTGCTTCGCTTGATGTTAAGAAGGCAATATCTGATTTAGATAAGGATAAGGTGTTAGAGCAGTACCAGTATTTTGTGGGAAATAAAGAAGGGGGTATTACTCAGGTCTTTGATGATGTTTCTAAGAAAAATCTTAGATCAGGGGAGAATTTTACACTTTAATACACAAAGGTAAGGAAAGAGAATGAGTTTTTTATATCCTGGAGAATATTTGGAATCCACATATGTAATAGATTTTGATGAATTATACAATGAAGGGTACAGAGGTGTTATTTTTGATATAGATAATACTCTTGTTACTCATGGTTCGCCTGCTGATGAGCGGGCGATAGCTCTGTTTAAGCATTTGCATGAGCTTGGATTTAAATGCATGCTGTTATCCAACAATAAAGAGCCACGTGTAAAATCCTTTAGTGAGCAGGTTGATGCGTATTATACATACAAAGCTGGCAAGCCAAAACCATCGGGATATCGTAAGGCCATGGAGAAGATTGGAACAGATAAGAGCAATACGGTTTTTGTAGGTGATCAGATCTTTACTGATATAATAGGTGCAAATCTTGCGGGGATCAGATCAATTCTTGTCAAGCCAATAGACAAGCATGAAGAGATACAGATTGTACTTAAAAGGTTTTTAGAAAAGCCAATTATCGGATGTTATTTATTGCATAGAAAATTATTTAATAAAAAAAAGAAAGAGCGTTAATTGCTCTTTCTTTTTTTGTTCATATTTATCACCAGATATACACTAAAGATTGCAATTGCAAATAGAAGCTGAATACCTAGATTTGACCAGTATGTGTTCATTGAAATTGCTTCATGTGTAAAGCCTGAAATCATATTATTGTTTTTAATGTACCAATAAGCTGGTAGGAATTTTGAAAATGCCACAACACTATCTGATAACATCCACAGCGGAACAAATACTCCACAAAGGAAACTTGTTCCCAAGCTAAGAACATTCGACACGAGGTTTAATGAATCTGAGCTTAATCTGAACGAACCAATCAGTAAGGTGATTGAAATAATGACTATTGTATAAACCAAGCTGTTAAGCATGCACATTAATCCAGTTGAAGATAATGTTTGTGAAGGACCGTATATAAGCGTTGCACAAATCATTAGGATTATCCATAATCCAATTGAATAAGTTACACATCCAAGTCCAATTTCGGTAGTCTGTTTTATTTTAGAGTATGAAGAACATGTTACTCTTGAAGCAAGATCCTTTTTGTGGAAGGAGATTAGTATTGGTGTTATTCCTACAACAAGTATTGAGATTGCGATATAAGCAAAGTACTGAAAGAAGTAGAAAATACCCGTATCTTTACTCTTTGTTGTTTCTTCAAATTCTATTACTTCTACATCAGATTTAGAACTATCAACTGTTTTTGCTGTTTCTGTTAATGTTTCATCAAATGAATATCCACCGTCAAGATTTAATTTAAGTGTGTTTATATAAGAACTGATGTCCTGGTTAAAAAAATATCCGGCAGCAGAGTCTGATCTCATTGTATGAGAGAGCAGATTATCAAAATTACTATTTTTCAGATTATCTTCATATCCAGCAGGAATATTAAGTATATATTGAATTTGCTCGTAATACAGATTGTCCTGTAGAGTTTCTTTGTCATAAGAATCCATCTTAACAAGCTCATGTTTGTCAGATAAATAGTCAATAAGTGCTTGACTTGCATTTGATTTATCTTCGTCAATAACGGTAAATTTTACAGTTGAGGCTTCAAATTTATTATTTGTGTCAGATGTACTAAAGTAACTCATGGCTACCATTAGTATTAAAAACACGGTAAGATATATAAAGCATCCACCTGTATATTTTTTTGCTACTTTGAAAAAAGTCTTATAAACTTGCATATTTTCTTCTCCTTGTCATGAGAAATCCTCCAATGATAAATAATCCAATAAAGATAAGTAGTGAGATTATATCGAAAATAAATCTATCGTAGGATTCATATATTGATAAACTATAAAAACTATCAGTAATAATTGTTGCAGGATTTATTTTGTTTATTACAGGGCAATTATTCTGAATTATTATTTTCATATTGCCAATCATAAGACCGCTTAGGAAACAAAGAGGCATTATTATGGCAAATGATATACCTTGCTTGAAATCGCGGCTTTTCGTTCCGATACTTCCGATGAAAAATCCAAGTGAAACTCCTGTCAGACAACCGAGAAAGGTTGTTAATATTGCAAGTGGAAGTCTTGATGCAATATCTACTTTAAGTACATATGCAACATATATAAAACCAATGAAGTTAAGTGCAAATTCGTAAGTTGTAGTTGCAAATAATTCGCAAACAATTGATTTTAATTTGTGAGTAGGTGACAGACATTTTCTCATACCAAGGTCAGATAAATTTCCCTGGTTTTCTGTTGCAACTAATACACCTCCTACTGCAGTATAAAGGCATGCCATTGCAAGAAGATTGTAGAAATACTGAGAAAATGGATCAGCATCAGGTTTTCTGCTGATAGTCACTTCTTCATTAAAATCTGAAACTGATTCAAAGTTACTTACTACATTTTCAATCTGCTCAGGATGTGTTGTTGCAATTTTTGTAATTGAATCCTGACGCATATTGTATTCATTAACAAAAGCCTGAAGAATACTTTGGTTAATGGATGCGTTTGACATATTTGCAGAAATAGATAATCTGGTGATTTTTCCAGAATAGATTATTCCTGTAATGTCTTTATCCTTGAGCATTTCTTTAGCCTTTTTTTCGTCGCAAAAGGTTGCATCAAGCATTGCATCATCTCCAGATGAAAGAGTTTTAATAGCTTCTTTTAATATGTCTCCGTATTGATCGTCTTCGCAGATGACTGCAACACTAATTGCTGACATATCCTCTGAGGCTGATATATTCGAAAAAGCAACGTTAAAAAGTGTTCCCAGGATAATTGGAAAGCCAAGTATCCAGAATGTATTTGCTTTATTTCGAAGTAGTCTTTTCCAGGCAGTAATAATTATATTTCCCATGGTTTCCTCCTAATCTCTTAATTCCTTACCAGTAATCTCAAGAAATACGTCATTTAAAGTTGGAAGTTCAGAATGAACATGGCCGAATGAGTATTCCTTTTGCTGAAGGAAGTCAAGAACTCGAATGAGATTATGCTTGCCACCATCACAAAGAATAGTAAGCTGATGTTCGTCAAAATTGGCTTCATATACATGAGGAAGCTTTTTGATTTCTGAAATATCTGACTCTGTGATATCTAGAATATCAATTGTAATAATTTCGCGTTTCTTGATAAGCTTTTTAAGCTCGTCTTTTGTTCCAAGGGCAAGATTTTTTCCTTTATCAACAATTGCAATTCTTGAGCAAATCTGCTCTACCTCCTCCATATAGTGGGAAGTATAGATGATAGTTGCACCAGCCTTGTTTAATTCAAGGATTCCTTCAAGAATCTTATTTCTGCTCTGAGGGTCAACTGCAACTGTTGGCTCATCCAGGATAATCAGCTTTGGTTTGTGAGCGATTCCACAGGCTATGTTCAAACGTCTAAGTAATCCTCCCGATAATTTTTTTGGATAGAATTTTGTAAAGTCGTTTAATCCCGTAAACTGAATTGCTTCATCTACGTATTTTTTTCTTAACTCCTTGTCAGATATGTATAATCCGCAGAAGTAGTTAATGTTTTCATAAACTGTCAGCTCTTCAAAAACCGCTACATTTTGCATTACAACTCCGATTTGAGATTTAATTTTGTAGTTATCTGGAGTCATCTTTTCGCCAAAAATCTCAATATCACCCTTGTCATATGCAAGAAGTGAAAGAATACAGTTTATTGTGGTCGTTTTTCCTGAACCGTTAGGTCCTAGTAATCCGAATATTTCCCCTTCCTTTATATCAAGATTAAGGTGGTCAACGGCTACTAATTCTTTATATCTCTTTACGAGATTTGTTACTCTTACAGCTGAATCACTCATTTTTATACCTCTCTTTTTCTGTGTACTCTCTCTGGGAGCATTTGATTTTATACATAGATAATAATGCAAATAAATGTCATATGTTAGTGTCTCCAGTCAGATTATGATGTGACATTTGTCATAATTGAAGATTTATGATAAATTTTTATTTATGTTAGGAATTTTGGAAAAGAATATTATTTTGATGGCGTCACTTTTGGTGATGATAATTTCATATGGTAAGAATTATATTGCGATGGAAGTTGCCGTTTTTTATTTTCTTATTTCAGTAATACTTACAGAGTTGGGCATTTATGTGGAAAACAAGAAGATGAAGCTTGGAATCCTAGCAGTGTTTGCTGTAATTTGTATTTTGCAGTGGAAGTTTATTTTCTTTTTGCCGGTGATATTTTTCTTTTTAATAGAAGAACGGTGTTACTATGGCTTTCTGCTTTCGCTATTATATTTTATTCTGTATATGAACACGGAATCCTTTGAGATTATTTTTGCGGAGCTGTTGCTTTGCGCTTTTGCAGTTTTACTCTCTTATGAGAATGGTCAGTCACAAAGATACAGAAAAATGTATTTAAAGACGAGAGATTCTTCTACTGAATTGGAGAATATACTAAAACGGAAGAACAAGGAACTGATTGAAAGTCAGGATCAAAGCATTTCCAATGCAACATTAAAGGAGAGAAACAGGATTGCTAGAGAGATACATGATAATGTAGGTCATATGCTATCGAGAACGATTCTTCAGACGGGAGCTCTAATGACTATCTACAAAGAAGAACCATTACACGGGCAGATTCAAAGCATCAATAATTCACTAAGTGAAGCGATGAACAATATCAGGGAAAGTGTTCATGACCTCCATGATGAGTCGGTTGATCTGAAACTGTCTGTTATTGAGATTTTGAAACCCATAAAAGACAGGTATGTAATAGATTTTGATTATGATATGTCAGACAGGGTATCGAGAAATGTAAAGTATTCTTTTATAGCTATTTTAAAAGAAGCTACTTCGAATATTGTAAAGCATAGTGATGCATCGAAGATTTACATTTTGATGAGAGAACACCCGGGTTTTTATCAATTGGCAATAGAGGACAATGGAAAGGGCAATATAGATATTGCGCATGCAGGAATTGGTCTTACTAATATGACGGACCGAGTGGAAGCTTTGCTGGGAAATATTACTTTTTCGAATAATAATGGATTTAAAATTCTTATTTCCATACCCAAAAGCAATGAGGATAAATAAAAGAGGTTATTATAGGAGAACATATAATGAGAATAGTAATAGTCGATGATGATCAGATTGTAGCGATTTCTTTGAAAACAATATTGGAAGCGGATGAAGAAATTAAGGTTGCTGCCTGTGGAAATGATGGGGAAGATGCTATAGTCTTGTATGAAAAGGAAAATCCTGATATATTACTTATGGATATTCAGATGAAGAATAAATCAGGACTTTGTGCAGCTGACGAGATAATGAAATCGCACCCGGATGCAAAGATTTTATTGCTTACAACATTTTCTGATGATGAATATATATTAAAAGCCTTGGATATTGGAGTAAAAGGGTATATACTAAAGCAGGATTTTGACGGAATTGTTCCGGCAGTAAAGGCTGTATACCGTGGGCAAAGTGTCTTCGGAGGAGAAATAGTAAGTAAGATTCCAGTGTTATCTTCGGCGAAGACAGAGTTTAATTTTGCTGCATACGATATTGGACCAAAGGAGCAGGAGGTAATGGCACAGGTGGCTCTCGGAAAGAGTAACAGAGAGATTGCGGAGTGTTTATTCCTGTCAGAAGGAACTGTTAGGAATTATATTAGTTCCATATTGGAGAAGTTGTCCCTTAGAGATAGAACTCAGTTGGCGGTTTTTTACTTGAATAAGGTTGTAAAATAATTTAGAACGAGTAGAAAGAGGTAAAAGAATGAAAATTGCAATTGGAAACGATCATGCAGCAGTGGAATTAAAGAACATTATAAAAGAATACGTTGAAAGCTTAGGACATGAGGTTACAAACTTCGGGACAGACACAAAAGAAAGCTGTAATTACCCTGAGTTTGGAGAGAAGGTTGCAAACGCGGTTGCAGCAGGAGAGTTTGATTGTGGAATCTTGATTTGCGGAACAGGAGTTGGTATCTCTATTGCGGCAAATAAAGTAAATGGTATCAGAGCAGCAGTGTGTTCGGACTGTGCTACAGCCCGTCTTGTAAAACAGCACAATAATGCCAATATTATTGCGTTTGGAGAGCGTATTGTTGGAGTTGAACTTGCAAAGGATATTGTAAAGGCTTATCTTGAGGCTGAGTTTGAGGGTGGACGTCACGAGACAAGAGTCAATATGATTTCAGATATTGAAGCAAGAAATTAATTTTGTGGATAAGCAAGTATTATACTCATCTGTAAATATTATATTGGAAGTAAATAATACTTGAAATGTGTTGTCATATAATGTAAAATGGACGAATGAGAGAGCATACGCTCACGTGATTTAAGGAGGAAGATCTAATGATTTCAGCAGGAGATTTTAGAAATGGTGTTACTATCGAATACGAAGGAAACATCTATCAGATTATTGAATTCCAGCATGTTAAACCAGGAAAAGGCGCAGCATTTGTTCGTACAAAGTTAAAAAATATCATCAGTGGAGGCGTTGTTGAGAAGACATTCCGTCCAACAGAGAAGTGCCCAACAGCACATATTGATCGTAAAGATATGCAGTATCTTTATGCAGATGATGATTTCTATCACTTCATGGACGTTGAGACATACGACCAGATTGATTTACCAATCGATGATGTAGGAGATGCCCTTAAATTTGTAAAAGAGAACGAGATGTGTAAGGTTTGCTCACACAAAGGAAACGTGTTTGCAGTTGAGCCACCACTTTTCGTTGAGCTTGAGATTTCTGAGACAGAGCCAGGTGTAAAAGGAGATACAGCTACAGGTGCTACAAAGCCAGCTACAGTTGAGACTGGTGCTACTGTTTATGTACCACTTTTCGTTAACACAGGTGATGTTATCAAGATTGATACACGTACAGGAGAGTACTTATCAAGAGTATAAATTCAAGTGATAGGTTTTATCGTAAATAATATGGTATTTATCAGTTTGTACTGATATGTACTACAAGAGAAGCTCTGCGATTGCAGAGCTTATTTTGTAGACAGATTTATTAATGAATATAGAGGGAGATACTAATATATTATGAGTTTAGTAAGGAAATTTAAGGAAAAGATTGGCATTGCAAATATTATGTTTGGAGTAATAGTTGTTGCGCTCTTAGGATGGATAATAATTGAGTTTTTCTTTCCTTTTTTGACAAGGTACATAAGAAAATACAATATAGAAAAGGATTTAGAGAGTGTGTATGTGAATTCAAATATTGTTTCAGTAGAATGTGATAGTGAACCAGTTGATAAAGCTGAGTTGGAAAAACGGTTTGTGTGGTATGGAGATGAATTACCAGAAGATGATTTATATGCATTTACTGTTTGTGACTCAGAGTCTAATGTGGGAAGAGGCTATGCAACAGAATATGGTCATGTTGTTTTTGATTCTTATGTAGGTATTTACTATGCACTAGATGCTATTGAGTATTATAAAGAAATTGTTGATTTTGATATTAATTTTCAAGGGCTTCACTATTATATACCTGAAGTAAATACAATAAATGGATGTAGGGTTGTTTATACGCATGATTGTAAAACTTTTGAGGGATATTTGTCAGCTAGGACAATCGGATATTTCTATTTCGGAAGTGATGGATACCCGGGATTAATGGTGGGATTAGACGATGTTAGTATGGAAAACATTGAAAGTATAAACCAATTGCTTGAAGCTGCTGATTTTGAATTTTATGTTCTTTATTGTGAAGTTGAGGGTGATTGGGCTGATGAAGAAAGTTTGTGTTTGAGAGATTTTTGTGGATATTATCATCCATTTGATGACACTTACGAAGAATCGGTTCTTGGTAAATAGATATATCTTGCGAATGATTTAATCTAGGTTTATGTGCACCTCATATACTTTGCCACACAGTTTTACTGTGTGGCTTCTTTACTATATAGGATTAGAGTGTCTTTTGACACCCTAATCTATACAGTCTAAAGTTCTACTTGCGACTCTTTGTTCCCGTCTATTTTTGCGAACTTCGTATCAGAAGAAAGCAGGAAAGACCATATGATAAAAGTAGTCCATATATGTATGCCTTTATTCCCCAAACAGGTATCAAATAAAAAATAATTGCAATTCTAAATACACTAGATAAAAGATTTATGACCAGTATCATTTTAGCCTTACCTAATCCTTGAAGTATGCTGCTAAGAAGAGCATTTATTTGCAATAGAGGACAAATCCAGCAAAGCTTATTGATGAAATATCCACAGCTATAAGAATCAAACAGTATTAGTCCAATCTGGTTAGACAGGAAAAAGAAAATAAGTGAGAATGCAAGACCAAAAACTAATCCAAAAGTAATTGCAAGAGATATTTTGGAGTGTATGGCGTGTTGATTTTTTACAGCCTGGTCTTTGGATATCGATGGAAGCAGTACCAGACTTGCACAGCCGCACACCATACATGGAAAAAGTAATACAGGAAGGGACAGTCCGGTAAGTGTACCAAAAATTTCAAGTGCTTTTGTGTTTGAATAACCAAATTCAACCAGCTTTTGTGGAAGCAGAATATTTTCGACAGATGAACTTAAGCTTATCAGTATATAGTTTAGTGACAGAGGTATAAAAAGAATGAGGGTATCCTTGCAGTCGTTTAAAAGAGTAAAAGGGGAAATAATCCGAACTCTATTTTGCAGAAGTACAGAAGTAGCTAAAAAAAGTAATGCAAACAGTTCCCCTGCAACAATTCCCACGATGGAATATAATGGTTGAAAAGAAAGTCCTTTACTACTTAGAATTTCATAAATTATTATGCAGGAACCAATTCTTCCTACCTGCTCAACAATTTGTGATATGGCTGGAAAAAGAGTTTTTTGAAGACCAAAGTAGTAGCCGTTTATACAACTGTGTATTGAGGCGGGAAGAATTGCATATGCAAGCATTTTTATAAGAGGTGTGCAACGAAAGTCTTTTAATATGTATTGAGAAATTGTATTTGCATTAGATTTTATTATAAAGCAAAGAATTAATGCAAATGAAAAAGAAAGAATACTTCCTGAAAGGAGAATGTAGTTTTTTCTGGTAGGTGCTTGGGCAATTTTTTTGGAAAGCGCGCTTTGAAAACCAAAACAGCAAAGTGAATAGCAGAGGGAGAATATTGGCATCACAAGCTGATACAGTCCGATTCCTGCAGCGCCAAGTATACGATTTAGAAAAACTCTATAGAAAAATCCCATAAATCTGCTGCTGGCGCTTGCTAAGGTGAGGAGAATTGTTCCTTTTAAAATTTGACTTTTCAGTAGTTTTTGAGAAAATGTATTATTATAAATATTACAAAATATAATACAAAACCTCCAGAAATACCTTTCTTAAAGTATATGTCTGGAGGTTGGTTTTAT
The DNA here is from genome assembly GCA_045122195.1 of Agathobacter sp. Classification (GTDB taxonomy): domain Bacteria; phylum Bacillota; class Clostridia; order Lachnospirales; family Lachnospiraceae; genus Roseburia. The sequence goes on from JBGVHH010000107.1 coordinate 15,105, forward strand.
TCGTAGAGAAAATGTGAAATTGCTTTCGCAACGCCATCATTTTCGTTTGTATCTGTTATGTAATCAGATGCGGCTTTTACATCATCAGTTGCATTTCCCATGGCGACACCTATTCTTGCCGCCTTGATAATTGCAAGGTCATTTTCTGTATCACCTACAGCCATTGTCTGTTCAATAGGTATATCAAGGAGTTGAGCAAGCTTGTTTAATCCAACACCTTTATCAACACCGGCCATTGTAAATTCCAGATTTCCATAACCTCCACTTACTACTTTTAATGAAGAGTTATTCAATAGAAAATCAGATACTTCTTCTTTTGCAATGTAGTGTCCATTTTCATCCTTTGGAAAATTGAGAGTCATTTTCTGAATGTGCAATCCATTTTCCCTTATAAAATCAGGAATGCTGTCGACTCTTTCTCGGGTATTTATGATGTAGTGCTTGAGGGCGGCGGGGATATCAAGGATTTTTGCATCCTCAAGGCATTTCTTGGGAGAATAAGCCTTTCCGCTTATAAAGGCGTCCATATGAACTCGCCTGGTCATCAGAAAATCAATAATTGGAATGACTATGTTATCATCTAAGGGCGTTTCATGCAGACATTTTCCGGTTGGTATTTCATAGATTGCACTACCGTTAGTGGTAATAGCATATCTTATGCCGGTATTTTTTATTGCATCAAACGGAATTCCTATAAAGGGGCGTCCTGTTGAGATGACGACCTTTGTGCCGTTTTCTATTGCTCTGTTAATTTCATTTATATTTGCAGGAGATACTTTTCCATTATTGTCAAATAAAGTACCATCCAGATCTAATGCAATGAGTTTGATTTTATCCATATGCTTTTCTTCTTTCTTTTTTACTGAACATAAGGTATTATAGTTGATAAATTGGAATATGAAAAGTTGAAAATAAATAAAGAATAGAAGAGGAAAAAAACGTGACAAAACAGAAGTTTTTAGAAATGGTAAGTAATAATCCGGTTATTCTTGATGGTGCGACCGGTACAAATCTGATGGATGCGGGAATGCCGATCGGCGTGTGCCCGGAAGCCTGGGTATTAGAGCATCCAGATGTATTGATTGATCTTCAGAGCAGATATGTTGAAGCTGGTTCTAACATTGTATATGCACCTACATTTACTGGAAATAGAATTAAATTAAAAGAATATGGCCTTGAAGATAAGATAGAGCAGATAAACACAGAGCTTGTAAAGCTTTCAAAGAAAGCGGTTGGCGATAAGGCTCTTGTAGCCGGTGATATGACAATGACTGGTGAACAGTTATTTCCTCTTGGTGAGCTTATGTTTGAGGAACTCTTTGAAGTATATAAGGAACAGGCTAAATTGCTTGCAGATGCAGGTGTTGACTTATTTGTAGTTGAGACAATGATGAGCCTTCAGGAGTCTCGTGCAGCTGTTCTTGCAATAAAAGAAGTAAGTGATTTACCTATAATGGTTACTCTTACTTATAATGAGGATGGAAGAACTCTTTTTGGGACTCCACCAGAAACAGCTGTTGTTGTACTGCAGTCTCTTGGTGTTGATGCTATTGGAATCAACTGTTCAACGGGACCCATGGAGATGGTTGGTCCAGTGAAAAAAATGTCAGAGTATGCAACAGTACCGATTATTGCAAAACCAAATGCAGGTTTCCCAGAATTGGAAGGCAAAAAGACAATTTATAAGATGACACCTGAAGAATTTGCAAAGGCAGGAGTTGCACTTGTGGAAGCAGGAGCTGCAATTGTAGGAGGCTGTTGCGGAACAAGACCTGACCATATAAAAGCGTTATCAGATGCAGTGTCAGACATGAAGGTTAGAAAACCACTTGAGAGTCACAGAAGAATCTTGGCTTCAGAAAGACAAAACGTAGAGATAGATATCGAAGGCAATTTCCTTGTTGTAGGAGAGAGAATTAATCCAACAGGAAAGAAAAAACTTCAGGCTGAGCTAAAGGAAGGCAAGCTTGACCTGGTTCGCCAGATGGCTATGGAGCAGGAAGAAAACGGAGCCAAAATTCTTGATATCAATATGGGAATGAATGGTATCGATGAAAAAGAGATGATGAAATCAGTTATTTATGAGGTGTCATCAACCGTTGATTGTCCATTATGCATTGATTCAAGCCATGTGGATGTAATAGAAGAGGCATTAAAGATTTATCCTGGACGAGCTCTTATCAACTCCATTTCATTAGAGAGCGAGAAGATGGAGAAGCTTCTTCCACTGGCAGCTAAATACGGAGCAATGTTTATTCTTCTTCCTTTATCAGATGAAGGACTTCCAAAAGATGTCAATGAGAAAAAGCAGATTATTAATACTGTTTATAATAAAGCAATGGAGCTTGGAATGGCTCATGAAGACATAATCGTAGACGGACTAGTAGCTACAATCGGTGCAAATAAAAAGGCTGCCATAGAGTGCTATGATACAATCAGCTATTGCAAGGATGTAAAAAAACTTCCAACAATCTGTGGACTTTCAAATATTTCCTTTGGACTTCCGGAGCGAATTTATGTAAATACAGCCTTTCTTACAATGGCTATTTCAAAAGGACTTACAATGGCAATTGCAAATCCTTCTCAGGAGCTTCTTATGAATGCTGCTTTTGCATCAGACATGCTGCTTGACAGACCTGAAAGTGATATTGCTTATATTGAGAGAATGAATATGCTTTCTGAAAAGAAGGCATTGTATGAAACTGTTGTAGTAAAAAAAGAGAATGCACAGGCTGACACAACAGAGAATTCAAGAAATAATGACCCTGTTTTTGAAGCTGTATTAAAGGGCAATAAGGGAACTATTCTAGATGAAGTTAAAAAGGTATTAGATACAGGTGTTAAGCCTGAGGATATCATTAACGATACGCTTATTCCAGCCATCAACGAGGTAGGTGAGCTGTTTAATAAAAAGAAATACTTCCTGCCACAGCTCATTGGAAGTGCCAATACAATGAAGCATGCTATTGATTATCTGGAGCCACTTCTAGAGAAGAAGGATTCAGGTGAGGATATGCCTACACTTGTGATTGCGACAGTGGAAGGAGATATTCACGATATTGGAAAAAATCTAGTTGTTCTTATGCTTAAAAACTATGGATACAACGTAATTGATATGGGAAAAGATGTTCCGTGTGAAGACATTGTGAAAAAAGCTATGGAAGAGGATGCTGCAATTATAGGTTTATCTGCTCTTATGACAACTACAATGATGAGAATGCAGGATGTTGTAGAGTTGTGCAAAGAAATGGGGTGTAAGAGCAAGGTTATAATTGGTGGTGCATGTATTACTCAAAGCTTTGCTGATGAAATTCATGCTGATGGATATTCAAAAGATGCAGCAGAATGTGTAAAATTGGTAGAAAGACTTCTGAATAAATAAAGGATGAAAGAAAAGATGAACACGAGAAGAACATGGAAAAAAGCGACTTTATTAATACTTGTTTTGTTATTTATAACATCCGCTTTTTTGGGGTGTAGTAAAAGTGAAAAGAACTTTGTGGTTGGATTTGATGCAGAGTTCCCACCTTATGGGTACAAGGATGATAATGGCGAGTATGTGGGATATGACCTTGATCTTGCCCAGGAGGTGTGTGACAGAAACGGATGGAAGCTGGTAAAACAACCAATCGACTGGGATTCAAAGGATATGGAGCTTGAGTCTGGAAATATTGACTGTATATGGAATGGTTTTACCATTAATGGAAGAGAAGATTTATATACCTGGTCAAAAGCATATATTGACAATTCACAGGTAGTAATTGTAAAAAATGATTCTGATATCGAGAGTCTTTCTGATTTAAAGGACAAGATTGTGATTGTTCAGGCAGATTCTTCTGCGCTGGCAGCTCTTGAAGGCGATGATGCTACGGATCAAAATAAAGAACTTTGTGCATCGTTCAGAGAACTTCAGCAGGTAGCTGACTATAACAGTGCTTTTTTAAATCTTGAGGCTGGAGCAGCAGATGCTATCTGTATGGATATTGGTGTAGCAAATTATCAGATTGAAAAAAGAGGAAATGAATTTCGTCTTTTAGATGAACGAGTATCATCGGAGCAGTATGGTATAGGTTTTTATCTTGGAAATACAGAACTTCGTGATGAGGTTCAGGAGACCTTAGATGAAATGCTTGAAGATGGAACCTACGACGAAATCACAAAAAAATGGGGACTGGAGGATTGTGCCTGCCTTGGTGAAGAAGGAACTGATGAGGCATATCTTATGAACAACACCCAAGAGAACTCTGAAAGCTTTACAGATAAGTTTGTAAGAATCTCAAAACAGCTTGCTGGAGGAATGGTTTCAACCCTTCTTATTTTTGTACTTACACTTGTATTTTCGATGCCACTTGGACTAGGAATATGTTTTGTTAGAAAGTCTAGATTTAAGGTACTTCAGTGGATTGCAAGAATATACATATCAATCCTTCGTGGAACACCGCTTATGCTACAGCTTTTAGTAGTGTTCTTTGGACCACATATTCTGTTCGGAGTAGACACTCCACCAGAATACAGATTTTATGCTGTAATAATCGGATTTTCACTTAACTATGCAGCATATTTTGCTGAGATATATCGAGCAGGAATTGAGTCAATTCCGGTTGGGCAGTATGAAGCTGCAAGTGTGCTTGGATATACACATGTGCAGACCTTCTGGAAAATAATTTTTCCACAGATGACAAAACGTGTAATTCCACCGGTGACAAACGAGATTATAACGCTTGTTAAAGATACTTCGCTTGCATTTGTGCTGGCATATACTGAGATGTTTACTCTTGCAAAACAGATTGTTTCTGCAGAGGCGAGCCTTATTCCGTTATTTATTGCAGGCTTGTTCTATTATATCTTCAACTTTGTAGTTGCAATGATTATGGAACGAATCGAAAAGAAGATGGCGTATTACCAGTAGGAGGCTAATCAGATGAGTTTATTAAAAATAGATAATTTGAAAAAGAACTTCGATAATCTTGAAGTATTAAAGGATATATCTCTAGAAGTTGAGGAAGGACAGGTTGTAGCTATTTTAGGACCCTCAGGTTCAGGAAAATCAACTCTTCTCCGCTGTGCAACTTTGCTGGAGAAAATGGATGGTGGAACTCTTTGCTATGATGATGTGACAGTATGTAAGGATGTAGATGGCGTAGCTGTCTATTCAGACAAAACTACAATAAAGGAAGCGAAAAGCAGATTTGGACTAATATTTCAGAACTTCAATCTTTTTCCGCACTATACAGTTTTAAAAAATGTAATGGATGCGCCTGTTACTGTTCAAAAGAGACATAAGGATGAAGTGAAAAAAGAAGCCAGCGAGCTTCTGAAAAAAGTTGGATTAGAGGATAAGGAAGGCTATTATCCATGTCAGTTATCAGGAGGACAGCAGCAGAGAGTTGCTATCGCAAGAGCATTGGCGATGAAATCCAAAATGTTGTTCTTTGATGAACCAACATCAGCACTTGATCCTGAAATTACAGCTGGAATTTTAAAACTTCTTCGTCAGTTGGCAGATGAGAAGATGACGATGATTATAGTTACACATGAGATTGATTTCGCGAGAAAAGTGGCAGATAGAGTAATTTTTATGGATGGTGGAGTGATTATTGAGGAGGGAAAACCGGAGGATGTAATTGATAATCCATCCAATGACAGAACAAGAGAATTTCTTCAAAAAATGGAAGCCTGAGATAGAAATAATAAAAAATAAAAAAATCGAAAAAAGTTGTTGACATTTTATTTGATACAATATATACTTAACAAGTCGGTCGGCAAGAGACCGACGAACATGGGATCTTAGCTCAGCTGGGAGAGCATCTGCCTTACAAGCAGGGGGTCACAGGTTCGAGCCCTGTAGGTCCCATTCCTTTATTGGAATGACATGTTCACAATTTAATTTAATAAATATGGCGAGATGGCTCAACTGGCTAGAGCGTCCGGTTCATACCCGGGAGGTTGAGAGTTCAAGTCTCTCTCTCGCTACTAAAAAGGAATCGTTTTACGATTCCTTTTTTCTATACTCACCACTTAAAGAAGTGGGAGTCTTCTCCAACTAGAGATAACTTCTTATTACAGAAAACAGCCCGAATACTAATTAGTACTCGTGGCTGAATACACCTGCTTTCATTTCGCGTTTATGATCATACATGAGCTGGTCGCATTCGTTTATCTCTTTCCAAATATCATCAGTCTGTTCATAGAAGCCATATCCCATTGCTGCAAGTCCGTTTTTACTCAGTTTGTTTGTGAATTTTTCTGCTTTGCTTAAATAGGTTTCCTTCTTTTGCTTCTTACTTATAACTACAAATTCGTCTCCACCTACTCGGAAAATAAGTGAGCGAGAAAAAATCTTTTTTAACTCAGCAACGAAACTAATTAGTAAATCATCGCCTGCTTTTCTACCGTGGTTGCTGTTGGTAGAATTTAAGTCGTTTATATCAAAGAATGATATTCCGATATTTTTTTCTGCGGAAAGTCTTTTTTCGTTTTCCTGAAGACATATTCTGTTAAATACACCTGTAAGTGGATCGTAATATGCTTTTTCTAAAAGAGCATCACCGAAAGACAATTCATCCTTTTCATCAACCTGAGAAAAATCTCTGATGATACATCCGCACATACCAGGGTCTACGTAAAATGCTTCTACCGAGAGATAGCGATCTACGAAGCTACTGTATTTTTTTACATATTGAACTTGCTTTTTTGTAGCTACATCAAAGAAAAGTGCCAGCCAGAAAGGCTCTCCATTTTCACCAAACGCCTCTACAAAACTATGTCCTATAAGTTCATGTTCCTGACGTCCAAGAAACATACAAAATGCATTGTTTACATATCTGTAGACAAAGTCATTTGAACAGTCTCCGTCAATAATTGGTTCTACAAGAAAAAAGCAGCTTGGGTATTCCCCGAATACCTGATTGAGTGATAATTTCCTGTCCTTGTTATGTTCGAGTTTTGTTGCAATTGTTGTATCCATTTTTACCCCTCTATTCTCTAGCTAAAAATCTAATTAAAAAAATTTTATCACTTTAGGTTTTAATCATCAAGGCGCATATAGTATAATGAAACCCACAAGAAAGATATGAGGGAGAAGTTAAAATGATAAGACCAAAGATAGGGCTTGATTGGGATGATGTGACAGCGCCATTTAATGATATAGCAATTGAAATGGCAAATGAAAAATATAAGATGGATCCGCCCCTCACGTTGGAGGATATAGAGTCATGGGAGAACAAGGGCAGAGCCTCTGTAATAAAAGAATTTTACAACGATGAGCGCCTTTACATGAGTCAGAAGGTACCAGACAAGACAAAGGAGATGATTAGAAAGCTTTCCGAGATTGCGGATGTGTATTTTATAACTGCAGCTTATCCCAAGTTTATGGGAATAAGAGCAAAACAGATTTTAGATGCATTTCCGGAGTTTCCACCAGAGAATATTATTCTTGGAAATGCTAAGAATCTTGTTCAATTTGATATTATTCTGGATGATGCCATTCACAATGTTTTAGAGTCGCCAGCATCATATCCGGTTCTTATGAGGAAACCCTGGAACTGGAAGATGACAGGACTTTTGTCTGTAAATAATATGACTGAATTTGTTTCGCTTGTAGAGCAGATAATTAATGCATCCACCCACAAGGTTCATAAAATTAAGATACCATCAGTTCTTGCGCTTGTAGGACCTTCTGGTTCGGGTAAAACCGCTGTGTCCAACAGTCTCTGCAGAGATCCTAGGTTTGAGAATCCGAAGACGTATTGTACCAAGAAAAGCGCCAAACACAGATTTTTGACAGAGGCACAGTTTCAAAAACAGAAATTTTTTGAGCAGACGCAGTATGCAGGAGTGAAATATGGAACGAAAAAAGAGGATATAGAGCAGATTCTTCAACAGAATAAATTTGCAGTTATGCCACTTGATATGTGTGGGGCAATCGCAATGAAACAGCATTTTCCAACTGCAATTATTTATATCTCAAGAGATAAGGAAATCCTAATCAGGGATATTCTGCGGGAGGATTATTCCATAGAAGAGAAAACTCTAAGAATTTTATCGATTGATGCGGAAAAGAGAAATAGGGAAATATGTGATTTTGTTATCGATAATAGTAACGATGATGCTTTCAACAAGGTGGTAGAGCTTACTGTTGAGGATTTCAATGACAATGCTGTCTGGAGTGTATAAAGAATAAAATATTGAAAAAAAGAATCCACGAGCACTGGTTATAAATAATATTTATAACTGGTGCTATTTTTTATATATTAACACTTTTCCTACAAGTTTGCTATGATATAAACAAGTTAAAAAACAGAAACAAATTATCAAGAAAGAGATTGGAAAAGGAGATTATAAAAATGGCAAAGAAACATTATGAAGACAGAAATTTAAAATTTGAAACATTACAGTTACATGTAGGACAGGAAAGTGCTGATCCTGTTACAGATGCAAGAGCAGTACCAATTTATTTAACATCATCATATGTGTTCCATAACAGTGAACATGCTGCTGATAGATTTGGACTTAGAGATGCGGGAAATATTTATGGCAGACTTACAAATCCTACACAGGATATTTTTGAAAGAAGAATAGCAGCTCTTGAGGGCGGTGTAGCAGCTCTTGGAGTTGGTTCCGGAGCAGCAGCACTTGCATATACATATCAGGCAGTTGCACATGCAGGAGATCACATTGTAGCAGCAAAAAATATTTATGGTGGAACTTACAATTTACTTGCACATACACTTCCTGATTACGGAATTGATGCAACTTTTGTAGACCCATTCGATTTTGAAGCTATTAAAAATGCAATCCAGCCAAATACAAAGGCAATCACAATCGAGACACTTGGAAATCCAAATTCAGAGGTGGTAGATATTGAGTCAATTGCAAAAATCGCTCATGATGCGGGGATTCCTCTTATTGTGGACAATACATTTGCAACACCATATCTTGTTAGACCAATTGAGCATGGCGCTGATATTGTAATTCATTCAGCAACAAAATTCATCGGTGGACATGGAACTACAATAGGTGGTGTGATTGTTGACTCAGGAAAATTTGATTGGACACAGAATGATAAATGGCCATGGTTTACAGAGCCAAATCCATCATATCATGGAATAAGCTTTGCAAAAGATACAGCACCAGCAACATTTGCTACTTACATAAGAGCAATTCTTTTGAGAGATACAGGAGCCACACTTTCACCGGTACACGCATTTATTTTCCTTCAGGGATTAGAGACTCTTTCACTTCGTGTTGAAAGACATGTAGAAAACGCCCTTAAGGTTGTTGAATTTTTAAATAATCATCCATTGGTAGAGAAGGTAAATCATCCATCAATATCTCAGGATGAAAACCAGAAGGAATTATACAAGAAATATTTCCCTAATGGTGGAGGTTCAATCTTTACCTTCGAGATAAAAGGAGGAGCAAAAGAAGCAAAAGAATTTATTGATAACTTAGAGCTGTTCTCGCTTCTTGCTAATGTGGCTGACGTAAAATCCCTTGCAATTCATCCTGCATCAACTACACATTCAGAGTGCAATGAGGCAGAGCTTTTGGATCAGGGAATTAAGCCAAATACAATCAGACTTTCTATCGGTACTGAGAATATTGACGATATTATTGAGGACTTAAGTGAGGCATTTAATGCACTAGCATAATAAGGATTGGTTTTTTTTTAGTACATCCGGATAACCTTTTTGACAATTGTTGAATTTTTGGGGGTGAGGTACTACAATAGTTTTAGACATAAATTACCAAAGATATCAATTAATATAAAAGGAGATATATCAAATGTTTGGATTCGGACAGTTAATCAACATCTTAAAAGAAAATCCTAAGAAAATCGTATTTACAGAGGGGGAGGACCCACGTATTTTAGAGGCAGCATCGCGTTTGCTTGCAAGCAATTTCCTCCATCCAATTTTAGTAGGAAAAGAAGATGCTATTATTAAGAGCGCAGAGGAGTGTGGCTTCAATATCAGAGGAGCAGAAATCATGGATCCTGCAAAATTTGACCGTATGGACGAGATGGTAGAGTTATTTTGTGAACTTCGTAAGAGTAAAGGTGTTACACCGGAACAGGCGAGAGGAACACTTTCTGCAGCTAACTATTTCGGAACAATGCTTGTAAAGATGGGAATTGCAGATGCTCTTTTAGGTGGTGCTACATATTCAACAGCTGATACAGTAAGACCTGCTTTGCAGCTTATTAAGACAAAACCAGGTAATTCAATTGTATCATCATGCTTTATCCTTGTTCGTCCATCAGCTACAGGAGAGAACGAGGTTCTTGCAATGAGTGACTGCGCAATCAATATTCATCCTACAGAGGACGAACTTGTTGAAATCGCAGGCGAGTCAGCAGAATGTGCAAAGATTTTCGGAATTGACCCAAGGGTTGCTTTCCTTAGCTACTCAACACTTGGATCAGGAAAAGGTGAGGATGTTGACAAGATGAGAAATGCAGCAGCCAAAGCAAAAGCAAAATTCCCAGATCTTCCAATAGAGGGAGAGCTTCAGTTTGATGCAGCAGTTGCTCCTCGTGTTGCTCGAACTAAATGTCCGGACTCTGAAGTTGCAGGACATGCAAATACATTTATTTTCCCTGATATCAATGCAGGAAATATAGGCTACAAAATTGCACAGAGACTTGGAAACTTTGATGCGTATGGTCCAATTTTACTTGGACTTAATGCTCCAATCAATGACCTTTCAAGAGGCTGTAATGCATCAGAAGTTTATTCAATGGCTATCATTACAGCAGCACTTGCATAATTTTTGTACGAAATGCATATAAATTAATGTAAACAGGGCGGAGAAATCTGCTCTGTTTTTTGCGTATTTACTGTATTATTGCATTATTATGTGGTATAATGTGCGTTAGATTTTAGAAAGAGAAATGGTGAATCAGATGAGAATCGGAATGGGATATGATGTGCACAAGCTGGTTGAGGGAAGACCACTTATTCTTGGAGGAGTGAAAATACCTCACACACTTGGACTTTTAGGCCACTCAGATGCAGATGTGCTTGTTCATGCAATAATGGATGCACTCCTTGGAGCTGCAGCGCTAGGCGATATAGGAAAGCATTTTCCGGATACAGACCCTGCATACAAAGGTATTTCCAGCATGAAGCTTCTTGAACATGTGAGAGATTTGATTTTGGATAAAGGATATGTGGTTGACAATATTGATGCAACAGTTATAGCTCAGAAACCGAAGCTTAGACCTTTTATTGACCAGATGCAGGAGAATATTGCAAGCACCCTTAATGTTTCTGTTGATCAGGTTAATATCAAGGCTACCACTGAGGAGGGGCTGGGCTTTTCTGGTCATGAAGAAGGAATTTCATCGCAGGCTATATGTCTTCTCAGCAGTATTTATGAGGCCAGTGTTCCAGTAGGCGGTTGTGGTGGCTGTAGCAACTGTGGTGGTCAGGAATAAATAATAATTCAAGGAGATTATAATTAAAATGGAGAACAAATTTAGTTTTTATAATACGCTTACCAGAGAGATTGAGACTGTAATTCCAAATGAGGAAGGTAAGATTGCAATGTATACCTGTGGGCCTACAGTGTATCATTTTGCTCATATTGGAAATATTCGTTCTTACATCATGGAGGATGTTTTGGAAAAAGCTCTCAGATACGTGGGTTATGATGTGAAACGAGTTATGAATATTACTGATGTAGGTCATCTTTCAAGCGATGGAGATACAGGTGAGGACAAGATGCTCAAGGGAGCAAAGCGTGAGCACAAGACTGTTATGGAAATTGCAAAGCAGTATACAGATGCATTTTTCAGGGATTTTACTGCTGTACATAACAGAATGCCGGATGTGGTTGAACCTGCAACAAACTGTATTGATGAGTTCATTCATATGGTAGAGGTCCTTCTTGAAAAGGGATATGCGTATGTAGCTGGAGGAAATGTTTACTTTGATACATCAAAGCTTGATGATTACTTTGTTTTTTCATCTGGTGTAGAGAAAGAACAACTTCAAATTGGAGTTCGTGATGATGTAGAGGAAGACTCTAACAAGAAAAATAAGAATGACTTTGTTCTTTGGTTTACTCAGTCTAAATTTGAAGATCAGGCTCTTAAATGGGATAGTCCATGGGGCGTAGGATATCCGGGCTGGCATATTGAGTGTTCATGCATCAGTATGAAGCACCTTGGAGAGTATATGGATATTCACTGTGGTGGGGTAGACAATATTTTCCCACACCACACTAATGAGATTGCACAGTCTGAAAGCTATTTAGGACATAAATGGTGTAATTACTGGTTCCATGTAAATCATCTTAATGACCGTGCCGGCAAGATGAGTAAATCTAAAGGAGCAGTACTTACAGTATCTGTTCTGGAAGAAAAGGGTTATAATCCATTAGCTTACAGATTTTTCTGTCTGCAGTCTCACTATCGTAAACCACTTGAGTTCTCATTTGAAGCACTTGACAATGCGGTCGTAGCTTACAATAAACTTGCAAAAAAGGTTGCTGAATTAAAGGATGAGGGTCTGGTTGATGATAAAGCATTTGCAGAATTTAAGGATAAATTTGAGAGTGCTATTTCTAATGATTTGAATACATCTATGGCAATAACTGTTGTATATGATATGTTAAAAGCCGATATATCTGATAAGACGAAACTTGCGTTGATAGATGATTTTGAGAGAGTATTAGATCTTGGATTGCTTGATTCAGGTAAAGCTCTTTTAGAAGCGACATCCTCTGTTGATGCAGACCTGGAAAGCTTTATTCAGGAAAAAATAGCGGAAAGAGCAGAAGCCAAAAAAGCAAAGGATTTCGCAAAGGCTGATGCTATTAGAGATGAACTTCTTGAAAAAGGAATCGCTATTAAAGATACTCGAGAAGGCGTAAAGTGGGAGCTTGTATAATGGATATAAATTCATATATTAAAAATCAGTTTGAATTAAAGGATGTCGACATAAGAACATATTCACCACTTGCATTGGCATATATTGGCGATGGGATTTTTGATATTGTTATTCGTACGATTGTGGTTGGAAAAGGAAATACTCAGGCCAATAAACTCCATAATCACACAAGTAATATTGTAAAAGCCCATACGCAGGCTTTGATGATAGAGGCACTTTTGGAGTACTTAACTCTAGAAGAAAGTGATGTATATAGAAGGGGGAGAAATGCCAAATCTCCTACAATGGCAAAAAATGCCACAATGTCAGATTATCGGAAAGCTACAGGTTTAGAAGCTTTGATGGGATATTTATATCTTCAGGATAGATTTGATAGAGTTGTTGAACTGATAAAAAAGGGAATTGAGATACTAGATATTGCAATATAAAGGAGCCTTTATGGAAAATAATCAGAATTTTCATGAGAACTATATAGAAGGAAGAAATGCTGTTCTTGAGGCTTTTCGTTCAGGAAAGACAATAGATAAGCTTTTTGTGCTGGATGGTTGTCAGGATGGACCTATTAAATCTATTACAAGAGAAGCCAGAAAGCATGATACAATTATTACATATGTAGCAAAGGAACGTCTGGAACAGATGTCTGAGACTGGCAAACATCAGGGCGTCATAGCTGTATCAGCAGCTTATGAGTATGCCAGTGTGGATGACATTTTGGAAAATGCAAGAGCAAAGGGAGAAACACCATTTGTAATTATTCTTGATGGAATTGAAGACCCTCACAATTTAGGCGCTATTATAAGAACTGCCAATCTTGCAGGGGCTCATGGAGTGATTATTCCAAAGCGAAGAGCTGTAGGACTTACACCTACTGTTGCGAAAACTTCCGCAGGAGCGATAAATTATACACCTGTAGCAAAGGTTACAAATATTTCCAATACAATAAAAGAATTAAAGGATCAGGGAATGTGGTTTGTCTGTGCCGATATGGGTGGAACACCGATGTATGATCTTAATTTGACAGGGTCAATTGGACTTGTTATTGGAAATGAGGGTGAAGGAGTAAGTAAACTCGTAAAGGAAAACTGTGATATGGTCGCCTCAATTCCAATGAAAGGTGATATAGACTCGCTAAATGCATCTGTAGCCACTGGAGTATTGACATACGAAATTGTAAGACAACGCTTGAACAAGGGGTAGAAATTGCAGAATTATAGTTCGTATTCAGATGAACAGCTTATTGAAAATTTAAGGGCTGGAGAGACGGAAATAATGGATTTTCTTCTTGGAAAATATAAACCATTGGTCAGAAAGAAGGCAAATACATTGTTTTTGATTGGCGGAGATACTGATGATTTGATTCAGGAAGGCATGATAGGTTTATTTAAGGCCATAAGAGATTTTGATTCAAAGAAAGATTCTTCATTTTACAATTTTGCACAACTTTGTGTAAGCAGACAGTTGTGTACAGCTTTAGAAGCCTCCAATAGAAAAAAGCATCAGCCACTCAACACATATGTGTCTTTTTCAACAGATGAATCAGAAGGTGATTATCTTTTAGATTTTTTTGCATCTGATTTAAGTAGTCCTGAACAGATATTAATTGAACAGGAGAAATTTGAAGAGTTTAAGTCACAGTTATGGGGCAAACTGAGTAATATGGAAAAGAGAGTGTTATCCTTGTATTTGGAAGGAGAGAATTATATTCAGATTGCAAAAATAATGGATAAGCCTCCAAAAGCTATAGACAATGCACTTCAGAGAATACGTCAAAAGACAAAGAGAAAGTAGGTGATATGTATGAAATTTGAAAGAGTTGGAAAACATACCATCAAATGTGTTATCTCAGAAGAAGAAATAGGTGAATTAGGATTTACTCTTGAAGAAATAATGAGTAATGGTGAGAGAACACAGGAATTTATGAATCAAATTTTCGATTTAGCGGAGCAGGAATTTGAAATGAAATTTGATTTTGGAATAAAAACTGTCAGGGCTGATTTTCAGCCAAATCATACACTAACACTTACATTTTCTGAACATCCGGCTGCTGAGGGCATGATGGAACATTTAAAGGATATTATTAATGGCCTGATAGGTTCTATTCCTCAGGATAAAATTGAGGATATTAAAAAGCAGTCACAGGATAAAAAACAGGATGAGGATGAAGTGATAGTATATGTCATGCTTGTCTTTGAGGATTTTGATTTAGTGCAGAGGTTTGCAAAGACTGTCAGAATTGATAATTTACCACCTTCGAAGTTGTTTAAATTTGAAAACGAATACTATCTGTTTTTGGATTTGACTGACGCCGAGGAAAAAGATGTGATGAGACTGTCAGTTCTTACTGATGAATATGCTCAGGATATTGTGGTAGGTGCAGAGCGTAGAGCATTTCTAGAAGAACATGCGAAAGTAATTCTACCAGAACATGCGATACAGACACTTGCATTGTTATAATAATTCAAGAACGCTGGAGCGTTCTTGAAATGATAAAACGCTTAGAGAAAAACTCTAAGCGTTTTTTGATCTAAGAATAAATTTACTATTATCCAAGCACTTTTCTAATAGACTCAAGTACTCGGTCAGCCTGGAATGGTTTTACGATGAAGTCTTTTGCACCAGACTGGATTGCGTCGATAACCATTGACTGCTGTCCCATAGCAGAGCACATAACACATGTTGCATTTGGATCTGCGGCTTTGATTTCTTTGAGAGCCTGAATGCCATCTTTGTTTGGCATTGTAATATCTAATGTAACAAGATCTGGCTTTAACTCATTGTATTTAGCCACTGCTTCAACACCGTCAGCTGCTTCTCCTGCAATTTCAAAACCACCTTTTGTAAGAATGTCTTTTAACATCATTCTCATGAAAGCTGCATCATCGACAACTAATATTCTAGCCATATTTTAAACCTCCTGTTTTAAAATCTGTTTAACAATACTTATAGGGTACAACTGTAAAAGATCACTGTCAATTAAATCTCCAACGGTAAGCCTAAAAGTAACTTTAACTATATCAGTTCCGTTACAGAGTTCATCCGGAATTTCAAAGGTTTTTTGGTCCTTTGAATTGATAAGCGGAAAACCGATATCAGTAGGTGTATCAAGTAATGAAGCCATTGATGTGGCAATTGTTCCACACATTTGATTCATGGCTTCTGAAATCGCCGAGACGGTAATTTCATCAAACGTCATATTTGAAATATCTGAGCCATCACCGCCCATCATCAAATTGGCGATAATGAGTGCATCTTTTACTTTGAGTACAAGAAGATTGGTTCCATCTAGTCCTTTTGTATACGGAACTTTTATTAGAACATGATCGTCACTTGTTAGAGATGACTCCTCAGCAAGAACTTCAACTCTAGGTGTCGTGATATTCGTAGAGTGATTGAGAATCATGCTAAGAGTTGTTGCTGCATTGCCGGTACAAATATTTGCAATTTCGCCAATTACGTCAGCTTGCTCCTTAGTTATATTAGTCATTATTAATCCTCCCAACATAGTGGTACCTATTTCCTAAGGTAATTATAGCAGACAAATGAAAAATAGCAAAGGAAATATTTAAAATTTTTTGAAATATGTTAAAATAATTTTTATAAGGAGAACAGATATGGGAGAAAAAGAATATTTTGAAGCCTATAAATTAGGTAAAAAAGAGTATAGAGCAAGGGTCTCAAGGGGAGAATTTCCTTATCTTCCTGTTTTAGATGAGATTATAAGTCAGGCAGATGTAAAAACTGAACAGAATATGGGGTTGGTTCAAATTCCTCTTGAATTTGTTGTTGGAACAAGTACATTTGGAAGGACATATTCATTTGCCGCCAATTTTATGCCAATATTAGAAGAGGAATCAGAATTTGCACTAAAATGGTCTTATTTGGCAGAAGCTCAGGAAAATGAAGGAATTCGAGATCCAATCAAAGTATATGAGTATATGAACAGGTACTATGTACTTGAGGGAAATAAGCGAGTTAGTGTTCTTAAATATTTTAATGCGGTTTCTATTCCGGCATATGTGACCCGTAAAATTCCGAAGATGTCAGATGATTACAATGTAAAATTGTATTATGAATATATGAAATTTAATGAGATAACGGGATTGTTCACATTGGAATTCTCAAAACTTGGCAATGCTGACAAGATGTTGAAGTTGGTTGGCAGAGAAAATAAGTGGGATGATGAGATAAAGGAAAAATTCGGAAAAGTATTTTATGACTTTTCAAAAGCTTTTAAATTTAGAGGTGGAGAGAGTCTGCCGATAAAGGTGGGAGATGCACTTGTTGCATTTATGGAGGTTTTTAGCTTTGAGGAGATGTTCTCAATGTCAGAATCAGATTACAACACCAATGTCCTTCGTGTGTGGAATGAATTCGTTGCAATTGGAAATGGTGACAGTGTGGATTTGGTTTTAGATCCTGCCAAGAACGTTCAGCCACAAAAGAAGAATTTGCTTAGCTATCTCTTACCACAGAGTCAGAAAAAGCTTAAGGTCGCATTTTTATATCCAAGAGATCCCGAAACATCAGCATGGTTGTATTCACATGAACTTGGAAGAAATTATCTGCAGGATACATTTTCAAAACAACTTGATACTGTATGTGTTTCAAATGTATCGAATGACAATATAGAATCAATTTTAAACAACTTGATTAAAGATGGAATCAACATTGTGTTTGGAATTGGACCGCAGATGATGAAGAGCAGTTTAAAGGTTGCAATTGCAAACAGTGATGTGGATTTCCTTAACTGTTCACTCAATGCACCTCACCCATATATCAGGACATATTATGGAAGAATGTATGAGGCGAAATTTCTTTCTGGAATGATAGCCGGTGCAATGACAGAAAATGATAAGGTGGCTTATATTGCAGACTATCCAATTTATGGAATGATTGCAAACATAAATGCATTTGCTATGGGGGTATCCTGTGTAAATCCAAGATGTAAGGTTTATCTGGAATGGTCCACAAAGAAGGATTATGATAGAGATAAATTTTTGAAAGAAAATGATATACATTTTGTATCTGATCAGGATATTATTACTCCAAATGAAGCTTCCAGACATTTTGGATTGTACAAGGTAGATGGGGATGAAACCCTCAATCTTGCAATGCCTATTTGGAATTGGGGTGTATTCTATGAAAAATTGCTTCAAAGCATTCTGGCTGGTTCATACAAGAACGAAGGTGAATCTGAAGCAAAGGCTCTAAATTACTGGTGGGGAATGTCTGCAGGCGTGATAGATATGATTTGTTCAAAGCATGTTCCTACAGGAGTTAGGAGGCTTATTGATCATATTAAAAGTGATATCTGTGAAGGCGATGTTGTACCTTTTTTCGGAGATATTTATGATCAAAATGGTAACCAGAAAAATAAAGACAGACAGGAAATGTCTCCAACAGATATTATGAATATGGATTGGCTTTGTGAAAATGTTGTAGGTAAAATTCCTGAGATGGACTCACTTGTTGATAAAGCAAAAACTGTTGTTGAACTTAAAGGTGTAGAGGAAAGAAAATAGCGATGAAGATACTATTTTTAGCAGACGAAGAATCCAAAGCTTATTGGGATTATTTTAAAAAAGATGACTTTGCAGGGATAGATTTGATTATTTCGTGCGGAGATTTGAAGGCCAGTTATTTGTCTTTTTTGACAACAATGGTAGGGGTTCCGGTATTGTATGTAAGAGGGAATCACGATGACAGCTATAGGGAGAATCCTCCGGAGGGGTGTATCTGTATTGAAGATACAATTTTTAATTTTGAGGGTATAAGAATTCTTGGCCTTGGTGGATGTAATAGATATAAAATGGGTATCAATCAATACACTGAAAAAGAGATGGAAAAAAGAATTAAGAAACTAAAGTGGAAGCTTTTTTTCAACAAGGGATTTGATATTATGGTTACTCATTCTCCTGCAAGGGGACTTCATGATGATGAAGATAAATGTCATATAGGGTTTGAAGTTTTCAACAAAATGATTGAAAAGTATAAACCGAAATATTTTGTTCATGGTCATGTTCATATGTGTTATGGAAGAAAATTCCCTAGAGTTGATCAGGTGGGAGATACCACTGTGATAAATGCATATGAAAAATACATAATTGAGATTGATTAAATAAAAAGAACCGTTTGGTTCTTTTTATTTTGCAATTTTTTAAATTTAGTCATTGACAAGATAATAACAGAATGTTATTATCTTAGTATCGTCATGATAATAAGATATAAAGCGCGTTTTTAGGAGGTCGACTATGAGTGGATATAAACCAGCAAGTCAGGAAGAAAAGAAATTCTTGGAGATATATAATCCAAAAGAATTTGCACCTATTTCAGTTACTGTAGATGCCGTTATTTTTGGAGTGACAAAGTCTGTTTCAGAGAATTATAGAAAATTGGATAAACAGTCAATGAAGGTATTGATGGTAAAAAGAGAAGAATTTCCATATAAAGACTGTTATGCACTTCCTGGTGGATTTGTTCTTGAAAAGGAAACATTAACAGATACCTTGAATAGAACATTGCTGAATAAAACAGGATTAGAGAATGTATACAGTGAGCAGTTATATACGTTCGGAGATGTAGACCGTGATCCTCGAATGAGAATTATAAGCTGTGCATACATTTCACTTTTGGATATTCAAAAAGCAAAGATCAAAGAGGCAGAATGGATTGACATAAATGAAATAGACAATCTTGACATTGCATTTGATCATAAGCTTATCATCAATGAGGCATTGAGTAAGCTTAGAAGTAAGGTTAATCACAGTGATATAGTATTTCATATGATGCCAGAAGAATTTACAATTTCTGAATTACAGGAAGTATATGAAATTATTTTGGGAGAGAAGCTTTTGTCTCCTGCATTTAGAAGAACTATTGAAAAGAAAATTGAAGACACAGGTAAAATGACAGCCAATGCAGGTCATAGACCTTCTAGAATTTTCAAATATAAAGGTAATATTTAATTAAGAAATGTGATGTAATAAAAAGGAGAATACAAATGGAAAACAAAAATGAACAGATTACTAATGAAGAGTTACAAAAGGCTTCTCAGATAATCGGAAATTTATGGAAGTATTATCAGGATAGAGTAGTTGGACAGACAGGAATGGGAATGTCACTTCTTATTTCAATTATAGCAAATGGACATATCATTCTTGAGTCTGTTCCTGGTCTTGCAAAGACAACTGCAGCAAAAGTGATTACTGATGCCGTAGATGGTGAATTTTCAAGAATCCAGTGTACACCAGATATGCTTCCAAGTGATATTATTGGTACACAGATTTACAACAATACAACAAAGGAATTTGAGACAAAGCTTGGACCGGTATACTCCAACTTTGTTCTTCTCGATGAGATAAACAGATCAAGTGCCAAGACTCAGTCAGCCATGCTTGAGACAATGCAGGAGAGACAGGTAAGTATTGGTGGAGAGACATATAAGCTGCCAAAGGTTTTCGTTGTAATTGCAACACAAAACCCAATTGAGCAGGAGGGAACATATCCACTTGCAGAGGCACAGCTGGATCGTTTCCTACTTAAAGAAGTATTGAATTATCCTACTCCGGCAGAAGAGTATGAGATATTAGAGAGAATTGAAAAAAATATCTTAGCAAATAGTGATCCTATTGATTCGATTGAGTCTGTGGAATATTTGCAAGAATTATCAAAAAGAGTATATATGGATTCGACAATTAAGTCTTATATTGTAGATATAATTTACGCTACTAGAAATGCAGGACAGTTTATCAATCCTAATCTTGCACAGTATGTGGAGATGGGAGCCAGCACTCGAGCTGCTATCGCTTTTATGGAAGCTGCTAAAGCAATGGCACTTATTTCAAATAGAAATTTTGTGACTCCAGATGATATTAAAGCATTAAAATATACAGTTCTTAGACATAGAATTAAATTAAATTATGCAGCAGAAGCAGATGGAGTTAAGGTAGAAACAATTATTGATGCAATAATGGGAGCTGTTAAAACACCATGAAAACAAGATACTTAAGCGACGTAAAAAAGAATATTTCGATATATTCAAAAAGAAAGAGTTCAAATATTATAGATGGTTCATATCTTTCGATTTTCAGAGGTCGTACGATGAATTTTGATAATTTGAGAGAATATGTTCCAGGTGACAATGTAAAAGACATTGACTGGAAATCCTCTGAGAGATGTCAGACTACTCTTGTCAGACAATATGTTGCTGAGAAAAAACACAATATTTTTATTGTGATGGATGCAGGAATAAAAATGCTTGCAGATACTGATAAGGGTGAGATGAAGAAGTCCGTTGCCTTGTATACAGCGGGAACAATTGCATGTATTGCGAACAACAATGGTGATTATGTAGGTCTTTGTTATAGACATAATGGTGGAATTGAACTGTTCCGTCAGCGTTCAAATACCTACGAAGTAGAGTCTATGTTGGCTCATTATGATCATGATGTTGATTCAGATGATGTCTCAGATATGGATAACGTATTGTCTTTTTTGGGAAAGAGACTAAAGACTAGAAGTATTATCTTTGTAATTACTGATTTGGCAGGCATGGATGAAATTTCTCAGAGTACACTTCGTAGACTTACATCAAGACATGATGTGATGTGCATCAGAATTACAGATGCTACAATATCAGGAGATGCGGTGTATGATTTGGAAGAAGAGGAGGATATTCCTTCCATATTTTACAAAAATAAGAAGCTGCTTGAACATGAGAAAAATCGTGTTGCACAGATTGAGAGATTTTGTCAGCAGAAATTTTTAAGAAGCCAGGTTGTAGCAACACAGATTTCCAGTCGAGATGAGATAACAGAAAAAATAGTTAATTTGTTAGGAAGGCATAAAAATGCAAACAGAAGTTAAATTACAGTCATCAATATCAATGCCGTGGATATGGCTTACATTTGCAATTTTACTTTTAGTGGCAGGAATTGTTTTTTTCTTTATTAAAAAAAGACAAAACAAGCCGGTTGTACAGAAGCCCGTTGTTCCGCAGAAGATTGCAAGAAGCTATCAGGAGATTATTTTTGACTATATGAATCAGCTAAATCAACTTGAAATGGCATATAGAAATCAAGCTATCGAGGATAGGGAGACATTTTATAAGGTAAGTGAAATTATTAGAAAGTTTGTGCATGAAGTAACTGGAATAGAGGTTACAAATTTTTCACTGGGAGAAATCCAAAGACTTAGAATGCCTCAGCTTGCAGCTTTGATTAATGAATGTTATCATCCTGAATTCGCAGAAGAACAGGAAGAACAAGAGCAAAAGCCGGATGCTTTAGCGACTATCTATAGAACTAAAGAGGTAATGGGAACATGGAATTTAAATATCCGTTAGTCTTGATTATCGGAATGATAATCATTGCTACACTCTTTTTAGTAAGTTTTTTCTACAAGAGAAAGAAAAAAGAAGAGTATGTAGAAGGAAAGAGAAAGATTGCAAACACAAAGTACTTGAAAAGTTTGCCGTATTATAAGAAGATAAAAAATCTCTACAAATTTTTACATTTTATGACAAAGCTATCTTGTGTGCTTTGTGTTATAGCAACTGTGATAATGATTGCTTCACCATATGAGTATAAGGTGAAAAAAGATGCTCTTTATACAAGAGACATTATGCTTTGCATGGACGTTTCAACTTCGGTGGATGACTTGAATCAGAATTTGGTTGAACAGTTTATGGGAAATACCTGGAATCTTGAAGGGGAGAAATTTGGTATTTCAATATTCAATACCTCAAGCGTTTTGCTTGTTCCACTTACAGATGATTATGAATATGTAGATGAGACCTTTGAGAATATCAGATCAGCTATTGAAGTTAGAAAAAAATATTATTATTCTACCTCATATAATCAGGATGATTATGAGGAGATGATGTTTGTTGAAAGTGGTACAATCGTAAATTTTGAGGAAAGAGGAAGCTCTCTTATAGGTGACGGATTTGTATCAGGTGTTTATGATTTCCCAGACAATACTGATGGAAAAAGAACTCAGATTATGATTATTACAACGGACAATGTTGTTGAAGGAGAAGAACTTATTGATATTCTTTCAGCAGCTAATGTTGCAAAAGAAAAGGGAATAATTGTATATGGAATTGCACCTGCACATTCATATTATGCATCAGAGGAAGATTATGAGGAGATGCAGAAAGCAGTAGAGAGAACAGGTGGAAAATTCTATCAGGCTACAAGTGATAAAGCTGTAGAAAAGGTTTTAAATGATATAAAAGAGATTCAGGCATCAGAAGTTGATGTAAAAGACAGCTATATGGATATTAAAGTTTTTTCGCCACTTATATTCCTTTTGACTTCAGTAGTATTAATGACAGTATGTAGAAAGTGGGTGCAGAGATGACAATAAATCCAATAATTCCGATTTGGCTTATGGCTATTATCTGCATTGCTCTCTTTGTAGTAAGAATTAAAGAAAAATGGGGCAGAATTCGTCAGTTTGTAATAGTTGCACTTATATTTGCAATAAACCTCAGACCTATGATTCCAAATGGAACTGTTCAGACTACAGAGTCTAATCTGGATGTTATCTTGGTTGTGGATAATACACTTAGTATGTACGCAAATGATTATGTTGATGGTCAGACAAGAAAGCAGGGAGTGATAAAGGACTGTGATTATATTACAGACCAGATGACGGGGGCTAGATTTTCGGTTATTTGCTTCAATAATACTTCTCAGATTCTGGTTCCGTTTACAACGGATGTAGATATGGTAAATACTGCAGTAGAGACAATGCCAGTTGTGGACCCTTGGTATGCTACAGGAAGTTCTCTAGATGTTCCTAAGAACGATTTGCTAAAACAGCTTAAACGTTCGAGGGAAAGTGAGGGTGACAGAAAAACAATTGTATTATTCATGAGTGATGGAGAGATTACAAGTGAAGAAAAACTGGCATCATACGCTGAATTAAAGCGATATATAGATTTGGGAATAGTGATTGGCTATGGAACAGAAGATGGTGGAACCATGGCGATTGAAGATATCTATACTGGAAAAGTAACAAACGTAGTTGATAATTCAACGGGAAAAGATGCTGTTTCTGTTATGGATGAAAGTAATTTAAAACAGATTGCAAAGGATTTAGGTATAGACTATGTATATCAGGATGGCAAGACTGATTTGAGCGGTATTGTCAATGACGCAAAAGATGTTATGGATTTTGTGAGCGTAGAAGAAAAAGAAGGTTCAAAAGATTTATACTACATTTTTGCAATTCCGTTGGTACTTATGTTTTTACTTGAATGGTTTTTATTTGAGAGGAATAAGAAATGAAAAAAATAGCAATTCCTTTGGTGATTGTAGCTTTTATATTCCTTGGAGTTTTTGTTGTAAGATGGCAAATGATTTCAAGCTACAATTCGGGAAATGAAAATTATAAAAAAGAAAAATATGATGCTGCATATAGAGATTATGAGAAGGCATTGGACTGGATGCCATTAAAATCAGAACGATGCAAAATAAGAATCAATATGACTTTATCATTACTTCAGAAAATTGATTTTGAGGGCTTGCCGGATAATGCAGATGCTGTGCTTGATAAATTGGAAGAAGCGAAAAAGGTTCTTTGTGAAGATGGTTGCGCTAATCTAAATGATGATGGTGGACATAATGATGATGCAATTCAGCTGAAAAAAGATATTGAAGCTATGGAAGAGCAGATTAGGGAACAACAGAAGCAGCAACAGCAACAACAGCAGCAACAGCAGCAACAGCAGCAACAGGGCGGCTCTGGTTCACAGAGTGATCCAAATCAGAATCCGGACGGAAGTCAGAACCCAGATGGAAGTCAGAATCCGGATGGAAGTCAGAACCCGGATGGAAGTCAGAACCCGGATGGAAGTCAGAACCCAGATGGAAGTCAGAATCCGGATGGAAGTCAGAATCCGGATGGAAGTCAGAATCCAGACGGAAGCCAGAATCAGGATGGAGGACAGCAACCGGATGGAGGACAGCAATCAGGAAATGGCACCTTAGAGGAACAGATTGGAGAGATACAAAAAGACAGCCTTCAGGACAGATATTACCAGTATAACCGTTCACAAAGCGGATATTCAAAATATGGTGGTAAGAATTGGTAAGATACCAAATAAAAAAGTGGATAATCAGGTCAGTTTAAAATCCTATAGCTGACCTGATTTTTTTGTTGACAATTATTCTAAGCATATAGTAAACTTAAAAAGTTGAAAAGATTATATTTTGCAACT
The DNA here is from genome assembly GCA_045122195.1 of Agathobacter sp. GTDB lineage: Bacteria > Bacillota > Clostridia > Lachnospirales > Lachnospiraceae > Roseburia. Next base: position 40,227 of record JBGVHH010000107.1, read on the forward strand.
GCTGATGTGGCTCAGAGGTAGAGCACTTCCTTGGTAAGGAAGGGGTCACGGGTTCGATTCCCGCCATCAGCTTATAAAACCCGCCGGCGGATTGCAGGAATGCACAGAGGAAGATGTCAGCAAAGCTGACGCGCATTCCGCACCAAGAACGCTGGAGCGTTCTTGAAGTCTGCAAGACTCTATATATAGATGAGAATAACAGAAGGGAGTTCAACAAATGATTGGAACAGATATTGGAATAGATTTAGGAACAGCTAGCATTTTAGTATATATCAAGGGAAAAGGTGTTGTACTTAAAGAGCCTTCAGTAGTTGCATTTGACAGAGATACAAATAAGATTAAAGCTATTGGTGAAGAAGCCAGACTTATGCTTGGAAGAACACCAGGTAATATCGTTGCGGTAAGACCACTTCGTCAGGGTGTAATTTCAGATTATACAGTAACAGAGAAGATGATCAAATACTTTATCCAGAAAGCACTTGGAAAGAAGACATTCCGTAAGCCACGCATCAGCGTATGTGTGCCAAGCGGCGTTACAGAAGTAGAGAAGAAGGCAGTAGAGGATGCAACATATCAGGCAGGGGCAAGAGATGTTGCAATTATCGAGGAGCCAATTGCAGCAGCTATTGGAGCAGGAATCGATATTTCAAGACCATGTGGTAATATGATTGTTGATATAGGTGGTGGAACAGCTGATATCGCAGTAATCTCATTAGGAGGTTCAGTAGTAAGCACATCGATTAAAATTGCAGGTGATGATTTTGATGAAGCACTTGTTCGCTATATGCGTAAGAAACATAATCTTTTAATTGGTGAACGTACAGCAGAAGATATAAAAATTAAGATAGGAACATGTTATCCTTTAGCACAGAATGAGACAATGGATGTCAGAGGCCGTAACCTTGTAACAGGACTTCCAAGAACAATCACAGTAAGCTCAGAGGAAACAGAAGAAGCTTTACGTGAGGCTACTCTTCAAATTGTTGAAGCAGTACATTCAGTACTTGAGAAGACACCACCAGAACTTGCAGCCGATGTTGCAGACAGAGGAATTGTGCTTACAGGTGGTGGAGCATTACTTCGCGGACTTGAAGAGCTGATAGAAGATAAGACTGGTATTAATACCATGACAGCCGAACAGC
>JBGVHH010000108.1:0-41776 GCA_045122195.1 Agathobacter sp.
TCCTTTCGAGGTAATGGTTTGTGGTGAACTCATTATACATCAAAAAGGGAGGTCAATGCTCTTTTTATTTGCAAACCTCCAAAAATCAAGGTTTTAAAAGAATTTTTAAAATAAAAAATGGGTAGTTTTTGACACTACCTCTATTTGTGAAAAGGAAAAAAATATGAAAACAGATATTTTAATCGTAGGAAGCGGATGCTCAGGTCTATACTGTGCGTTGCAGCTGCCAAGCGATAAGAAAATCACAATTATTACAAAATCGGACATGGAAAGCAGTGATTCATATTTGGCGCAGGGGGGAATGTGCATGCTTAAAGATGCGTCTGACTATGAAAGCTTCTTTGAGGATACACTAAAAGCAGGTCATTATGAAAATGACAGAAAGTCTGTTGAACTTATGATAAACAGCTCTCCGGATGTACTTTCGGATTTGCTTTCCTATGGAGCTGATTTTGCAAAGGATGAGAATGGAAACTTTCTGTATACAAAAGAGGGAGCTCATTCAGAAAAGAGAATAATCTATCACAAGGATATCACAGGTGAAGAAATTACCAGATCTCTTTTAAGAGAGGTAAAGAAACGTTCTAATATCACACTGGTTGAATACACCACAATGCTGGATATTTTGGAATGTGATAATAAGTGTTATGGAGCTATTGTGAAAAATCAGGATGATACCATTGAAGTGATTACTGCAGCGTATACAGTATGGGCCTGTGGTGGAGTTGGTGGACTTTTTAAGTATTCCACTAACTTCAAGCATCTGACAGGAGATACACTTGCAATTGCACAGAAGCATGATATTGAACTGAAAAACACTGACTATATTCAGATACATCCCACAACTTTGTATTCAAAGGAAGCGAAGGAGAGAAGCTTTTTGATTTCGGAATCCGTAAGAGGTGAGGGTGCAAAGCTATATGACAAAAATATGAATCGTTTTGTGGATGAACTTTTGCCAAGAGATTTACTGACACAGGAAATAAGAAAACAAATGGAAAAAGATGGAACTGATTTTGTGTGGGAGGATTTGAGACCTATACCAAAAGAAGAACTTACCAGTCATTTTCCTAATATCATAGAATATTGTAAAAAAATGGGATATGACGTTTTTTCAGAGTGTATTCCGGTTGTTCCGGCACAGCATTATTTCATGGGAGGAATAAAGGTTGATCATTCAAGCCGTACATCCTTGGAAAATCTGTACGCGGTAGGCGAGACTGCCTGCAACGGTGTTCATGGAAGAAATCGTCTGGCAAGCAATTCATTATTAGAGAGTCTTGTATTTGCAAAAAGAGCTGCAGCTAAGATGAACGAAAATGGATTTTTGTTAGATGAAAAAGTAGCTTCACAGCTGGAGGGCAAGATTGATTTATCAATTTATTCCGATACTGATAAGTTAGAAGAAGAATACAGACAGCTGGCGTTAAAGGCTCTGGATATCCAGTAGAAATTAGAAAATTACAATATATACAAAGGTTAATAGGAAAGGAAAAATTATGTACGATCAGGTTACTTTAGGATTAAATGTTGATCCATTTATTTTAAGCGCATTAAGAGAAGATATTACAAGCGAGGATGTTTCTACAAATAGTGTTATGCCAAGACCACAGGCTGGAGAGGTAGACCTCATCTGTAAGGAGGATGGAATTATTTGTGGACTTCAGGTATTTGAAAGGGTATTTACTCTTCTTGATGCAGACACAAATGTAGAGTTTTTTGTAAAAGATGGTGATCATGTAAAAGCCGGAGATTTGATGGCTAAAGTTCATGGTGATATCAGGGTTCTATTATGTGGAGAGAGAACAGCACTCAATTATTTACAGAGAATGAGCGGTATTGCCACATATACTAGCCAGGTGGCTGCCTTACTAGAGGGAACGGGAATTAAACTTTTAGATACAAGAAAGACTACTCCAAATAACAGAATTTTTGAGAAATATGCAGTTCGTATTGGAGGAGGTAATAACCACAGATATAATCTCTCTGACGGAGTATTGCTTAAGGACAATCATATTGGTGCGGCAGGTGGAGTAAAAGAGGCAATTAAGCTTGCAAAAGAGTACGCACCATTTGTTCGTAAAATCGAAGTTGAGGTAGAGACTTTTGATATGGTAAAGGATGCTGTTGAAGCAGGTGCTGATATCATTATGCTTGATAATATGTCAACAGAGCTTTTGAAACAGTGTATTGATTACATTGACAAGAGAGCTGAAATTGAAGTTTCTGGAAATGTAACAAAAGAAAATATCGAGAGAATTAAGGGCTTAGGTGTTGATTATGTTTCAAGCGGAGCGTTAACTCATTCTGCTCCAATTATGGATATTTCACTTAAAAATCTTCATGCAGTTTAAGATTTAGAAAGGAACTGATAGATAGATGAGTGGCGATGAAAGAAGAGAAAAAATAATTGATATTTTGTCTTCGAGCAATTCACCTGTTGCAGGCGTAAAACTAGCAAATGATTTAAAGGTAAGCAGACAGGTAATTGTGCAGGATATTGCACTTTTACGTGCAAACGGAATCTCAATTTTTTCTACAAACAGAGGATATTTGATACAGTCAGAAAAAGAACAGCTCAGAGTATTTAAGGTATACCATTCTGATGAGGATGTTCAAAATGAACTTAATCTGATAGTGGATTTAGGCGGAAGAGTTAAAGACGTTTTCGTCTATCATAAAGTGTATGGTGTGGTAAGAGCTGAGATGAATATAAAATCCAGAAGAGACATAAAGGCATATATGGATGATATCTCATCTGGAAAATCAACTTTGTTAAAAAATCTCACATCCGGATATCATTATCATACAATTGCAGCTGAGAGTAGGGAAGTTCTTGATATGATTCAGCAGGAACTGACTGACAAAGGATTCCTGGCAAAGCTTCAGGATTATGAACCAGTAAATTTTTGGGATGAAGAAAATTAAACTTTAATAAGGAGTATTAGTGGAAAATGGACGATAATTTTTCAAGTATTAATCAAGAGATGAATCAGGAAAATACATCACAGGAAAATGTGCAGCAGGCTCAGCCTCTGTATCAAAATCTTCAATATGCAAGTAAGGAAAAGCAAGACAAGGCTGGACTTGGAATTGCGGCAATGTGTCTGGGAATAGCTTCTCTATTTTTGTTCTGCACTTGTATCAATATTCCATTAGCTATCGTTGGTATTGTTTTAGGAATAATTCAGATTGTTAAGTATAAGAATAAAGGATTTGCCATTACAGGTATCATCACATCAATGATATCGCTTATTCTTGCTATTATTTTCTGGATACTCTATATGAATGCGTCTATTGAAGAACTGGGTGGAACTATTAATTCCAATGATTTTATGCAAGAATTGTTTGAGGATGAGGATTCAGATATGTTGGAGGAACTTTTAGAAGATTAGCATTTATATGAAAGAATATTTGCACCATCAGGCGATAGAAATATTGTCTGGTGGTGCTTTTTATCTCTAGTTTGAGAAGACTCCCACTTCTTTAAGTGGTGAGTAGAAATGATAAATTTACGGAGGAAAACGTATGAGTGTAAGGGAAAATGATGTAAGAAGATTTATTTCAAAGTACACATCGATGAGCAATATAAAAATAGAAGAGCTTCCTAAGTGTGAACAGGATATCGTCGAAATTCAGGAAGTGATAGATACAGTAGATTTCCCAGAAGTAGAATTTGACTTAGATGATTATAAGAGAGGTCTTGCGTATTTTTTTGGAATTGGAAATGTTCGCGATGACGAGGCGGGATTAAGATATCTGAAAATGGCGGCCGATGATGGGGATGTTGATGCGATGAATATGTATGGCTTTGCATGTTATCACACCTCGCTTAATTGTAAAGCGGAACCAGAAAAAAAGAACTGGTATGAAAAACAGGCGGTTAAGTGGTTTAAAGAGGCTGCAGTTATGGGACAGGTAGAGGCAATTTTTAATCTGGGAGTGTGCCTTGTGGAAGGTGTTGGAACTGAAACTGATGATGTGGCTGGAATGAGATATCTGGAGACTGCACTAAAAAAAGGACACCCGAGGGCGGCACTATACATAGCTGATTATAAAGCGAAAAATGGACAGGGACCAAAGGTTGAGAGAGAAGGCAAGAAGGAAGAAATTTTTGCCCAGATAGCAGAGACTATGAAAAATGAGGCCGAGAAATCAGGAATATCGCAGATATATGTGACGGGATTGTTTAATGATATCTACCTGGAACGAGGATATGAGTGGGTAAAAAATGCATTGCTCGGCTGGATTTGCTCGAAAGATGGTGGAAAGAGTTATTTAATTTCGGAGGTAGAATTAAATGAACTTGAACTGTAGGAGTTTGCTAAAGTCGTCTCGAAATACACGCGACTTGGGCGTCTACAAGATTGTTCCAGAAAACAGACTGACACATATGGATAAAATATGGAGAAGTGATGTCATCGAAAAACTTGATGAGAACGACAGGGAATTACTTTTGGCAAAAGATTTTACAACGATGATTGATCTGAGAACAGATGCTGAAGTAAAGCGTAAACCATCGTTATTTGCGAATGATTCGAAGATAAAATATTATCATTTTCCAATAGAAGAGGGAAGTGGAGTGCCTGAAAGTCTGGAGGCTGTTCCATATTCTTATATGAAGATAGCCCAGTCAGATAATATGAGAAATATATTTGAATGTATTGCAAGAGTTGATGGAGGTGTATTGTTTCATTGCACAGCGGGGAAAGACCGAACGGGCGTGGTAAGTGCGATACTTTTATTATTAGTGGGTGTTGCAGAGGATGATATTGTTTTCGATTATGTAATTAGCCGAGAGTACAACAAAGTGCGTTTGGAAAAGTACTTAGAGGAACATCCAGAGGTGGATAGGGATACCGTTCTTGCAAATGAAAAGAGCATGATAAATTTTTTGAAATTGTTTAGAGAAAAATATGGGACGGCTGAGAAGTATTTAGCGAGCATCGGTGTTGGTGCGGAATTAGTGAATGAGTTGAAAAAGAAATTATAGTTTGATGAGAAAAAGTGTTACAAAAGAGAAAAATGAGGCATAAATATGAATTTTGAGGCTTTTGTCAAAGAAATTGAAAAAAACAGATGGAAAGTCTGGGGTGTTGAAGTATACGAAAATGGACAGTTGACGCATGAATTTGGTGATACTCGTGAGAATATTCATGAAATATATTCGGCAACTAAAACAATATTATCAGTCGCTGTTGGAATAGCATATGACAGGGGATTGATAGACTTGGAAAAATCATTATTAGAATACATTCCAGTGGAAAAACTAAATAATATGTCAGTGAAGCAGAGAAATTATTTTGAAAAAATTACAATTCACAGGCTGCTTACAATGTCTGTGGAGGATTTGCCGTTTAGGCCAGAAGGTAATAGTTATTTGGACTTTTCATTAGCCTGTCCAATAAGTAATCCTGATAAGAAAGTATTCAATTACAGTAATATAAGCGCATATCTTGTGGGAGTGGCATTGAGCAACGCAATCGGGGAAGATTTAGGAATGTTTATTGAGAAAAACATCTTTGAACCACTTCACATTACAAAATATGAATATGGAAGATGTCCAGAAGGATATTTTTATGGTGCGTCGTTAATGAAATTGACTGTTCATGACCTAAGTCAAATTGGTCTGTTGTTATATAATCGGGGAATATATGAAGGCAAAAGAATTCTTTCCGAAGATTATGTTAAAAAGGCAACTTCAGTTCAACAAATAAACAAAGAAGGCGGATATGGATACTTAATCTGGAAATATCGTGATGGTTTCAGCATTAATGGAAAATGGAAACAAAGATGCTATGTTCTGCCACAAAGAAATATGATTATTACCTATTTGGCACATATAGAGGATGATTCACAAGATTTGCAATTAAGTATGGAAAAAAATATACTTGATACATTCAGGGTATTACGAAGGGGTAAATTGCAATGAGAAGAATATTAATTACAAATGATGATGGTATAAACGCAGATGGAATTATTCGTCTCGCAAAAAGTGCAGTAGAATTTGGCGAAGTGTGGGTAGTTGCACCGGATAGTCAAAGAAGCGCCATGTCTCATAGTATTACGTTACGACATAGTGTCGAAGCGTGGAAGGTTGACTTCCCAGTTGACGGTGTGCATGCATACGCCTGTAGTGGAACACCTGGTGATTGTGTAAGAATAGGGTCTCTAAATATTGTACCGGGAAAACCAAATCATGTTTTTTCCGGAATAAACTATGGATTCAATGCAGCCACCGACATACAATATTCTGCTACAGCAGGCGCTGCATTCGAGGCTGCATTTCAAGGAATACATACTATTGCTTTCTCAGAAGATGCATGTGAGATTCATGATGTGACCGACCAATATTTGAACGAAATAATAGCTGAATTGTTGGACAAACCTCTTGGAGTAAATCAGATTTGGAATGTTAATTTTCCGGGGTGTAAATTATCACAATGCAAGGGAATACTTCGAGACAGAATAGTTTCGACGGATGTATTTTATAGTGACAGGTATAACGAAACTCCTATTTCAGAAGGCAGAGTTTCATATATGGTGGAGGGAATTCGAAACTACACAGCTATAGATGGTACAGACCTAAAAGCAATTTTTGATAATTATGTATCCATAGGAATTGCCACGAATATTTCGTAGACAGCTTACTGTGTGGGGGCGATACTAAGGACCATTACAACACTGAACGAGGCAATGGATTCAGATTATGCAAGAAAGAATTTATCTGCTACAGTGGAGCAGGTATTTCGTCTGATTAATACCAAAAACTAAGAGGAAGAATACTCACAATTAAGATAAGGAGTGGACGAATATACATAATCTATAATTTGACGAGATGATTACATTAAATTTTACAAATCAACATAATTTATAAATGGTGTTGTTCAAAGATGATGAATGACCTTATATAATTGGATTATCAAATGAAGTAGATGCGCACTGCTTCAAAAAACAATTATGGAGGTTTTAACAATTAATAGCAAGAATGCTGTAAATGTGGAAATGTTAGAAAAGAATTACAACTATCAGAAAGCGTATATAAGTGTAATTGTGGCAACATAATGGACAGGGATAAAAATACAGCAATAAATAAGAGAAGAAGCAAGAAGAATACTTATTGCATAGAAATAAAAAAGGTTGACAATAAATCGGATTTGGGGATATACTAGTCCTTGATATTGATAAAGACTATGACGAAGACAGTAGTATTTGCCGGAAAGTCAAAGAGAGCTGGAGTAGGTGGAAGCCAGTACGAGTAGGGCACTTATGAAAATCACTTCCGAGTTGCAGGGCGAAAAACAGTAGCTACTGACGTTTTTCCTACGTTACAGGGAACAGGTATGCAAGATAATTCTTAAGTACATTGTAATAGGTGGTATAGACGTACGCGCGTTCCTGATTACAGGGACGCGTTTTTTTAGCGATAAAAGTCGTCGAATACACTAAGCACATATGCAAATTTATTTGCGATATGTGCTTAGTGTATTCGACGGCCTAACGTAAAACGAGAATTGTAGCAGCGCAAGCTGCGGAGAAGTCGCGTTAGCGACGAATTCGAGTTTTATGGGAGGAAAAGATTTAACGTAAAACGATGTAGAAAGGAAGAAAATCATGTACAACAAAGTAGATACCAATTTAAACTTCGTTGAACGCGAGAAAGAAATTGAAAAATTCTGGACAGAGAATGACATTTTCAGAAAATCAATGGAAAACCGTAAGGAGGGTGAGACATATACATTTTATGATGGACCACCAACAGCAAACGGAAAACCACATATTGGACACGTTGAGACTCGTACAATTAAAGATATGATTCCTAGATACCAGACAATGAAGGGGAAATATGTGCCTCGTAAAGCTGGTTGGGATACACATGGACTTCCAGTAGAAATTGAGGTTGAGAAGCTTCTTGGCCTTGATGGAAAAGAGCAGATTGAAGAATATGGACTTGAGCCATTTATTGATAAATGTAAAGAGTCAGTTTGGAAATACAAAGGAATGTGGGAAGATTTCTCAGGAACAGTAGGTTTCTGGGCTGATATGGATGACCCATATGTAACATACGATGACAACTTTATCGAGTCAGAGTGGTGGGCATTAAAAGAAATCTGGAACAAAGGCCTTTTATACAAAGGATTTAAAATTGTACCATACTGTGCTCGTTGTGGAACACCTCTTTCAGCACAGGAGGTAGCTCAGGGATATAAGACAGTAAAAGAAAAATCAGCAATCGTAAGATTCAAGGTTACTGGCGAGGATGCATATTTCCTTGCATGGACAACAACTCCATGGACACTTCCAAGTAACGTTGCACTTTGTGTAAATCCTGATGACACTTACTTAAAAGTAAATGCAGTTGATGGTTTTACATACTATCTTGCAGAAGCACTTGCAGACAAAGTACTTGGAGCTCTTCTTTCAAAAGAAGATGCTGAGGCTGGAAAAAAAGCTTATGAGGTACTTGAGACATACAAAGGAAAAGACCTTGAGAGAAAAGAATATGAGCCACTTTTCGAGTGCGCAAAAACTGTAGCTGACAAACAGGGTAAGAAGGGATTTTTCGTAACATGTGACAGCTATGTAACAATGTCAGATGGTACAGGTATCGTTCACATTGCACCTGCATTTGGTGAGGATGATGCCAATGTTGGAAGAAATTACGACCTTCCATTTGTTCAGTTCGTAAACGAAAAAGGAGAGCTTACAGAGGGTACTCCTTTTGCTGGAATGTGGGTAAAAGATGCAGACCCTGCAGTACTCAAAGATTTAAGTGCTAGAAAACAGCTTTTTGATGCGCCAAAATTTGAGCATGAGTATCCTCATTGCTGGAGATGTGACAGACCTCTTATCTACTATGCAAGAGAGTCATGGTACATCAAAGAGACAGCAGTTAAAGATGAGCTTATCAGAAATAACAATACAGTAAACTGGATTCCGGAATCTATCGGTTCAGGACGTTTTGGAAACTGGCTTGAGAACATTCAGGACTGGGCTATTTCACGTAACCGTTACTGGGGAACTCCACTGAATATCTGGGAGTGTGAGTGCGGACACAGAGAGTGTATTGGAAGCCGTGCAGAGCTTGCCCAAAAAGCAGGAGATCCAAAGGCCGCAGAGGTAGAGCTTCACAGACCATATATTGATGAAGTGACAATTCCATGTCCAGAGTGTGGAAAAACAATGCACCGTGTACCGGAGGTATTAGACTGCTGGTTCGATTCAGGAGCAATGCCATTTGCACAGCATCACTATCCATTTGAAAATAAGGAATTATTCGAGCAGCAGTTCCCTGCTAAATTTATTTCAGAGGCTGTAGACCAGACTCGTGGATGGTTCCACTCACTTATGGCTGAGTCAACACTTCTCTTTAACAAAGCACCATACGAGAACGTAATTGTTCTAGGACATGTGCAGGATGAGAATGGACAGAAGATGTCTAAGTCAAAGGGAAATGCAGTAGATCCATTTGATGCATTACAGACAGACGGAGCAGACGCAATCAGATGGTACTTCTATACAGCAAGTGCACCATGGATTCCAAAGAGATTCTCTGGAAAGCTTGTTCAGGAGGGACAGCGTAAGCTCATGGGAACATTATGGAATACTTATGCATTCTTCGTTCTCTATGCAAACATTGACGAGTTTGATGCTACAAAATATAGTCTTGAGTATGATAAGCTTCCTGTAATGGATAAATGGCTTTTATCAAAGCTTAACTCAGCTGTCAAGGGTGTTGATGAGAACCTTGCAAATTACAAGATTCCAGAGGCTGCAAGATTCCTTGAGGAATTTGTAGATGATATGAGTAACTGGTATGTTCGTCGTAGCCGTGAGCGTTTCTGGGCAAAGGGTATGGAGCAGGATAAGATTAATGCTTACATGACTCTCTACACAGCACTCGTAACAATTGCAAAAACAGCAGCGCCAATGATTCCATTTATGACAGAGGAAATCTATCGTAACCTTGTATGTTCAATCGATAAAGATGCTCCAGAGTCAATTCACCTTTGTGATTTCCCAGAGGTTGATGAGAGCATGATTGACAAAGAACTAGAGGCTGCCATGGATGAAGTTCTTAAAATTGTAGTAATGGGACGTGCATGTAGAAATACATCCAACATCAAGAATCGTCAGCCAATCGGAAAGATGTATGTAAAAGCACCAGAAAAACTCGATAAATTTTATGTAGATATTATTGCTGATGAGCTCAATGTAAAAAATGTTGAATTTACAGATGATGTATCTTCATATACTACTTATCAGTTCAAACCACAGCTTAGAACTGTAGGACCAAAATACGGAAAATACTTAAAGCAGATTCAGACAGAGCTTGCTGAGCTTGATGGCAATAAAGCAATGGAAGAGCTGAAGGCCAATGGACAAATCAAACTTGACAATATTAGTGAAGAAGTACTATTATTAGAAGAGGATTTACTTATCACTATGGTACAGATGGAGGGTTATGTAACTGAAGGCGATAATACAGTTACAGTAGTACTTGATACAAACCTTACACCTGAACTTATTGAAGAAGGATTTGTTAGAGAGATTATTAGTAAAATCCAGACTATGCGTAAGGATGCAGGCTTCGAGGTAATGGACCATATCGCAGTATCATATATAGCAGATGAGAAAGTGTCATCAATTTTTGAAAAATATGGTGACAGTATTAAATCCGAAGTTTTAGCAGATGTTATTTCTGCTGGAAATCTTGCTGGATATGAGAAGGAATGGAACATCAATGGAGAAACAGTGCAACTTTCAGTTGAAAAACAATAAACAATAATTTATAAGGGAGCAAAGCCGCGTGCTTGACTCCCTTTTTGTAATGATAGGAGGAGTGTATTCATGAAGGAAAGACCTTTTTCCAAGAAAAAAATTATTAAAGCCGTTGAGGATAAGATTAAGTTTAAGTATAGAAAAACAATAGAAGATGCGACGCAGCAGGAATTATATCAGGCTGTGGCGGAAGCTGTTGAGGATGTAATCACATCAAACTGGATGGCTACTCAGGCAGTAATGGATGAGGAAGATCCAAAGGTTGTTTACTATATGTCAATGGAATTTTTGATGGGACGTGCTCTTGGAAATAACCTTATTAATCTTGGAGCGTATGATGAGGTAAAGGAAGCTCTTGAGGAATTAAACATCGATATTAATGCTCTTGAGGATGAGGAACCAGATCCAGCACTTGGAAATGGTGGACTTGGTCGTCTTGCTGCCTGCTTTCTTGATTCCCTTGCAACACTGGGATATCCTGCATACGGATGTGGAATCAGATACAGATATGGAATGTTTAAGCAGCAGATTTCTGATGGATTTCAGATTGAGGTTCCGGACAACTGGCTAAAGGAAGGATATCCTTTTGAACTTAGAAGGCCAGAATATTGTTATGAGATTAAATTTGGAGGATATGTAAAAGCTAGTCCAGGCAAAGATGGAAAGATGAAATTTGAACATTGTGATTACCAGTCTGTCCTTGCTGTTACATATGATATGCCAATTGTAGGATATAGAAATAATGTGGTAGATTCACTTATCATCTGGGATGCAGAGCCAAAGAATGGTTTTTCACTTGAATCTTTTGATGTTGGCGATTATCAGAAAGCAGTTGAGCAGGAGAATCTTGCAAGAAACCTTGTAGAAGTATTGTATCCAAATGACAATCATGTAAAAGGAAAAGAGCTTAGATTAAAACAACAGTATTTCTTTGTATCGGCTAGTATTCAAAGAGCAATTGAAAGATTTAAAAAGCATCACAGAGATATCAAAAAGCTTCCGGAGAAAGTGATTTTCCAGATGAATGATACGCATCCTACTGTTGCAGTTGCAGAGTTAATGAGAATTCTTATGGATGAAGAAGGCTTATCTTGGGATGAAGCATGGGAAGTTACTACAAAATCAGTTGCATATACAAATCATACAATAATGGCAGAAGCACTTGAGAAATGGCCAATTGAAATCTTCCAGAGATTGTTGCCACGTATATATCAGATTGTGGATGAAATCAATCGAAGATTCGTTCTTGAAATTCGAAATAAATTCCCTGGAAACGAGGGAAAAGTTAGAAAAATGGCTATTCTTTATGATGGACAGGTAAAGATGGCAAATCTTGCGATTGTTGCAGGCTGCTCAGTAAACGGTGTTGCAAAGCTTCATACAGACATATTGAAAAATCAGCAGCTTAGCGATTTTTATGAGATGTATCCTGAGAAGTTTAATAATAAGACGAATGGGATTACTCAGAGAAGATTTTTGGCACATGGAAATCCTCTTCTGGCTGAATGGGTTACAAAACACGTTGGGAAGAATTGGATTACAAATCTTTCTGAGATGGAAAAGCTTCTTAAATATGCAGATGATTCAAAGGCATTAAAGGAATTTATGGATATTAAGAAGAAAAACAAGGTTCGTCTTGCCAAATATATTAAAGAGCACAATGGAATAGTAGTGGATCCAAATTCTATTTTTGACGTGCAGGTTAAGAGACTTCACGAATATAAACGTCAGCTTATGAATATTCTTCATGTGATGTATCTGTACAATAAGATAAAAGAAGATCCTAATTTTGATATGTATCCAAGAACATTTATTTTTGGTGCAAAGGCAGCAGCTGGTTATAGAAATGCGAAGCTTACTATAAAGCTTATCAACAATGTGGCTGATGTAATTAATAACGATGAGTCAATCGATGGAAAAATTAAAGTAGTTTTTATTGAGGATTACAAGGTTTCTATAGCTGAGCTTATTTTTGCAGCAGCAGATGTAAGTGAGCAGATTTCAACAGCCAGCAAGGAAGCTTCCGGTACAGGAAATATGAAGTTTATGTTAAATGGTGCTCTTACAATTGGAACAATGGATGGAGCAAATGTTGAGATGTTTGAGGAAGTTGGCGAAGACAACATGTTCATATTTGGTATGAGTGCTGATGAAATTATTGGCTGTGAGAATAGAAATGATTATAATTCAGGAAAAATTTATAATGAGGATTTTGAAATAAAAAGAGTAGTAAATCAGCTGGTTGATGGAACATATTCTAAAAATGATCATGAGTTGTTCAGGGATTTATTTACATCATTGCTTAATCCACAGGATGGACAGCTTGCAGATAGATATTTTATTCTTGCTGATTTCCGTTCTTATGCACAGGTACAGCAGAAGATAAATGATTACTACAAGGATAAAAAGGCTTGGGCAAAGAGTGCCATTATAAATATGGCACATGTTGGAAAATTCTCTTCTGACAGAACCATTCAGGAATATGTGGATGATATCTGGAAATTAGAGAAAATAGAAGTGAATTCAGGAGTATGAACAGGTGGAACAGGAAAATGTAAACTGGGGAATATCTGGGAGTTCATTAAAGATAATTGCACTGTTTTCCATGCTCATTGACCATGTTGGTGCAGTTGTTGTTACAAGAATGATACAATGCCAAATGGGAGGATTGTGGCTTTCAGATGTGTATTGGTTAATGCGTTGCATTGGACGAATGGCTTTTCCAATATACTGCTTTCTGTTGGTTGAAGGTTATAATCATACTAAGAATAAAGGCAAATATGCTATGAGGCTTTTTCTGTTTGCGATAATTTCAGAGATACCGTTTGATTTAGCATTGAATCAAACGGTATTAGAGATGCAACATAGCAATGTGTTCTTTACTCTTTTAATAGGTCTATTAGTGTTGATATTACTTGATTGGGTTAACGACATGAACAAGATAGATAAATCATCCTCGACCTTCACATGGTTAGCAATGACATTTTTAAAATGTGTATCACTTATGGCAGTTATTACAATTGGAATGATTATTGCGGAATTTGTACTAAAAACAGATTATGGTGCTGCTGGCGTAGGTTGTATTGTGATAATTTATCTTATGCGAAGCTTTAAGGAAATTGCTTTTGCAGGAGGCGTCGTGCTACTTGGACTGTTGGTTTCAGGAATTGAGTTTTGGGCATTACTGATGCTTATTCCAATAAGTATGTATAATGGAAAAAGAGGACTGTCAGTTAAATATTTATTCTATGCTTTCTATCCGCTTCATTTATTGGTTTTGGCTGGAATTGCATATATATTATAAAAAACGCTTGGAAGGGGTAATTACCTTTCCAAGCGTTACTTTTTCTAAGCGTTATTCCAGTGTAAACCTGATGAAGATAGTTTGCGAATTTGGTTCTTGTATGTATGTGATGGTTCCACCATTTTTAGATATAACAAGATACTGCGAGTTGTTGTTTACAAATAAATCCTGACAGGCTTCGTTGTAGACTGAAGAGGTGGCAAATTTTACTGTCATGTAGCTTTGACCTACACACATATTTTGCATATTCTTAAGGGTATAGCTGTCAAGATATAATCCGTTTCTGTAATAGTAGTCATTTTCTATGGATGTTGCCTCTGGCAAATGGCTTTCATAAGTAATAGTCCTGTTATTTTTTATAATTGAGTCATTAACCCCAAACCAGTTGTAGCCTATGTTTTTTCCAAGATAATCACTGTCGCCATAGGTACAGTCAATGTGACACCACTGACCATCCAGACAAGCCAGATTCCACGCATGCGGGTCGCCGTCAGCTTCTCCAGTGACAACTATACATTTTATTCCAAGTTGGTCACATAGATATTTGTACATCATCGCATAGCCTTGACATACCGTCTGACCCTTTACCACAGAATAAATATTTTGATTGTAGGGAGCATTATCTACATAATCTGTGTTATTAATTATGTATTCATAGATAAAAAGTGCTTTGTCATATTCTGAGGATTCATTTGAAATACCTGACAATGCAGCTGAAACATAGTTGTCAATAGCCATTTGAGCATTGTCTATCTCTTCGTCACTCATATTTGAAATCTCAGTAAAGGTGAGTGTGGTGCCAAGAGAATATTGTCCTCTTTCAAAATGAAAAAACTGAGGATTATCAAGTGTGACATACTGCTGAATCTCTGATACTTTTTCGCCATTAGTTGTAGCAAGCATGACCCCGGTTGGATAGTTTTGCATTGCATAATAAATCTGGCGGTAGATTAGTTTATCCTCATCGCTAAGCGTAGAGTAATAATAATGATATTCATTTCCTAAAATCGATTCGTCGTAGTTTCCTGCTGAGATTGATGATGCCGGAGTGTCTCCGATGGTATCAATTTTGCCTTTTATGGCAGTTCCAACGGAGTCTATATATTCTCTAAACTCTGCCGGAGGTACATTGATAAAAAATACAATAAGTAAAAGTAGCAAGGAAACAATTAATATTTTTTGTCTCTTCATATTCGATATTATACAAGAAAAAATACTTAAAATAAAATACTTTTATGCTGATATTTATGATAGAATTGGAATATCGGTATTCGAGTATAATTTTTTTCAAGGAGACGATTATGGCATTTTGTCATTTACATACACATACAGAATATAGTCTGTTAGATGGATCAAACAAAATAAAAGAATATGTTGCTCGGGTAAAAGAGCTTGGTATGAATAGTGCTGCAATTACAGATCATGGAAATATGTACGGAGTTGTAGAGTTCTATAAAACAGCAAAAGCAAACGATATTAATCCGATAATCGGATGCGAAGTCTATGTGGCACCGAATTCAAGATTCGACAGGGAGTTATCTCATGGCGATGACAGGTATTATCATTTGATACTTCTTGCTGAGAACAATACTGGTTATGCCAATCTGATGAAAATCGTCAGTATAGGCTATACAGAGGGATACTATTACAGACCACGAGTAGATTTTGAAACTCTTGAGAAATATCATGAGGGACTTATTTGTCTGTCAGCTTGTCTGGCAGGAGAGATTCCAAGATATATCACAAGAGGATTTTACGAAGAAGCAAAAGCAGTAGCCCAGAAATACCAGGAGTGTTTTGGAAAGGACAACTTTTTCCTTGAGCTACAGGATCATGGTATTGAGAGCCAAAAGCTTGTAAACCAGCAGCTTCTTAGAATGAGTCAGGAATTGGGAATAGAGCTTGTATGCACCAACGACGTACATTATACGTATGCTACTGATGTGGAAGCTCATGATGTACTTCTTTGCATTCAGACTGGAAAAAAGGTTACTGACGAGGATAGAATGCGTTATGAGGGCGGGCAGTTCTTCGTAAAAAGTGAAGAGGAAATGCGTGCGCTTTTTCCATATGCACTTGGGGCGGTGGAGAATACTCAAAAGATAGCAGACAGATGCAATGTGACATTAGAATTTGGTAATTACAAGATTCCAAAGTATGAAGTGCCACAGGGCTATGATAGCGCGGAAGCTTTTTTGACAAAGCTTTGTGAGGACGGGTTCAAAGAAAAATATATTGATTCCAAAGAATATGATGAAGAATCTCTTCAGAAGATTCATGAGGATATGAAATATGAGCTTGGAATCATAAAGGAAATGGGATTTATTGAATACATTTTGATTGTATGGGATTATATCAATTGGTGCAGAACCCACGATTGCTGGGTTGGACCTGGACGAGGTTCAGCGGCTGGAAGCAGAGTTTGTTATTGTACGGGAATTACGGATATTGATCCAGTTCGATACAATCTGCTCTTTGAACGTTTTCTGAATCCTGAACGAGTTTCAATGCCTGATATCGACGTGGATTTTGAGTACGCCGAAAGATACAGGGCAATAGAATATGTTCAGGAAAAATACGGAAAAGATTCTGTGACACAGATTGTTACATTCGGAACAATGGCGGCAAGAGGTGTTATCAAGTCTGTTGGAAAGGCACTTGATTTTCCGTATGCAGAGACAGACAGACTTGCCAAAATGATTCCACAGGAGTTGAATATCACTATAGACAAAGCGCTTCAGATGAATCCTGAGCTTCGGGGAATATATGAAAGTGATCGGTCAATTCATGATATGATTGATATGGCGAAAAAGCTTGAAGGTCTTCCTAACCATACATCAGTTCATGCTGCAGGTGTTGTAATTTATCCGGGGGTGGCAAGTGATTATGTACCTCTTGGCAGGGCCAATGATGGAAGCCCTACTGCAGAGTATAATATGGTGCAGCTTGAGGAATTAGGTCTTTTAAAAATGGATTTCCTTGGACTAAGAACTCTTACTGTGCTTAAGGATTCTGTTAAAAACATTAAAGCGTCAAAAGGAATTGATATTGACATTGACCATATTGATTTCAATGACAAGGGAACACTTGATTTTATTGGAACAGGAAGAACAGAGGGTGTATTCCAGCTGGAGTCTGCAGGAATGCAAAACTTCATGAAGGAATTAAAGCCGCAGAGTTTTGAGGATATTGTTGCGGGGATTTCACTTTATCGTCCGGGTCCTATGGATTTTATTCCGAACTACATAAAGGGAAAGAATAATCCATCGGAGATAACTTACGTCACACCTGAACTGGAGAGCATTCTTGAACCAACATATGGCTGTATAGTGTATCAGGAACAGGTAATGCAGATTGTACAGAAGCTTGCTGGATATACAATGGGACAGGCTGATAACATTCGCCGTGCCATGAGTAAGAAAAAGCAGTACGTAATTGATGCAGAGAGACAGAGTTTTGTATATGGGGATGAATCTCGTAACATAAAGGGTTGTGTGGCAAATGGAATTACGGAGCAGGCTGCAAACAGTATTTATGATTCAATGGTTGATTTTGCCAAGTATGCGTTTAATAAGTCACACGCAGCAGCATATGCAAAAATCAGTGTGCAGACAGCCTGGCTTAAAAATTATTATCCGGTTGAATTTATGGCGGCACTTATGACATCCGTAATTGACAATTCAACGAAGGCTTCTGAATATTTGTATAACTGCAAGGAAATGAATATAAAGGTGCTTCCTCCTGATATTAATTATGGTGAGGGAGAATTTACGGCAGAAGGAGAGAATGTCAGATATGGTCTTTATGCCATAAAATCCCTAGGAAGACCGGTTATTGACAGAATAATAGAGGAGAGAAAGCAAAACGGAAAATACAAAACACTCTCTGATTTTATCGAGAGAAATTCTGAAAAAGATATCAACAAACGTGCGATTGAGAACCTAATAAAGGCCGGAGCGTGTGATACACTTGATGGTACGAGAAAGCAGATGACTCTTATATATGCAAGTATCGTAGATCAGATTGCCCACAACAGAAAAAATTCAATGGCAGGACAGATGACTCTGTTTGATATGGTTTCTGAAGAAGAAAAACAGGCATATGAGATAAAATATCCTGACGTAGGAGAGTTTGAAAAAGAGGTAGCGCTTTCATTTGAAAAGGAAGTGCTTGGAATTTATTTAAGCGGTCATCCACTTGAAGAATATATTGATAAAATGAAAAAAAATGTTACGGCAAACTCAATTGATTTTGTTCGTGAAGAAGAGTCTGGCAGCGTCAAGATAGCTGATAATGCACATGTCGTTGTAGGAGGGATTGTTACCTCAAAAACTGTAAAGTTTACGAGAAACAACAAGGCTATGGCATTTATTTCACTTGAAGATTTGACCGGTTCTGTAGAAGTCATAATTTTCCCAAAGGATTATGAGAGATTCCAGAGGATGATTAATGAGGATGAAAAAATCTTTGTTGTAGGTCATTCTACAGTTGAAGATGAGCAGAATGGAAAAATAATATGTGAGAGAATAGTGCCGTTTGATGAGACTCCGAAGGAGCTTTGGTTACAATTTCCAACAAAGGAGGATTATCAGAATCTGGAAGGAAGAATTTATTCGGTGCTTAGAGAGTCTGATGGAAAAGATATGGTAGTTATTTATATCTCAAATGAAAAGGCTATTAAGAAGCTGGGACAAAATTATTCGATAAGTGCAAATGAAGCACTTTGTGCTCAATTAATGGAATTATTAGGCTCAAATAATGTAAAAATAGTAGAAAAGAATATTGAAAAAATTCGTTGAAACAAGTACAATATACAGGGATTGGATTAATTTGATATTTTTTTAACATATGGAGGATATATAAATGGCTAAAGAGATCAATACAATTGGTGTTCTTACAAGTGGTGGTGACGCACCAGGAATGAATGCTGCGATTCGTGCAGTTGTACGTCAGGCACTTTCTAAAGGAAAAAAGGTTAAAGGAATTAAGAGAGGATATGCTGGTCTTTTAAACGAAGAAATCATTGATATGGATGCAAAGAGCGTATCTGATACAATTTCACGTGGTGGTACAATTCTTCAGACTGCACGTTGTAAAGAGTTCGTTACTGCAGAAGGACAGCAGAAAGGTGCTGAGATTTGTAAAAAGCATGGAATCGATGCTATCGTTGTAATCGGTGGAGACGGTTCTTTCCAGGGTGCACAGAAGCTTGCTGGACTTGGAATCAATACTATCGGTGTTCCAGGAACAATTGATCTTGATATTGCATGTACAGATTACACAATCGGATTTGATACAGCATGTAATACAGCAATGGAAGCTATTGATAAGGTAAGAGATACATCTACTTCTCATGAGAGATGCTCAATCATCGAGGTTATGGGACGTGGAGCTGGATATATCGCATTATGGTGTGGCATAGCTAATGGTTCTGAGGAAGTATTACTTCCAGAAAAATATGATTACAATGAGGATGCACTTATTGACAGAGTTTCTCATGCAAGAGAGTTAGGAAAACAGCATTATATAATCATCAATGCTGAGGGTGTTGGACACTCACAGAGCATGGCTAAGAGAATCGAGGAAGCAACAGGAATTGAAACTCGTGCAACAATCCTTGGACATATGCAAAGAGGTGGAAGTCCTTCATGTAAAGACCGTGTATATGCTACAATTATGGGAGCTATGGCAGTTGACCTTCTCTGCGAAGGAAAGTCAAACCGTGTTGTTGCTCATAAAGACGGACAGTTCGTTGACTATGACATCGATGAGGCACTTGCAATGAAAAAAGATGTTGACGAATATATGTATGAGATTTCAAAGAGTCTTGTTTAATTTGTATTAAGAAGATTATTTATGCACCACATAAGCCTCTGATGACTTACTGTGGTGCATTTTTTGTGATGGGGAAACATTATGATTACAAGTGCGTCAAATCAACAAATGAAGAATTTGTCAAACCTTATAAATAAATCAAAAGAGAGAAGAAAGCAAACGCTTTTTGTGGTTGAAGGACCTAGGATGTGTTTTGAAGCACCAAAGGACTGGGTGAAGGCAATTTATATGTCGGAGTCATTCTTCAATGATGATAGATACTCATCGGAGAAGGCAGAGGTTTCGCATATGACGGAAGTAGTATCAGATTCTGTGTTTAAATCTATTTCTGATACCCAGACACCACAGGGAATAATGGCAATAGTAAAGATGCCTGAGTACAAATTAGAAGACGTTCTTGACGGGGAAAGGACACATTTGCTTTTGCTTGAAAGCATTCAGGATCCGGGAAATCTGGGGACTATGATTAGAACCGGTGAGGGAGCAGGCGTAAGTGGAATAATCATGAACAAAACTACGGTTGATATTTTTAATCCCAAAACAATCAGATCTACAATGGGGTCAATTTACAGAGTTCCTTTTGTGATTACAGAGGATTTGCCGGAGATAATTAAGAGCTTGCAGGAGAACAATGTTAAGCTTTACGCAGCTCATTTGAAGGGAAAGCTTTCGTATGATGAACCTGACTACACAGGAGCATGTGGTTTTATGATTGGAAATGAGGGTAATGGTTTATCGGAAGAAATTGCAGATATGGCAGATTCCTATATAATAATTCCAATGGAGGGAAAGGTTGAATCCCTAAATGCTGCCATATCAGCTACTCTTTTGATGTACGAGTGTAACAGACAGCGTAGAAAATAATTTTAGAAAAGGATGATAGCATGAGAATCTGGTTTAAGATTTTTTCGGAGGCAAGACTTACAAGGGATGAAACAGTAGAAAATTATAAAGATGATACTAGAACACACAAGATTTTTGATGCGCTTGAAGAAGCTTGCATAAGGCTTGATTTAGGAAAACCAATCTGGCTTGACTCCAATGTTAAGGAATTTAAAAAGAATGGAAAGACAAGATTTACAGCGGATAATTTTGTCGAAGAAATAGATTTTGACTATCTTGAAATGCACATACTTGAAGAAGATTAGAAAAAGATATGATATAATGATAATGAATGTGAAAGTAGGGGGCAAAATATATGGACAATACTAAGTTATCAGATGGCATCAATAGCTGGGAGACTATGATGTTTTTATACAAATCGGCTTTAAAGGAAGTAGGAACAAAACTTGAGATATTGAACGATGAGTTTGTTCATATCCACAACTATAATCCTATTGAGTATATAAAGTCACGAATCAAGACACCGGAGAGTATTGTAAAAAAACTACGAAAAGACGGACATGAAAGTACGATCGAGAATATGGTTACATATGTGAAGGATATTGCAGGTATTCGAATCGTATGTTCCTTTACATCAGATATATATAGAATGGCAGAGATGATTGGAAAGCAGAATGATTTGACAGTCATTTCTGTAAAAGATTATATGAAGCATCCGAAGGAAAGTGGTTACAAGAGCTATCATATGATAGTAACTGTTCCAATTTTTCTCTCAGATAGAGTCGTTGATACGAAGGTTGAGATACAGATACGTACTATTGCGATGGATTTCTGGGCATCATTGGAGCACAAAATCTATTATAAATTTGAGGGAAATGCACCGGATTATATTAGCAGGGATTTGAGAGAGTGTGCAGAAATTGTGACCAATCTTGATGCAAAGATGCTTCAATTGAACAATGCTATACTTGAGGCGAAAGCTTTGCAAGAGGAGGCTGCAAAAGAGAATGAATCTAATTAATGTAGAAAATATCACAAAGTCATATACAGGAAGGAAGCTTTTTTCTAAAGCTTCCTTTTATGTGCAGGAGCATGAAAAAATCGGAATAATTGGAATTAATGGAACTGGAAAATCAACCCTGTTAAAAATTATTGCAGGTATGGAAACTCCTGATGAGGGAAATGTTACTGTAGCAAATCATGTGGTGATAAATTATCTGCCTCAGAATCCGGATTTTGATCCTAATAAAAGTGTTATTGATCAGGTTATGAGTCAGATTATTACATCTGATTTAGATGAAACCTTGCGTTGGAGTATGGAGAGTGATGCAAAGGCTTTACTTATGAAGCTTGATATCAATGATTTTTCTCAAAAGACGGGAGAATTATCGGGTGGTCAGAGAAAGAGACTTGCTTTAGTAGCAGCAGTGCTTAAGCCATCAGATGTTCTCATCCTTGATGAGCCTACAAACCATCTGGATTATGAGATGGTAGAGTGGTTGGAGGACTTTCTTGGAAAATATAAGGGCGCGCTAATAATGATTACACATGACAGATATTTTTTGGATTCTGTCTGTAACAGAATTGTAGAAGTGGATAAGGGCTCAATTTATAGTTATGAGACAAATTATACAGGTTTCCTTGAGAGAAAAGCTGCAAGAGAAGAAAGTGAGAAGGCAAGTGAGCGCAAGCGACAGGCAATCCTTAGAAAAGATATCGAATGGATGCAAAGAGGGGCTCGTGCAAGGTCAACAAAACAAAAAGCTCATATTCAAAGATATGAGGAACTGAAAAATCAAAAAGGACCAAAGCTTGATGATAAGCTTGAGCTTAGTTCTGTTTACTCCAGAATGGGACGGACCACAATTGAGATAGATAATATTTCAAAAGCATATGAAAACATTGTATGCGTGAAAGATTTTTCATATATATTTTTAAAAAATGACAGAATTGGCTTTGTTGGGAAAAATGGATGTGGAAAGACCACTCTAATGAAGATGATTGCTGGATTTGTAACCCCTGATTCTGGTTCAATCGAGATTGGACAGACTATTCAATTGGGGTATTTCGGACAGGAGATTGAGTTTGATAGCAATCAAAGAGTGATTGATTACATCAAGGAAGCTGCAGAATATGTAAGAACTGTTGATGGATTAGTATCTGCATCAGCAATGCTGGAGAGATTCCTTTTTCTACCAGAGCAACAGTATAGTCCGATTGGAAAACTCTCAGGGGGAGAAAAGAGAAGACTTCATCTTCTTCGAGTGTTAATGGGCGCACCAAATGTATTGATTTTGGATGAGCCAACAAATGACCTTGACACTCAGACGTTATCTATTTTGGAAGATTATTTAGATAGTTATGAGGGAATTGTAATTACAGTTTCTCATGACAGATATTTCTTAGATAGAATTGTAAATCGTGTGTTTGCTTTTGAAGGAGATGGAAAAATCACTCAGTATGAGGGTGGATATACTGATTATATCAACAAGAGACCGCACTCTGTTGATAGTTCTATAAAAGGTGAAACAACAGATTCTGTCAAAAAGGAAAGCGATTCCAGACAGACCTGGACACATGAGAAAAAGCTTAAGTTTACATATAATGAGCAAAGAGAGTATGAAACTATTGAAGCCGATATTGAAAAGCTTGAGACAAAGATAGCTGACCTTGATGCACAGATTTTAAAAAATGCAAGTGATTATGGAAAGCTTCACGCACTGACTCTTGAGAAGGAAGAGGCTGAGACTGCTTTAATGGAGAAAATGGATCGCTGGGAATATCTTGAGGATTTGGCTCAGAAAATTGCAACACAATAACAGTACATGGGGGATAACCGTCTTAGAGTGGGTGGGGGCTGGGCCTGGGTATTTGCTCTCATGTTTCCTGCGTCTAGTGCAAGTAAATGCCATTATCAGTTAAGCTTATTATGCCGCGAGAAATCCAAAACGCGCTACGCTTGAACGAGGATTTCTCGGACAATCTTTAACTGATAATGGCATATAACTTGCACACGACTCGTCAAAAATTGAGCAAATACCCAGGCCCAGCCCCCACCCACTCTAAGACGGTTATCCCTCATTTACGTAATTTGTTGAACAATTTCTGAGGAATACCAAATCCGAAGATAATCCCGAGGACAATTACTCCTGCAATCTCAAAGGTCTCAATCCCTTTGGCGGGCGAAATTGAAGGGTCCTTCGTAAATAGATAATACGCTGTGTAAAATATTCCAGCTCCGGGAACAAGAGGAAATATGCCAGTCAGAAGATATACAGTAACAGGAGTCTGGCGTGTGACTGCAAAACATCTTGCAATGATTGTAAGGAAAAATGTAGCAACAAAGGATGACAAAACTACACCCAGACTGAGGCTTACAAGTATATAGTATATTATCCAACCCAGCGCCCCTGTAAAACCACAGAATATCAGTTCTTTTTTGGGAACTGAAAAAAGAATGGCAAAGCAAATGGATGCTCCAATTGACACTAAAAACTGTATAATATAGTCCATTTTAAATACCTCCTGCATAATTGATTAGTATAAATGGCAGACAAGCACCAACAGCTATACATACAGCAGTAATAAGTGCATCTATCAGGTGAATCGTTCCTGAAAGATAGTCTCCATTGTAGATGTCTCTGATGGAGGTTGTAAAAGCAATTCCAGGTACAAGAGGCATTATTGAACCGATAATCATCTTATCCTCATGGAGAGAGAGTCCGGTTTGTGTGAATAAAAAAGCAAGAGTTGTTACATAAAGACTGGCCCATATATTTGTAACAATTTTTGAAAATTTGTTTTTCTTTAGTACAGATAAAAGTAACTGTTCACCAAATCCAATCATAAATGCAAATAAGCAGTCAAGAATATTTCCACCGAACATATAGCAAAAACAACCACTTCCAAGACCACATGCAAGAAGCTTTACAATAGCAGGATAGTCATTTCTGTTTTTACAATTCTCAAGCTCACTCCAACTATCAATAAGTGAAATTTTGTGGTTGCAGATATCTCTTGCCAGTTGGTTTAATGCAGCAACCTTGCCAAGATTAACAGAGCCAAGAGGTACATGTCTTACGATACTGCAGGCATCTTCTTTACTTTCATTTGCACTTGCAAATATTCCATTTGAAAGCACATACACATCAAATTCCTCAACATCATAGGCATAGAGAATATGTTCAATTGTATCTTCAATTCGATAAATTTCTGCACCGTTTCGAAGCATTGCATCACCAAGTTCGACGGCGAGAGTAAGAATCTCCTTTGTATACGCCATAATCCACCTCTTTTTATACATATATTTTATTATGCATTAAAAAAATTATTTACGCAAATAATATAAATATTAACTCAGAAATATATGGAAAACAGGTGAATAAATTGGATGAATTATTAATCTATATTGAAGCTTTACAGCAGAAAAGTTTATGTAAAAAAGAAGTGACAATAAAGGATATCTGCAGTGTTTATTGCAAGGACAGACAGGTGGAGGAGAAGGTCGGTTCTCTTGTGATAGAAAAAATTCAGGGTAAAAAAAGTGTTGTTTCAATTTTTGACATTATTTCAAAAATTAATGAGGAGTATGAGAACTCTAAAGTTATTAGTCTTGGTGAGACAGAGGTTTTAATTGAGTATGAGAAGTCTACAAAGCACAGGATATTGGCTATGCTAAAAGTTTTTATTGTCTGTGTGCTGATTTTCTTTGGTTCGGCTTTTACCATAATGGCATTCAACAATGATATCTCTATCGATGGTGTTTTTGAAAAGTTCTATTTTCAAATGACTGGAAAAGAAAAGCCTCAGGTGTCTGTACTTGAGATTTTCTATGCCATCGGACTGGCAGTTGGAATTATTATTTTCTTTAATCATATTGGCAAGAAAAAGCTATCTGACGATGTGACTCCTATTCAGGTTGAGATGAATAAGCACAATAAAGACTCATATGAGACAATAATTGATAAGGTAAAGGAAAAACAAAATGTATAGTACAATTGTGATGGCATTTCTGGCAATGATAGCGGGAATAGGTGTATCCTGTGGTGTTTTTGCATTTGTTCTGGTAATAGGAGTAATACCAAGAGTGATTAGTAAAACGGGAATAAAAAATATAATTCTTGTAGAAAATGTGATGATGGTGGGAGTGATTCTGGGCAATATCTCTTCGATTTACATGGGCGAATTTTTGCATAATCAGTACTGGATATTGGCCATATATGGCATATGTACAGGGATTTTTGTTGGATGTATTGCAGTTGCGCTTGCGGAAATCCTGCATACTTTTCCCATATTATTTAAGAGGATGAAGATAAGAGAGGGGTTGACGTTTGTAATGATTTCTATGGCATGTGGAAAATTTGTAGGGGCTTTATTTTATTTTATATCCGGATACGCGCTTTGATGTGTTATAATGTATTTATGTGTCAGCAAAGCTGACGCGCATTTCGTATCAAGAACGCTGGAGCGTTCTTGAATATATTGAGAGGAAAACAAAAAATGGTTACATCGATTACACGTCAGAGTATTATTTTTAAGTGCACCATGCAAAAATCAGTATTGGTTGGAAACTATGAATTGTATTATGCGGCAGGTCTTGCCAAGAAATGCTTTGGACTGGATATTAGTGAACAGCTTGAACCGCAGGAATTGTTAGAAAAAACCCAGGAGCAGCTGAAATCAGCTACTCCGTCCGATGAAAAGGAGGAGTATCTGATAAAACTCCTGGGCAAATATGAGCCACTTCCTGAACATGACGATCAGATGGACGAACTGTTCAAATGGGGTCAAAATGAACAGGAAATGTGGGTTGTAAAGACATCATACGCAGGCTAGTGAAGCTTGTGGTGGTGTCTTTCTTTTATACCTGTTTTATCTTCTGTAATGGTATCTGCACAACCTTTTGCGTAATTTAATGCGGCTTCAATATTTGGTTGGAAATTTTCTTCTCCAACAACCTCCTTAAAACCAGATTTTTCCATTACATGCATTGGTTGTTCGTTTACGTGAGACAAGATAAGTGTAATATTTCTCTTCTTACAACTTTCATAAACACTAAAAAGTGCGTTCATAGCTGTGATATCTATTGCAGGTACAGCTCTCATTCGTAGAACGAGACATTTTGTAAAGTCCTTGAAATGAATTTCCGTCAATGCCTCAGCAGCACCGAAGAAAAGTGGTCCAGAGATTTCGTATACACGAACATGCTTTGGAACATCAGCAAGGTCACTTCCGTCATCCTCGTCATTGTCATCTTTGTAGTGCCAGCCATGAACATCTGTTTCATCGCTCATTCGTTTCAGGAAAAGAAGGCAGGCACTAATCATTCCAAATTCGATAGCTACAACTAAATCAAATGCGATTGTAAGAACAAAAGTTAATACAAGTACGAAGATGTCACTCTTTGGAGCTGTTTTACAAAGTTTAACAAATGGTCTCCATTGGCACATGTTATAAGCTACCTGGAAAAGTATGGCAGCAATTGTTGGCATTGGAATCCATGCAGCGTAAGGCATTAGAACTACAAGGATAAGAACAAGTGTTATTGCATGAACCATACCTGCTACAGGTGTACGTCCACCACTTTTAATATTGGCAGCAGTTCTTGCAATTGCTCCTGTTGCAGGAATACCACCAAAAAGTGAGGAACCGATATTGCCTATACCCTGAGCTATAAGCTCGGTGTTTGATCTATGTTTTGAGTTCACCATTCCATCAGCAACCACGCATGAAAGAAGAGATTCGATGGCTGCAAGAACAGCGATGGTAAACGCGTTTGGAAGCATCTGTCTTATTAAATCAAAGGTAATGTGTGGTGCACTAAATGTAGGTAATTTATTGCTTACTTTGTATAAATCGCCAATTGTATTTACTGACAGATTGAGACCTTTTACCATTGCAATACCAACGACAACAGCAATAATTGAGCCTGGAATTTTACTGCTGATATATGGCCATACAATTAAGACAAGCAAACAAACAGCACCAACAAGAATTGCCCATGGATTGATTGTTGAGATGTTCTGGAAGAATGCTTTAAGTTTATCTGTAGTTTCAATTGTGACAGTTCCTTTTGGATAAGTAAGACTGGCAAAATCCTTGAGCTGTCCAATGAGAATGGTAACGGCAATTCCGGCAGTAAATCCTGTTGTGATTGTATATGGGATAAATTTGATAAGAGAACCAAATTTACAAAGTCCCATTACAATAAGAATTATTCCTGCCATGATTGTGGCAACGATAAGTCCTTCCATTTTGTAGTTTGCAACAATGCCAGCGACGATTGTGGCAAATGCTGCAGTTGGCCCAGCAATCTGGACTGTACTTCCACCAAAAAAGGAAATCAGAAATCCTGCAATAATTGCAGTGTAAAGTCCCTGCTCAGGACCTACGCCGGAAGCCAAAGCTAAGGCAATTGAAAGTGGCAATGCGATGATTGCAACGATAATTCCGGCTATGACATCTGATACAAATTGTTTTTTACTGTAGTTTTTTAATGTCGTAAAGAACATTGGTTTAAAGAAATTCATTTGTTACACTCCCTAGAATGTTATTTTATTAAATTTTTGTAAATTTTTCCGAGCATTATATTAGTACAGAAAATTGGAAAGAACAAGTGGAAATGAATAAACAGGGAAAAAAACGTGCATTCTACTAAAAGAAGGAGGGATTTAGACGGATGAATGTAGCAAAAACACAACAAGAACCGAATGAGGAAAGAAATAAAAAATATAATGATTACGTAAAAGAAAAGACTCCAAATGGAAATCTGGCATATGATATGTTTAAGGCTTTTGTAGTAGGAGGATTAATATCGGCTATTGGTCAGATTATTATCAATATTGGAATGAACTTATTTGATTTAAATCAGGAGAACGCATATATATATTGCAGTATTATATTGGTAATGTTAAGTTGTATCCTTACCAGTTTGAATCTGTACACAAAAATTGCAAACTGGTCTGGTGCAGGAGCTCTTGTTCCTATTACGGGATTTGCAAATGGTGTATGCTCATGTGCTTGTGAATTTCAGGTTGAAGGACAGGTATTTGGAATTGGCTCTCAAATATTTAAAATAGCCGGGCCGGTAATATTATACGGAATTCTGTCAAGTTGGATAGTAGGGGTGATTTATTACATTTTCCTTGTATAAACAGAAAACCTTTGGTAATATAGTACTATATGGAGGGGCTGTCTATGGGAAGTGAAACTGTAATGCAAACGTATACCCCAGTGGGAGATATAATAGCGTTAATTTTTTGCCTGTTAAATTTTTTTCTTTTATGGTCAACGTATACTATAAAACAGAAAAAATTGCAGATGTTTACATGGACTAATGGTGCAATTATTATTGCCGTAAATGTCAGCTTTTTCTACCATATACTGTTGGATAACGAGGCAAGATGGAATACGTCTGTAATGCTATTTTTCAGGGATTTAAAATTCATAGCATTGATTTTTGTGTTCTGTATATTTGAGTGCTATATTGCCAATCATGTTAAGATGGAAAATTCTCTGTATAGAAAATTTAGGGTGGCTATTTGGACTGGATTTGGAATATTTATTGTAGTTCAGCTTGTGCTTGGAGGATTAGAAATTAATCCTTTTGCAGATGTACCAGAAATTATTAATTCATTGAATCTCTATCATATTGTGTATTTGGTCTATGCAATAGTGGCATTGGGACTTTTAATAAAGTATAAACGAAGATTTGTAACAAAATCATGGATTTGCCTTATTGAGGTGTTGATATTAGCATTTGGAATTGCATTGTTACAGGTATTTTTCCATCAGGAATCTTTTACATGTGTTAGCTTTGTGCTCCCGCTGACAGCGTGTTTGTTTTTGTTTCATTACAATGCTTATGATGTGGATACGGGAACCCTTGATTATAAATCGTTGAGAGGCTATATTAACGAATTTAAGAACAGGAAATTTGCAATTATTTGCCTGACCTTTAGAGAGTTAACGGAAAAGGCAAAAAAAGATTTATCTGATGAATTTTATCATTTTAATGAGAAATATTTTAAGGGAGCAACCACATTTAAAATAAATGAAAAAGGACTTATGGTAGTATTTAGCATCGATAAGAATACTAAATACATGGACAAGGTGAATGTAATCAAGCAGGATTTTGAAAAGCTGTATGTGATTCATCAGATTCCTTACAAGATAGTTTTTCTGGAATCAGATGAGCGGATGCAATCATCAGATGACTATTTGTCTTTTATCAGTCTGGTTAACAGACGCAAGGATTGGAACACCTGGCATTTTTGTGATGAGAGTGACATCAAGAATTTTATCAGATTTAATATTATACAGAATGAATTAAAGGATATAGATGCAAAACAAGATTTGGAGGATGAGAGAGTTCTTGTTTATTGTCAGCCGGTTTTGAATACTCATACCGGAAAATTTAACACCGCAGAAGCATTGATGAGATTGGAAATACCATCAGAAGGTATGTTTTTTCCGGATGAATTTATTCCGATTGCTGAACAGAATGGATATATTCATACATTGAGCAGGATAATACTCAATAAAACCTGTAATATGATTAAACAGTTTTCGGAAGATGGTTATCAGATAGATAGAATTTCTGTAAATTTTTCTATGAGTGAACTTAGAATAAAAAGCTTTTGTGACGATGTTATTGATATAATAAATAACTCAGGAGTTTCTCCCGATAAAGTTGCAATTGAACTGACAGAAAGTAGAAATGAACAGGATTTTGATTTGACAAAAACAATTATTTCTACTTTACATAAATATGGAATTAAGTTTTATCTGGATGATTTTGGGACTGGTTATTCTAATTTTGAAAGAATTATTGGACTTCCAATTGATATAATAAAATTTGACAGATCTCTTACTATCATGGCAGGTAAAAATGAGGTTTCTAAATACATGGTAGGAAGCTTCTGTGATATTTTTAAAAATGCTAAATATCAGGTTTTGTTTGAAGGCGTTGAAGATGAGAATGATGAGAAACGCTGTATTGATATGAATGCGTTATATCTTCAGGGGTATAAGTATTCAAAGCCGGTTCCTATTGAAAATTTGAAGCAGTTTTTAATAAAAAGTGATTTGTAATTTTTAAGGAGAGATAATGGAAGAAATAACTGCAAAAGATATAAAACTGAATATGTTTCGAATAATAATAATGTTCATTTTGTCTATTGCTATGATTATTCCGGTTATTTCCTCAACGAATGTAGGGTATGTGGATTCAAAATCAAAAACTCTGGATTCGGGATGGACTGTTACTCACAATGATAAGGTGTATGAAAATGTCACACTTAGTCAACAACAGTTTGAGATGTGTAATAAAGGGGATACTGTTATTTTAGAGACATATTTGCCGGAAAAGGTTGATATAACGCAACCTACTCTTAGGTTTTATTCTGTTCATTCTGCTGTAACAGTATTTTTGGATGGAGAAAGAATATATACCTATGGACGATATGAATATAACAAGGGCAAGATACTCGGATACGGATATCATTTCATTCCACTTGACGATGGATATGAGGGTAAGCACCTTAAGA
This sequence comes from Agathobacter sp., assembly GCA_045122195.1. Classification (GTDB taxonomy): domain Bacteria; phylum Bacillota; class Clostridia; order Lachnospirales; family Lachnospiraceae; genus Roseburia. The sequence continues at coordinate 31,312 of JBGVHH010000108.1, forward strand.
TTGTGCTAAATGTATCTGAGAATGATGCCTTTGACGGACAGCAGGCACTTACAATTGATGAGGGAAATAAATTTTTGATAAAGGACTTTACCGGTAATAGGTTTGGAATCGCTATTTCCTGGTTTTTGATTGTTTTTGGTGTAATTACCATGTTTCTGTCAATGTTTATGCTAAAAGGTTCTACAAATTTTGTTCAGACATACTGTATTGCGATGTTCTCGTTTTTAATTGGATGCTGGACGATTTGTAACAGTGATACCATTGTGTATTTGACCACAAATCTAAAAGTAAAGGTTTATATGGAGTATATGACCTTCTATGCAATGCCTCTTCCGTTTACGTATTATTTTAAGGATAAGGTGATGGGAAAAAGTGTTCCAAAATGGCTAAAGATTTATTTCTGGGCTCTTATAGCGTATGAAATGCTCTACATTGCCATTACCTATAGCTGTCAGTTTTTAAATATTGCACATTTCCCGGTATTCCTAAAAGGAACTCATTTTTGTATGGCATTTGCTGTGGTATTTATAATGTGTTTAAATATTTGGCACAGCCGACATAGTGAACAAAAGAAAATCAATACTGTTACAATTGGTTTTGCGATAGCTGTTGTGTTTGTCATTATGGAGCTAATAAGATTTAATTTCAGCAAATACTTTATAGGCTTTACAAATAACAAGTATAGTTCTACACTATCTATTGCCGTATTTATTATTGTTATTGCGTTGCTTATTGACTATGGACAGTCAATATCTGTATCGTTGTATAAGAGTGCGCAGCAGCAGATTTTAGAAAATATGGCGTACATGGATGAGCTTACCGGTCTTTATAACCGAAGAAAGTTTGAAGAGACTCTTTCTGAGGTTGATGAAAAAGGTGGCAGCTATGCTATTATGAGTTTTGACCTAAATTATCTGAAGAGGATAAATGATACATATGGTCACGAAAAAGGTGACGCATTAATTAGAAGATTTGCAGATGTTCTTCTAGCTGTGTATAGTATAAACGGTGTGGTATCAAGAACTGGTGGGGATGAGTTTGTTGCCATCTTGTTTGATGTTACAAAAAAGGATATAGACAGCATGATAGAACAGATGAATCAGCTTATGGATGAAAACAATGCTTCAGACGATCTTATTCAGCTTAGCACAGCATATGGCGTTGCGTTCAGTGAAGAGTATGGAGATATGAGAGATTCACATTATATTTATAAGATGGCTGATGATAGGATGTATGAGAACAAGAGAAAATCAAAAAAAGGAAGGGAATAGAAGATGAAAAAAGTAGAAGATTATATCAGAACAATTCCGGATTTTCCTGAAAAAGGAATAATGTTTCGTGATGTTACAAGTGTGTTGCAGGATGCTGATGGATTAAAGCTTGCCATAGACGAGATGGTAAAAAAGCTTGAGGGTGTTGAGTGTGATGTAATTGCAGGAACAGAATCGAGAGGTTTTGTATTTGGTATGCCAATAGCTTATCTTCTTGGAAAACCTTTTGTAATGGTCAGAAAGGCAGGAAAGCTTCCATGTGAGACTGTTTCAAAAACATACAAGCTTGAGTATGGCACAGCTACAATTGAGATTCATAAGGATGCTATTAAGCCGGGACAGAAGGTAGTTTTAGTAGATGATTTAATTGCTACAGGAGGTACAATTAAGGCTGCAACAGAGCTTGTGGAAGAGTTAGGCGGAATTGTATCAAAGATAGTATTCTTAATGGAACTTAAGGGTCTTGAAGGAAGAAAAGCACTTGAGGGATATGATGTGGATGCAGTTGTTGCATACGAAGGAAAATAAATGGACATACTGATTAAAAAAGGAGAATCAGTATGACTCAGAATCAAAAAATAGGAAATTGGAGTCTTCGCTATTCGAAGGCTCCTTTTATTATGGAAAGTGCATCAATAGCAGGAACAAAAGAGGCCGAAGGACCATTGGGGGATAAATTTGATCTGGTTGGAGATGACGACAAATTCGGACAGGATACATGGGAGGAGGCGGAGAGTAGTCTTCAGTCAGATGCACTAAGGATTGCCCTTGGAAAAGCCGGATTAAAATCAATGGATCTTGATTATATTTTTGCAGGGGATTTGCTGGGACAGGCTATGGCTACTACCTTTGGATTAAAAAAATATCAGACTCCGCTTTTTGGTCTGTATGGAGCATGTTCCACCTGTGGGGAGGCTATTTCTCTGGCGGCATCCTTTGTGGCAGCAGGATATGGTCATATCATTGCAGCAGTCACATCAAGTCACTTTGGAAGTGCAGAAAAACAGTTTAGATATCCGAATCAGTATGCATCTTACAGACCGGAGTGTTCAACGTGGACGGTTACAGGGGCAGGTGCGTTTATCATCTCATCTTCTGGAGATGTAAAAATTGAAGGTATAACAACTGGGAAAGTCGTGGATTATGGAATAAAGGATTCCATGAATATGGGCGCTGCGATGGCCCCTGCGGCAGCAGAACTTATTATAAATAATCTTAATGATTTTGGTAGAAAACCCAGTGATTATGACAAGATTGTAACGGGGGATTTGGGATGTGTAGGAAGAGAAATCCTTATTGATTTGTGTAAGGATAAGGGAGCAGATATCAGTAGGGTTCATGAAGATTGTGGTATGAAGATTTTTGACCTCGAAAATCAGGATGTGGGTTCCGGTGGTTCCGGATGTGGGTGTTCTGCGACTGTTCTTTCGTCTTATTATCTGCCAAGATTAAAAAGTGGAAAACTTAAAAGAATATTATTTGTTCCAACAGGTGCGTTGTTGTCACCGGTAAGTTTTAATGAGGGACAGACAGTTCCCGGAATAGCACATGGAATTGTATTGGAGGGTAAATAAATGGATTATGTAAGAGCATTTTTGGTAGGAGGTGCGATTTGTGCACTAACGCAGATACTTGTAGAAAAGACGAAACTTCTACCTGGAAGAATAATGGTTATTTTGGTAGTGACAGGGGTGATACTTGGCGCACTTAATATATATGAACCATTTTTACAGTGGGCAAAAGCAGGAGCTTCCGTTCCACTTACGGGCTTTGGAAATGTATTGTGGAAGGGAATGAAAAAAGCAATTGATGAGGAAGGTCTTTTAGGTCTATTTAAGGGAGGATTTACTGCATGTGCAGCAGGTGTGTCATCTGCACTTATTTTTTCTTATATAGCAGCACTATTGACAAAACCGAAACTTAAAAGTTAAAATTTTCTTATTTGGAAAATATGAGGAATAATAATTATGAAACCACATGTGACAACTAGGGAAAAAATTCTAAAACAGGCGTTACAGATAGCTCAGAAAGAAGGCGTTGACAAGGTAAGTATCAGAAAGCTTGCAAATGCCTGTGGTATAGCAATTGGTTCAGTTTACAATTATTACAGTAATAAACAGGAACTGATAGAGGCTGTTTCAAAACATTTCTGGAGTAATCTGTTAAAGGATCAGAACCTGATTTATAGAAAGCATATGGGCTTTACTCTTTTTTTGCAACAGTATTATGCTTTTATTTATGGAAAATTATCTGACTATGATACAAGCTGGCTGACTTCCATGGACGAGGGAATGAAGAGAGAGGCATTAGCACTTTTTAAGAATGTTCTTTTGCAGGATGATAGGGTAAATCCAAGAATCTGGAATATGGAGCTGAATCAGGATTTTTTCTGCGACTATGTGTTTGATAATATTATTGCGCTTTTGCAATCCAAGAAGGATAACTGTAGATTCTATATTTATCTGTTGGAACATCTTTTATATGGAGAATAAATTTTGTACAAATGTGAAAAAACTGTATAAAATGAGCAGGGATTAGTCATACTATTAAAAACACGGACTTCGGTCTGTAGGAAAAGGAGATTAATCATGCTAAAATTAAAAAAATCAACTAACAAATTTTTATTATTGCTATGTCTTACATTAGCTATGTCATTTACTTTTGTGGCCTGCGGAAGAAATAATGATAATGTTTCTGACACTTCTGTCGTGGACAATAATAGACCAAATAACAATAAGCCAAACAATCAAAATAATAATTCTGTTGTTGACGATGTTGAAGATGTTGGAGATGATATTATTAATGGTGCTGGTGATATCGTTGAAGATGCCGGAGATGCCGTGAATGAAGGTATGGATGGAGCTGGAAATGTGATTGACAAAGCTGGTGATGCAGTGAATGATGGAATGGACAATGCAGGAGATGCTGTTGATAATACTGGTGATGCGGTAAAAGACGGAGCGAACAATATCACTGGAACAGATAACAATAACAACAATACGGATAAGAGAAATGAGTAAAGAAACCTTTATTAAAATGACTGGTCCATTTCGCAGAAATGCGTATATGGCCAGGTCATTACATATTATCAATGAAATTTTATCGAAAACAATAATGCTGGCATATCCGGTGCTTATAATATATTTGTTTGTGGTAAATAAATTACAGTGCTTTACAAATATAGTAGTTCCTTTTTTGGGGTTTGTATTTGTGACAATATTTAGAAAAGTATTTAACAGACAAAGGCCATATGAGAAGTTTGATATGCCTCCAGTGATACCCAAAGAGAAAAAAGGACAGTCTTTTCCAAGCAGACATGTATTTTCTGCTTTTATTATTGCATGTGCATTTTATTTGAATTCACCTTTGTGGATGATTGGAGCTGCTTTATTTGTTTTTGCCTTTATTATAGCGGTAATAAGGGTTGTTGCAGGAGTTCATTTTATAAGTGATGTACTAGTAGGGGCTTTATTTGCAGTTGGTTTTGCTTATATAGGATTTTGCTTATTTTAGCAAGAAAAGGGGAGTTGAAAAATGACAGAATATGAAAAAATGGCTTTAGCATTTTCTCGTGAATACTGTAAAAGCTATGAGGGTCAGATGGTGTCACAGGAGATTACGCAGCCCTTGTGGTATAGCATGTACCTGGAGAGAAAGAGACTGTTTAATCTGGGAATACGAAAGAGGGTTCAGATAATATATCCTGAGTATAAGATAGAAAAGGGGCAGTTAAAGCAGTCGGTTGAGAATACAAATACCTCGGGGAATAAGGTTACACTTGTAAAAATACCTGCCGCAGTAAGGAAAGCGTATCTTACAAAGTCAAATAAGAAGAAGGCGTTTGTTGATTATTGTGGGTGTACACAATGCGTAGTGGTGGAGAATGATAAAAAGATAAACAAGAGTGTTTGCCCAAATTGTGGAGCTATTGCATCACCGGAAAGTTTTATTGATGGGTGTGATTTTTGTAATGCACGATTTACAGTAAAGAATTTGGGTAGAAAAATAAGTTCGTTCAATATTTTTCATGATTATATTCAGGAGTTAAAAGAGAAGGAAAAGATATATAAAGTTCTAGCTTTTGTAGCTGCTATTCTGGCATTACTTTTATTTTTTATTAACTTCGCCAGCTTTGGTGGAACAGAGTTACTTGCCACGGAAGTGATGTTAAAGAAAATAGTTCAAGTAATAATGTCAGTTGTAATAGGTGTTTTTGCATTAAGCCTTTTAGCAAGAAGATATATCAATAAAAATAGCTCAAGCAGACTGGTATATAATGACACATTAATTCAGGTAAAAAATAACGTAGACAATTTTAATGAAGAGGAGTTCGTCTCGCAGCTTGATTATCAGCTTAAAACATTACATTTTGCCAATTCACAAAAAGATTTAAGTGGATTTTACAAAAAGGACTGTAGTGGCTTTCTTAAGTATTATCAAAATGTTATAGAATGTAATTTGAAATCCTGCAGTTTGACGGAATACATATCTGACAATAATTATCATTATATAAATGCAGATTTGGTTTTGCAGATTCTGTGCTTTGAGAAGAACAAAATAGTTACACGACAGGAAAAGATGTCTGTTAGCCTATATAAAAACAAGGCAGAGAGTGCCCACCAAGATATTGTAAGCTATGAATGTGACTGCTGTGGAGGCCGTATTAATATGTTAAATGGCGGGATTTGTGAGTATTGTGGCAAGCAGATAGATTTGTCATTGCATGAGTTTGCAATTAAGGATATCCATAGTCAGTGGCTTGAAAATGGAAACATGGGAATAAAAAATCGAGAGAAAATATTAGGAAAAATAATTGTCGCTACATGTGTTGGTATTCTGGCATTGAATTCTTTTAAAATATGTGGAATTGTAAATGCAGGTATGGCTAGTGCTGGAAAAGAAAAATACTGGGTTTATTCCGTGGGAAATGATATTGTTCCTTCATTCAATGAATACGGACTTTCTCTTTATTCATCTGAAAAAAGAAGTGGATTGTTTGGTAAGAAATACTGTTATGAAATTGTAGAAGATTATAACAGTAATATGTACGACTATGCCAATATGCTCGTCACAGATGATGGATTTGAAATCATTGAAGAGACTGAAGATAAAATTGTATTGCAGCGGGATAAACATTTTGGGCTAGGCAAGATAAGGCTTACAATTGATAGAAGCCAAATGGGAAGGCATAGTTCAAAAATGTATGTAATAACTGTGGAATAGTGATTGGAAAAGAGAGGAGTTATACCATTATGAATAGGAAAGCTGGTGTACCAGGAATAGGAATTGTTGTCTTTGTAAATATTTTCTGTCTGATGATTATAGGATGTACAATAGGATTTACAAAAATGGCAGACAAGATGGAGCGGTATACAGAAAATTGGGTGGAAGTTGATGTGACAATAGATGATGTTGCATTTGAATATGATGGGGAAGATGTAGAGAGTGACAGTAACAATAACAGGAGAACAATTTACAAATTCCACATGGATAGAATTTTGCATTATACATATAATGGAATCGATTATGATGTGAAAGACGAAAGGACATATGAGTCAGAAAATCCTGATTATTCTGTTGAACCACGTCAGAACTATAAGGATGAATATGTATATAAGATAAATCCCTCAGATCCCACAAGTTTGTCTATGAGTTATACTATTGGGGGAGGAGAGGGAATATTTGCAATATTTGATAAAATTGTTATTACGGTTCTAGTTATAATATTACTTGTAGTAGATACTGTATTTTTAGTAAATGTACTTAGAAGAAAGAAAGTTACTTTTGAGGAGGACAATTTTTGATCTCAGTTGGGAAGACTCCCACTTCTATAAGTGGTGAGTAGAAACATATTCGTCTCAGTGGAGGGTACAATCCCCCAACTGAGATAAAAGCCACCGGCGGATTGCAGGAATGCGCAGAAGAAGATGTCAGCAAAGCTGACGCGCATTCCGCAGCAAGAACGCTGGAGCGTTCTTGATCTATCCATTTTTTCTGTATTGAAGAGGTGTCACACCATAAAATGCCTTAAAGGCGCGATTAAAGTAGGACAGATTGTCAAAGCCAACTTCGGTTGCAATTGTAAGTACAGAGTCATCTGAACTTTGGAGCAGTCGTCCTGCCATGGTGAGTCGATAGTCTTTTAAGTATTCAATAAATGTAGTGTCCATGGTTTCTTTGAAGTAACGCATAAAATGTGATTCAGAAAAACCAACAAGATCTGCTACATCTGCTATTGCTATTTTTTGGTCATAGTTGTTCTCCACATATTTTAAAACGATTTTCATTTTTTCCAAAGCCTTCTTATCTTTAGGAGGCTTTGACAAATTTCGGCATCTGTTGTCTAGTATAAAAAAGAATTGAAAGAGCATGCTTTTTATATATAGTTCATATCCCTGTGGCATTGTTTTACAGATTTCATCGCAGGCATCTATTGGAGCGATTACATCTGTGTAATAAGGATATACTGGGGTAAATACAGTTGGAACTGTGATTTTACCACGGATAAGTGGATCGAGAAAATCCAGGTTGGTGTAGTCCTTGCTTTTGGGTGTAAGCATGCTGATGTTAAAAATAATATTTTCATATTCCATGATTTCATCTTCATATTGTGATATGGAGTGAAGCTGACCAGGCAGAATCATGACGAGGGTAGGGCCTTTAACACGATGAGTTTTGAAATCAACTGTTATAACTCCCTGCCCTTTCTTTACATATATTAGTTCCATTTCATCATGCCAGTGGAGGGGAACCTGATTAAAGTCCAATGGAATAGAACAAAGATATGTATTGTACGGGAATTCAAATTCACCGTGAATTCTTCGTTCCTGATAATTTTCATATTCCAAAATGTTCATGGCAATCTCCTTTTTGTGAAAAACTTCACAAGCTATAATCCTTGTATGCAATTATTTTAGCATGAAAAGAGGGGAAAATCTATTAAAAAACATCAAAAATGATAGGATAGTACAAGTTTTTGCTTTTTTACTACAAGAATTATGCAATTTTGTGGAATATACTAAGACCATAAGAAATGGCAAACATAAATTAAAGATAATTAATTATGGAGGGCAAATTAAATGGCAATTATGCAGGAAATTGAAACAAAACTTCAGAAAGGTATCTCAGTAAGCTCTAACGAGGAAGTATATTTTGCGTTACTTGACCTTGTAAAAGACAAAGCAGCTTCAAAGGTATCAAACAAAGGTAAAAAGAAATTATATTATATTTCTGCAGAGTTCTTAATTGGAAAATTATTATCAAACAACCTTATCAACTTAGGTTTATATGATGAAGTAAAAGAAGTATTAGCTAAAAACGGAAAATCATTGGCTGAAATCGAGGAAATCGAGAACGAGCCTTCACTTGGAAACGGTGGACTTGGACGTTTAGCAGCTTGCTTCGTAGATTCAATTGCAACACTTGGTCTTAACGGAGACGGTGTTGGACTTAACTATCACTTAGGACTTTTCAAACAGGTATTTGAGAACAACCTTCAGAAAGAGACACCAAACCCATGGATTACAGAGAATAGCTGGCTTACAAAGACAGATATCACATATCCAGTAAACTTTGGTGGATTTACAGTGCAGTCTAGACTTTATGATCTTGATGTAGTTGGATACAACAACCGTACAACAAAGCTTCACTTATTTGATATCGAATCAGTTGATGAGAGCATCGTAGGTGAGACAATCGACTTCGATAAAGAAGATATCGCAAAGAACCTTACATTATTCTTATATCCAGATGACTCAGATGAGAAGGGACGTCTTCTTAGAGTTTACCAGCAGTACTTCATGGTAAGCAACGCTGCAAGACTTATCATCGCTGAGGCAGAGGAAAAAGGATCTAACTTACATGACCTTGCAGATTACGCTGCAGTACAGATTAACGATACACATCCATCAATGGTTATTCCTGAGCTTATCAGACTTCTTCAGGAAAAAGGAATCCTTATGGATGAGGCTATCGAGATCGTATCTAAGGTTTGTGCTTACACTAACCACACAATCCTTGCAGAGGCTCTTGAGAAATGGCCAATTTACTTCCTTGAGAAGGCAGTACCACAGTTAATGCCAATCATTCGTGAGTTAGACAACAAAGTACGTGCGAAAGTTTCTGATGAGACAACATACATCATCCAGGGAGATCTTGTTCATATGGCAAACATGGATATCCACTACGGATACTCTGTAAATGGTGTTGCTTATCTTCATACAGAGATTCTTAAGAATACAGAGCTTAACAACTTCTACAAGTTATATCCAGAGAAGTTCAACAACAAGACAAACGGTATTACATTCCGTCGTTGGTTAATGTCTTGTAACCCAGAGCTTTCAGCTTACATCACAGAGCTTATCGGAGAAGGCTGGAAGAAAGATGCTAACGAGCTTGAGAAACTTGGAAACTTCGTAAATGACGATGCAGTTCTTAACAAAATCATGGAGATTAAAGATGGAAAGAAAGCTGACCTTGCAGCTTACTTAAAAGAGACTCAGGGACTTGATGTACCTGCAGATTCAATCTTTGATATTCAGGTTAAGAGACTTCATGAGTACAAGAGACAGCAGCTTAATGTACTTTACATTATTCATAAATATTTCGAAATTAAAGCTGGAAAGAAACCTACTACACCAATCACATGCTTCTTTGGTGCAAAGGCAGCTCCTGCTTACATCATTGCAAAAGACATCATCCATGCAATCCTTTGCTTACAGGAAATCATCAACAATGATCCAGAGGTAAGCCCATACCTTAAGGTATTCATGGTAGAGAACTACAATGTAACACTTGGAGAGAAATTATTCCCAGCAGCAAATATTTCAGAGCAGATTTCACTTGCTTCAAAAGAGGCTTCTGGAACAGGAAACATGAAATTCATGCTTAACGGAGCTGTTACACTTGGAACAAGTGATGGAGCAAACGTTGAGATTGCTGAGCTTGTTGGAGACGACAACATCTACGTATTCGGTGAGGATTCACAGACAGTTATCGATCGTTATGAGAGAGGTGACTACTGCTCTAAGGATTACTATGATGAAGATGAAGAAATCAAACAGGCAGTTGACTTCTTAGTAAGCGACGAGATGATGAAGGTTGGTTCAAAAGAGAACCTTGAGAGACTTTACAATGAGCTTCTCAACAAGGATTGGTTTATGACATTCCCAGATTTCAAAGATTATGTTGAGACA
>JBGVHH010000109.1:0-3133 GCA_045122195.1 Agathobacter sp.
TAGAGAAGGCAAAAGAGTATATCACTCGTGCCGGCGGTACTGTAACAGAAGTTGAAGACTGGGGTAAGAAGAGATTAGCTTACGAAGTTCAGAAGATGAGAGAAGCTTTCTATTATTTCATTCAGTTTGAAGGTCAGTCAACAGTTCCAGCAGAAATCGAATCAAGAGTTCGCCTTATGGAAAATGTTGTTAGATATTTAGTCGTTAAACAGGACGAGAAATAGAATAGGTACTGCGTAGATACGCAGACTAAGTGGGAGAACTTACTATGAATAAAGCAATTTTAATGGGGCGTTTAACGAGAGATCCTGAGGTGAGATATACACAGGGTGAGAACCAGATGGCAATTGCAAGATATACACTTGCGGTTGATAGAAGATTTAACCGTAACGGTGATGAGAATACAGCAGATTTTATTTCCTGTGTTGCATTCGGTAAGGCAGGCGAGTTTGCGGAGAGATATTTCCGTAAAGGTACAAAGATTGCTGTTACAGGCCGTATCCAGACCGGTAGCTATACCAATAAGGATGGTGTAAAAGTTTATACCACTGAAGTTGTTGTTGAAGAACAGGAATTTGCAGAAAGCAAGAATAGCAATAGTGGTTCTAACGAGAATAACTATGGCGCTCCTGCAAATAACTTTTCCGCTGCTCCAATGGCAGCCGGAGATGGCTTCATGAATATTCCTGATGGAATTGATGAAGAATTACCATTTAACTAAGGATTTGAATGAATCCGCATAGAAAGATAGGAGGCTTTACCATGGCTTTTAATAAAACTGAAAAAGCTGATTCTCCAAAGATGAGAAGAGGCGGAATCCGTAGAAGAAAAAAAGTTTGTGTTTTTTGTGGCAAGGACAATGTAATTGATTACAAAGATACAGCAAAGTTAAAGAGATACGTATCTGAAAGAGGAAAGATTCTTCCTAGAAGAATCACAGGAAACTGTGCAAAGCATCAGAGAGCTCTTACAGTAGCTATCAAGAGAGCACGTCACGTAGCTCTTATGCCATACACAATCGATTAATTTGGATTTTCCCCGTATTACAAAAGTAAAGACGGGATTGGCGTTGAGACCGTCATTACATGATGTAATGGCGGTCTTTTTATTGTTTGATAGGGAGTTCCTAGCAAATAATAAGTTTGTGTGCATGCTATATTTTAATAATCTCTCGGAATTCTGAGTGATTATTCCCAGCACAGCTAGCAATGAACATTGAAAAGTGAATATTATCTGAAACGAATAAAAACAGACATGAGAAACAGACATAACTGTCGCTATGCCTAAAAAAGGTGTATAATAATCAAAGGATTATGCCGTTTGTAGAATCAACTTTTTCAGGGTGGATTCATAGGGCAAATCCCATGCATCAAGATGTTGCAGCATCATGATGTGATAGAGGCGGCAGTACCACATCTTAGTAGAGCGGTGTCTGCCGTCTTCTAATTTAAAGTCTAATTTCTCACGTTTATTGGAACGTTCTACAGAGGTTCTTGCATTAAATTCCGTTTTCCATTCCTCACTATCACGAGGTGGTATGTTAATCAATCTTGGATTGTCTTTCATGGCAAGATGCACTGTTCTGCCGTATTTTGAATCAGAGCAAGGATGTTCACAGGAACAGCCATATTTTCTGCTTGCAAGTGGACATCTGAACTTTAACCTGTGCTTAGAAGGTTCACAACCGTCATGATTCATATGACGTCCTTCTTTACAGACAGGAACACCATCTTTACCGATAGTAAAGTCATTTTTGTATTTGACTTTGATACCACGTTTTTCGTTCAAATCAATAAAAGGTGTGATGTTCTTACGTTTACAGTATTCATAGATGGGCATTGCATCATGAGCAGAATCTAAGAGTAACTTGGTAACATTGAAATCAGATAGAAATGATTTCATTCTAAAAAAAGATTCCAAAAATCCATGAGAGTCATGTTTAGAAGCTGGATTTAATAAAGGAAAAATAGGAAGGTCGCTTTCGGAATCAGATGCAACCAGCATATATAAATCGTATCCATGATACCAACAATCTCTGGAAGAATCCCATCCAATATCACAGTCAGGTTGGGAAAAGTACCAGCCGCAGTTACAATCAGAAATTCCATTCTCAGCACAATCACAAATGCGATGGCTTCTCATTCTATGAGAGGTAACAACAGGAGTACCGTCACCTGCGACAGCTAAGGAATTATTGTTGATTAATCCTTTAGAAACAGACACATCAAGAAACTGCTTTTTATAGATTTGAAGCAGGGAATGATAGGGCTGTTGTTCAGAAATAAAAGCGTTATTTTCAAGCTGAGGGAGTAATTCTGCGACCGTAACTTTTTCTATGGGTTTAGCTTTTTCACCTTTGTTTTTTGGTTTCATCACCTTAGGTTTTACAGGATGAATATGAGAGAAAAGATTATCATCTTTCGAATCCCATAAGCGGTCAAAAAAGTCATAAAAAGTACCAATCCCCGGGGTATTACCTACTTCAAAACCACTGAGGATGGCATACAAAGGATTGATTTTAAGCTGAGCTGCCCAATCAGTTATGGAAGTAACCTTGAAGTCAATGGACAAAAGGTAAGAACGTTGCATACAGGAAGGTGTTCTAGGAGCAGGACCGAATTTAGAGTATTTACTCCGCATAAGCTCATCCGTGTAAGACAAATCTAATGCCCAAAAACGTTCAATGATATCCCATGTAGAACGGGCAATTGCATCTGGATTAGGATAATATTTACGAAGATTTTCAGTAACAAAGTTTTGGTAGTCGGCATGACTGCCACAATTTACAGGTAACAATGAAATCGCCTCCAATCGAAAAATATGTCTTATAAATAAGGGCGCGAAGCGCCGCATTTTTCGATGGATTAGTCAAGTTATTTTGACAAAAAAGTGGGGGATTTTAATAAAAAAGGAATCTGAAAGCCTTGAATTTACTGGCTTAAAGATTCCGAGAGATTATTACAAAACATAGGAGGTCACTTCAAATGATGGAACAAAATAAGAAAACTTTAAAAGAATTATTACAGGCAGTATTAAAGAAAGATTTTATTATCAAGCATAAACTAGCTGCCATTCTTATAATATATTGCTTTTATCAATTTGGTTATAGAATTGGAACATTTCTAGCACACCT
>JBGVHH010000110.1:0-67004 GCA_045122195.1 Agathobacter sp.
CTTTCGAGGTAATGGTTTGTGGTGAACTCATTATACATCAAAAAGGGAGGTCAATGCTCTTTTTATTTGCAAACCTCCAAAAATCAAGGTTTTAAAAGAATTTTTAAAATAAAAAATGGGTAGTTTTTGACACTACCAAAAGAAAGAGGAGGGCATAAAAGATGAGAAATAAAAAAGGTAGTAGATTTACGTCTATTTTTGCCCACATTGTACTTGCTATTTTAGCATTTATGTGTTTGTTTTTCTTCTATGTATTGATTGTTAATGCAACACATTCACATGGAGACTTGCAGAAAGGATTTTCTGCTTTACCTGGAGCTGATTTTTTTAGTAACTTTAAAAAAGTAGCAAATGACGGAACTTTCCCAATGTTTCGTGGTATTATAAACAGTATTATTGTGTCAGGTTCATGCGCGCTTATATGTACTTATTTTTCTTCACTTACCGCATATGGTTTATATGCATATGATTTTAAGTTAAGAAAAGTCGCATTTACTTTTATAATGGCTATCCTCGTAATGCCAACACAGGTTACAGCAATGGGATTTTTGAGATTAATCACAAAAATGGGAATGTATGATTCATTATTGCCACTTATCATTCCATCCATTGCGTCACCTGCTGTATTTTACTTTATGTACAGCTACTTAGAATCGTCTCTTCCGCTTTCACTTGTTGAGGCGGCAAGAATTGATGGTTCAGGAGAATTTAAAACATTTAACAGAGTAGTACTACCAATTATGAAACCAGCTATTGCTGTACAGGCAATTTTTACATTCGTTGGTTCATGGAACAATTACTTCGTACCAGCTCTTGTTATGCAGACAAAATCGAAGTTTACAGTACCTATTCTTATAGCTACGCTTCGTGGTGCGGACTATATGACCTTTGATATGGGAAAAATCTACATGATGATTACTGTAGCAATTGTACCAATCATTGTTGTATACCTTCTTTTATCTAAATTTATTATTGAAGGTGTAACACTTGGTGGTGTAAAGGGTTAAGAAATCAGATAAGGAGGAGTCTTAAGAAGGCTTCTCCTTATCTAGGGTTAAGTGGTTATTCTATACCGGAGGAAAAATATGCAGAGTGAAAAAATGAAATTTGAGCATAGTGGAACATTAGACAAAAAAGTTTCTTTACGAGAAAAAAATCACAATGAGTTAGCGAGAGAACTTGCAACAGAAGGAATAGTACTTTTAAAGAATGAAGGTATCCTTCCATTGGAAGAAAATACTAGAATTGCTTTATTGGGAAAAGGTGCTTCCAAAACTGTTAAGGGTGGAATTGGCTCAGGAGATGTAAACAATAGAAGAAATGTGTCGATTTTTGAAGGATTGAGAGACAAATCTGTTATCATAACATCTAAAAAATGGATTGCGGATTATGAAGAAAAATATAATCAGGCAAGACTTTTGTGGAAAGAAAAAATATATGAGGATGTGAAGAAATTTGACAATCCTTTTGACGCTTATGCTGTAAATCCATTTGTATTTCCTGAAGGAGAACTGGTTAATCAGGAGGATTTGGGGGATGCCTCTGTGGCAATCTACGTCATAAGCCGAATTTCAGGAGAAGGAAAAGACCGTTCGAAAATAAAGGGAGACTATTTTCTTAGTGAAAATGAGAGAAAAGATATAAAAACTATATGCAAAAGTATACCGGTTATTCTGCTTATAAATGCAGGTGGTCCCGTTGAACTTACAGATATTCTCGAGGAAGAAGACAACATAAAGGCTGTGTTGAATATTTCCCAATTGGGACAGGCTGGCGGTAATGCTGTGGCAGATATTTTGATGGGAGATGTGGTTCCGTCAGGAAAACTCACAACTACATGGGCTAAGAAATACGAGGATTATCCATATTCTGAGGAGTTTGCAGCATTAAATGGAAATCTTGAAACGGAATATTATAAAGAGGGAATTTATGTAGGATACAGATATTTTGAATCATTTAATGTAAAGCCTCTTTTTGAATTTGGTTATGGATTGTCTTATACCTCTTTTGAACACACATATAAAGGTATCAAAATAGAAGAAGGTAAAATAATATTATCAGCATTTGTGAAAAATGTTGGAGACAAATATGTTGGAAAAGATGTTTTACAGGTATACGCTTCTCTTCCTAAAGGAGAAATTGATAAAGAAAGTGTCAGACTTTTAGGATTCGAAAAAACACAGGAGTTACACCCTTTTGAGTCACAGTTAGTTCAAGTTGTTATACCTCAGAAGATGCTTGCAAGCTTTTCGGAAAAAGAAAATGCATGGGTTATTGAAGCAGGAGAATATCCAGTTTTTGTTGGAAGCAGTGTGGAGGATAAAACTCCGATTGTTATCCTGGATGTTAAGGAATCAAAGATAATTGAAAGGGTAAACAAGATTTGTCCGATGCAGGTGGAATTTTGTGATATTAAATCAGAGACAGTCTCTGCGGTTGTCTGCGATAACAGGATGGAGTTTGTTCCGGTTGAAGAACCAAAGTACAAAAACAAAATTACTCCAGAAACTGAGATTCCGGTGGAGGAGCTTATTCCTGCTCTTTATGGAAACGTAACTGATAACACAAGTAATCTCGGCTCTGCTGGTGTAAGAGTACCTGGCTCTGCGGGAGAAACTACTGAAAAATTAGAAGAAAAATATGGACTTAAATCTCTTATTATGGCCGATGGACCAGCTGGAATCAGACTTAGACAGTCTTATGAGGTAGACAGAGCTACTGATGCTGTATATGGAGTTGGAGTGTTAGGCTCTCTGGAAAATGGATATCTTGAACCCATGGAATATCATGATGGAGCAGAACTTTATTTCCAGTATTGCACAGCATTTCCAGTAGGTACTGCAATTGCTCAGACATGGAATAGGCAGCTCTTGGAAAAATTCGGAGAGGCCATCGCTGTAGAGATGAGAGAGTTTCATGTTAATCTGTGGCTTGCACCTGGAATGAATATTCATAGAAACCCACTTTGTGGAAGGAATTTTGAATATTTTTCTGAGGATCCTCTCGTGGCTGGAAGTGTTGCATCTGCAATTACGAAGGGTGTGCAAAGCAGACCGGGGTGTGGTGTTACAATCAAACATTTTGCCTGCAATAATCAGGAAGACAATCGAATGGGTGTTGATGCCTGCGTATCAGAGAGAGCTCTCAGAGAGATTTATTTTAGGGGCTTTGAAATTGCGGTGAAAGAATCAAAACCGGTTTCAGTAATGACAAGTTATAATCTCATTAATGGAATTCATGCGGCAAATAACAAGGATTTATGTACTACAGTTCTCAGAGATGAGTGGGGATTCGATGGTGTCGTTATGTCAGACTGGAACACAACTGTGCCAGAAGATGGAAGTGTTGCTTGGAAATGTGCAGCAGCAGGAAACGATATTATTATGCCGGGAAATCCAGATGATGAGAGAAATATTAGAGAAGCATATGAACGAGGAGATTTGGGAGAATCAGACATTAGGGAATGTGCTGGAAGAATAATTTCACTTATTAGGAAAATGATGTAAATAAAATAGGAAATTGGTACGATAAATAACATGTAGCAAAAGAGTTGGCCGATTTTTTGCAGAACAATGTTAGGACAATACCATGGACGGTGCGAAATCAGGAAAAGGATTTTTCTGTTTTACATCGTCCTTTTATTATTTAGAGAAAGGATGCTTTAAGTGTAATCGGTAAAGTCTCTTGAAGGGGTGATTACGTGATAATACAATCAGACAATGTAAGAATGAATTCTGGTAGAAGCTATAGTTCTATCAAGTCAAATACAAAGGCACTAAAGGTGTGGGATAATAGTTTAAGGCAGGCAAAGGTCCTGATGGGAGATGATATTCCAAAAGATTATAAAGAAAATCCCAAAGAAGTATTTGAGGAAACAGATGATAGCAAAGAAAACTTTGATAATATTTTGGACCGATTAAACAGTCAAAGAGGCGTATCATATGCAAAGTCGAATGAGTATGTAAAGAATATAGACAGGATGCGAAGACAGACTATTGATTATCTTCTTTATATCCTGTTTGGCAAGGGAAAGAGTCTAAACGATCTTATGAAAGAAACATATTACCAAGGAGCCGAAGTCGATGAACAGAATCCTCAAATATTGGATGATAGTGCCAGATATGGTGGAACGCTTACTACATCCAATTTTTATTACGAGCATGAAGAAACAACCTTTTCTTCTAAGGGAACAGTTGTTACAAAAGATGGAAGACAGATTGAGTTTGACATCGAGGTAAAGATGTCACGTACATTTGCTGAATTTACCAATACGTCAGTTGATTTTGGAGCTGCAATGTACAAGGATCCGTTGGTTATTAACCTGGATTGTGATGCCTGTGATGTAAAAAATCAGAAATTCCTATTTGACCTTGATTGCGATGGTACAAAGGAGAGCATCTCCATGCTTGGAAAGGGAAGTGGTTTTCTTGCATTAGATAAAAATGGCGATGGTATAATAAATGACGGAAGTGAATTGTTTGGAACGAAATCAGGAGATGGTTTCTCAGATTTAAGAGCGTATGATTCTGATGGAAACGGATGGATTGATGAGGCAGATGAAATATTCGATAAACTTAGGGTTTGGACAGTTGATGAAACAGGTAAAGAGACACTTGTGGCATTGGGGAAAGCTGGTGTAGGAGCAATCTATCTGGGTGCTTCGGATACGGAATTTTCAATCAATGACAGACAAAATGTCAATCAGGCAATGGTTAGGAAAACAGGAATGTTTTTATATGAAAATGGTAATGTAGGGACTGTGCAGCAAATTGATTTGGCAACGTAAAATAAAGCTTCCCCAGTTGTGGGAAGCTTTAACTGTTGTAATAACCAATTACTTTCTTTACATAATTCTGAGTCTCTTTAAATGGTGGAATACCACCATATTTTTTAACATTTCCGGAACCTGCATTATATGCAGCAAGTGCAAGACTTTTGTCACCATTATATCGACTTAGTAATTCACTTATGTATTTGGCACCGCCCATGATATTCTGATATGGGTCATAGGAATTGGTGACACCCAGCTCGGCGGCAGTGGCTGGCATAAGCTGCATTATTCCCACGGCACCGGAGCGACTTACATCGTTGGGATTAAAATCTGATTCACACTTAGCGATTGATTTTAGAAATTTTACATCAACTCCATAAGTGTTTGCAGCTTCCTGAAAAATTGATTCAAGTTCGGCAGAACAGTTTAGTTCACTAGAATCATAGGTTTGATTGTCTGCTGATAATGACTGACCAGAAGCTGTGTATGCAGTGCTGTTTTGTGATGATGCAGGAGCTGTCTGAGCTGATGCAACCTCACCTGTATTAATCTTGATATTGATACCATGAGTGTCAAAAAAGTTCTGGACGATTTTGGCGTCAACGCTTCCATTTTGGCTTTGTTTTACAAGGTTATCAATAGCAAGAGCAGCAGTGGTACGCTTGGCGTCATCGAGAGTCTGTTCGAAGGTTTTTCCTGTGTCGGTAACAGGAACTGTGTTTACTGTTGTGTTTTGAAATACTGAATCAGTATCTTTTTTAATATACGGTAAAACTGAAATATTCATATGTATTGCTCCACTTAATTTTCTTAAGTCATATATCGGTAAAATATACCAATTAATTTATAAAAATTCTAGAATATTATAACATATAAAACCTTGAAAATATAGCAATTTTGTTGTAGCATATTTCTTAGTTTTTATTATGAAATGTGAAAGAACAGAAGGAGAAATATATGATTAAGAAACCATTTGTTACAAAATCTCAGGTTGAGGAAATGGTAAAGACTTTCCCAACACCTTTTCATTTATATGATGAGGCTGGAATTAGAGCGAATGCTGAAGCAGTAAAAGAGGCATTCTCATGGAACCCTGGATTCAGAGAGTATTTTGCTGTAAAGGCAACACCAAACCCATATATTTTAAAGATTTTACAGGAATACGATATGGGCTGTGACTGTTCATCTTATACAGAGCTTATGCTTGCAAAATCATTAGGCTTTGATGGACAGCATATAATGTTTTCGTCAAATGATACACCAGCAGAGGAGTTTGCATATGCAGACAAGCTTGGGGCAATTATAAACCTTGATGATTTTACACATATTGAATTCTTAGAAGAGACGATCGGACATATTCCAGAGACAATCAGTTGTCGTTATAATCCAGGTGGAGTTTTTGAACTTTCGAATGGAATTATGGATAACCCTGGTGATTCAAAATACGGAATGACAAGAGAACAGCTTTTTGAGGCGTTTAAGATTCTTAAGTCAAAAGGTGCAAAGCACTTTGGTATTCACGCATTTTTAGCAAGTAACACTGTTACTAATGAGTATTATCCAAAGCTTGCAGGAGAATTGTTTGAGCTTGTTGTTGAACTTAAAAAAGAAACTGGTTGTGATATCAGATTCGTAAATCTTTCAGGTGGAGTTGGAGTTGCTTATTCTCCAGACCAGACACCAAATGATATCAGGGAAATCGGTGCAGGGGTACACAAGGTATACGATGAGATTCTTGTTCCGGCTGGAATGGGAGATGTTGCAATATTCTCTGAGATGGGAAGATTCATGCTTGCACCATATGGATGTGTAGTTACAAAGGCTATTCATGAGAAACACATTTACAAGGAGTATATTGGTGTTGATGCCTGTGCAGTAAACCTTATGAGACCGGCTATTTACGGTTCGTATCACCATATTACTGTATTAGGAAAAGAGGATGCACCTTGTGATCACAAATATGATGTAACAGGTTCTCTTTGTGAAAACTGTGATAAATTTGCGGTAGACAGAATGTTACCAAAAATCGATATGGGAGATTACCTTGTAATCCACGATACAGGAGCTCATGGTTTTTCAATGGGATATAACTACAATGGTAAGCTTCGTTCAGCAGAGGTACTTCTTCAGTCTGATGGAAGTACAAAGCTTATCAGAAGAGCTGAGACTCCAGCTGATTATTTTGCAACATTTGATTGTTTTGACGACTTGAAAATTGAAGAATAAATACCGGAATAATGGTAGAAAAGAAAATAAGACCACATTTTTGTGGTCTTATCTTATTTTTGTGAGTACATATCCAAATTTCATCCATTTTTTCATATCTTCTATGTTGTTATCGTCCACGTAAAATGTATCCCCATAATCATTTATTGGAACAAGCTGGCAAGGGGAAGTCTGATAAAATTTTCTAATATAGGCACGGTTGTTCTCTATGTTGATAAAAATACCAGTATCACCGTCTCGAATAGGGGAACGACTGACAAGAAGAGTCTCTCCTTTAAAGTAAACAGGGTTTAGATGATTGCTAGTGATTCTGATTCCCATGTTAAGGTTTGTCCCGAACATTTTTTTATATTTGCTGACATTTACCTTTTCGTAATTGCAGGAATCTAATATCATTCCGTCGTTCATATTTCCAGTAGGAATGAGCACGGTGATGTAATCATCATAGTTTTCACCTTGAGGGAGTGGTTTTGAATTAAAAGACAGTTCGGTATCAACGAGAGCGTCTATGAACTTTAACTGAAGGGGAGACAAAAGTTTTAGTTTTTTTGCTGTTTCAAGGTAGGGATCATTATATCCTGCAAGTTCGCAGGTGTATCGACCGGTTAGCTTGTATATAAGATAACCGATATAGATGTCAATTCGATTGGTTTCGCCGCTAATGATTCGCTTATATGAAGACAGAGACATTTCAAGCTCTTTTGCAAATTGTGCCTGGGTTAGTCCAAGTTTTGTTCTTTCTAGTTCTAGATTGTTGGCAATTGTCATTGCCATTTTCATTTGGTCCATTTTTGAACTATCCTCCTTAAAAAAATGCAAGTAAAAGTTAATTTTAGACATGAAGTGACAACTAAGAAAGTCTAAAATAGTATCTGTCAGAACACAAATCAAATATAAAAGAAACGTTAATTGCTGTCAATTAAAAATGTCAAAAATTGGCAATTGAAGGGGGGATGAATTAATAAGTAATGAAAAATAAGGTGAAGAGTTGGTTTTTTTAATAAACCAACTCTTTTTTTGTATAAAAATAAGGACATTCGTTGACCCTGTATAGTGCAATGTTATAATCAAAATATATGAAAAAAGAATGTAAAAGGGAAATGTCAGCAAAGCTGACGCGCATTCTGCAGCAAGAACGCTAGAGCGTTCTTGAAACTCATGCAACATTAGGAGGAAAAATAAATGCTAGAGTTGAAAAACATTATATATGAGGTGGATGATGAGACTGGCAAAAAGACTATCATTGATGATTTGAGTCTTAATGTAGAAGATGGCAAATTTGTTGTTATCACCGGACCAAATGGTGGTGGAAAATCTACACTTGCCAAGCTTATTATGGGGATAAATGAGATATCAGATGGCTCTATTATTTTAGATGGGGAGGATATTTCTCAAAAGAGTATTACAGAAAGAGCAAATCTGGGAATAAGTTTTGCATTTCAGCAGCCGGTCAGATTCAAGGGGATAAAGGTTATTGATATGTTAAGGCTTGCGTCAGGAAGGACATTGAGCGTTGGAGAAGCTTGTGAGTATCTTTCTAAAGTTGGACTTTGCGCAAAAGAATATATTGACAGGGAAATCAACGATAGCTTATCAGGTGGTGAGTTAAAAAGAATTGAGATAGCCACTGTTTTAGCAAGAGGAACAAAGTATTCTATTTTTGATGAGCCAGAGGCAGGAATTGATTTATGGAGTTTTCAAAATCTCATCCAGGTGTTTGAAAACATCAGAAAGTCTATTCAGGGAACTGTTCTTATCATTTCTCATCAGGAGCGAATTCTTGAAATAGCAGATGAGATTGTTGTGATTCAGGATGGAAAAGTAAGAGAACAGGGACCAAGAGAAGCTATTTTGCCGAAGCTTTTAGGAACAGCTTCAGCTATCTCTGCCTGTGACGTTTTAAAACAGTAATACAATACAAATAGATTAGGAGACAAGAAATGTTAGACAATATACAAAAACAGCTTCTTGAAGAGGTGGCTGATTTGCATGCAGTGCCTGAAGGGGCATACAATATAAGAGCAAACGGACAGATGGCTTCAAGAAATACAACAGCAAATATAGATATAGTTACCAAAGAAGATAAAAGTGGAATTGATATCAAAATTAAACCAGGGACAAAGAACGAAAGTGTTCATATTCCTGTTGTGTTAAGTGAAAGCGGAATTAAAGAGACAGTATACAATGATTTTTATATCGGCGATGATTGTGATATTACAATTGTAGCTGGATGTGGAATACACAATTGTGGTGTGCAGGATTCGCAGCATGATGGAATTCATCGCTTTTTTGTGGGTAAAAATTCAAAGGTAATCTATGTAGAAAAACACTATGGTGACGGAGATGGTGATGGAAAGAGAATTTTGAATCCTGTCACAGAAGTATATCAGGAAGCTGGTAGTCATGTAGAGATGGAGATGGTTCAGATTAAGGGAGTAGACTCTACTGTCAGAACTACAAAGGCTGAGCTTGCTGATAATGCCACATTAATTGTCAGAGAGAGACTTATGACTCATGGAAAACAGACTGCCACAAGCGTGTATGAGGTTGAATTGAACGGGGAAAATTCAAGCACAGACGTAGTTTCAAGATCTGTTGCTAAGGATGAATCAGAGCAGATTTTTGATGCTGCTATTGTGGGTAATACAGTTTGTCACGGACATGCCGAATGTGATGCTATCATAATGGGAAAAGCGCATGTTGTAGCAATTCCAAAACTCGATGCAAAATGTGTTGACGCAGCATTGATTCATGAAGCTGCAATTGGTAAAATAGCAGGTGAACAGTTAATTAAATTAATGTCATTGGGATTAACAGAAGAAGAAGCTGAGGAACAGATTGTAAATGGATTTCTCAGATAAATAATCATATAAAAGGTGGGGTTTTATGTCACTTTCTTTCAAGGAATGGAAAGAAATTGCTATCGTGGAGTACGATATAATCAGCAAGAATTACAACAGAAGAGTGTATGAGAATGTAGTAGAGGATCCTGACAGCCATACACCTGAATTTGTACAGCTTACGCTTAGAGAGGTTCTGAATAAATGTGATGGAACTAATTTTGAAAATCCGATGAAAAAGGCGATAATGAAGTGTGTTTATACAAATTCAAAGCTGGAGAAGGAAATACGAAAGGTAATGGACGAGTATTACGGAATATAATGAGGGAGTAGCTGTGTCAAAAGAACATTTTCGATATTTAGAACAGTTGTCGGAGGTGTATCCAACAATTGGAAAAGCTTCGACTGAGATAATAAACTTACAGGCAATCTTAAATCTTCCGAAAGGAACAGAACATTTTCTGTCTGATATTCATGGTGAATATGAGGCTTTTTCACATGTGCTGAAAAATGGTTCTGGAGCGGTTCGTAAGAAAATAGACGATGTATTTGGAGAGACACTTACAAATCAGGATAAGGCAGCCCTTGCTACATTGATTTATTATCCAAGAGAAAAAATGGAGCTAATTAAGAAGAATGAAAAGGATATTGATCTGTGGTACAAGGTTTCTCTGTACAGATTGATTGAAGTATGTAAAACAGTTTCTTCAAAATATACGAGATCAAAAGTAAGAAAAGCTTTGCCAAAGGAACATGCCTATATCATAGAGGAGCTCATAACAGAAAAACCAGAAGTGCTAAATAAAGAGGCATATTATGATTCAATTGTAAATACGATTGTTGAACTAGGTGCAGCAGAGAATTTCATAGTAGCACTGTGTGAACTTATTCAACAGCTGGCAGTTGATCATTTACATATTCTTGGTGATATTTTTGACAGAGGACCGGGACCTCATTTAATTATGGATCGTTTATGCTCTTATCACTCCCTCGATATTCAGTGGGGAAATCATGATATTATCTGGATGGGAGCTGCTGCGGGAAATCTGGCATGTGTTGCTACTGTAATCAGAAACAGCATCAGATACGGAAATGTGGATGTATTAGAAGAAGGTTATGGAATTAATATGGTTCCATTGACTACATTTGCAATGAAGACATATGCGGATGACCCATGCAGGCAGTTCGTATTTAAAGTAGCGCCTAGTGGTTCAGATAATATGGAAAATGCCATAATTAAAAAAATGCACAAGGCAATAGCGATTATCCGTTTTAAGCTCGAGGGACAGTTAATTAAGAAATGGCCTGAGTACGGGTTGCAGGACAGACTGGTTCTTGAAAAGATAGATTATAAAAATGGAACTATTGAGCTTGAGGGGGAAACTCATAAATTATTAGATAAAAATTTCCCTACTATTGATCCATGTGACCCATACAGACTTTCACCTGAGGAAGAGGATGTTATAAACAGACTCAGATCTTCGTTTTTACATTGTGAAAAGCTGCAGACGCATGTACGTCTTTTACTAAAAAAAGGAAGTATGTACAAGGTGTATAATGGCAATCTGCTGTTTCATGGATGTATTCCGATGGAGAAAGATGGAAGCTTTTCAAAGGTTTCAGTTTATGGAAAAGAATATCAGGGGAAAGCTTTATTAGACGTTCTTGAGGTGTATGTCAGAAAAGCTTTTTTTTCGAATGATAAGCTCGAAAGAGAAAAAGGTCAGGATCTTATGTGGTATATATGGGTAGCGCCTAATTCACCATTGTATGGACGTGAGAAAATGGCAACCTTTGAGAGATACTTTGTTGAAGATGAATCGTTGAAAGTAGAAAAGAAAAACGCATACTATGATTTTATTAATGAATCGGAATATGCGGAAAAAATACTATGTGAATTTGGATTAAAGGGAAACAAGGTTCATATCATTAACGGACATGTTCCTGTTCAGAGAATGAGAGGAGAAAGTCCAATAAAGAGTGACGGAAAGGTGATTCTGATTGACGGAGGCTTTTCAAAGACTTATAGAAAGAAAACAGGAATAGCAGGTTATACTTTGATTTATAATTCGTATGGACTTACAATTACTGCACATCAGCCTTTTGATTCTTTTGATTCTGCTGTAAAGGATGAGGTTGATATTGTATCAAAACGTGAAACTGTAGAACTTGCCGATAGAAGAATTCTTGTTGGAGATACAGATGCAGGTGTTAAAATGCGTGAGAAAATAAAAGATTTAAAGGTACTAATTGATGCATATCGTTCTGGTGTGATTACAGAAAAAGATGATTGATTTGGGGATATAGATGTATAAGGTAGACAGATTTGATTTTGAGTCAAAAGAATTGGCTGACTTGGCAATAAAAGAAAAGAATGGAATTAAATATATAAAGACGAATTCTGATATGAGCGATCCGCAGAATGCCTTGATGATATATAACAAGCTGAATAAAAAAGGAATGTTTAAGACCCCAATAGGTTTTTCTTTTTTGTTGGAATTGCAGGAGTGTTTGTATGCAATGCCGGAAATCGATAATTCTGATATTGATGAGATACACATTTCTGCGTGGGATATTTTAGGTAAAAAGGCGAATGGGAAGAGAATGTCCAATAATCAGAACAATGATGTATCGCAAAAGATTATTTTAGAAAACAAGAGATACAAGAAGAATTTTAGAATTTCAATGTTTTTTACTATAGTTTTTTGTTTGTCAATTATTGCTATGTTTACTATTTCGTATGTAAGTGGCCAGAGCTCAAGAATGGCAAATTATGAAAATGAGATTATTCAGAAATATGAATCGTGGGAATCTGATCTGTCTAGAAGAGAACAGGAACTAAGAGAAAAAATAAACAATGCAAATGATGAAGATTAGATTTATGTGTTGTAAATACAAATAAAATATGATAATATTTAATCAAAAATAGGAGAAAAGTCACAGGTGGAAGATGAAGAATAAACGAATTAGATTATTTACAGTCATTTTTGCCATGCTTTTTGTCCTGACAGGCTGTGCGGAACCGTTGCATGAGCTTACGGAGGAAGAGGAAGAGCTCATTGTTCATTATTCAGCATATGCAGTTGCAAAGTATAATATCTATCAGAAGGATGGAATGACTTCAGCTGAGCTTTCTGAAGATGATATGAACGAGACGGAAGAAAATACAGAGTCTGAGGAGATTACCCAGGACAATACGGGGGTAAATGGAACGACCGGACAGGGCAACACGAGCAAGGACGAGTCATCTGCCAACCCAAAAGCAACGACAAGTCTTGCAAAGGCTGTGGGACAGGAAAATTTAACAGTTACATATAATGGGCTTGAGGTTTCAGAACATTATCAAGAGGGCGGTTATTATTCGCTTGATGCAGAGTCTGGACGAACATATTTAATTATGTATTTTACGTTAAAAAACTCAACCCAGAGTGAACAAACGGTGGATGCATTTACATCAGGACATTCATATTCAATAGATATTTCAGGAAAGAATTATTCTGAGAAGAAGACTTTTTTGACATATTCGTTGTCTACTTATCAGGGAACGCTTGATGCTGGAAAAACTGTGGACGTTGTTTTACTTTTTGAAGTTCCTAAAGGAACGGAAGTGAAGGATGATGACGTGAACTTGAATGTTGAAATGGGTGGAACGGATTATCTCGTAGAGATGTAGATGGGTAAACTAATATACAATGTAAACGGAAATTGGAGGGAAAATAATGGATACAAATATTCTTTTGGAGTCAGGAACAAACGAATTAGAGGTGCTAGAATTTACATTAGGCGATAATCATTATGGAATAAATGTTGCTAAGATACGAGAAATACTACAGTATATGCCGGTGACACCTGTTCCGAATACTCACCCAAGTGTTGAAGGAATATTTATGCCTCGTGATACAATGATTACAGTCATTAATCTTAAGAGTTGTCTTGGTTTACCACAGACAGAAGAAAAGGGATTATTTATTATTACGAATTTCAATAAATTAAATGTAGCTTTTCATGTAGATCAGGTTATTGGTATCCATCGTGTTTCATGGGAATCTATTATTAAACCTGACTCCACAATTAATGGTCAGGATGATAGTACTGCAACAGGTGTTATAAAGATGGACAATAAACTTGTTGTTATCTTAGATTTTGAGTCTATCGTTTCAAGTATCAGCCCAGAGACTGGACTTAGAGTCAATGATATTGATACGATGGAAGAAAAGCATGACAGAGGAGATTCGACAGTACTTATCGCAGAGGATTCTCCACTTCTTAGCAGACTTATCACTGATTGTCTTAGAAAATCAGGATACACTAAGTTGATTGTCACAGAAAATGGACAGGCTGCGTGGGATAAGCTTAACGAACTTAAAAAAGAAGGCAATGTCACTAGTAAAGTAGATTGTATAATTACAGATATTGAGATGCCTCTTATGGATGGTCACAGACTTACAAAGCTGGTTAAATCTGATGAGGAATTAAAACCAATTCCACTTATTATCTTCTCTTCTCTTGTAAATGAGGAAATGAGAAGAAAAGGAGAGTTACTTGGTGCAAATGCACAGCTTACAAAACCGGAGATTGGACAACTGGTTGATGCGATTGATAGGTTGATTGCAGAAAATTCAAAATAAAAGAACTAAGGGATGTGGTTTTTGCTGCATCCCTTATATGAGTTATAGCGAGGAAGAGTTATGAGCGAGAAATCAACGGAAAGATATCTTGATAGTTTGCTTAATTCAATAAATGGCACAGAAGAAATTACTGATGAGGATGAAGAACTCTTCGGAGTACTTGGCGGTACTACGAATGATGATTTTTTGAAGCAGTTTGAAGATGAACTTGAGAATGAAGCCTATAATAATTTTATATCTGACTTTGAATTGGAATTGGAAGGCGAGTCTGACGTAAAAAAATCTTCACAGACACAGCAGATTCAACATTCGGCTCCGACAGATCAGGATGTTACTCTTGAGGATGTGCTGTCAGGTCTTGAAAAACAAAGTGCAATGGAAAACGAAGAAGATGATTTTTCAGATGAAGAATCGGGATTAGAGGCAATTGAAGAGCTTGACAGTGCGCTTGGTGAGTTTAGTACGAATGATGAAACGGATTATTCGGATGGTATATCGGATATACCGGTAGACGAGTCGGGAGAACCTGATTTAGCGGGAAATTCTGAGGCTGATTTAATGGATATGCTTTCTGATGGAGATTTGTCTGATATTGGAAATATTTTGTCAGAAGAAGCTGACTTAGATGAAGTGGAAGATGAATTTGATTCCTACGCAAAGAAGCAATTGGAGAGCGCAACTTCAGAGAGTGTTAGTGAAAAAAAAGGTGATGAACCCGAAGAAAAGATAGGTTTTTTTGCAAAAATAATGAAGATGCTTTTCAAGGAGGCTGAACCTGAGGCTTCCGAGGAAGGTGGTAGTGGCTCTGACAAAGAATCTACAGCTTCAGATGAAAATCAAAAGATTTTGGATGAATTGGATCAGGAGGAACAGAAAAAGAAGAAGAAGGAAAAGAAGCCGAAGAAAGAGAAGAAGCCTAAACCCAAAAAGGAAAGTAAACCAAAACCAAAGAAAGAGAAGAAACCCAAAAAACCAAAAGAAAAAGACAATACACCAAAACTTCCTAAAGGTCCTGTTAGACTTATTGTATTGATGGTTGCTTCATTGTTTGCTCTTGTTATGATTGGTGTAAATCTTCTGGGTAATCAGGCAGGAATAAATAATGCAAGAAGTGAGTATAATCAGGCGCTCTCAGCCGTAAATCAGGGTGAACCATCTGGTATAAGTTTATATACATCAGCATTTGCAAAGATGGATGGCGTTAGCCTAAGTGGTGAGGATGAGAAGATTTACAATAGACTTTCGGTTCTTGCTGCTGTGTCTACTAAATATGATGCATATATGTCATTTAAAGAGATGGGGTACGAAGGAATGGCTATGGACTCTTTGATTGTGGCAGCCGGAAGAGTTAATCTTAATCTTGATGCTGCAGAAGAGTTTGATTGTGAGGAAGAACTTGAGGGAGTACGACTTATAATTGAGAATACACTTGCGTCTGAGTACAATATGACTTATGATGAAGCGGTAGAGTTATACAAGACTAGAAATAGAAATACATACACAATAGAGTTGAAGAAGAAAATGCTTGAACTCGGCTTGGAATGGGAGACAAGATGATAGCAATAATTGATTACAATGCAGGAAATTTAAAAAGTGTAGAGAAGGCATTGGTATCTATTGGGGAAGAGTGTGTTATTACAAGAGACAGGCATGAAATTTTGTCAGCTGACAAGGTTATTTTGCCAGGCGTTGGTGCTTTTGGAGATGCTATGTCGCAGCTTAAAAAGTATGAGCTTGACAAAGTGATTCATGAAGTGGCAGACAAAAAGACACCTTTTTTGGGAATCTGCCTTGGGCTTCAGCTATTATTTGAGGGAAGTGATGAGTCTTCTGGGGTGGAAGGTCTTCATTTACTGGATGGACAGATACTTCGAATCCCAGATAAGGAGGGACTCAAGATTCCACACATCGGATGGAATTCGCTGGAACTTATGAATGATGGAAAATTGTTTGAAGGTTTACCATCAAATCCTTATGTATATTTTGTTCACTCATACTATTTGAAAGCAAAGGATGAGCAGATAGTAAAAGCAACTACTGACTACAGTACATGTATCCATGCATCTGTTGAAAAAGACAATGTGTTTGCATGTCAGTTTCATCCGGAAAAGAGTAGTTCAGTAGGACTTAAGATACTGAAAAATTTTGCATCAATCGGGGAGGGCAGATAAATGTTTACAAAGAGAATAATCCCTTGTTTGGATGTAAATAACGGAAGAGTAGTTAAAGGTGTTAATTTTGTAAATCTAAGAGATGCAGGTGATCCGGTTGAGATTGCTGCTGCATATGATAAAGCAGGCGCTGATGAAGTTGTATTTCTTGATATAACAGCTTCAAGTGACAATAGGGGAACTGTTGTCGATATGGTAAGAAAAGTGGCTGAGAAGGTGTTTATTCCATTTACAGTAGGTGGTGGAATTAGGACAGTAGATGATTTTAAGGCACTTCTTCGTGAAGGAGCTGACAAGATTTCTATCAATTCTTCAGCTATAAATACACCAAATCTGATTTCAGATGCTGCTGATAAATTCGGAAGTCAGTGTGTGGTCGTTGCAATTGATGCAAGAAGACGAGCTGATGGAAGTGGCTGGAATGTATATAAGAATGGTGGAAGAATTGATACAGGGCTTGACGCTATTGAATGGGCTATGAAGGCCAATAAAATGGGGGCTGGTGAGATTCTTCTTACTAGTATGGACTGCGATGGCACAAAAGCAGGATATGATATAGAACTTACTCGTTTGATTGCTGAGAATGTGTCAATACCTGTTATTGCATCAGGTGGAGCTGGTACTAAGGATCATTTCTATGATGCACTTACAGAAGGAAAGGCTGATGCAGCTCTTGCAGCTTCTCTTTTCCATTACAAAGAATTAGAAATAATGGATTTGAAGAATTATCTTGCAGACCGTGGCGTGTCTGTTAGAAGGTAGACAAAAATGGGAATGTTAACAGATGATTGGGCTAAGGCTCTTGATGGAGAATTCAAAAAGCCTTATTACAGAAAACTATATCAGTTTGTAAAAGAAGAATATTCAAAGGGAGTGGTATTCCCACCTGCAGATGATATTTTTAATGCAATGCATTTTACACCTCTTGATAAAGTTAAGGTTCTAATTCTTGGACAGGATCCTTACCATGACGTAAATCAGGCCCATGGATTATCATTTTCGGTATTGCCGGAACAAAAAAAGATACCACCATCACTTCAGAATATTTATAAAGAACTAAACCGTGATCTTGGATGCTATATACCTAATAATGGATATCTGAAAAAATGGGCCGATCAGGGCGTTTTGTTACTTAATACAGTACTTACAGTACGTGCCCATCAGGCAAATTCTCATAAGGGAATGGGATGGGAAGAATTTACAGATGCCATAATTAGAGCTGTAAATGAACAGGATAGACCAATAGTGTACATGCTTTGGGGCTCTCCGGCACAGAAGAAAATTAGTATGTTGAACAACAATAAGCATCTTATTTTAAAGACAACACATCCAAGTCCGTTGTCTAGTTATAGAGGATTTGACGGTTGCGGACATTTTAGTAAGGCAAATGAATTTTTGAAGAATAATGGGGTAGAACCAATAGACTGGCAGATTGAGAATATATAGGATAATTATATTTATTTAATTAATTTATGCCGATATAGTAAATGACAGTAAAGGATTATAGTCGTTGTATAGTCAAAGGAGTGGGGTTTATGGCAAGAATTAACGGATGGGATTCATCGTCTATTTCTACATTGTTTTCAAGTCTTCATTCTTCCGGAAGAATGAAGACAAGTTCACCAATGTTTTCTAGCGTGGATATTAGTACATACAGTAGTATAAAGAGTGGAAGTTACTATAAGCTAGTTAAGTCTTATTATGCACAGGGACTTGATGAAAAGGCTTCGTCTCTTATTTCTCCATCTATATCTACTTCTGCTGATTCAGCAAAGACACTGGGAAATATCCAGGCAGCGGCTGGTGAATTGACAGATTCAGCAAAAGCGTTGTACAAGAACGCAGGGGCTGTGTTTAAGAAGGATTCAGGGGGAGCCTATAATACCGATGATATTCTTAAGAAGGTATCACAATTTGTAGATGATTATAATGAATTGGTGTCGAGTGCTTCTAAATCAGAAACATCAAAAATTACTAATACACTTGACTCGTTAGAATCACTTACAAATTCTAATACAAAAACCTTAGAGAAGATTGGTATTTCTGTTAGTACATCAAGCGGAAAGCTTTCTATGGATGAGGATACTTTTAAAAACGCTGATATGAATGTTGTAAAGAGCCTTTTTGGTGGAACGGGTTCATATGGATATGGCGTGGCTGTAAAGGCTTCTATGATAGAAAGTAATGCCAGACTTGAAGCTTCAAAATCAAATACATATTCATCAAAAGGTGGATATAACAGTACTTATAATTCGGGATATGTTTACAATAAGACCACATAAAGTGATTAATGCATAAAAATCTCAGTATCAAAATTGATACTGAGATTTTTGTTTTTTCTCTAGTTAATTAGTTATCGTTTTCATCTTCTTCAGACATTGAGTAAACCTGACGTTTACGAGCCATTTCATCGCTCTCAAGGTACTCGTCGTAAGTAGTGATTTTATCAATCATCGAGCCATTTGGAAGGAATTCAATAATTCTGTTTGCTGTAGTCTGGACAACCTGATGGTCACGACATGCAAAGAGAATTACACCAGGGAATTTAATCATTCCGTTGTTAAGTGCTGTGATTGATTCCATGTCAAGGTGGTCTGTAGGTTCGTCAAACATAAGAACATTGCTTCCCATAATCATCATACGAGAGAGAAGAACACGAACTTTTTCTCCTCCGGAAAGAACTCGCATCTTCTTAACTCCATCCTCACCTGCAAAAAGCATACGACCAAGGAATCCACGTACATAAGTAGCATCTTTGATTTCGGAGAATGTTGTGAGCCAATCAACAATTAAGTCATCTGTATCAAAAATGGCTGTGTTATCTTTAGGGAAGTAAGACTGGCTTGTTGTAACTCCCCATTTGAAAGAACCTTCATCAGGCTCCATCTCTCCTGCAAGAATTTTAAATAGAGTAGTTTTTGCAAGCTCATTTCCACCAACGAATGCAATCTTGTCATCATGGTTAACTGTAAATGAAATATTATCTAATACTTTTACACCATCAATTGTTTTTGAGATACCCTCTACGAAGAGAACATCATTTCCGATTTCACGTTCTGGACGAAAATCAATGTAAGGATATTTACGGCTTGAAGGACGAATGTCGTCAAGTTGGATTTTTTCTAACGCACGTTTACGAGAAGTTGCCTGTTTAGATTTAGAAGCGTTAGCAGAGAATCTCTGGATGAAATCCTGTAACTCTTTGATTTTTTCTTCTTTCTTTTTGTTGGCTTCCTTCATCTGACGAACAATAAGCTGACTAGATTCATACCAGAAATCATAGTTTCCGGCATATAACTGGATTTTTCCATAATCCATATCTGCAATGCTTGTGCATACTTTGTTTAAGAAGTAACGGTCGTGTGATACAACAATTACTGTATTTTCAAAGTTGATAAGGAATTCTTCAAGCCATGCAATAGCATCAAGGTCTAAGTGGTTAGTAGGCTCGTCGAGAAGAAGAATATCTGGGTTTCCGAAGAGTGCCTGTGCAAGAAGAACCTTGACTTTAACAGCACCAGGAAGGTCTGCCATGAGTGTATAATGGTCTTCTGTAGGTACTCCGAGTCCGTTTAAAAGAGTTGCTGCATCAGACTCAGCATTCCAGCCATCCATATCAGCAAATTCAGCCTCAAGCTCGCTGGCACGGATTCCGTCTTCATCTGAGAAGTCTTCCTTCATGTAAATAGCATCTTTTTCTTTCATTATGTCGTATAGACGTTTATTTCCCATAATAACAGTATCAAGTACTGTAAATTCATCGTATTTGAAGTGATCCTGCTGAAGGAATGAGAGTCTTTGGCCTGGAGTGATTGCAATCTCACCGTTTGTAGGCTCAAGCTGTCCTGAAAGGATTTTTAAAAAAGTAGACTTTCCGGCACCGTTTGCACCAATAAGTCCATAGCAGTTTCCTTCTGTAAATTTAATGTTAACATCTTCGAATAACGCTTTTTTTCCAATTCTTAATGTAATATTATTTGCACTAATCATTTTTTTGCCTTTCTATATAAATATATTGAAGTACTTAATAAAACGCATCGCCTTATATTTTATCGTAAAATACGTTTTTTGCAAGCGTTTTCTGTGGAAAACGCATTGTTAACGTGATATAATACTTTCGTACTATTGTTTATTAGGGGTAGAGGAAAATGATGTCAAAAATTACACTTCAAAATATTCCAATTGCAGCAGCAAAAATAACTACGGCAAAGCCTTGGAAAATAATTGAGGCAAATGAAGATTTTTATTTGATGTATGGGCTAAATTGTGATGAAAATATAAATTCTGAGAAAGATTTTCGGTTTGTTGCAGCTGAACATGAGGATATGTTTGAAATTTTTACGTCAAATATTGTGACAAAAGGGGAAGATGTTCAGGATGAATTTATAATTTCTGACTCAAATGGATTATCAAAATGGGTTTTGATAAGGGGAGGTATTGATGTATCCGGCGATGGACAGAAATCCATAATTCTAATCTTTATAGATATTGAGGATAAAAAACAGATTGAAACAAATTTTTATTATCTGAAAAATCAGTATCAGGTTATGGAACAGATTTCAGATGGCGTGCCTTTTGATTATGATGTAAAGAATAATAAAGTGCTGATGTCTTTTGGCTTTAGTGAATCATATAAAGAAAATAAAGAAGAACATTCGTATATCGATTTTCAGGATGTATTAAAAAATATACATCCAATTGACAGAATGTCTTTTGAAAATGAAATGATAAAAGCTTCATACGCTGAGATAGCAGGAAGTATTGATTGCAGATATAATACTGCAAAAGAAAATGAGAATCCACAGTACATATGGTATAGAATTCTTTATAGAAGCATCTTGGGGAAAGATAAAAAAGTTGCTCGAATTGTTGGAAGAAGCAGAAATGTTGAATCTGACATGGTGTTGAAGGATAAAGTAAGAAGAGATCCACTGACAAAGCTGTTCAATAAAGTTGAAGTAAAGTCGATTGTTGAGGATATTCTGGTCAAGGAATCAAATCGTACGCATGTGCTTTTTGTGATTGACATAGACAATTTCAAAGGGATAAATGATACTTTTGGACACACTTTTGGGGATACAGTTATTTCAGATATTGCAATGGCATTAAAAGATAATTTCAGAGGTGATGACGTTGTAGGAAGAGTTGGAGGCGATGAATTTTTAGTGCTGATGAGAGATGTCAATGCTGAACTTGCAGTAAATAAGGCAAGGACGCTTTGTGATATTCTTCGAAGGGAATATACCGGAGGCGATGTTGTAAGACATACTTCTACCAGTATCGGAATTGCAGTATCCGGTGTAGATGGAAATACTTACGATGAGTTGTTTGAAAAAGCAGATCATGCGATGTATAGGGCTAAAAAGGACGGAAAAAACGGATTCAAAATAGCAATGGAAGAAGATAAGGGACCGATACGTCACAAGGAAAAAAGTCATCTAGAGCACAATGAGATAAAAGAAAAAGATAGGGATTTTCTTGCCTTTGCACTGAATATTTTATCCCATGCAAGAAACATTGATGGTTCTCTCAATCTTTTGCTGGATAAGATACTGACAAAGTACAATTTTGATTTGATAACAGTTTGTGAAGAAATGGCTAAGGATGAAGAAATAATTCTTACAAATTGTGCGGGTGACGCAATATCAATTTATGATAAGACTGTTTTTCCTAGAATTGGTATTTTAAATAAGATGCCGGAAGCCGGCTTGGTAAAGGTGTTTGATGGTACAAATATAATGCCTTGGGTGGAAGTGATAAGAAAACAGGGAGTTGTAGTTTCAGATGAGATTATTAGGAATATCCATTTTGTGGCAGGTAAATTTGAATATGTAGGAAATCGACATGGTATATGTTGTTTCTATTCTTTTGAAAAGGATAAAAAATGGACCGAATCGGAATTGAGTTTTTTAGGTGAATTGTCAAGAACAATAGGTGTTTTTGCATCTCTTCGTTCAAGAATAGAAGAGTCAAATGCCAATATAAGAAAAATACAGAACAAGGACCAGTTAACTGGATTGTTAAATCTGGACGTTTTCAAACAGCAATTTAAAAGTGCTGTTTATGAGAATTATGATGATAAAAAACTTTGTCTTTGTTATTTTGATATCAATAATTTTGGGTGTATTAATGAAAATTATGGTTATCAGGTGGGAGATAAAATTCTTAGAGTTCTTTCAAGAAGTATAATAGAATCTGAGGAGTGTTTGCTGGGGTGTAGACTTTATTCTGATTTCTTTCTTTTGCTGTTACAAGGAGAGGATGAACAGGAGCTTATATCATGTACAGAGAAAAAGCAAAACGATTTTGTGAATTTAAATAATCATCAATATCCTAACAGTGGACTTGCTGTGACTACAGGACTTTATTTTGTCGAAGATAGAAATATAGATATAGATATTGCGATTGAAAATGTAAATCTTGCATGGAAAAAAGCAAAGAATAACAGTGGTGCAAGAATAGTAGTTTTTGAAGAACGTTTTCGTACTGAGCGAGGTGAGGAACAGCATGTTATAGGACAGTTCTACGAATCTCTTTATAGAGGAGATTTTATGGCATATTTTCAACCTAAATTTAATTTGGTGACCAATGAAGTGTATGGTGCAGAAGCACTTGCACGTTGGAAAAGAGTTGATGGAAGAATTGTTCCTCCGATTAAATTTATTAATTCGCTTGAAAAAATTGGATATATTACAGATTTGGATTTTTACATTTTTGAGGAAACTCTTAAGGCAATGGTATCGTGGAAAAAGCAAAATAGAAGACCACTGGTTGTTTCTATGAACTTCTCAGGAAAGCATTTTGAATCAGATGGAAAAGAGTTCATGAAGAGGATTAATTCAATTCTGAGAAGGTATCCGGTTGATCCTTCTCTTCTTGAAATAGAGATTACAGAAGGGGTTATGGTGAAAAATTATCACTCATTGATTAAATCTCTTGAGGAATTGAGAGAAAGAGGATTCAGAGTTGCTGTGGATGATTTTGGAACAGGATATTCATCACTTTCGATTTTGATGGATATACCAGCTGATGTTGTAAAAATAGACAAAAGCTTTTTAGATAAGGAAATCTCAGAGAAAAATATTGAGGTTTTAAAAAGCATAGGTAATTTAGTAGAGACTACGGGAAGAGAGATTGTCTTTGAAGGAGTTGAAACAGAAGAACAAAGACAGGTGCTTGCTGAATGTGGTTTTCTATACGGTCAAGGATATTTGTGCAATAAACCAATTTGTC
Organism: Agathobacter sp.; assembly: GCA_045122195.1. GTDB lineage: Bacteria > Bacillota > Clostridia > Lachnospirales > Lachnospiraceae > Roseburia. The sequence continues at coordinate 23,870 of JBGVHH010000110.1, forward strand.
AAGATGAATTTGAAAAATTGTATTTGTAAAAATAGTCTTGAATATAGGAATGTACTCCTAAAAAAACTTGATTTTTGTAGGGGGAAATTCTATTATTAAAGATAGAGTAATTAAGAAAAATTTTGAATGGGAGGATTTTTATCATGGCTAGAGCTAAACAATCAATGGATGGTAATACAGCTGCTGCGCATGTCGCATATGCGTATACTGAGGTGGCAGGAATTTATCCAATTACACCATCCAGTCCAATGGCAGATTCAGTAGATCAGTGGTCTGCAGCAGGACAGAAGAATATTTTTGGAAGTACAGTAAAGGTTGTTGAAATGGAGTCTGAGGCTGGTGCAGCAGGAACTGTTCACGGTTCACTTGCAGCAGGTGCGCTTACTACAACATTTACAGCTTCACAGGGTCTTCTCCTTATGATTCCAAATATGTACAAAATCGCAGGAGAAAATCTTCCATGTGTATTTGATGTATCTGCTCGTACAGTTTCATCACACGCACTTAATATTTTTGGAGATCATAGTGATGTATATGCTTGTCGTCAGACAGGTTTTGCAATGCTTTGTGAGACAAACCCACAGGAGGTAATGGACCTTTCTCCAGTAGCACACCTTGCTGCTCTTGAAGGAAAAGTTCCTTTTATTAACTTCTTCGATGGATTCCGTACATCACACGAGATTCAGAAAATCGAGAAGTGGGATTATGAAGATCTTAAAGAAATGTGTCCAATGGATGCAGTAGAAGAGTTCAGAGCACATGCTCTTAATCCAGAGCATCCAGCAGCTCGTGGATCACACGAGAACGGAGATATCTTCTTCCAGCATAGAGAGGCTTGTAACTCATTCTATAACAATCTTCCGGCAATAGTTGAGAAGTATATGGATAAAGTTAATGCAAAGCTTGGAACAGATTATAAATTATTTAACTATTATGGAGCACCAGATGCAGAGCGTGTAATTATCGCTATGGGTTCTATCAACGATGTAGCTGAAGAAGTAATTGATTATCTTACAGCAAAGGGAGAAAAAGTCGGACTTGTAAAAGTACGTCTCTACCGTCCATGGTCATCAGAAGCTCTTCTTAATGTTATTCCAAAAACTGCAAAGAAGATTGCTGTTTTAGACCGTACAAAAGAGCCAGGTTCACTTGGTGAGCCATTATACTTAGATGTTGCTGCAACACTTCGTGAGGCTGGAATGAGTGATGTAGTCCTTGTTGGTGGTCGTTATGGACTTGGTTCAAAAGATACACCACCTTCATCAGTATTTGCAGTATATTCTGAGCTTGAGAAAGATGTTCCAAAGAATAGATTTACAATTGGTATCAATGATGATGTTACAAACCTTTCACTTCCAGAGGTTAAACCAGCTCCAATTACATCTGCACCTGGAACAAAAGAGTGCAAATTCTGGGGACTCGGTGGAGATGGTACAGTAGGTGCCAACAAGAACTCTACAAAGATTATTGGAGACCATACAGACAAATATATCCAGGCATATTTCCAGTATGACTCAAAGAAGACTGGTGGAATTACAATTTCTCATTTGAGATTTGGTGATAACCCAATCAAGAGTCCATATTACATCAACCAGGCTGATTTCGTAGCATGCCATAATCCTGCATATGTAATTCAGGGTATGAAGATGGTTCAGGATGTTAAGCCAGGTGGAGTATTCATGATTAACTGCCAGTGGTCTGATGAAGAATTAGCAGAGCATTTAAATGCTGATGCTAAGAAATATATTGCGGATAACAATATTCAGCTTTACACAATCAACGCTATTGATAAAGCTATCGAGATTGGAATGGGTAAGAGAACTAATACAATTCTCCAGTCTGCTTTCTTCAAACTTGCAGATGTAATGCCAATTGATCAGGCTGTTGATTATATGAAACAGGCTGCAAAGAAGTCTTACTCAAAGAAGGGTGATGCAGTAGTAGAGATGAACTACAAGGCAATCGATGCTGGTGTTGATGCAGTACATAAAGTAGAGGTTCCGGATTCATGGAAGAACCCTGAGGCAGATGCTCCTAAGGCAGAACGTACAGGTCGTCCAGAGGTTGTTAAGCTTGTTAACGATCTTCTCGATCCTATTTCAAAGATGGATGGAGATTCTCTTCCAGTTTCAGCATTTACAGATATTGCTGACGGACAGTTTGTAACAGGTGCTTCAGCATATGAGAAGAGAGGAACTGCTGTTACTGTACCAGAATGGAATGCTGAGAAATGTATTCAGTGTAATAACTGTGCATTTGTTTGTTCTCATGCAACAATTCGTCCATTCTTACTTTCAGATGATGAAGTAAAAGCTGCTCCAGATAATATCAAGCTTGCTGATATGAAACCAAAAGCTGGAGCATATAAATATACAATGAGTGTTTCACCACTTGACTGTATGGGCTGCGGAGAATGTATCACAGTTTGTCCTACAGCAGCAATTGAGATGAAGCCACAGGATTCACAGTCAGCTGAGCAGCCTGTATTTGATTACTTGGTAGCAAATGTTAAGAAGAAAACTGACGCTGGAATGGTTGATACAACACCTAAGGGTTCTCAGTTCAATCAGCCACTCCTTGAGTTCTCAGGTTCATGTGCAGGATGTGCTGAGACATCATATGCAAGATTAATTACACAGTTGTTCGGAGAGCAGATGTACATTTCAAATGCTACAGGATGTTCTTCTATCTGGGGTAACCCAGCAGCTACTTCACCATACACAGTAAACATTGAGTCTAAGAAAGGACCAGCATGGTCTAACTCATTGTTCGAGGATAATGCAGAGCATGGTCTTGGAATGTATGTAGGTCAGAAGTATTTGCGCGATCGTGCAATTGAATTTGCAGCAGCATGTGCAACAAGTGATAAAGCATCTGCTGAACTTAAAGCTGCATATGAAGCATTTGATGCTACAAAAGATAAGACAAAAGAAAATGTAGAGCCTACAAAGGCATTAATCGCAGAATTAGAGAAAGCAGCAGCTGCTGGATGTCCAGACGCAAAGGCTGCTCTTGAGAAGAAAGATTACCTTGGAAAGAAATCTGTATGGATCTTCGGTGGTGATGGATGGGCATACGATATCGGATACGGCGGATTAGATCATGTTCTTGCTTCTGGTGAGAATGTAAATGTAATGGTATTCGATACAGAGATGTATTCTAACACAGGTGGTCAGGCTTCAAAAGCATCTAACATCGGTGAGGTTTGTCAGTTCGCAGCGGCTGGTAAAGAAATCGGAAAGAAATCACTCTCTGAGATTGCTATGCAGTATGGATATGTATATGTAGCACAGATTGCTCTTGGTGCAAATCCTGCTCAGGCTGTTAAAGCAATTGTTGAGGCAGAGGCATATGATGGTCCTTCTCTTATCATTGGATATGCTCCATGTGAGCTCCACGGAATTGCTAAGGGTGGAATGAATCATTGTCAGGATGAGATGAAGTTTGCTGTAAAAGCAGGATACTGGAATCTCTTCAGTTTCAATCCTGCTCTTAAAGCAGAAGGCAAGAATCCATTTACTCTTACTTCAAAAGCAGGAGATGGATCTTACCAGGATTTCCTTAACAACGAGGCTAGATATACTCGTCTTGTTAAGCCATTCCCAGAAAGAGCAGAGAGATTATTTGCTGAGTCTGAGAAAGCTGCAACGGAACGTTTCAGTCATTTAGAAAAATTAATTAAACTCTACGGAGAAGATTAATACAATTAATATTTTACAGCGGTAAGTTTATCTTACCGCTGTTTTTTTGGTACTTATGACTCATACCAATTGTGCGTATATAGTGTGTGTTGTAAAATATAAACCCAATATTTTGTAGTTTTTATGTGTTTTTCATTTACAAAGAGAGTTTATAATGATACAATGTTTTTAGTGATGATACACCTTGGAGGATTGGTTATGGCAGGCGTTTTAAGCGTGCTTAGAAAACGGTCACATCAAAGAAAGCACCGTGAAAATAAGCGGGTGGGTGTTAGAATACGTGAAAGGATGCAGAAAAAAGTGGATAGAGATGATTTTTTGTTAGCTCAAATTGATGAGTTTCGAGAGAAAGCACAGCGTCTTCAGGAGATGCTAAATACAAAGGAATCAAAAGCACAGGAACTTCAGAGCATCGTTGAGGAGAGGGAATCAAAAGCAGAAGAATTACAGCAGATCCTTGATGAACGTCAGGAAAAAGCAGACGGGATTACAGCAGTCGTTGCTAAACAGATAGATGTTTTAATTGAAAAAGTTAATGCTAAGATGCAGGAAATAGAAGCTTCTATGGCTACAAATATGGACAACCTTAATCATTCAGTTATGGGACAGGTTGACGGACTTGGAAGATCAATGAGTTCTGAGATGGGTAATCTTGGAAGATCACTTAGTGGTGAAATTTCTGGAATTGAACAGAATTTTGGCGGAACTATTGAGCAGACAAAGAGAATTACAGAAGAATCTACATCAGAGATTAAGAGTGCGGTTAATCAGGCCAATTCACAGATGCTTCAGTCACTTGGAGAATTGAACGATCAGTTAGTTGCTCTTAAACAGGATTTGGGAGATAAGGTACATACAGAGAATGTTAAATGTTTCCGTAATATTCAGGATTTATTCAAGGTTATGGGAGACAAGGTTGATTCAGTTAATGAACTTGAAACACAGGTTAAGTCAACAAAGACATTCGCAGTTCTGACAATGGTTTTAGCTATAATAAATACATTTGGCTTTGTTGCAATTGTATTGTATGTATTTGGAATTTTAGGAAATATTATGTAAATATGTTTTAGTCAATCAATGCAATTCCCTTTAGGGGAATTGCATTTTGTTAATTGACGATAAGGAGTGCTTATGACTAAAAATATTGTTAGAGTAGTGGGACATAAAAACCCTGATACAGATTCAATTTGCGCAGCAATTGCATATGCAAATCTTAAATCAATTGAGGATGATTCAAAAGAATATATTCCTATGAGAGCGGGAAATATCAGTCCGGAAACAGCGTTTGTGCTTAATTATTTTGAGGTAAAAGAACCTGAACTAATGACTGATGTTGGAACACAGCTAAAGGATATATTTATAAGAAAAACAGAAGGGGTTAGTAGCCATATTTCCATGAAAAAAGCATGGGAGATGATGAAAATTTTGAATGTAGTTACTCTTCCGGTTGTAAATGCAAAGAATAAGCTTGAAGGAATCATTGTAACAGGTGATATTACAAGATCATACATGGATGTCTATGACAATGCTATTTTATCAAGAGCCAGAACACAGTACAGAAATATTGCTGAAACATTAGAGGGAACAATTGTTACTGGTAATGAGCACGGATATTTTATTAAGGGGAAAGTTGTCGTAGGTGTTGGTTCGACAGAAGTACTAGAAGGTAATGTAGAGGAAGATGACCTTGTAATTATTGGTGACAGGGAAGAGGCTCAGCTTTCATGTATTAAAGAAAATTGTAGTTGTATGATAGTTACAAATGCATGTGAGGTAAGTCAGAAAGTAATTGAGGCGGCAAATGCAAGAGATATTGTAGTTATTAGCTCGCCATATGATTCCTTTACAGTTGCTCGTCTGATAAATCAGAGTATGCCAATTAAATATTTTATGACAAAAGAAAACATTATTCATTTTGATTTAGATGATTTTGTATCAGAGGTAAAAGATGCTGTGGTAAATATCAGACACAGATCTTTCCCTGTTGTTGATGAAAATCAGAATTACGTTGGTATGTTATCAAGACGACATTTGATTAATGCAAGAAAAAAACAGATTATTCTTGTTGATCATAATGAAAAATCGCAGGCTGTATCAAATATAGATGATGCAGAGATACTTGAGATAATAGATCATCATAGAATAGGAAGTCTTGAGACTGTGGCTCCAGTATATTTTAGAAATCAGCCACTTGGATGTACTTCTACAATAATTTATCAGATGTATCAGGAAAAGGGGGTTGAAGTTTCAAAGCAGATGGCTGGACTTATGTGTGCAGCAATCTTATCTGATACATTGGTTTTCAGATCCCCTACTTGTACAGAGGTTGATAAGAAAACAGCGGAGGCCTTAGCTGAGATTGCAGAGATAGATATTCAGGAGTTTTCTCAGAAGATGTTTGAAGCCGGAAGTGATTTCAATAGCAAAACAGAAGAAGAAATATTAAATCAGGATTTCAAGATTTTTCATTCTGCGGATTATACATTTGGAGTGTCTCAGATTAGCGCTATGTCAAAGGTTGAACTTGAAAAAGTTCAAAAGAGAGTTTTGGATTATATGGATAAGATGTTGGTAGAAAAGAAGCTTGATATGTACTATGTAATGCTTACAGATATTCTTGAGGAATCAACATTTCTTATTTATGCGGGAGATGAGGCTGCATCAATTGCAGCAAAAGCTTATAATCAGACAGCAAATAGTGAAGGGCTTATGCTAAAAGGTGTTGTTTCCAGAAAGAAACAGCTTATTCCAGAACTTATAAATATTATAAATGAGCAGTAGTAAGAAAGGCAAAAGGTGATAATGATGAAGTTTACAAAGTTACATGGTTGTGGAAATGATTATGTGTATGTGAATCTTTTTGAAGAGAAGATAAATGATCCAGCAAAGATGTCAATATTTGTTAGCGACAGACATTTTGGAATTGGATCAGATGGACTTATCACAATTGGTCCTTCTGACAAAGCAGATTTTAGAATGAGAATATATAATGCTGATGGTTCTGAGGCAGAGATGTGTGGAAACGGAATACGTTGTGTAGCAAAATATGTATACGATCATAATCTAACGCAGAATACACAGATTAGTGTAGAAACAGGAGCTGGAATTAAATATTTAACTTTATTTGTTGAAGATGAAAAAGTTGCAAGTGTCAAAGTTGATATGGGTGAGCCAATTTTAGAACCTTCACTTATTCCAGTTGTATCAGATTCAGATAAAGTAATAGATGAACCAATCGAAGTATGTGGAAAACAGTGGAATATGACCTGTGTATCTATGGGAAACCCTCATGCGGTTGTATTTGTTGATGATGTTAATAATTTTGAAATAGAAAAGTATGGTCCATCCTTTGAAAAGAATGAGCGTTTTCCTATGAGAACAAATACAGAATTTGTTCAGGTTGTCTCAAGAGAAGAGGCAATTATGCGTGTCTGGGAGAGAGGCTCAGATGAAACATGGGCTTGTGGAACTGGAACCTGTGCGACTGTTATGGCTTGTATCTTAAATGATAAGACAGATGATAAAGTACTTGTACATTTAAGGGGTGGTGACCTGATTATAGAATACGACAGACAGACAAATCATATATATATGACTGGACCGGCAACGGAAGTATTTACAGGAGAGATTGATTATGAAGATTAAAAAATTACTTGAAAAAATGGAATACAACCTACTATCAGGTGATCTGGATACTGAAATTTCTACACTTGTGTATGACTCAAGAAAAGTAGAAAAGGGGTCTGTTTTTGTCTGCATTTCAGGAAGTGTAAGGGATGCCCACGAATTTATTCCTGATGTAATCGCCAAAGGCGCAGCTGCAATAATTGTAGAGAAAGATGTGGCAATAACTGAAGGTGTTACATATATTAAAGTAGATAACACAAGACTTGCATTGGCATGCATGTCAGCTGCTTATTTTGATTATCCGGCAGAAAAATTAAAGACAATTGGTATTACAGGAACAAAGGGTAAGACCACAACTACTTATATGGTTAAATCAATTCTTGATTCATCGGGAATAAAGACTGGATTGATAGGAACCATAGAGTCAATTTGCGGAGAGGAAAGAATTCCAGCTGCAAATACAACACCTGAATCATACAGGGTACAGGAACTGTTTGCCCAGATGGTAGATGAAGGTCTTGATGCTGTAGTTATGGAAGTTTCATCCCAGGCACTTATGCTTCACAGAGTATCGGGATTTACTTTTGACATAGGTGTATTTACAAACCTTGAGCCAGATCATATAGGTGAGAATGAACACAAAGACTTTGATGATTATATGCATTGCAAGAGTCTTCTGTTTAGACAGTGTAAGCTTGGAATATTTAATGGCGATGATGACCATCTCGAAGGTATTATGAAGGGGCATACATGTCAGGTAGAGACTTATGGTTATAGTCCGAAAAACAATCTGGTAGCAGAGAATGTGGAATTAAAAAAAGAACATGGTGCTTTAGGTGTTAAATATCATGTTTCAGGACTTATGGATTTTGACGTGGAAGTGAATGTACCTGGAAGCTTTAGTGTATATAATTCACTCACAGCAATTGCTATCTGTCATCATTTTAATGTGGATGTAAATGTGATAAAAAAAGCTCTTCTGGAAGCAACTGTAAAAGGTAGAATAGAAATAGTTCCTGTGACAAAAAGATATACACTTATGATTGATTATGCCCATAATGCAATGTCTTTGGAAAGTCTTCTGTCTACGTTAAAAGAATATAATCCGAAGAGACTTGTTTGTCTGTTTGGATGTGGAGGAAATAGAGCAAAATCGCGAAGATATGAGATGGGAGAGGTTTCTTCCAAATTGGCAGATCTTACGGTGATTACATCTGACAATCCTAGAAATGAAGAACCTATGGATATCATAAATGATATTTTGCAAGGCGTGAAAAAAGCTGATGGAGAGTATGTTACAATTCCAGATAGAAAAGAAGCAATTGCGTATTGTATGAAAAATGCACATGATGGAGATATAATTATTCTGGCAGGAAAAGGCCATGAAGATTATCAGGAGATAAAGGGTGTTAAGCACCATATGGATGAGAGAGAACTTATCATGGATATTATAAAAGAAAATCCTGATATAAAGCTTTAATCATCATAAAATAGGAGAGTGTGTATGTCCGTTTTTAGGGGTGCGGGAGTTGCTTTGGTTACTCCTTTTAAGGAGGATAAAAGTGTTAATTTCGAGGAACTTGAGAGATTAATTGAAGCACAGGTAAAGGGTAAAACAGATGCCCTTATTGTTTGTGGAACAACCGGAGAACCTGCAACTATGTCGGAGGAAGAGAGATTATCTGTCATTAGATTTGCGGTAGAAAAAGTAAATGGTGCAATACCTGTTATTGCTGGAGTTGGGTCAAATTCAACTGCTTCTGTAGTTAGTTTTGCCAGAATGGTTGAAAAAATAGGGGTTAGTGGTTTGTTAATAGTTACACCATATTATAATAAAGCTACGCAAAAAGGTTTGTATGAGCATTATGCCACCATAGCATCTCAAGTTGAACTTCCAATAATAATATATAATGTACCGTCGAGAAGCGGCTGCAACATTCTTCCGGAAACTGTAGCAAAAATTGTTAGTGATTACGACAATGTTGTTGGAATCAAGGAAGCGAGCGGAAATATATCACAGGTTGCCAAAATTAGAAAGCTAACTGGATGCAAAATTGATATTTACTCGGGGAATGATGACCAGATTATTCCTGTTTTATCTCTTGGAGGTTCAGGCGTAATTTCTGTATTATCAAATATTGCTCCGGCTGATACGCATGATATGGTAATGAGATATTTAAATGGAAATCATGAGGCCGCATTGGAGCTTCAGCTTAAATACATGGATTTGATTGATGCACTATTTTGTGAGGTAAACCCAATTCCAGTAAAAGCGGTTTTGAATTTGATGGGATATAATGTTGGTGGACTGAGACTTCCTCTGACTGAAATAGAGGAGGAGCATAAGCAGATTTTAATTACCAGAATGAAAGAGGTAGGATTGATATAATGGGAAAACAACACTGGAAACCAGGAAATATGTTAAATCCTGTGCCGGCTGTGATGGTCAGTGTGGCAGATAAAGAAGGAAATAAAAATATTATTACTGTAGCCTGGGCTGGCACAATTTGTACTAATCCTCCAATGGTGTCTATTTCTGTCAGACCAGAAAGATATTCATATAATATGATTAAAGAAACTGGAGAATTTGTTATTAATCTGACTACAGATGAACTCGCATATGCATGTGATTATTGTGGAGTCACAAGCGGAAGAGATGTTGACAAGTTTAATACGATGAAGCTGACACCTCTTGATATGGAGCATGTGAGTGCTCCTGGAATATCAGAGAGCCCTGTAAACATAGAGTGCAGAGTATCTGAAGTAAAGGAACTAGGAAGCCATACAATGTTTATTGCGGATGTTGTGGGTGTGACAGTTGATGATAAGTACATGGATGAGAATGGAAAATTTAATATTAATGATACTGGTCTTGTAATGTATTCGCACGGTGAATATTTTCAGATGGGACAGAAACTTGGAAAATTTGGATACAGTATAAAAAAGAATAAAAGAAAATAGTATTAGTAAAAACTAATAGCTCTTGCGTTTGCAAGAGCTATTTTAATAATATATCCATCAAATATGCATATACATCTTCATTTTGATTTTTCCAGTTATTGCATATGGCTTCGGCCTGTTCTTTTGTTTTGACAGAAAGTGTTAAATCAATCATTGTATTTCCTTCATGACGGACCTGACATTGTACTGCATAATTCTGGTTTGTTGTCTTGTAATAATCTGCAAGAATGGAGTTTTCCTGTTTAAATTCGAATTTGTTTTCTTCGAAAAAGTTTTTTACATCTTTTTCAATTCCATCTGTGATTTTATCCTTGAAAAAACCGAGAGTTTCTTTTCCAGCAGCAGTAAGGGTGTATTGTGTATTGGAGTGTGTTGTTTCATAAGAGATAAGTTCTGCGTTTACTAGATCGCCAATCACCTCTTGAACTCTGAAGTAATCTGTATATTCTTTCTCAAGAAAGAAATTAGAAAGTTGTGTGTTTGAAAGCGGAAAACCCGCTTTATCAAGCATGTATAAAATTGTAAGTTTATATATAGTAAATGGTTCAGCCAATATCTTTCTCCTTATATAGACGTCCCTGATAGGCATCTATTTTTTCTAGTTTTTGATTTATAGTATTAAGTACGCGTTTTTTGTCAGTACTCCAAAGAGGAGCAATCAAAAGCTTTCTTGGACCATCTCCGGTGATGCGATGTATCACCATATCTTTGGGAAGTCGTTCTATACATTCTACAATGAGGTCACAGTATTGATCAAGCTCAAACAAAGAAAAAGGCTCCTTTTGGAACATATCTGCAAGAACAGTACCCTTAAGAACGTGTAAAAGCTGTAGCTTTATTCCGAAAATATGGGAAGCGGCCACGTATTCGACTGACTCGAGCATCATCTCCTTTGTTTCTCCCGGTAAACCAAGAATAATATGTGCAATTACTTTTATTCCACGGGAATGGAGCTCTTTGGTTACTTTTTCAAAATCAGATACTCTTGTGTGGGTATTCATTGCATTCAAAGAAGACTGATGTATTGTCTGAAGTCCAAGTTCAATCCAAACAGGTTTTATTTTATTTAATTCTTCAAGCAAATCGTATATTTCAGGTGAAAAACAGTCAGTTCTGGTTCCTATTGAAAGAGCACAGACTGATGGTTCGTTTATTGCTTCGGAAAAAATTTTTCTAAGATATGAAACTGGTGCATATGTATTAGTAAAAGCCTGAAAATATGCAATGAATTTTTTGCAGTCTGTTTTTTGATGAATGAGTTGCCTGGCTTCATACAGTTGATCCGAAATAGAAAGAGCAGCGTTGGCGGCAAAATCACCTGAGCCGCCAGCACTGCAATAATAGCATCCTTCGGTGGAAAGAGAGCCATCTCTGTTAGGGCAAGTCATATTGCCATTTAAAGAGAGTTTATACACTTTTTCCCCGAAGGTATCTTTACAGTATTGGTTTAGTGAGTAATATCTCATAATTATTTAATGTGAGATTTTACTGCTTCACTTACAACATCTGCAACACGAGGATCAAAAGCCTCTGGCATGATAAACTCATCAGAAAGCTGATCGTCTGTTACTAGATTTGCAAGAGCTTCAGCTGCGGCAAGTTTCATTTCATCAGTAATCTGAGAAGCGCGGCCCTCTAAAGCACCTTTGAAAATTCCTGGAAAAGCAATAACGTTGTTTACCTGATTTGGGAAATCACTACGTCCTGTTCCTACTACTCTTGCACCAGCTGCTTTAGCTACATCTGGCATGATTTCAGGAACTGGATTTGCCATTGCAAAGAGGATGGAATCCTTGTTCATAGATGAAACCATTTCTGGAGTAACAATGTTTGGAGCTGAAACACCAACAAAGATATCTGCTCCTACAAGTGCATCAGCAAGACTTCCCTTTTTATTTTCAAGGTTCGTAACCTCTGTCATTTTCTGCTGCATCCAGTTGAGGTTAGGATAATCCTTGCCGATGATTCCTTCACGGTCACACATGGTTACATTTTTAAATCCATATGTAAGAAGAAGCTTTGTGATTGCAACACCAGCAGAACCGGCTCCGTTTACAACAACCTTACATTCTTCTTTTTTCTTTCCTGTTACACGAAGTCCATTGATGATTCCGGCAAGAACAACAATTGCTGTTCCGTGCTGGTCATCATGGAAAACAGGAATATCAAGGATTTCTTTTAAACGTTCCTCAATTTCAAAACAACGAGGTGCTGAGATGTCCTCAAGGTTAATTCCACCAAAACCTGGTGCAATGTTTTTTACTGCTTCAATAATCTCATCTGTATCCTGAGTATCTAGACAGATAGGTACAGCGTTTACATTTCCGAATTCTTTAAATAGTACACATTTTCCTTCCATAACTGGCATTGCAGCATATGGGCCTATATTTCCAAGACCAAGAACAGCACTTCCGTCGGATACAACGGCAACTGTATTTGATTTCCATGTATAGGTATAAGCGGCTTCTTTATCTTCTGCAATCACTTTACATGGTTCAGCTACACCCGGAGTATACGCGATTGCGAGATCCTCTCTGGAATTTACTTTTGATTTAGCAATAGTTTCTAATTTTCCGTTCCACTCTTTGTGGCACATTAATGCTTTTTCTTTATTGTCCATGGTCTATCTCCTTTGTAATTTTTTCACAACGAAATAATGATAACATTGTTATTTTGCTAAATCAAGAAAAAAGGGGTTCCTATTTTTGTGTAAGTGATGTATAATGACGCTGTCGAAATTTTCGTGAGTCGATTCAGACATTTTTCCCAGTAGGTTATAACAAGGAGTATTGTATGAGAGAAAAATATGAGAGCTTATCTGCTTTTGTTCTGAGAGATTTAGCAAAGGCCAGAGGAATAAAAGGTGTTTCTACAATGAAAAAAAGTGAACTAGTTGAGAGAATGCTTGAAGAGGATGCCAAAAATACTAATGGTACAGTTGAAGCAGAGGCAGCTTCTGTTTCAAAAACAAAGGACAGAAAAGAAGCAAAAGAAACAAGAACAACTAAAAATTATACTGATGAGGGGACAGATCCAATTAAGGATGTGTTGCTGAAAGAGGACATAGCAAGTTTAGATAGTGGAATGAAAGCGCACGGTATACTGGAGGTTATGTCTGATGGCTACGGATTTATCAGATGTGAGAATTATATGCCAGGAGAGAATGATGTATATGTGGCTCCTTCTCAGATTAGAAAATTCAATCTGAAGACGGGAGATATTATTCAGGGAAATACAAAGGTGAAAACTGATAAGGAAAAGTTTTCTGCTTTATTGTATGTTTCAAGTGTAAATGGTTATTCTCCTGTTGAGGCGCAAAGAAGAAAGAGTTTTGAAGATTTGACTCCTATTTTCCCGAATGAGAGACTTAGACTTGAAAGACCAGGGGCAAGTGTTGCAATGAGAGTAGTTGATTTGATTTCTCCAGTAGGTAAGGGACAACGAGGAATGATTGTTTCTCAGCCAAAAGCTGGAAAGACAACACTATTAAAAGAAGTTGCAAAGTCTGTTACAACTAACAATCCAGAAATGCATTTGATAATTTTGCTTATTGATGAGCGTCCGGAAGAGGTTACAGATATTAAGGAAGCTATTGAAGGAGATAACGTGGAGGTTATCTATTCTACATTTGATGAACTTCCTGAACATCACAAGAGAGTATCAGAGATGGTTATTGAGCGTGCAAAGAGACTGGTTGAGCACGGAAAAGATGTAATGATTCTTTTAGATAGTATTACAAGACTTGCAAGGGCTTACAATCTTACAGTCCCACCGAGTGGACGTACATTATCAGGTGGACTTGATCCGGCAGCACTTCATATGCCTAAGCGTTTCTTTGGTGCTGCAAGAAATATGAGAGAAGGAGGAAGTCTGACTATTCTTGCCACAGCGTTGGTTGATACTGGAAGCAAGATGGATGATGTTGTCTTTGAAGAATTTAAAGGTACAGGTAATATGGAACTTGTTCTTGATAGAAAATTATCAGAAAAGAGAATTTTCCCGGCTATAGATATTGTGAAATCGGGAACCAGAAGAGAGGATTTACTGTTAGATGAGGATGAACTTTCAGCAGTTGATAATATGAGAAAGGCATTCAATGGCATGCGAACAGATGAGGCTGTTGAGAATGTCTTAAATATGTTTGCCCATACAAAAGGCAATAAAGAATTTGTTAATCTTGTAAGGAAAAACAGAATTTTATAAAAAACATCTTGCAATTGTAAAAACCGTATGCTACAATAACTAAGCTGTTTATCGGGATGTAAACGGACGAAAAACGTGTCGCTCTTGCAGTAAGTATCATATGCGGATCGGGCATACGGGTATAAAGAGTGAAGCTGTAAATATTAACGATAAGAAATTAAAGAGGTGAAAATCATGAGAGAAGGAATCCATCCAGATTATTATCAGGCAACTGTTACATGTAACTGTGGAAATACATTTGTTACAGGTTCTACAAAACCAGAGATTCACGTAGAAATTTGTTCAAAATGTCATCCATTCTATACTGGACAGCAGAAGGCTAACCAGGCACGTGGACGTATCGAACAGTTCAACAAGAAATATGGTATGAAATAAGAATACGATAGTTACTGACAAAGGTTGAGGTTGCAAAATACCTCAACCTTTTTTAGCTGTATATGATTGTTTGTATAGCTAGAAAATGATTAGCTGAGTTTTGAGAGGTATTAAATGAGATATTCGGGCATTGGTGGTCAGGCTGTAATGGAAGGTGTAATGATGAAAAACGACGATAAATATGCCGTTGCAGTCAGAAAAACCAACCATGAAATAGAATTGAAGGTTTCTAAACAGAAGACTTCAAAGACAGTCGACTTGCTAAAAAAGATTCCTGTACTAAGAGGCGTGGTGAGTTTTGTTGACTCTTTGTATTTGGGAATGAGCACACTTATGTATTCTGCTTCTTTTTTTGAAGAAGAGGAAGAGAACAAGGATAGTAAAAAGGATGTAAATAGTGAGAAAAAAGAAAAAGTCCTGATGGGATTAACAGTGGCTTTTTCTATTGTGATGGCATTGGCTATTTTCTTTGCCTTACCTTATTTTTTGTCGGGCTTTTTTAAGAAAATAATTTCATCAAAGATGCTTCTTGCGTTTATAGAGGGTGTAATCAGACTGACTATTTTGATTACATATATTGGACTTATCTCTCTTACTCCTGACATAAAAAGAACATTTATGTATCATGGAGCTGAACATAAGTGTATTAACTGTATTGAACATGGCATGGAACTTAATGTTGAAAATGTTAGAAAAAGTTCAAAACAGCACAAGAGATGTGGAACTAGTTTTTTGATTATAGTAATGCTTATAAGCATTGTGTTCTTTATGTTTATAAGAGTTGATTCAAAAATTCTTCAGTTGCTGCTTAGATTATTGCTTGTACCTGTTATTGCTGGTGTGTCATTTGAGTTTATTCGTTTAGCTGGAAGATTTGATAATCCAATAGTAAATATTTTGTCGTTACCGGGACTTTTGATGCAACATCTTACTGTAAAAGAGCCTGATGATGATATGATAGAGGTGGGTATTGCTTCTGTTGAAGCGGTTTTTGATTGGAAAAAATGGCAGAAGGAAGTTAGTGAGAATGACATATAGAGAAGCTATAGATTATGGGGAACATATTCTTGAATTGGCAAATATTTCCGAGGCAAAAAATGATGCGTGGCTGCTACTGGCGATGGCATGTAAAATTGACCATACATATTATTACACACATATGTATGAGGATATGACTGAAGAACAGATTGAAGAATTTGAATCTGTCATAAGAAAACGTGCTGAAAGAGTCCCACTTCAGTACATAACCGGAGAACAGGAATTTATGGGATTGTCATTTAAGGTCAACAGTAGTGTGTTGGTTCCAAGACAGGATACAGAAACGCTGGTTGAAACAGCACTAAAATATGTAAAGCCAGGTATGAAAGTCCTTGACATGTGTACAGGATCGGGATGCATAATTATAAGTATTCTGAAGAATTCAACAGAAGTTGAGGGTTATGGTTATGATATTTCCAAGCAGGCATTAAATGTTGCTAAAGAAAACGCTAAATTGAATGATGTACGTGTGCAATTTGAGCGGAGCGATTTGTTTGACAGTGTTGATGGAAAGTATGATATGATAGTTTCAAATCCGCCATATATTAAAAGCGGAGATATTCCAAAGCTTATGCCGGAGGTTAGCGTGTTTGAACCACATGAAGCCTTAGATGGAATGGAAGATGGTTTGGAGTTTTACAGAAAAATAGTAAGCAAATCAAAAGATTATCTTACAGAAAATGGTATATTGATTTTTGAGATAGGATGTGAACAGGGAAGAGATGTTTCAGAAATAATGTCCTTTGCTGGTTTTAAAGATGTGCAGGTTATTAAAGACCTTGCTGGAAATGATAGAGTAGTATTTGGAAAGTTGGAGGAATAAGAATGTTTGATAAGTTAGATGATTTAGTACATCATTATGAAGAATTGATGAATATGCTCAGTGAGCCGGATGTGGCAAACGATGCAAACAGATTTAAAAAACTTATGAAAGAACAAAGTGATTTAGCTCCTATTGTTGAAGCTTACAAAGAGTACAAAGAATGTAAGCAGAATATAGAGGATTCTTTAGCTATGCTTGAGGAAGAGTCGGATGAAGAAATGAGAGAACTTGCTAAAGAGGAGTTGAGTGAATCGAAGGCAAGAGTCGAAGAACTGGAAAACACATTAAAGATTTTACTTTTACCAAAAGACCCTAATGATGACAAAAACGTTGTTGTTGAAATTCGTGCGGGTGCAGGTGGAGAAGAGGCTGCTTTATTTGCCGCTGAAATCTTTCGTATGTATGTACATTATGTTGAGAGCAGGGGCTGGAAAGTTGAAACCCTTGAAGTAGACGAGACTGGAATTGGTGGAATGAAGTCAGTTGAGTTTATGGTAAAAGGAAATGGTGCATATTCTATTCTTAAATATGAGTCCGGTGTTCATCGAGTTCAGAGAGTTCCTGAAACTGAATCTCAGGGACGTATTCAGACATCAACTTGTTCTGTAGCTGTTATGCCTGAGGCTGAGGAAGTAGATGTTCATATTGATGAAAAAGATATTCGAATTGACGTAATGCGTGCATCAGGTAATGGTGGACAGTGTGTCAATACAACAGACTCGGCAGTTAGACTTACACATTATCCAACAGGTATTGTGATTTATAGTCAGACTGAAAAATCTCAGCTTCAGAATAAAGAGAAAGCTTTTGCTTTACTTAGAGCGAAGCTTTATGATTTAGAACTTCAGAAAAAGCAGGATGCAGAAGCTGAGGAGAGAAGAAGTCAGATTGGAACAGGTGACAGAGCGGAGAAAATTAGAACATACAATTTTCCACAGGGTCGAGTTACTGATCACAGAATTAATCTTACACTTTATAAGCTTGATAAGATAATGAATGGAGATATTCAGGAGATTATTGATGCTTGTATAGCTGCTGACCAGGCTGCAAAACTTACAAAGATGAACCAGGAGTAAATATTAGACGGGCGTTGATGAGTGTCAATTGTCCGTCTTTTTTGTTGATTTACTATAATAAAAAATATATAATAAAAAAGTACTATAAAATCTAAAAACACCATTGGAGGTGAATAAATGGTACTTCAGGATTTAAATCCAGGAGAAGAGTTGGTTCTCGAGGCAAAGTGGGGTGGAATCGAGTACGAACTTCAGTCAAAGGTTGAGTTGATAAGAAAAGACTATGTTCTTGTGAATGCTTTTAATTATGGAGGACATATTGTAG
Organism: Agathobacter sp.; assembly: GCA_045122195.1. Classification (GTDB taxonomy): domain Bacteria; phylum Bacillota; class Clostridia; order Lachnospirales; family Lachnospiraceae; genus Roseburia. The sequence goes on from JBGVHH010000110.1 coordinate 41,939, forward strand.
ATTTTGGTTCGAGTTCCTTTAAAGGAATCATCATAAATGTGATAGCTAAAAATCATGATGGTAAGAGATATTGTTGGAATGATGTGAACTGCGAGCTTGTCAATTTATATGGTAAAAAATATTATAGAATTAGTACAAGTGGCTTTAAGATGATTGGAAAAGTTAAAGAACGAAGGCAGGATATCAGAATAAAATTCGATGCCAGATGTTCTGTGACTATATTAGAGAATGGAAGTACTGTAAATGGTGTTGTGAGCGATATAAGCCAAAAAGGAATTGCAGTATATATTGATGACTCTAATCTAAAAGTTGGAAATCTCCTTGAAATAGAATTTGCGGATTCTGTTAGAAGACATGAATTTGATTTGAGATTTAAAGTGAGGATAGTACGTAAAAGTACTAAAGGAGGCAAGTCTTTATATGGTTGTAAAATAATTGATGCAACCAGAGAATCGTTTGGATATATATATCTTAAGATGTTGGATTGGCAAAATCCATACTGATGTATAGACTTGAACTTATACCCTCATGAATTTAATAAGTATATGGCTTAAATGAGATTAATGCAGTTACATATCATATGGTGTGCAACTGCATTTTTTGTTGAATACTTTTCTTCTGTGTGTAATAATGATAAATATGTAAAAAGGAGGATGTGTTTTTGAAATATTACGCAGTAAAAAAAGGAAAGACTCCTGGAATATATATGAACTGGGATGACTGCAGAAAAATGGTAAATGGTTATCCAAATGCAGTTTATAAAAGCTTTACAAATATCGATGAGGCAAGAGCTTTTTTAGAAGGTGGAGAAAAAAGGCGGAAGGTAGGAAATTTTGCTTTTGTAGATGGCTCATTTAATGAGTCAACCGGAACATATGGTTATGGTGGCTTTCTTCAGACTTCAGATTCAAAATATTATTTACAAGGTTCGGGAACAGATGAAGAGATGGCATCCATGAGAAATGTTGCAGGAGAAATACTTGGAAGTATGGCTGCAATTGAGAAAGCGTTAGAGCTTGGAATTACAGAGATCTCTGTGTATTATGATTACATGGGAATTGAGATGTGGGCCACAGGAAAGTGGAAACGAAATAAAAAGGGTACGGTCATGTATCATGATTTTGTACAATCGGTAAAAGATAGAATAGATATACAGTTTATAAAAGTAAAAGGTCACTCAGGAGTTGAGGGTAATGAGGAAGCTGACCGTCTTGCAAAAGAGGCTGTAGGAATTTGAGATAGGAGAAATTATGAGCGTATTTAATGTTAAGTTAAAAAAAGTAGTCGATGACACATATGATATTGAAATTGGATATGACCTGACTAAAAATCTGGTTGAAGATATTGAGCAGGGGCTTGTTGGTACAATAAAAAAGTTTGCTGTAATAACAGATACAAATGTAAAAGATTTGTATGCAATGCCTATTTGTGAGAAGTTAAAGGCAGCTGGATATGTAGTTGAGTTATTTGTTTTTCCAGCTGGAGAGACCAGTAAGACAAGAGGGACAAAGGCAAAAATTGAAGATGCAATGCTTGAAAAAGGTTTTAGAAGAGACTGCTGCGTAATAGCTGTAGGTGGTGGTGTTGTTACAGATATCAGTGGCTTTCTGGCTGGTACTTTTGCGAGAGGAATTCCGTTCATTAATTATGCAACTACTCTTCTTGCAGCAGCAGATGCATCAGTAGGTGGAAAGACAGCCATCGATACACCTCTTGCTACAAATCTGATTGGGTTATTTAATCAGCCGGAGAAGGTATATATCGACATTGATGCATGGAAGACTCTTCCTAAGCGTCAGATGGCAAGTGGAATGGCAGAGACAATAAAGCATGCATGCCTGGCAAGCAAAGAAATGTTTGATTTTATTGAAGAAAATCTTGACGACATTTATTCTTTCCAGAAATTTGCATGTGAGTATATTGCTGAGAATAACTGTAGCATAAAATACAAAGTAGTTATGAAAGATGAGCGAGAAAGTGGCCTCAGGGAAGTTTTGAATCTTGGACATACAGTTGGAAGAGCAATTGAGACTGTGAGTGAATACAAATTGTTACATGGAGAAGCTCTTGCTATAGGAATGGCGGCAGAAGTTATGCTTTCAGCAAGACTTGGATACATGTCAGAGGAACAGGCAAAACGTGTTATTGATTTGTATGACAGAGCAGGTCTTCCTACAACTATTCCTGATTATATTGATAGAGAAGCTTTGGTTAAAAAACTCTACACAGACAAAAAGGTAAGAGATGGAAAACTTCGTTTTGTACTCCAGAAAGGAATTGGTGAAGTGGTAGAGTTTTCATCAGGAGTATTTGCAACACCAATTGAAGAAGAGGTGGCAAGAGAAATCATTATGGAATTATAATAGGACTATATAAAAATTCATTTTTTATACTTGAGTTTGGAATTTTGCGGGCTAAGCTGTAATACAGATTAGAGGCAAAGATGTCTTTGGATAACAAATTAGCAGGTGCATCAGCAACTTTTGTAATAAGAGGAGCTGATGCATTTTTTTTGATTTCATGTAAAAGTGTAGTGGCTCTTTTTCTAAAGCCAAGCACTCTAAGATAGTCAGGTTGATTGAGGTCATCGCATTTTATATCCAACAGGATATGGAGTAAAACTCTTGAAATTCGACTGTGTGTCATATTTTTGCTTTTTAGTAGTTCACAAAAGCTTGAAAATGATGTGAATTTATGAAGATTATTACTTATTTTTGCAGACAATTCTTCGGTACAATCGAGATAATCGCGAAAATCTGATTGCATGGAAAGCTTATAATACAATAAATCAGAAATAGAATCTTCAAATAAAAAATTATTATCAATGATATATTCTGACAACAAAGACAGGCTTTCCTGTGGCATAGAATGAGAGAAGTCTTCTGACAGACTTTGAAGTTTGTTTTTCTTAAGATATTTTCTTATTGCGCTGGCAGAGGAATAATTTGAATCTATATTGGTACTGTGATAGTCTTCGCCATTTCTTTTTAGCGCGTGCCCCTTTATATTTGTCTTTGCCAAAGCCTTTTCATATTCAATGGCAAGAATATTGTTAGGCATAGAAAGCACTGTGTTCATGTTTGCAGTGTTAGCAACAACATCTGATAAAGCCTTTTTTCTTGCAACCGGAAAATTATCTCCAACTTTTAGATATTGTGCTAATGCTTTCTTAAAATCATCAGATTCTTTTGTCAGAATATCTGCAATGCTTCGTATCAAGGCAGTGTCATCAGTTTCTGCACCATAGCACAGATAATTGATACAATTTGTACTTGCAAGCAGATTAACGCCTCCCTCGGCAAAGTATGAAGCGGAGGAAGTAGAAAAAACTGTTGGTAATTCTAAAACTAAATCTGCTCCGCAGGACAAAGCCATGTTTGCGCGTACATATTTATTAACCAAAGCAGGAGTTCCCCTTTGAACAAAATTTCCGCTCATTGCGATAACAATATAATCGGCTTTTAATTCGTGTCTTATATAGTCAAGCTGATATTTGTGTCCATTGTGAAATGGATTGTATTCTGTGATAACTCCTACAACGTTCATTTTTTACCTCTTTTTTTAAAATGATAATTGATTGTATCACATTTTGAACTTGTATGCTTGAAAAAATGAGTTTATACTAGAAATAGTTGTAGAACAATTTGGAGGAAAAGGTAAATTATGAATGTTTTAGTAATTAATTGTGGTAGTTCATCTTTGAAGTATCAGCTTATTGATTCTGATTCCGAGGAAGTTCTTGCAAAAGGAATTTGTGAGAGAATCGGAATCGATGGAAGACTTGTATATCAGAAGGAAGGTCTTGACAAGGAAATAACAGAGTCACCAATGCCTACTCATAAAGAGGCAATACAGTTGGTTCTTGATGCTCTTACAAATGACAAGACCGGCGCTGTTAAATCTCTTTCAGAGATAGATGCGGTTGGACACAGAGTTGTTCATGGTGGAGAGAAGTTTGCTGAATCAGTAATTATTACAGAGGAAGTTCTTGCACAGGTTGAAGAGTGTAATGATCTGGCACCACTTCATAACCCTGCTAATATTATTGGAATCAGAGCTTGTCAGGCTCTTATGCCAAATGTGCCAATGGTTGGTGTTTTTGATACAGCATTTCATCAGACAATGCCATCAAAAGCTTATTTATATGGAATACCATATGAGTACTATGATAAATACAAAGTAAGAAGATACGGCTTCCATGGTACAAGCCATGATTTCGTCTCAAAGAGAACAGCAGAGTTCTTGGGAATGGATTTAGATGATTCTAAGATTATTGTTGCTCATTTAGGCGGTGGTGCTTCAATTTCAGCTGTATTAAATGGTAAATGTGTGGATACTTCAATGGGACTTACACCGCTTGAGGGTCTTGTAATGGGAACACGTTGTGGAGATATTGACCCATCTATCATGGAGTTTATTGCAAAGAAAGAGAATCTTGATATTGAGGGTGTAATGGAAATTCTCAACAAGAAATCAGGAGTTGCCGGAATGTCTGGTGTATCAAGTGATTTCCGTGACTTAGAGGTTGCTTATTATGAAGGCAATGAGAGAGCAATTGAAGCTGTAGAAGTATTCAGCTACAGAGTAGCAAAATATATTGGCGCATATGTTGCAGCAATGAACGGAGTAGATGCAATTGCATTTACTGCAGGAATTGGTGAGAATACACAGTTTGTAAGAGAAAAAATTGTTGCATATCTTGGATATCTTGGAATTACTCTTGATAAAGAAATTAACGCAGTTACAAGAGGTGTTGATACTGTAATTTCTACAGATGACTCAAAAGTTAAGGTATGTGTTATTGCAACAGATGAGGAACTTAAAATCTGTAGAGAAACAGTAAGACTTGTGTAAAAAAATGTTGACAAACAGTATATGCATATGTATAATTGTCTAGGTGTGAATAGGAGAAAACTGTAATGATTGATATTTCAACCATTGTTAAATCAATTAACAAGGACGAGACGTATGAGTGTGACCTGTCACTATCTACGTTTGAATCTAGATTAGGAGATTATCCTATTCTATCAAAGTCACCTATTTCGTTACACGTGACTAACCAGGAGAATGAGCGGCTGCTTATCCGGGGAACGGTTGATGTGGAACTTGGAATAGCATGTGGCAGATGTTTGGAAGAAGTTCCAACAAAAATACATTTCGATATTGATAAGACTCTTAAGTTTAGCGAGGGAGCCCTTGTTGATGAAGAAATGGAGGAAACTGACTACCTGATTGGGTTTGAACTGGACGTGGATAAACTTGTCTACGCCGAGATTTTGGTGAACTGGCCAATGAGAGTTCTGTGCAAAGACGATTGCAAAGGTATTTGTAAAGTCTGCGGGATGAACTTGAATAAGGGCACCTGCGATTGCGATAGTTTTGTACCGGATCCAAGAATGGCAGCTTTCCAAGATATATTTAACAAGTTTAAGGAGGTGTAAACAAATGTCAATTTGTCCAAAGAATAAATCTTCTAAAGGAAGAAGAGATAAAAGAAGAGCAAACTGGAAAATGTCTGCTCCTACTTTAGTTAAATGCAGCAAATGTGGAGAATTAATGATGCCACATAGAGTTTGCAAGAGCTGTGGTTCTTACAACAAAAAAGAGATCATCGCTCAGGACTAATTACTAAAGCAAATATGAATATTTGAGCTCTCCGTAATGGAGAGCTCTTTTTTCTTTTTTTCAATTGATTTATACAATTACTTATAGTATATTTGCTAATAGAAACATAGGAGGAGTACCAATGCAGACATTTACAAAGGTTGCAGTTGATGCGATGGGTGGAGACAATGCTCCGGCATCAGTTGTAGAAGGCGTAGTCAATGCTGTTGCTAACAGAGATGATATTAAAATATTTTTGGTAGGACAGACAGACGTAATTAAAACAGAGTTAAGCAAGTATTCATATTCGTCAGAGAAAATAGAGATAGTTGAGGCACCAGAGGTTATTGAGATGGCGGAGCCACCAGTGGTTGCAATTAGAAAAAAGCGAGAGTCATCTATTGTGGTTGGAATGAATATGGTTAAACAAAAAGAGGCAGATGCTTTTGTATCGGCTGGAAGTTCAGGAGCTATTTTAGTTGGTGGACAGGTTATAGTAGGTCGAATCAAAGGAATTCAAAGACCTCCTTTAGCGCCACTTATTCCAACAGAAAAGGGAGTTTCATTGCTTGTAGACTGTGGCGCAAATGTTGATGCCAGACCAGAACATTTGGTTCAGTTTGCAAAGATGGGGTCTATTTATATGGAGCATGTAGTTGGAAAGAAAAATCCTAAGGTTGCTATTGTAAACATTGGAGCCGAAGAGGAAAAAGGAAATGCTCTTGTAAAAGAGACAATGCCACTTCTACGTGAATGTAAGGATATTAATTTTGTAGGAAGTATAGAGGCTAGAGATATTCCAAATGGTGATGTGGATGTCATTGTCTGTGAGGCATTTACAGGTAATGTTATTCTTAAGCTTTATGAAGGTCTTAGTTCTACTCTTATTAGGGTAATAAAAAAGGGACTTATGAGCACACTTAAGAGTAAAATAGGTGCGGTATTAGCTCTTCCAGCATTAAAAAAGACATTGAAGGCATTTGATGCATCACAGTACGGAGGAGCGCCACTTCTTGGTCTTACTGGTCTGGTTGTAAAGGTTCATGGAAGCTCTAAAGCAGCTGAAATAACAAATGCTATATATCAATGTGTATCTTTTAAAGAAAATGAAATAAACACAAAAATTAAAGAAAACATTTAGTGAGGTATCTGATATGGAATTTGAAAAGATTAGAGACATAATTGTTGAAGTACTCAATGTTGATGAAAGTGAAGTTTCAATGGAATCGACATTTATCGATGACCTTGGAGCAGATTCACTCGATGTATTCCAGATTATTATGGGACTCGAAGAAGAGTTTGATATCGAGATTCCAAATGAAGAGGCTGAAAAAATCGTTACAGTTGGAGATGCTGTAGAACAGATTAAAAATTCATTAAATGCATAGAAAGAAAAGTATCAAAATATGGATTTATGGAAAAGCCCTTAGCCTAAGGGCTTTTCCTTTGTTGGTGTGCTTAATTTGAATTTTAAGGTTGAATATAAAGGAGAGAATAAGTGTCAGATTTAGTTGAATTTCAAACAAGGATTGGATATGAGTTTAATAATAAAAATTTACTTAGACAAGCTCTTACCCACAGCTCTTATGCGAATGAAAAGAGAATGAAAAAAACTGCATGCAATGAGAGACTTGAGTTTTTGGGGGATGCTGTATTAGAGTTGGTGTCAAGTGAGTTTTTGTTTACAAACTATCCACAGAAACCAGAAGGAGAACTTACGAGACTTAGAGCAAGTATTGTCTGTGAGCCAACGCTTGCACTTTGTACAGAGGATATTGATTTGGGAAAATATCTGTATCTTGGAAAAGGAGAGGATAAAACTGGTGGCAGAAGTAGAAAGTCAATACTATCAGATACACTTGAAGCTGTGATTGGCGCTATATATTTGGATGGTGGTTTTGCTAGTGCAAAAGAGTTTATTCTTAAATTTATTATGACAGATATTGAGAATAAAAAGCTCTTTTATGATAGCAAGACTATTCTTCAGGAAGAGGTACAAAGTGTTCACGGCCAGATAGAATATGTTCTTCAAAATGAGAACGGTCCGGACCATGACAAGAGTTTTGAGGTTGTGGCAATAATTAATGGAGAGGCATATTCAACAGGAAAAGGTCATACAAAGAAGGCTGCCGAACAGCAGGCGGCTTATCTTGCGCTTTTAAGACTAAAGGAAGAGAAGGAGTAACCGGATGTATTTAAAAAGTTTAGAGGTTCATGGTTTTAAATCATTTGCCAATAAAATAGTATTTGATTTCCATAATGGAATTACAGGTATTGTAGGGCCTAACGGAAGTGGAAAAAGTAACGTAGCTGATGCTGTAAGATGGGTATTAGGTGAGCAGAGTGCAAAACAGCTTCGAGGAGCTTCTATGCAGGATGTAATTTTTGCTGGAACAGAAAATAGAAAACCACTTAGTTATGCGTATGTTGCAATTACACTGGACAATTCAGACCATCAACTGGCTATTGATTTTGAGGAGGTTACTATTGCAAGACGTGTATACAGATCTGGTGAGAGTGAATATCTGATTAATGGAAGTCCGTGTAGATTAAAAGAGGTATCTGAACTTTTTTATGACACCGGAATTGGTAAAGAGGGATACTCAATTATCGGTCAGGGACAGATTGACAGGATCCTTAGTGGAAAACCAGAGGAACGTCGAGAACTCTTTGATGAGGCAGCTGGAATTGTAAAGTTTAAAAAGAGAAAAAATACTGCTCAGAAAAAGCTTGAAAGTGAAAGAGAAAATCTCGTCAGAGTAAATGACATTCTTGCAGAGCTGGAGCGTCAGGTTGGACCACTTGAGAGACAGTCACAGAAGGCGCGTACATTTTTAAAGAAAAAAGAAGAATTAAAATCATATGATGTAAATATGTTCCTTCTTGAATCAGAAAGAATTTCCGCTTCTCAAAAAGAGGTTGAAGAAAAATATAAAATTGCTGACGAAGAACTTTCAGAGACTAATGCGACATATCAGAAAATAAGAGCTGAATATGAAAAATTAGAAGAGGATATGAAGGAAATGGATCAGAAAATTGAGTCCATTAGAGAAAATATTAATTCATCATCTTCTACAAGGCAAAAACTTGAAAGTCAGATACAGATTCTCAAAGAACAGATTCATACAGCTGAGACAACTGATGAGCATTTACAGAGCAGATTAGATTCAATCGATAAAGATAAAAACGACAGGATAGAAGCAAAAAAAGATTACGATAATCAAAAAGTACAGCTCGATGAGAAGCTATTAAGTATTAATGAAAAAGCAAAAGAAGCCTCAGAAAAGCTTTCAAAAATTCAGGCAGAGATTGCCAGATGTAATGAAGGGATTGAAAAGGGCCAAAATGAGCGAATAGAGCTTTTACAGAACAGAGCATCTCTTCAGTCAAAGCAGCAGAGATTTGACACAATGATTGAACAGATTAATATCAGAAAGGCTGAACTTACTAAGAGACTTTTAGACAGAAAGACAAGGGAATCTGGCCTTGATGATATTCTTGAAACAGCCAAGAAACAGTTAGATGATGTTAATCAGGAGATAAATGAGTTAAAGACAAAAGAATCTGACTTGGTAAAGGCTGAGAAGGACTGGAATATTAAATTAAAAGAGAATGCCAGACTAATTGAGGAAGCTTCTGGGGAATACCACAAGGCACAGTCAAGACTTGAGTCTTTGAAAAATATTGCAGAGCGCTATGATGGATATGGTAACAGTATCAAAAAAATCATGGAGCAGAAATCTGAAAACAAAGGACTTTTGGGTGTTGTTTCTGATTTGATTCAGGTTGAAAAGAAATATGAAACTGCCATCGAAACTGCACTTAGTGGTAATATTCAGAATATTGTAACTGAGGATGAAGAGACTGCCAAGAAGATGATTGGATTTTTGAAAAAGAATCATCTTGGAAGAGCTACATTTCTGCCTCTTACAAGTGTAAAAGCAAAGAAAAATCCAAAGAATGAAGCTGCTCTGGGTGAACAGGGAGTGTTAGGTGTTGCAAATCAGCTTGTTAAAAATGATTCGAAATACGATGAGGTTGTTGCTTACCTGTTAGGAAGAGTTCTTGTGGTAGATAAGATTGATAATGCAATTGCTCTTGCCAAGAAAAATCATTATTCTCTACATATTGTCACTTTAGAAGGTGAGTATCTTGCGCCAGGTGGTTCAATGACTGGTGGAGCATTTAGAAACTCATCAAATCTTCTTGCTAGAAATCGTGAGATTGAAGAGTTAGAAAAGAAAGTGCAAGAGGCTATTGACAAGACTAAGCAGCTGAGGGCAAGAAAAGATGATATTGCAACTGCTATTGCTTTAAATGATGAGGAACTTGTCGCTATAAAAGCTACATTGCAGGAAAAATATATTGTACAGAATACTGCTCAGATTAACGTAGATAGAGCAAATCAGCAAAAGAGTGAAAGTGAAACTGCTTTTGCCAGTCTTAAAACTGAAAGTGCAGAAATTGAACACCAGATAGCTGAGATTAATCTGAGTAAAAGCAATAATCTGGAAGAACTTGCTGCTTCTGAAAAAAGAGAAGTAGAAATTGAAAAAGAGAACAAGGAATTTTCGGCAATATTAGAGGAACAGGGACTTCTCGAGCTGGATGCCTCTGATGAGGTTTCGAAGATTTCTCTTGAGGTGGCATCTGTTACTCAGACTGTGGAATTTGTAAATGAAAATATTTCACGAATTGACTCTGAGCTTGAAAAACTTGATGAAGAAAGACAAGCTCTTGTTGAGAATGCTAAAAATGCGAAAGATGATGCTAAGAAGAAACAGGAAGATATCGAAGAAATTAAAAAGACAATTGAAGCTTCCATGACCAATGATTCAAAGCTTGACGAAGAATTAAAAGAATCTTTGGCAATAAAAGAAAAAATGTCAGAGGATTATCGAGGATTTTTCAAGAAGCAGGAAGAGGTTTCAAAGCGTCAGGCAGAACTTGACAAAGAGATTTATCGTCTCAATAATCAGAGAGAAAAATTAAAAGAGGCTGATGAATATCAGACAAATTATATGTGGGAAGAGTATGAACTTACACCACATGCAGCATTAGAACTTAAAAACGATGCATACGATGATTTAAATGCATTAAAGAAGCTTATCGCTGAGATAAAAGACGAAATCAAGAAATTAGGCGATGTAAATGTAAATGCTATCGAAGAGTATAAAGAGGTTTCTGAAAGATATGAGTTCTTAAAGGGTCAGCATGATGATTTGATAGAGGCTGAGCAGACACTGATGGGAATAATTGAAGAACTTGATACTGGAATGAGAAAGCAGTTCACAGAGAAATTCGCTGAGATTCAAAGAGAGTTTGATAAAACTTTTAAATTGCTCTTTGGAGGTGGACATGGAACACTTGAATTGGTTGAGGATGAAGATATTCTCGAATGTGGAATTCGAATTGTTGCACAGCCACCAGGAAAGAAGCTGCAGAATATGATGCAGTTATCCGGAGGAGAAAAAGCACTTACAGCAATTGCACTTCTTTTTGCAATACAGGCGCTTAAACCTTCGCCGTTCTGTCTGTTAGACGAGATTGAGGCTGCACTTGATGACTCAAACGTATCAAGATTTGCACAATACTTAAATAAGCTTACAAAGAATACTCAGTTTATTGTTATTACCCATAGACGAGGAACAATGGCAGAAGCCGACAGACTCTATGGAATTACAATGCAGGAAAAGGGTGTATCAACACTCGTTTCAGTAAATCTGATCGAGAATGATTTGACAGAGTAAAGGAGGACACAGATGAGTGAGGAATTAGAAGTAAAACCTGAAAAAAAGGGCTTTTTTAAAAGACTTGTTCAGGGACTTACAAAGACAAGAGATATTATTGTGTCAGGAATAGATGCTGTTTTTAGCGGATTTTCCAAGATAGATGATGATTTTTACGAAGAGCTCGAAGAAATTCTTATCATGGGAGACATTGGAGTAAGAGCAACAGAATCAATTCTTGAGGATTTACAGGCAAAAGTTAAAGAACAACATATCAAAGAACCTGCTGATTGTAAAGCATTACTTATTGAAAGCATTAAAGAGCAGATGAAGGTTGAGGATGCTGCTTATAGATTTGAAAATGAGAAATCAGTGGTGCTTATCATAGGTGTAAATGGAGTTGGAAAAACTACAACTGTAGGAAAGCTTGCAGGCAAACTGAAAGATCAGGGTAAAAAAGTTGTTGTGGCAGGTGCTGATACATTTAGGGCTGCTGCCGGAGAACAGTTAAAGGAATGGGCTAATAGAGCAAATGTAGATATGATTGGTGGAGCTGAGGGAGCAGATCCTGGATCTGTTGTCTTTGATGCGGTAGCTGCTTCAAAAGCCAGAAATGCCGATGTTCTCTTGGTCGATACTGCAGGAAGACTTCACAACAAGAAAAATCTGATGAATGAGCTTGGTAAAATTAATAAAATTTTAGAGAGTGAATATCCTGATGCATATAGAGAGACATTGGTTGTACTTGATGCTACTACAGGACAGAATGCTTTGGTTCAGGCAAAAGAATTTTCTGAAATTGCGAAGATTTCTGGAATAGTTCTTACAAAAATGGATGGAACTGCAAAGGGAGGAATCGCTGTTGCAATTCAGTCTGAGCTTTCAGTTCCGGTTAAATACATTGGAGTAGGAGAGACTATTGATGACCTTCAGAAGTTTGATTCTGATGAATTTGTGAATGCGTTATTTGAATTAAATTCAGAAGAAGAGGAGGCGTAATAATGTTAACATTAGATAAGTTTGAGGAAGCCAGTGAGAAAGTAAAAGAGGTAACTCTTGAGACTAAACTGGTTTATAGTGATTTTTTAAGTGCGCAGACTGGAAATAAAGTGTATCTTAAACCTGAAAATATGCAGTTTACGGGAGCATACAAGGTAAGAGGAGCGTACTACAAAATAAGCACACTTACAGATGAGGAAAGGGCAAAAGGATTGATTACAGCCTCTGCTGGAAATCATGCTCAGGGTGTGGCTTATGCAGCCAGATGCTATGGTTGTAAGGCTGTTATTGTGATGCCTACCACGACACCACTTATCAAGGTAAATAGAACTAAAAGCTACGGAGCTGAGGTTGTACTTTACGGTGATGTATACGACGAGGCATGTGCTCATGCATTAGAGCTTGCTGAAAAAGAAGGATACACCTTTATTCATCCATTTGATGATTTGGCAGTTGCAACTGGTCAGGGAACAATTGCAATGGAGATTTTTAAGGAGCTTCCACTTGTAGAGTATATTCTTGTACCAATTGGTGGTGGCGGACTTGCAACAGGTGTGTCAACACTTGCTAAGCTTTTAAACCCAAAAATAAAAGTGATTGGTGTAGAACCAGCAGGCGCAAACTGTATGCAGGCTTCTTTTGAGGCAGGCAAGGTTGTAACACTTCCGGGAGTAAATACAATTGCAGATGGTACAGCGGTAAAGACACCTGGTTCTAATATTTTCCCATATATCAGAAAGAATATTGATGATATCATTACAGTTGAGGATGATGAATTAATTGTTGCCTTCCTTGATATGGTTGAAAATCACAAAATGGTTGTAGAAAACTCAGGACTACTTACTGTAGCAGCCCTCAAGCATCTGAATATAAAAGATAAGAGAGTTGTATCAATACTAAGTGGTGGAAATATGGATGTCATCACAATGTCATCTGTTGTACAGCAGGGACTTATCTTTAGAGACAGAATCTTTACTGTATCAGTTTTACTTCCTGATAAGCCGGGTGAGCTTGCAAAAGTATCTGAGACTCTTGCCAAGGAACAGGGAAATGTAATCAAGCTTGAGCATAATCAGTTTGTAAGTACAAACAGAAGTGCAGCAGTAGAACTTAGAATTACATTAGAGTGCTTTGGAACAGAACACAAGGAACAGATATTAAAATCACTTGAGAAAGCTGGATACAAACCAAAGGTTGTAAGAACATCAATTTAAAAAAATATAAAGTATCAAGTAAAAATACTTGACAGCATGTGCCTGCTATGGTATTCTCTCTAAGGTGACTGATATGGAAGAGAAACTTGAGCAGGCATATTTATATGATTTTTATGGCGAACTGTTGAATGAACATCAGCGCCAGATATATGAGGATTTCGTTTTTAATGATTTATCTCTTGGAGAGATTGCAAATGAAGAAGGCATTTCCAGACAGGGAGTTGCGGATATGATTAAGCGTTGCAACAACAAGCTTTTAGGATATGAAAAGAAGCTTCATCTCGTAGAGAAATTCGTATCAGTAAAAAACGACGTTTCAAGAATTAATGAGCTTACGGCTTTGTTTGGAACGACTCATGAGGACAGTATTATAGAAGAAATCAAGATGATTTCAAATCAGATATTAGAGGAACTATAGTATGGCATTTGACAGCTTATCAGAAAAACTGCAGAATGTTTTTAAAAATCTCCGCAGTAAGGGACGACTTACTGAGGATGATGTCAAGGCTGCTCTTAAAGAAGTAAAGATGGCTTTACTTGAAGCGGATGTAAACTTTAGAGTCGTAAAGCAATTTACTAAGAGTGTACAGGAGAGAGCTATTGGGCAGGATGTGATGAATGGTCTTAATCCTGGACAGATGGTTATCAAGATTGTTAACGAAGAGATGGTCAAGCTTATGGGCTCAGAAACAACTGAGATTGCTTTTAGACCGGGAAAAGAGTTGACAGTTATTATGATGGTTGGTCTCCAGGGTGCTGGTAAGACAACAACCACCGCAAAGATTGCAGGAAAGCTCAAATCAAAGGGCAAGAAATCTTTGCTTGTTGCGTGTGATGTTTATCGTCCAGCTGCTATTGAACAGCTTAAGATAAACGGAGAAAAGCAGGGTGTTGAAGTCTTTACAATGGGTGATAAGAATAAACCTGCTGACATTGCAAAAGCAGCTATTGAACATGCAAAGAAAAATAATTTTAATGTTGTAATTATCGATACTGCTGGACGTCTTCACATAGATGAGGATATGATGGCGGAGCTTATTGAGATAAAAGAAGCTACAGATGTTTTTCAGACACTTCTTGTTGTAGATGCTATGACAGGTCAGGATGCTGTAAATGTAGCTGGTACATTTGATGAGAAGATTGGTGTAGACGGAGTAATCATCACAAAGCTTGATGGTGATACCCGAGGTGGTGCAGCTCTTTCAATTAGAGCGGTTACAGGGAAACCAATTCTCTATGCAGGAATGGGTGAAAAACTTTCCGATTTGGAACAGTTTTATCCAGATAGAATGGCTTCAAGAATACTTGGAATGGGCGATGTTCTTTCAATGATAGAAAAAGCGCAGGAGAGTATTGACGAGGAAAAAGCTAAAAAGCTTGAGCAGAAAATGCGCAAGAATGAATTTGACTTTGAGATGTATTTAGATTCCATGAGTCAGATGAAGAAAATGGGTGGACTTTCAAGTATTATGGGAATGATGCCTGGTATGGGTCTTGGCAATGCAAAGATGGGTGACATCGATACAGAACAGGCTGAGAAAGGTATGGCGAGAACAGAAGCTATTATCTATTCCATGACACCGGAAGAAAGAAGAAATCCAAAACTACTTAACCCTAGTAGAAAGTCAAGAATTGCCAGAGGAGCAGGTGTTGATATTGCAGAGGTCAACAGACTGGTAAAACAGTTTGAACAGACCAAGAAGCTTATGAAGCAGATGCCTGGAATGATGGGCGGCAAAAAGGGTAGACGAGGCGGCTTAGGTGGAATGTTCAAAGGACTTCCATTTTAACCATATAAAAATTAATTTTAAAACCTATGAGGAGGTGAAATAAATGGCAGTAAAGATTAGATTAAGAAGAATGGGACAGAAGAAAGCTCCTTTCTATAGAATCGTAGTAGCAGATTCTAGATCACCAAGAGATGGAAGATGCATCGAGGAAATCGGAACATACGATCCAACTAAAGATCCTAGTGAGTATCATGTAAATGAGGAATTAGCAAAGAAATGGTTAGCAAACGGAGCTCAGCCAACAGAGACAGTTGCTAGAATCTTCAAGAATGCTGGTATCGAGAAATAGGATAAAGAGGTGGCGTAATGAAAGAATTAGTAGAAGTAATTGCAAAATCTTTAGTTGATTATCCGGATGAGGTTAATGTAACTGAGACCGAAAACGAGAAAGCAATTGTTTTGGAATTACGTGTTGCACAGTCTGACATGGGCAAAGTGATCGGCAAGCAGGGCCGTATTGCAAAAGCAATTCGTGCAGTTGTAAAAGCCGCAGCCTCTAAAGAAGACAAAAAGGTTATTGTTGAAATAGTACAGTAATTATTGAGCCCCTCATTGTGAGGGGCTTTCGTTTTTTGTGTGAGAAGAATTTGGTGGAAAGCATTTGTGATTTATAATATTGGAGAGAAATATGGAAGATTTATTACAGGTTGGTGTAATTACAAGTACACATGGAATCAGAGGAGAAGTGAAGGTTTTTCCTACAACTGATGATGTAAATAGATTTAAAAAATTAAAACAGGTTATTTTGGACAATGGAAAAGAAAGAAGAGATTTGGAGATAGCTTCGGTCAAATTCTTTAAAAATATGGTCATCCTTAAATTTAAAGGGATAGATAACATAAATGATGTTGAAAAATACAAACAGTCGCCTCTTTTTGTAACAAGAGAAAATGCAGTTCCTCTTGGGGATAATGAATACTTTATTGCTGATTTAATTGGCTTGAAGGTTAGCTCTGATGAGGGAGAAGATTTAGGAGAAATAGTAGATGTCCTTCAGACTGGTGCAAATGATGTATACATTATAAAGAAAAAGGGAATGGATGATTTGCTTGTTCCAGCAATAAAGGATTGCATAAAGGAAATAAGCATTGAAGAGGGAACAATGCTTGTGCACTTGTTACCGGGACTTCGATAATAAATATGATTAAATAAAAGGAGTAAGAGTTATGGCAAGATATATAAGAGTTGAAGTTTTAAATCAGCCAGAAGAATTTGTGAACTTCATGATAAATGATTTTTTAACAAAACAGGGATTTAGATACTGTGAATTTAAAGGTGAAATGATTTATAAAGGTGGAGATGGTTTTTTTGAGATTCCAAAATGCTTTTCATTCAGATATACAAATGGAATGATAAGAATTGAAGCATGGACAAGGATGTTATGGTTGCCAGGTGTATATGGGCAAGAAAATGATCTGACAGGCTTTATGGCTGCAGTTCCTAAGAATGCATACAAGAAAGATATTGAGCAACTTATTGCATTGCTTCACCAGCCAGTAAATAATCAACAGATTAATCCTATGCCAGTGAGCAATCCACAGAATATTCAGCCAAATAATCAGCAAATAAATAATCAGCAAGGATATTCTCCGAATGTTCAACCTGCACCTGTGATGGTTCAGGGATTTGATACCGTAAAATATGCAAATCTTACACTTGGATTTGGAATTGTTGGCCTTTGTATGTTCTGGAGCTGGTTTGGTTTACTTTTTGATATTCTTGCATTTGTGCATTATGGAAGATCAAGAACATCCTCAAAGAAGGGAAGAGGTACTGCTGGACTTGTTTGTGCAATTATAGGTGTATGTTTACTAGGAATAGTTGTAATGGCAAGTGTTTTGCTTAATGTTTCTACATTGTTTTTTTAGAAGGAAAGAAAATTGGAGAAAAAATGAATTATCATGTATTGACTTTGTTCCCAGAAATGATTGAGCAGGGCTTGTCCAACAGCATAACTGGGAGAGCATTAAAAAAGAATATTATTACGCTTTCAACTGTTAATATTAGAGATTATTCGAATAATAAGCATAAGAAAGTTGACGATTACACATACGGTGGTGGTGCAGGTATGCTTATGCAGGCACAACCGGTTTATGACGCAGTATCAAGTGTTTTATCATCAGTTCCTGAGAATAATACTAAGCGTGTTATTTATGTAACCCCTCAGGGAAGCGTGTTTAATCAGAAGAAGGCTATGGAATTTTCTAAAGAGGATGATTTGATTTTTCTCTGTGGACATTATGAAGGAATAGATGAGCGAGTATTAGAAGAGGTTGTCACAGATTATGTTTCAATCGGAGATTATATATTAACCGGCGGTGAACTTCCGGCAATGGTTATGATTGATGCAATCTCCCGACTGGTACCAGGTGTGCTTCACAATGAAGTGTCAGCGGAAACGGAATCTTTTCACGGGAACTTATTGGAATATCCTCAATATTCAAGACCGGAAGAATGGCATGGTAAAGCCGTTCCTGAAGTGCTGTTGTCTGGTAATCAGAAAAAAATAGATGAATGGCGTCTTTTACATTCTATCGAGAGAACCAAACAAAGAAGACCGGATTTGTTCAAAAAATACCAGATTCTTCAGGATGCAAAAGAACTGCTTCTTGGAAAAAAACTTTTGCATATTGACATGATTGAAATGATAAACAACGGAGAAGCTGAGGTAATCGAACACCAGGGGCAGGAATTGTTGTTGAGAAATGTGAATACTGGAATATATTATCATTCAAATCTGTTATTGGAAGATGGCGAATCTGTATGCTTTGGAAAGCCGTTTGAAGAGGCTGGAATAAAGATTGCAGAATTTTCCCTTGATACAGCATTTTTAGTTGCCCATACAAAAGAGGCGTCACAAAAGGCAGTGGAGAAATGGAATATGACAGAGATTGCAGAGTGCTATCTTGCCACATATACCATGAAAGAAAAAGCACCTGTAACAGGCTTGTACCGCCCGGATGGAGAACCAATGGAGGGAGGCAACGCCGAAGGCTTGTATATCAGACCTCTGGGAGTGGAACACGCAGAGCTTGTTATGGAAGCAAATCCGGATACGGATGAGTATTATCTTGAAAGCCAGATTAGACAGGGGCAGATGGTTGGTGCATTTATTGATGATGTCCTTGTGGGAATGGCTGGATATAACGATTGTGGTGATGTGGGATTGCTTTTTGTATATCCAAACTATCGCAGAAGAGGCATTGGAAAGGCATTGCTTACGTATATGATTAATGACTGTCTGGAAAAAGGAAGAACCCCTTATTGCATGTTTGACGAAAAAGATATGTCAGTCGTAGGCCTATTTGAGGCATTAGGAATGTATCGTTCAAAAACACCTGTTTTCTGGTTATATAGAAATTAAAAAAGCTTGCAAACAGGCAAAAATTATGTTAGAGTATCAATGTTGTGAATAAAAGAGTGATGGTCCTCTGTTGCGAAAATAGTAGTAGCATTAAGAACGTCAAGATGATTAGGAGGTCACAAAATGAACGCAAGTGAAATTATTAAAAGCATTGAAGCAGAGCAGTTAAAAGCTGAGGTACCTGAGTTCTCTGTAGGAGATACTGTAAAGGTATACGGAAGAATCAAAGAGGGTAACCGTGAGCGTATCCAGGTTTTCGAAGGAACTGTTATCAAGAAACAGAACGGTTCTAACCGTACAACATTCACAGTTAGAAAACTTTCTAATGGTGTAGGTGTTGAGAAGACATGGCCACTTCATTCTCCAAACGTAGAGAAGGTTGAAATCGTACGTAAAGGTAAAGTACGTCGTGCTAAACTTTACTACTTAAGAGACCGTGTAGGAAAAGCTGCAAAGGTTAAAGAGCTTGTAAAATAATATTGAGCGTAACAGAGAGAGTCAGTTTTACTGACTCTCTTTTTTCTTGCGAACATATTGATTCAATGATAAGATTATAAAGATATATCGTAGAAGGCGAATAAAAGTAAGAGCAGAGGTGCAAAAATGGCTAGAAGACGTGCAGGGTTGAATTTTAGAAAGCAACGGAAAAGAGTAAATCTTCCGCTTGTGAAGGAGATATTTGCATGGATATTGGAAATAGGAATAGTTCTTTGTATAGCATATGTATTAGTAAGCTTTTTTGGACTAAGAACAAGTGTGGTAGGACAGGCGATGGAGAGCACGCTTCAGAATGAAGATGATGTGCTGGTGAATAAATTTGCATATATCATTTCTCATCCGAAGTCAGGGGATGTGGTAGTATTCCTACCGAATGGAAATGAAAAATCACATTACTATATCAGACGAGTTGTTGCAACACCGGGAGATAAGGTCTTAATAAAAGACGGAGCAGTGTATGTTAACGGTGAATTGTATGATGAGAAGACTGATGTTGCATCTATAGAAGATGCTGGAATTGCAAATGAAGAAATAAAACTTGGCGAAGATGAATACTTTGTTTTGGGGGATAACCGAAATAATAGTGAAGATAGCAGAGTTGCCAATATCGGACCTGTTAAATCGGAGTATATAGTTGGAAAAGCGTGGTTTAGAATTTCAGGCATTGGCGATTTTGGAACAATAAAATAAAGGAATAGGTGAATTATGAATTTTCAGTGGTATCCTGGACATATGACAAAGGCAAAAAGACAGATGCAGGAAGACATCAAATTAATTGATTTGGTGATTGAACTTGTAGATGCGAGAATCCCTTTGTCCAGTAGAAATCCAGACATAGATGAACTTGGTAAAAATAAATATAGATTAATACTAATGAACAAGGCTGATTTGGCAGACAAGAATAAGACAAAGGAATGGAGTGTTTTTTTCAAAGACAAGGGATACTTTGTGGTAAGCCTTGATGCAAGAACCAAAACCAGTATGAAGAGCATAACTGATGTTGTAATGGAGGCTTGCAAAGAAAAGATTGAGAGAGATAGAAAGCGTGGAATTAAAAACAGACCCGTAAGAGCAATGGTAGTTGGAATTCCAAATGTGGGTAAGTCTACATTTATTAATTCATATGCAGGAAAAGCATGTGCAAAGACTGGAAACAAGCCTGGAGTTACAAAGGGAAAACAGTGGATAAGACTTAACAAGAATGTTGAACTTCTTGATACACCGGGAATTCTCTGGCCTAAATTTGAAGACCAGAGGGTAGGACTTAAACTGGCTCTTATTGGCTCAATAAAAGATGAAATTTTGAATACGGATGAACTTGCAATAGAACTTATTGAATTTTTGAAAAAGGATTATAGTGGATTACTTGCTGAGCGATATGAAGTTAATGAAGAAGCAAAATCGACCGATATTATTATTGAAATTGCAGAAAACAGGAAATGTGTGTCTAAGGGAGGAGAGCCTGATTACAGTAAAGCAGCTGTTCTTCTTATAGATGAATTTAGAAGTGGAAAGCTTGGAAAAATCACATTGGAGACTCCTGAAGAAAAATAGGTGGCGACAGTTATGGAAAAGAAAATTGGGGAAATTAAAAATGAGCTAAAAGAATGTGAAGATAAAAGTCTTGGTGCGTTCATAGAAGCTTATAAGAATGATTCAAGAAGTGGTGTAATTACTGTAGTAGAAAGCGCAAAGAAAAGACTGGAGAAATATCTTTCTGAGATTGATAGAATTGAAAGTATAAAGGCATATGAAAAAGAATATGCTGATTATGAATATATTGCTGGTATTGATGAGGTTGGAAGAGGACCTTTAGCTGGACCGGTAGTTGCGGCTGCAGTTATTCTTCCAAAGGACTGTGATATTTTATATATAAATGATTCCAAAAAGCTTTCAGCAGCAAAAAGAGAGAAGCTTTATGATGAGATAATGGAAAAGGCTGTTGCAGTAGGTATAGGAATGGCATCGCATGCCAGAATAGATGAAATAAATATTCTTCAGGCTACATATGAAGCTATGAGACAGGCTATTGATAAGTTAGAACCAAAGCCTACACTTCTTCTAAATGATGCAGTTACAATTCCACATGTAGACATTAAACAGGTGCCTATTATAAAAGGTGACGCCAAGAGTATTTCAATTGGAGCAGCTAGTATAATTGCGAAGGTTACAAGAGACCGTATGATGGAGGAATATGAAAATATTTATCCGGGATATGGTTTTAGTTCGAATAAAGGGTATGGTTCTGCAATGCATATAGAAGCAATCAAGACAATGGGACCAACACCTATTCATAGAGAGACATTTATCAAAAATTTTAAGTGAGGGACGGATATGCATATTTCGGATTTGGTAGGACAATACAATAATGCAGTCTCTCAGGCAGAACCGATTTCGGGAGCAAAGGGAACACAAAATCTGGTTTCATCTCTTTCTGAACTCTCAAAAGGGAATGTTTTTGAGGGAACAGTCAATTCTGTGAAAAATGGACAGGTAAAGCTTGCATTGTCCAATGGTCAGCAGATTTCAGCAAGACTAGATGGAAAAGTGAATATTAAACAGGGGCAGTCTATGTTTTTTCAGGTGAAATCCAATAATGGAACACTTGTAGAGATAAAACCATTTACTGTAGGAGGAGCAGGTGCAAATCTGACCTTGCTTCAGGCACTTCAGGCTGCAGGAATACCTACTGATGCGACAAATCTTTCTATGGTGAATAAAATGATGGAAGAGCAGATGTCGATTGACAAGAATAGTCTTAATCAAATGTTTCATCTGGCGCAGGCAAATAGTAATATCGATGTTACTACTCTTGTACAGATGCAAAAGCTTGGCATACCAATTAATATTTCAAATGCCTCACAATTTGAAAATTATCTGGGAGATAAGCAGGCAATTACCAATTTTATGAATGACTTCATAAGCCTACTACCTGAAACTATTGCGAATGAGAATATGTCTGATGAAAATCTGGTTAAGATAAGCACGGAAATAATTAAGGTTATTACAGAAGGCTTGTCAGAGAATATTAAACCAGCTGAAACTGGAAATGTGGGTGAAAATATTGTTACAAGTGACATTATAAATCAAAATATTGATTTTGGTGAAGCAATTGCCGCAAAAGAAGCTGTCGATGTAAATGTAGCAGTGAATACGGAAGTAAATACAGAAGTAAATACAGAAGCAAGTATTGAATCAAATATAGAAAAAAATATAGAAACAGCTACACAACAGTCTCTTTTACCAAATTCACTTGGAAGTATTCTTGATGAAGATGGAATAAAGGAAATAAACAATCAGATAAAAGCACTATTCCCGGATATTGTAGAGAATGAAATATCTATGTATTCAAAGAATAGCAGTGTGGTATCTGTTTTAAATGATATACAGAATCTGGTTGAACAGACGGGGGCAGATAAGAAGACAATTCTTGATTTGTTTTCAGAAAAAGAATTTAAGGCACTTGTAAGAAATGCACTTGAACAGCAGTGGCTGATTAAACCAGAGGAATTTGAAAAACTGACTAAAGATGTAAGTAAATTATCAAAGCTTTATGAAAAGGTTGAAAATCAGATTACACGAATGGAAAATATTGTAAAAGCATCTGGTCAGACCAATGAGAATATCACAAATCTGGCAGCTAATATCAGAGGTAATGTTGAATTTATGAATCAGATAAATGAGGCATACACTTATGTTCAGATTCCGCTAAAGATGAATGGTCAAAATGCAAGTGGGGAACTATATGTATACACCAATAAAAAGAATATGAATGATCCTGATAAGGAATTATCTGCTTTTTTACATCTTGATTTAGATAATTTAGGAGCAACCGATGTATCTGTGAAAATGCTTCATAAAGAAGTGACTACCAATTTCTATCTGGAAAATGATGAGTCGTTTGATCTGGTAAAACAATTTCTTCCTATGCTGGATGAAAAGCTAAAGAGCAAGGGATATAACAGTAATGTAAATGTAATAAATGAGTCAAAACATATAAATTTTGTGGATGATTTTATGAAAAAGGATTTGCCGGCAGGCGGACAGGTGCATAGGTATTCTTTTGATATGAGGGCATAGAAATGGCAGGTAATGAGAATTTTAAACCATTTGAATTCAAGAAGATTAATAGTGATAAAGAAAAAACTGCAGTAGCAATAGAATATGTTCCGGGTGAGGCTGCGCCTAAAATCCTTGCTACAGGAAAAGGTCAGGTTGCAGATAAGATAATTGAAAAAGCAAAGGAAAGTAATGTTCCACTTCACAAAGATGGCAAATTGGCGGATACGTTGTCTAAGCTTAAAATTGGAGATATGATTCCACCGGAATTATACGAGGTAGTAGCAGAGATTCTTGTGTTTGTAAATGACATTGACAAGATGAAGGCAAAATTAGACGGGAAAATGTAACGAAATAATAAAAAGGGATAATTTAAATGGAGAAGGGTATAGTTTTTGAATAAGAGAAAAATAGGGGATGAGTATGAACAGTTAGCGGTAGAGTATCTAGAAAGAAACGGTTACAGAATAATCGAAAGAAATTATAGAAATAGAATTGGGGAAATAGATATAATCGCAAAAGAAGGAACGACTATTTGCTTTGTGGAAGTAAAGTATAGAAACAATAGTAAATGTGGATATGCTTCAGAGGCAGTAAACGTCAGAAAACAGCAGAAAATACAGATGGTTGCAAATTATTATTTTATGAGAAATGGATACAGTGAATGGACAGATTGTAGATTTGATGTACTGGCAATTGATGGAGGCGATGTTACTCTTTATAGAAATGCTTTTGAAGGAAAAATATAGGAGACTCGAATGAAGATAAGTGATTTCAAAATAAAGAATAGCCAGAAGATTTTTGAATTAAGAGAGCATGAAATAGAACAAAATGACAGAGTGCCGCTTTTGCATTTTGATAAGCTTGATGATACGGGAATAGTAAAACATTGTTTTACCACAAGAGGCGGTGGAGTGAGTAAAGATATTTTTTCCTCCATGAATCTTAGTTTTAACCGTGGCGATGAAAAATCTGCAGTTGAGACAAATTACCAACGACTGGCGATGGCACTTGACACGACGGTGGATAGATTTGTTACAACGGATCAGACTCACACTACCAATGTAATCAGGGTGGGAAATGAGGAAGCTGGAATTGGTGTGGTACGCCCGAGACCATACACAGATGTTGATGGATTGGTAACAAATGAAAAAAATGTAGTACTGTCTACTTTTTATGCAGATTGTGTTCCTCTATTTTTTGTGGATACAAAAAATCATGCAATAGGACTTAGTCATTCTGGATGGAAGGGCACAGTAAACAGAATGGGACAGAAAACTCTTGAGGTTATGAAAAGGGAGTTTGGAACAAATCCAGCAGATGTAGTTGCTGCTATCGGACCATCAATATGTCAGGACTGTTACGAAATAAGCGAAGACGTGGCAGAAAAATTTAAAGAGCAGTTTCCTTCGCATGTTAATGAAATTTTAATTGACAAGAAAAATGGTCATTATCAGTTAGATTTATGGAGAACTAATCAGATTATAATGATTGAGGCAGGGATTTTGGAGAAAAATATTGCAGTTACCAATATTTGTACATGCTGCAATAATTCATTACTTTTTTCACACAGGGCGAGCCATGGGAAAAGAGGAAACCTTGGGGCGTTTATGTATCTTGTTGATTGATAAATATATATGATATAATGTTTAATTGATGGGAAACATCATCTCAGTTGGGGAGACTCCCACTTCTATAAGTGGTGAGACGAAACATATTCGTCTCAGTGGAGGGTACAATCCCGGGGCTGAGATAAAAGCCTCTGGCGGATTGCAGGAATGCGCAAAGGAAGATGTCAGCAAAGCTGAC
>JBGVHH010000111.1:0-7922 GCA_045122195.1 Agathobacter sp.
AAAAGGCTTCGCTGCATTTTTTTGACTATTTGTCAAGAACTTTTTTGCGAAATTTATAGAATTTTTCAAAAAAAAGAACAGATATATTGGTTTGTACATATCTGCTCATAAATTCATATTCTCTTATCTTAATGACATTGCCTGTTTGGTCAGAGAAAGCTTCTTGTTTTCATAAGAAAAAAGCTTTGTACCATAATGATTTTCCAGAAATCGAATATGCCCAGAGATTGCAGGCTGAGTCATATTTAGAACTTCGGCTGCTTTTGTATAGTTCATATATTCACATACTGTTAAAAATGTTTCTGTTCTAAAATCTAACATATAATCACTCTTTCCAAACAACAATAAGATATTTTTATGATAACATAAATATTTATAATTTTTTATTATTATAAAGTAGGGGTATAATAATTTCAAGATTGATAATTACTAAAATATGGAAATTGAAGGAGAACAGAAATGAAATTTACAATGAAGTCAATTCCGGGAATAGTACTTTGCACAGTAATTGCTGCAGTAGCGACTTTCCTTGGTGCAATTAAAATTGGAAATGTATCACTTGAAGTAATCGGAGCACCTGTTTTTGCAATTTTGATAGGTATGATTATCACATTGATAAAACCTACACTTTCTGGAAGTGAGACATTTGGAGCAGGAGTAAAATTTACATCAAAAAAGATTCTCCAGTGGGCGGTTATTATTCTTGGATTCTCACTTAATCTTGGAACTATTGCAAAGGTTGGAACACAGAGTCTGCCAGTTATTATCTGTACAATTTCGACATCACTAATCACAGCTTTTATATTGATGAAGCTGCTTAAAATGGATGCCAAGGTATCGACCTTAATTGGTGTAGGTTCATCTATTTGTGGTGGTTCTGCGATTGCCGCTACAGCACCTGTAATTGAGGCGGATGATGACGAAGTAGCACAGTCTATTTCTGTTATCTTTTTATTCAATGTAATGGCAGCACTTATTTTCCCAGCACTTGGTCATGCCATTGGACTGGGTTCAGAAGGCTTCGCCATTTTTGCAGGAACAGCAGTAAATGATACATCCTCAGTTACAGCTACTGCATCAACAGCGGAAGGTCTCTACGGAGTGGAAGGAATTCTTTCCACAGCGGTAACAGTAAAGCTTACAAGAACACTTGCTATTATTCCAATTACTCTTGCGCTTGCATGCTTTAGAATGTACAAAGCAAAAAAACAGGGTGGAGCATCAAATACTTTTGATTTCAAGAAGATTTTTCCATGGTTTATCCTATTTTTCATAGGTGCATCTATTATTACAACAGTAGTTGGAATGCTTGATACATCTGCATTTACAACTTTCTACACAGGAAGCTTTGTTGTGGCAATGAAATGGCTTGCGAAATTTTTTATAGCAATGGCTATGTGTGCAATTGGACTTAATACAGACCTTGTTTCACTTGTGAAAAAAGGTGGAAAGCCTATTCTTATGGGACTTACATGTTGGATTGCAATTACACTTGTTTCTCTTGGAGTTCTGCTTGCGTCTGGAATATATTACACAAATCTTTAACGAAATTTCTAAAAATAGTAGCTATCTGAGAGTATGTATTATAGAATAGTCAGATAGGGGCTATTGGTAGATGTTTTGAAGGGGATTATTTTGTGAACAAGAAGATACTATTTATTACATTATTGATATGTATATCGATTTTGGGATGTAGCAGTGATACGACAAAGTCGAAGACATCAACGTCTGAGTCTGAAAATCAGGAGGAGACTGAAAGCGCTCAGACAATCATTGAACAGAATTTTGAAAACGCAGGGATAACTAACTACGAACAAGTTGATTTGAAAAAGATTGGAGAATCAGAGGGTGTAAAGTTTGATGATTTTATAAGCTATCATTTCTTTTACGAAAGCGATGGACTTCAGATAGAAGCATATCTTAGTGCATCAAAATCGCAGATAGAAAGTGAGCGTTCAAATCCTTGTCTTATTTACAACCATGGAGGAAACAGGGATTATGGCGCTTTAGTGGAAACGGATACGCTTTCATATACCTATAACCTTGGAATGATTTGTATTGCGACAAATTACAGAGGTTGCGGTAAAAGTGAGGGGACAGATGAATTTGGCGGCGAGGATGTCAATGATGTGGTAAAGTTAATCGATTTGTGTGATTCATTTGAATTCATAGACAATTCAAAAATAAATATGCTTGGTGTTTCTCGTGGAGGCATGATGACATATGAGACATTAAGAAGAGATGACCGAATTAATAAGGCTGTCATAATTTCCGGGACAGCAGATGCTTTTATTGCATATGAAGATAGAGCGGATATGAGAGACCTGATGAAGGAGTTGATAGGAGCTACGCCTGAAGAACAGCCGGAAGAATATAAAAAACGATCTGCTACATATTGGGCGGATGAAATTAATACACCACTTCTTATATTTCACACAACAGGCGATACAAAGGTATCAATTAAGGAAGCGGATAAATTGGCTTCTTTACTTTCAGAATATGGAAAAGATTATGAGTATATATCATTTGAATCAGATATACACTGTGATCTTAGGCAGGAAGATAAGATGAAAATAAAGAGTTGGATTTATGAGTAATAATTAAGTACAAAATTTAACAGGAGAGACTATTATGAAAAAAATTGCAGTAACATATGATAATGGACAGATTTTCCAGCATTTTGGAAGAACTGAGAATTTCAAAGTGTATGAAGTTGAAGATGACAAGATTGTATCTTGTGAGGTGATTAGCTCAAATGGTGAAGGTCATGGAGCACTCGCTGGAATACTTGCAGATAATTCAATTGATGTATTAATCTGTGGTGGAATCGGTGGTGGCGCTCAAGCTGCACTCGCTGAGGCCGGCATCGAGCTTTGTGCAGGAGCAGCTGGTGACGTTGATGCTGCGGTTGAAAGTTATTTAAAAGGTGAGCTTGAAAATGCAGGAGTAACTTGTAATCATCACGGAGAAGGTCATTCTTGTGGACATCATGAAGGTAGCTCATGTGGCGGTTCATGCCATCCAAAAATGGAGGGAAAGAACGTAGGAAAGACATGCAAGACTCACTACAGAGGAACTTTCAACGATGGAACACAGTTTGATTCATCATACGATAGAGGAGAGCCTCTTGAGTTCGTTTGTGGCGCAGGTATGATGATTAGCGGTTTCGATAAAGCCGTTGCCAACATGGAAGTAGGAGAGAAAATTGACATTCATCTTATGCCAGAGGAAGCGTACGGAATGTCTGATCCTGCTAATATTCTTACTATCGAGATTGAAAATCTTCCTGGTTCAGAAGACCTTGAGGTTGGACAGAAGGTTTTCCTTACAAATCAGTTAGGACAGCCAATTCCGGTTACTGTCACAGAAAAAGATGAGAAAATGATTACACTTGATGCAAATCATGAGATGGCTGGAAAAGAGCTAAACTTCACAATCGAATTAGTAGAAGTAAAATAATATTTATCCAAGAACCTCCGAGGTCTTATCTTCGGAGGTTCTTTAAAAATTAGTTTGTTCAAGAGCGCTCCAGCAATCCCCCCTTATTGCATTTGTTAACAAAGGAGAAAAGCGATGTTTATAGATAGAGAAAAAGTAAGAAAAACATTTGCCGATTATACAGCAAATTACAATGCCAAAGATGAAAAAATAAAGTTAAAAATTAACCATACTTACAGAGTGGCAGGGCTGTGTGACAGAATAGCCGACAGCATTGGATTAGTAGGTGAGGACAGAGATATAGCCTGGCTTCTTGGTATGCTCCATGATGTGGGACGATTTGAGCAGATAAGAAGATACCACACCTTTAACGATGCAAATTCAATTGACCATGCCAAGCTCGGAGCAGACTTATTATTCAATGACGGACTTATGGAAGAGTATGTTCCAGGACTTTTAGATAAGCCGGAACGAGACTTAGTTGAGCTTGCAATCAGACAGCACAATACATACAGATTGCCAGAGACACTTACAGAGAAAGAGGCAACATTTTGCAAACTCATAAGGGATGCGGACAAGATTGATATTTTTAAGGTGAACATCGACACACCAATGGAAGAGATATATGATGTCACCACTGAAGAAATTAAAAATGGCGAGATAACAGATGAAGTACTGGCTGCATTTGACGAAGAGCACTGCATATTAAAAAGTATCAGAAAAAGCGCGGTTGACCATCTTGTTGGACATATATCTTTAGCATATGAACTTGAATTTCCAATCAGCCTTAAGCTGGCAGTAGACCAGGGATACATTATGCAGATGATGAACTTCAAATCTGATAATGAGAAGACCAATCAGCAGATGGAACATATAAGGGAGCATATGAAAAAATATATTGATAGGCACATTTCTTGAAGGAAAATAGTTATGTGAACAACATTTACAAATTTACAGATAAAAACAAAAGTACAAAACATACCAGAAAATCTTATTCCGCCAGAATATGCTACAAAGCAAACAGCAGAGGAATGGACATCAATATTTCATATAGATAATAGTTTTGAATGGAAAAAGCTGTGCAACTTAGGAAGAAAACTTTCAAGTGAATTAAGTCTTCCGGTAATAGCAGTAAGTTATTTTGATGATAATGAATTTTACATGAATTTGTATGCTAACGGCAAAATGTCAGCATCTTATCAGATAACCGCAGGAAAAATTTTTAGCAATGGACTTACAAAATGGATTTCAAGTCTTGAAATGACAAAGGAAGAAGCCACAGCATTGCGTTATCTTGTGAAAAAGGAAATGACAGCTAATGAAAGCATTACATTTTTTTCAAGATTATTTGGTGCAAATATGTATATAGATTTTCGTATGTGTGATGAAAATGCAGCATTATGGAAGTCTGATGTAGACGGTGTAATTAAAGAAATTGCAGACGAAAAGAAGAGCACAAAAGTAAAAAATCATACAAAGGCAGTGCTTGTTCAAGAAATTCCAGGTCTATTCCAAGATTATGATGAGAAAACTGGAACAATGAGAATGGTCTATCCAGATGAAACAGGTGAATATCGGTTTTCGGAGATTCATTGTCTTGCTATGATCAATAATGTTTTCGAAGAAATACATAGCTATACATATCCAGCAGATATATTTGGAAAAGAATCACGATATTTAAATATAGACACAATACACAACAGTGTCATGGTAATGGATTTAGATGGATTTTATGATGAATATGATTGGCAATCAAATAAGAAAAGACTTACTGAGTTGATGGAGATACCAGCGGAAAAGAAAGCGAAATCATCCGAGTGGACATTGTGCAATCCAATATACCCAATGGGCATGTTAGAGCAGTGGCGCGCTTCTGTTTCCTATGATGAGCCAGAATTAGAAAATGCATTCTGGAGTTGTGATGAGAAAATTCCAGTTATCACAAAGAGTGGAGTTGTCGATCTTAAGGTGATTGATATAAGAGGTTCCAAAGAAAAAATATGCAGAGTGTATTTTTATAATCAAGACCTTAATCTAATCCGAATGGAGGAGATAACACTTTATGAGGATGTTTTTAATTTTAAATATACATACTGCGAAGAAACCGATTGTATATATTTCGGCAATATGAAAATTGACTTGAAAACACATGAAGTTAAAAGGGGAATGAAAGAATTAAAAGAAGTAAGAAGGCTTTTTCTTCATTATGATGCTGAAAAAAAATGTCAGGTTTATGCAATCAAAGGCAGTAGTGTTTATGTGCTAGATGAGGATTTGAATTTGCTTTCTTCTCATCGTTTAAAAGGAGACATATTCTTTTATAAAGAAGAAAAAGCGGTGAAACTAGTTACGATAGGAGATGTTGTCTATAATGAAAGAAGACCCGATAAAGGTGAATTTGTCAGAGTATATGAAATTAATTGAGAAGGAAAAATCAATGAATATTCTACTACTGAAATTGCATTGCCATATGAGGTTAAATAATTACTTGATTTGGGGGAATGAAAAAGAGTAAGTTAGGAAAAGTGTCTGCCAGAGCAAATGCAGATAAAACAGAACTTTTAGATTATTTGAATGGAATCTTAGAAACTAATAGCAAGTGTGTTGCAGTAAGCCATGCAAGACGCTTTGGTAAATCACATGCAGCTGGAATGATAGATGCTTATTATAGTCGAGGATGTGATTCGACTGATCTGTTTAAGGATACAAAAATTTCTTCGAAGAAAGACTTTCAAGAACGCTCCAGCGTTCTTGCTGCGGAATGCGCGTCAGCTTTGCTGACATCTTCCTCTGCGCATTCCTGCAATCCGCCGGAGGCTTTTATCTCAGCCCCGGGATTGTACCCTCCACTGAGACTAATATGTTTCTACTCACCACTTATAGAAGTGGGAGTCTTCCCAACTGAGATAAAAATCATGATATGGATTTTGAGAGCACAAAAGCCTGGTGCAATGGTTATTTAATTGATGGAATGCATATGTATAATCCAAATTCTGTATCAATGGCGTTGAATAGACATAATTTGGCGGTGAGAAAGTTTTTCTCACCGCTTTGTTTCTATTTCTTCAATTAAGATAATAAAAGTTGATTTTGAACAAACACATCAAATCGTGGAAGTGTAAATTTGATTTTTCCATGTTGAGATGTATCTATTAATCCCTTTTCCGATAAACGTTTTCTGTATTGGGAAAAAACATTTGGTTTGCAGGAAGCCAGTTTCAATACCTCTGAAACATCTATTTCCTCTTTGGTTACAATATATTGCATGTATTTTCTATCCATTGACGATAACTCAGACCAGATTTTCTCATACACATAATGCGAAAGGGCTTCATCAAAATAGTATAGAACAGTATCTGAAAGTTCATGATTTTTGGATTCCCACAAGTATTTTCCCAGTGCCTGATAAGCAAATGCATATCCTTTAGTAATAAGTGCCATTTCCATTGCTTTGTCTGAAGAAATATTAAAAATTTTACTATATCTGTCTCTTATGCGGGTGATGTTCAGTGGTTTCATTTCAAGCTTTGGCGTTCTATAAAGGAAAGTCAGATTATCTTCATTTTCAAGGTCATGAATGTTTTTATACAGACCAGCCATAATCAGATAAAACGGAAGCTCCTCTCGAATCATAATCTGATATGTGCTTGCGAACTCACGCATGCTTGGAGTGTTTGAAACTTCATCAATAGTTACCAGTAAACGATATTTTTGTTTTTTTATTTCTTTTAAAATGATTTCTAACGCTGACTCAATATCTGAGACTGGCGATTTAGACGAAAGAGAAACACCGATACCAAATTTGGACAAATTGATGTTGGTATCAATAAAGTTGCAGATAAACTCGTGACTGTCATATAGTTTACCAACAAGACTACTTAATATATCTCTAGAAGAATTCAAGCGAATAATAATCCATTTATCTTCTTTAGCTATTTCTTTTTCAATTTCAGTTAGTGTGACAGTTTTTCCGGTTCCACGCACACCGGTAATCATGTAGCAAGGATTCTGCATAGTATCGGATGTAAATTCGCTTACAATCTCATCTATTAGTATTTTACGTTCAATTCTTTCATTAGGAATCATACCAAAATTTATTGCAAAAGGGTTTCGCATTTTTATAAATCTCCTTTTATACTTTTACATCACTTTTATAGTAATTCATAATTTTATATAATTTCAATTATTTTCATAATTATATATATTTTTCATAAATTTATATAATCTTCATAATTTTATATAATTATAATACCAGTATTAATAAAAGTCCATAATATAGCTCATATTTTAAGTGTGTAATTGTAAAAAAATTAGCGGTGAGAAAGTTTTTCCCACCGCCTTTTATCTCAGTTGGGGAGACTCCCACTTCTATAAGTGGTGAGACGAAACATATTCGTCTCAGTGGAGGGTACAATCCCGGGGCTGAGATAAAAGCCTCTGGCGGATTGCAGGAATGCGCAAAGGAAGATGTCAGCAAAGCTGAC